>MUYB01000036.1:0-2993 GCA_002015125.1 [Haemophilus] felis
TGTGATAGCAAACTGTAAGCAAAATTATTATTTTTTGCTATTGACAAGATTTTTTTATGAAATTAAACTACTTATTAGTAAAAAGAGAGGTAAAGATGAATAAATCTGAGCTAGAAAGTATGCTTACACCCTTAAAAAAAGATCTTGAAGAAAGAATCAATTTTAGAGGTATATTGCAGTCTATCATCAACAAACATTTTCCTTTAATCAATGATTGTATGAATAAAGGAATATCATTAAGTTTAATTCACTCTATTATATTCCCCAAAAATGATGTTAGTTATTCTCATTTAAGGAATTTATTTTATAGAGCGAAAAACAAATTATCTAAAAACCCAAACCACATATTTAATAATCAGGAGGAAGAACGAAAGGAAGAATTACAAGCAAATAATGAAACACAGAATAATTCTGTAAATGTTTTTAGCTTTTTAGCTAAAAAAGAAGAGACACCTATTCACGACAACAGAAGCGATCCCAAAGCTGTTGATGAAAGGGTAAAACAATTACTTATGCGAAAAAAACAAAAAGAGGCTTTAAATGAAAACAAATAGCGTAAATATCGTATTACAAGGTAAAGGCGGTGTAGGTAAATCTTTTTTATCTTCTATGCTTGCTCAATATTTTTTGGATTATAAGAAAATTAAATTAAACGGAGCAGATACTGACCCTGTAAATAGTTCTTTTGCAAACATTAAAAAGATTGGTGCTGTACCGCTTGAGATTTTAAAAGATGGTGCAATTATTCAGTCTAAATTTGATGCAATTTTTGAAGCAATTATCAATGAACAAAAAACTACTTTTGTAATTGACAATGGGGCTTCTACTTTCGTTCCAATGATGAAATACATCAATGATAACGATATTATTTCATTATTTGATGACTTAAAACGCCCTGTATATATTCATACTGTCATTGTAGGCGGTCAATCCCAAGCAGACACATTACAAGGTTTAGTAAGTTTATATGAATTATTAGATAACGCTAAAAACGTTAAATTAGTGATTTGGCTAAACGAATTTCAGGGGGCTGTAAATATCCCTGAAGAAATCAAAGATTTAGTAAGTGATAAAACCGCAGGAATAATCACTATCATAAATCGCAATTCAGACGCTTTTAATGATGATTTGGAAAAACTAACTAAAGCAAGATTAACCAATGATGAAGCTCAAAAAAGTAGTGAATTTGGTTTGATGTCAAAAAACCGCATAAAGAAAGTTTTTAATGAAGTATATGAGCAATTAGATCAACTCTATGATGTTGAGCCTAAAAGCGAATCCAACGAATAACCCCAAAAGAACGTGCTTTTGCACGTTCTTTTTAAATTGGCTTAGGGATAGTTACCGAATGGCGAAAACTTAAAATGTGGCCGAAAAAAATGCCCTGCATTTTGGCTACATTTTAAGGTTGAGTTTTTAGAGCTGAATCAAGGCATAATGCCGCAGAATGAAGCCTAAAAATATAGCCCGCCCCTATGCAACGCATAGGGGAAGCCCCAAAAAAAGAGAGCGTAAAAATGACAACAGAAGAAACAACAACAGAAACAAAAGAGCAAGCGGAATTGGAAACGCTTAATCAAGCGATTGAAGCCAAAAAGGAAGAAATCAAAGAAAAATTTGCTCTTGATGATGAGCAGTTTAATGTTTTGATCCGAAACGTGATTTTAGATAGTTTTGATAAACTTAGAATCAGATTAAGCGAAGATGACCCTATTTTTGCTGTAATTTTGTCGCAAAAAAGCGTAATGGACTACTACGCCCTAATGATCACAAAATCCTTGAATAGCATACCTAAACAAATAAGCTATACAATAGATGATAAATTAGAGCAATTAAGCGAAGGTATTAAAACACTAGGCGAAGCATTAGATAAAGACGTTTCCGAATTTAAGACAAGTTTTAATAATCAGGCTATTGATGTAAACAATCAGATTATTACAAGTTTTAATACCTTTATTGATAAAAAAATGGCTGAAATTAAAGCTGAATTTTCAGAAATTGAAGCCAAGACAAGCCCTAAAACAGTAGAATCCCCAAGAACTGATAAAAGTGCGTTTAACGCTTTGATGTTCTTCTTCCTATTGGTAAATATTGCTATCGCAGGTTTAACGCTTTATACGGTGCATAATGGCAAAGATTCTACAGTAAGAAGAGAGCAAGCCTATCAAATGGGCTTATTTAAAGGTTTTGAGAAAGTAAGAAAGATTTTACCAAGCAAAGAAGCTGAAAAAGTAGAATCTACCATTATAGAAGCAATAGACAATGAACTCAAAACACGTTAAACGGGGGCTAAAATGACCTTATTATTACTCATTTTAAACCTCGCTTGCGTTGGCTCTGCTCTGCTTTTAAGTTGGATTTGCTACAAGATGAAAAAAGCAGGCTATTTTTTATCTGTATTTTTATCTGCTATTTTTTATCAAATACTTTATTTAGATAATAACTCAATCGCAATTAAAGGGGTTTTATCCATTTTGTTTTTAGTTGTTTTATGGGGTTTAATCAAGATTTACACGGATAAAATCAACCAAGAACACAATAAAAAGTTATTGGAGTCTATGGAGTCACATTTTCAAAAATACGCCATAAAACCGAAAAGCAAATGACCTAGCAGGCTTTGCCTGCTGCAAGATAAAAGCCCTCAATGGGTTTTTATCTTGCAACGGCAAATTTTCAGGCATAAAAAAGCCCCTATTTCTAGGGGCTTTTTTTAAGCTAATTGTAAAATTCTTTGATTAACAGTTTCAGAATCTTTTATCACGTTGAGAGCGTCTAAAATACCTGATTTTTTAGCCTTTAAATAAGCCCTTATATAAGAGTTTATAACTCTTATCTGTTTGACCGTGTGCGGTCTTGCCTGCATTTTTCTTTTAGTTTCAAAAGCTACTATTAAAGAATAGGCATAACTTTGTAATTCTGAATCGTTCATTTTTTAAATCCTCATAAGATTAAATTATTTTATTTTCGCCTTGTTTCAGGCTTCCCTTTTGTTG
>MUYB01000036.1:3339-7441 GCA_002015125.1 [Haemophilus] felis
ATGCAACGCATAGGGGAAGCCCCAAAACATTTCAAAACTATAAAAATAAATTTGACTATATTCAAAAATATCACTTGCATACTTTTGCAATAGGTGTATTATAACCAATCAAAACTATTAACTTTTGAATAGGAGAAAATATGGACAACAATCTTTTAATAACGGTATTAGAAATTATCATCATTCAAGTATTAGTTTTCTTTGGTTATCAATTCTGGAGAGATTGGAAAGAAAAACGCTTCAACAAACAATTCGCTGAATTTTTGAAACAGCATAAAAAAGATTAACTATTAACTTTTGAACAAGAGAAAAATGGAAGCTAATATACTATATCCAAAAACATTATTAGAAGAACTACCAGTTCTTTATGTTAATGAATTAGAATCTGATGGAAAAGTAGTCTTTCCCAAAAGATTCTTTGAGCTTATGGATTTTATTAAAAATGAGATAGAAAATTATGCGTTCTATGAGAATGGAGATATTATTGATATTTCCGTGTCATTTAATTTCTTTTCTGAATCATTTTATGAGTTGCAAGTTTATTTAACTTCAGGTCATATTCTTTTAGAGAATGATAAAGATAAAATAAGAGAGAGTTTGAATAATCTTATTATAGAAAAGTTTGGACTATACGCAAAACTTATATTTGATCATTAACTACGCTATATTGAATATGGTTATCTGAAATATAAGGTGTTAGCCATTAAAGAGATTAACTATTAACTTTTGAACATAGGAATATAAATGTTATGAGAGATTTCTTAATCCGTTTACTAGGCGGAAAAACTAAACAAGACTTTCACTTTATTAGAGATCTAGTAAAGCACTGGGACGAGTTTAGAGAAGATTCAAATTTACTTATCGAAGAATATCCTCAAATAAAAGAAAAGGAATTTTGGCTGATTGGACACTTTGATATAAGAGACAAATATTTCTCTCATTTATATAAACTTCAAAATGGAAAGGATTTTGAAGAGTTTGAGCCACTAGAACTTAAAAATGATGGATATATAAATAGCTTAGGGCATTTATTGAGAAAACGTAATTTTTAACTTTTGAACAAGATTACTATGAACAAAAATAACACTTCACCAATTTATAAAGGTAAAACAAGCCCTTGGTTTGGCACAGTATGGGGAATACCATATATTCTTTTTCTGATTTTATGCACTGGGTTATTCCTGATCTTTATTCTCTTAACTGCAATCTTTATCAACTCACTATTTTAGAAAAATGAAGAATCATTAACTTTTTATTTGGAAGATTTATAATGGCACTAATCGGCTTTGCAAGAGTATCAACCAATCAACAAGATTTAAGCGAACAAATAAAAGCCCTTGAACAAGCAGGCTGCAAAAAAATTTTTCAAGGAAAAAATTCAGGTAGGAGAGAAAGCAATTCAGAAAGACTTTCTGAATTGCTTTCATACATTAGAGAGGGCGATACTGTTGTTGTAACGAAACTTGATAGATTAGGGCGTTCTTTAGGTCAAATTATTAGTTTTCTAGAATATCTTAGAGAAAATAAGATTGATTTTAAGACGCTAGACGGGGCAATAGATACAACCAAAAGGAATGATCCTATCTCTATAGCTTTAATTCATTTATTAGGCTTATTTTCTGAATTAGAGAGAAATTTAATAATTACTCGAATTACAGAGGGAAAACTAGCAAAAGGCAAAGAGGGTATAGGTGGACGCCCGCCCAAAATCTCGCAAGAGATTTTGGGCGATTTTAAAAAAGACGTTTTGAAAGGTAAAAGCCTTTCAGAAATGGCTAGAAAGTATGACGTATCAGAAGCGACTGTTTATAGAACACGAAAAAGAATACTTGCTGAAAAGAAGTGATGCTGTAATAATATGATTGAATAATGTTAAAGCCCATTATTCAATAATGTACAAGCATAAGTAAGCGTAAGCAACAAAAAGCCCCTATTAAGGGGCTTTTTGCTCTATATATCATAGAAAATCATCGTTTTACATCAGTGAACAAGATCAGTAAAAGCCCATTCTTCCATAAGAGATTTTTTTACTCTGATAAATTCAGGGGTTCCGATTTCATCGGAAATACTTTCTACAAAATCATCAAAATCTTGATCATCGACTTTAATAATTTCTTTTTTATTGTTATAAGTGACTTCAGTTACAAAAGCTAATTGACCGTTCTGCTCTTTCCATTGTTCAGCTTTTTTTTCTGATTTAAAAACTTTTCTAAAATTGCCATCGTGTGAACAGAAATATAATTTAGCCATAATTTTACCCTCTAAATCCTCATAAGATTATTTGATTTTCGTTGTCTAGCTTATCGCCTTTCAACGGTGATAATAACAACAAAAAAACAAATAAAAACACAAATAAATTTCAATTAAATTTTAAACGGTTGGTATTTGTCCTTGCCCGTTTTTTTTCAATTCAAAAAGATAATCAAAAATAACGTCAAAAACAAAACTGGGTACGGGTTTATAATTTCGGCTTTGTTCTCCACGTCGCCAATCTCTAATTTGATTCAATGAAATTGAATATCCTGCATTAGCCATTATTTGAATAATTAAATCAGGATTATTTGCAAGCCCTGACAAGTGCAACAATGAATTAAATATCTTATTTTTATTCATTAAAAAATTTTCCATTTTAAAATCCTCATTGTTCTATTATAGTGCTTCATAGGCTCAAAATCATCATTAGAGCCTATAAACTTTAAATTATAGTTAAGCTCCTTTTTTAATTAAATCATCAGCAAAGGCAACGATTTTCATCAAAAAATCGGTATCCGCTCGAATGGTAAGCGTTGGCATATCACGCCCAAGATTATCAATATCAAAAGTTCTATATCTATTTGTTCCAGAAAAAAACGATCTTCTTGCTAAATGTTCACCCCCTTTGTATCCACTATCGAAAGAAAAAAATCGCTTTAAAATATCCATTTTGAATTGAATATCATCTTTTCTTTCTTTCTCAATTTTTCTGTTTTTTAAAATGGTTTCTATATGTTCAGATAAAATATTTAGTTCTAAGCGTTTAATAATATCTTTTTCAAATCCGCTTTTTTTGCAAATAGAAAAAGAGATTTTATTCACTATGTTTTTTATATCGGTTCTATTTCCTATGAACAAATAAACCACTGCTTTTACAGAGGTTTGCATATAGGCTTTAACCTCTATTTCTACCCCTGATACTCTTTGAAAATAAACAATAGAATTGCAATAATTATTCTCAATTCTTTTATTCCATTTATGACTCCCGACTAAATCGGATAAAAAGACTTTATCACAAATTTTCTCTAATTTTGCTCTAGGTTCATTTTCTTGGTTCATTTTTAAATCCTCATAAGATTAAATTATTTATTTTTGCCTTGCTTCAGGCTTCCTTTTTGTTGTCTAGCTTATCGCCTTTCAACGGTGATAATAATAACAAAAAACAAATAAAAATGCAAATAAAAAACAAATAAAACAATATTTTCTTGATTGATTGCTTGTTTTTTAGACAAAAAAAATACAGATATTTTCACAAATAAAAAACCCTTATTTCTAAGGGCTTTTTTATGTTAAGCGTTAAGGGCTTTATAAGGTGATCCGTTCATCACTGAGGAACCGTATTTACTGCGGATTTCTTCCATATCCCAAGCCTTGTGACGTCTGCTTTTGTGTTCGGCTGGTCTATAATACCATTTCGCCTTTTTACTTGCCCAAAAGAACCCTAAAGCCTTAATTGCCTCTTTATGGGCTTTTGTTTCTCCTGAAAGCCAAATCCAGTTACCGCAAATTTCGATAACCACGCCTTGCATTTTTAAAACTTCAGAAATAACCGCCTCTAGATCTTCGCTGTAGTTGTAGGCGTTTTCTGCGTCTGTATGGGTAACTTGCTCGCTCTCTAAACCTTTTAAAAACTCATAGGCTGAATTGATAACTTTCATCATTTCCACCCCTGCAGGATTGCGATCTGGGTGATATTTAACGGCTAATTTTTTATAAGCCTTTGCAATGTCTGCTTTGTTTACTGTACCAGTTAAATTTAATACGTTTAGAGCTTCGTTGATGTTCATTTTTAAATCCTCATAAGATTAAATTATTTATTTTTGCCTTGCTTCAGGCTTCCCTTTTGTTG
>MUYB01000036.1:7751-30398 GCA_002015125.1 [Haemophilus] felis
ATGCAACGCATAGGGGAAGCTATATAATCATTTAGGGCTGTTTATGTCTAAGTAAATCTCTCTAAAATCTCATACAAATTGACATCCTCCCCACCCTAAAGGACGTGGTTTTACGGCACAGCTGATAAACGGCTCTCATTTCATCTAAATGACGGCTAAACATACTTACCCCTTAAAAATTTTTAAACGCTGAAATATCCATTTTCAAGTGGTTTTGAGCAAAATATAACAAGTAAAGTAAAACAACGCCTTTTATCCCAATATTATATCCAGTACCTTTGTAATAAGAGCTTAACGCTTTCAAATCCTCGTGTAAATTCATTATTTTTTGTAATCTTGTCGCGATCCCGTGTTTTTTGTTATACACAAAATTGATATGCTGATTTAGAAAACCTATATCAATTTTATGACCTTGAGCAAAAAGAAACGCATTCCAAACTACTTGACTATGAGAAAGATTCGTTTTTGATGACAATTCCTCAAGAAAAGCCTTTTGTTCTTCACTTAGAGAAAGCATAAATTGATTACCTACTTTTTTAGGCTTATCAATAACATCTGCTTTTTTAATATTTCCATTGTTTGCTTTTTTGATAAATTTTTGAATATCTAATGTTTCACCGATTGCTTGCATAATTTTATTCCCCTAAAACTGATTTAATAACATTTTCAATCTCGATTGCAGATTTATTTTTACGCAAATCAAAACAAGAGCTGCCTGTGGCATAAGTTGTTTTTAAAGGCTTTCTAGTATAAATAAACTGTTCTACAACTGTTCCAATTGGTTTATTGCTTAAAAATGCTAATAAGGCATTTTTGGCGTCTTTTGCCTCATTATCTAAATGATGAGTAGCACAATCATTTAACAAGTAATAAACCTTGATATTTGGGTTGTACTCTAAAATTCCAGTTAAAATCTGATTATGAGCAGGAATCGTATCAAGGGCTGATTGTGTCGGCTGTAAAGGTGAAATTACAATATCCGTAAAAGCTAGAATTGCACGTCCTGTTTCAGTATCCGCTCCAGCAGAATCAACCAAGATATAATCATATTCCTTTGTTTTCTTTAAGGATTTTAAAAAATCTAAATCCGCCTCAAGTAAATCAAAATTTTGAGGGTATGTCTCATTTGAAAAACGACGAATAGCCCATTTTTGAATACTTCCTTGCGGATCACAATCCATTATTGCTATATGATGTTGTCCAGCTAATTTAACGGCAAATTGGGCAAGAAGAGTAGATTTACCCACTCCCCCTTTTACGCTATCAAAAAGAATAATCGAACTCATAAGAAATCCTCCATAAGATAATAAAGACGATTGATTAGATAGCATAAGGATAGCATAAGCAAATAAAAAAGCAAATAAAAGCTAAATAAAAAAGCAGATAAAAAAGTTATGCAAAAAAACGTTATATTTTGTTTTCGATAAAGCTCGATTGTAAGATGTGGACGGTTTAACGGTTTTGCCCGTTGGGACGTGTTGAAAAACCATTGATAACTTATTGAAAACTAAAAATCAGTTTTCAACAAGTTACCGCTTCGCTTCAACAGTTTTACAACACTCAAAACCTACCGCCCACAACTTACAAGCTCACCAATAATAAATTTTTTTTTTTTGCAAACAAAAACAAACAAAAAGAAAAAGGATAAACCGAGCCTTTCAGGTATGCCCCCCCTCCCCCCACAGATTGCCCTGCGTTGGTTGCCTCTCCGTAGGCTCGCCCCGAAAAAATTTGCAAAAAATTTTCAGTTAAAAGCCCGCTATCGCATTTTATTTTTAGGTTCGTTTCCAATCCTAAAAAGCCCCGCCTTTACCCTGCGATAGATCAAAATCATATAAGGTAATCCATATCATTCCGCTAATGCGTTTTCTCATTCCTCATACTTACAAGCAACTGTAAGCGATACTGAATTGTTACTTAGATTTTAATGCTCTTGGGTGTAGTGCTACGGCTGCCCGTCTAGCACGCTCCCCTCTGTCTCAATGCCGACTGTTCTCGTGATTCCAAACACTGAGCAATACTAAATAGGGGATTTGATTTTTGATAGGCGTTATGGATTGATAAAAGAGGCTATAAGCCTTATTTGACACGTCTTTACTTTGTAAAGCTACTAAAATGAAAGGTAATTATTAAATTTTGAGCTTTTAGGCGTTGCAATAACACTTAAAAGTAGTATAATCATCTCTGAATTTTAGCAGTTGGTCTCTGAAAATCCTTAACTGCAACCGAATTTAAAATGTTGGTAGCATTTCAAATTCAGGAAAGAAGCTCACATTTGTGGGCTTTTTTTCTATCTCATCTTTTCTATTTTCCTTACAACTCCCCATAAAAGAAGAAGTATCAAGGTTTAGCTTCAATCATTCTACGCTTGTTTACAAAAAGATCAAGAAAAGATCTATATTGTTTCAAAAAATTGTAAACAAATCTTTTACTCCCTCGCTATAACGGCTAAAATCAATAGATTGATTGCACAGGCTTATTTTTTGTGCATTACAATTTTGTGATTTTATTTCAAATTTAAATTGAATTTTAAACATAAAAGCGTATAATTACTGTGCGCCCTATCTTAATATAAACACTTAATAGAAAAGGGGTATCTAATTTATGGCAACTACACTGCGAATTTCTGACCGTAGGGAAAAAATGGCTGAATCAATCGCATTACAAGCTAGCTTAAAGTGCAATCGAATAGTGAAAGTTAGCGAAATTTTAAACTTCATTTTAGATAGATATTTGAATCTTGAGAATGAATCAGAAATCATCAAGGAGTTTAAAGTCCAAGCAGACAAGAAAGAGGAGCAAAAAACAAAATGAAATTAAAAAATTTACTAATTCCTGCTTTACTGGCTTTAGGTTTAACGGCTTGTAATGAAGAATCAACTACTGATCATAGTGGCACTTACAAAAGCGAAAGTGGGCTAGTGCTTATTTTAGAAAAGCAAACAAATTCAAAAGACTACAAATTTACAACTGAATTATATAAAGGCAAACAATTTACTGTTTCCGCTCAAATTAAAGACCAAAATTTACTTTATGATTCAAAAGGTAACTTATTAGGTGAATTGCAAGAAAATAGTTTTAAAAATACTAAAGGAGTGATTTTTTCTAAATCAAATTAGGTTTAGCAGAATAATTCGTTTTTTTATGTAATAAAAAAACGCCATAACATTATACATAATGTTGCAAAAAATAACAATAATTTTTTTAAAATCAAAGGGTTATTTATGTCCTCTTTATCGGTAAAAATGTTATTTAGCTTATTTGCTCAATGTGCTTCTGATGTTGCCCCTGAAACATTGCACACATTGATAGGCGTAGAGAGCAGTCGCAATCCTTATGCGATTGCAGTCGTTTACGACAAAAATACGCCTGATGAGAAAAAATTACATTTTAATCAACCACAAACAGAACAAGAGGCACAAAATATTATTTCAGCACTTAACGCAGAACCAATTACTTATAAAAGCTATTCTGTTGGCTTAATGCAAGTAAACAGTTCTAATTTTAAACAGTATGGTATTACTGAAGAAAATATGTTTAATGCTTGTAAAAATATAGAAACAGGTGCAGAAATTTTCAAAGCCTGCTATGCCTCTGCTGAAAAAAATAACCCTCAAAAAAATGAACAGGAATTACTCCGCATAGCGTCATCTTGCTATTACTCAGGAAATGAAACAAGAGGATTCAAAACTGAAAAAAATGGCACATCCTATGTCGATAGAATCAATGCAACAGTAGCAAAGAATTACCAAGTTCCTGCTATTAAGCCATTGAATGAAGAGAATAATAACTCTTCAGAACAATCCCCTCAAGAATATGAACAACCCACTCCTAAAAAAGTGAGAGCTTGGGATATTTTTGAGGATTTTTGATAAAAACTTAAGGAAAACGTATATGACTTTAACACAAAATAAACTCACTTTTTTAGCGATCCTAATGATTGTATTACTTTCAATGTTTGTAAGCCCAGATGTTTTAGCCGCAGGCGGTTTAGATTCAGGCGTTCAAGCTACGAGTGAATTCAAATCAATTGGTTACAAATGGTTAGCAATCCTTTCAACAGGTTACATTATTTTTAATGTTGTAATGGCATATTTAGGTCGCAAAGGTTGGGGTGATGTCGCTATGGCTGTGATGTATTGTGCAATCGCAGGTGGTGCAGTCGCTCTAGGTGATTACGCTTGGGGTATTTTTAGCTAAAAATACTTGCCTTATTTAATGTATTAAATAGGGCAATTTTCTAATTAAGAGGTGAAAAATGAGTGATAACAATGAAGATGATTCTTTTCCATCATTTAACGGTATGAATCGCCCAGCAATGGTATATGGCGTACCTATGGTTTTAGGTATTTTTACGGCTTTATTCATTGTTCTAAGTCTTTTTGGTGGTTTCTACCTAAAACTAGGTTATTACGCTTGGATATTGCCCTCTCTTGGTTTGATGTTTCTACTCTTTATTAAAATAATTTCTGAAGATGACCCTAACGCCCTAGCGTTTATTCGTTGGCGAATCAGAGCTTATTTAATAATGCTTTCGCAGGGCAACCCAATTATTCATTTATCAAGTAATGCTGTAAGCAGAAAGGTGTACAATGCAAATAGACAATTTAAAAAACTCTAAGCGAATAGAATCCCTGTTGCCTGAATATAGAGCTAATATTAACGATTATGTAATCACTTTAGGCGGTGATAAATTATTATTCACCGTTGAACTAGAGGGAACGTCTTTCACTTCGGTATCAGATGAAGAATTACGCTCATACTTTGGAAGTTTAGATGATTTTTTCTTAAATTTAGCAAAAGAATACGGGGGTAAATTAGCAATATGGACGCATATTGTTAAGAAAAGAGATCGCCTCGAACAAGAATATCAATTTAAGTCAAAATTCATTCAAGAATTTACTGATAAATATTTATCAAGTTTTTCAACTCAGAATTTCTTTAAAACCAGTTATTTTATTACGTTTGTTTTAAAATATAACGATTTAAACGACGGCTTGGCAAATTGCGATAGTATTCTTGCTCAAGCGAATACCTTATTAAATCGTTATGAGGGAAATTTACTCTCAATCGTTGATATAAACGATTCTGTAAGCATTTGCCAAAATAACGAATTTTTATCCTATTTACTCAACGGCTCATATCAGACAATTACATTAAATGATAATGAAGTTTTAGATTCTGTTTGCAATAGTGATTTATTTTTTAACTATGATTATTTTGAGATAAGAAATAAAGAAAGTACCGTATCAAAATATGGCACGGCTTATTTCTTAAAAGGTTATCCTGCTAAAACCTCTTTAGGAATGTGGGATTTCCTGCTTGAACTTCCGTATGAATTTATCCTTTCTCAATCCTTTATTTTTACTACTGCCCAAAAATCTATCCGTGCGATTGAAATGCAAGGAAATAAATTGTCTTCATCAGGTGATAGTGCAACTTATCAGCTTGAAGAACTAGAATTAGCAAGAGCTTATTTAAGCTCTGGTGAAATTGCTTTCGGTGATTATCAGGCTTCTATTTTAATCTTTGGCGAAACGCCAAAATTGGCTGTAGATAATGGCTCTAAAGTAATTTCCGCCTTTACTGATAGAGGTAAAGGTTCTCGTTGGTCTAGAGCTGCTATTGAATCGGTTTATGCGTTTTTAAGCATAATGCCCGATTCAAAATATCGACCTTTATCAAGTGTAAGAGCAAGCACTAATTTAGTGTGTGGTTTCTCACTACATAACTACTTTAGCGGTAAAGCTTCAGGCAATCCTATAGGTGATGGTTCGGCAATTATGCCCCTAAAAACCCCAACACAAGGGCTATATTATCTCAACACACATTACACCCCTTTAAAAGTCAATGCGTTAGGCGAATTTATCGCAGGGCATTTCTTAATGCTTGGTGCAACTGGTACAGGTAAAACCACACTAGAGGCAACAATAGTCGCATTTTTACAACGTTTTGACCCTCAACTTTTCGTAATGGATTACAAACGTTCAACAGAATTATATATGCGTGCTTACGGTGCTAAATACTTTACATTTGAAAGTGGGGTAGATACAGGATTAAATCCATTCCAACTTGAAGAAGAACCAAGTCAAAGCCTATTGCAATTCCTCTATTCTTGGGTAATGAGCTGTGCTAGAGATCACAACGGCTTAATTCCTGATGATGATAGGGCATTGATTAAAGAAGCAGTGGACGCTGTAATGAAACTTCCTCTAACACAACGCAGATTTAGCTTGTTATTACAAGTTATTCCAAGAGGAACACCACTTTATACACGATTAAGAAAATGGTCGCATTCAGAAAATGGCGAATTAGCTTGGGTGGTTGATTCCCCTAGCAATTTATTTAATCCGCACGATTTTGACAAAATCGGCTTTGACACAACAACATTTTTAGAAACACAAGGACACGAAGGAACAGAACCTTTATTTTCTGTGTTGTTGTATTACAAGGATTTAATGAAAAAATCTGGTCGCCTACTGCTTTCGATTGTAGAAGAGTTTTATATTCCTTGTAGTTATCCAACAACGGAACAGATGATAAAACGAACATTAAAGACGGGGCGTTTAACAGGTGAATTTTTAGGCTTGGTATCACAATCCCCTGCGGACGCAATCAGCTCAAATATTTTTGAGCCTATTGTAGAGCAAACCTCAACAAAAATTATGCTACCGAATCCTGACGCTGAATATAAAGGAAGTTATGAGCGTATTGGCTTATCACGGAAAGACTTTTATCTGTTAAAGGGCTTAGATAAAGAGAGCCGTAAATTTCTCGTTAAACAAAGTGGTTCAAGCACACTTGCACACTTTGACCTTTCTCACTGTAAAGAATTTTTACCTATTATTTCAGGCTCAACATTAGGGCAGCAGGAATGTGAAAAAATCCGAGCTATTTATGGTGATGATCCTGATATTTGGATTCCATTCTTTTTAGAAAGAATGGAAGAAATTAAGGCGGAAAAAGAAGCCATAAAACAAAACTCTCAACACAACTTATAGAGGTGAATTATGAAAAAATTATTAAAAGCAACCTTAATTGCAACAGTTCTAGCCACTTCTACTAATAGCGTTGTAGCTAGTGGTATTCCAACAGTCGATGCCGCAGGAATCGCAATTACAATAGCAGAAAATCTTAAAACACTAGCCCAATTAAAAGAGCAGTTAGACGCATTACATTCACAAATTGAGCAAGCTAAACGTTTTGCCCAAGATACCAAAAACCGCTTAGAGGGGAACTGGAAATTAAGCGATATTATCAATAATGATCAATTTCTCAATGCGTTACCTAAAAATGCTAGAGATATTTTAACGGACGGAATGAGTCTCGCAGGGTTGCGTGATAAATACGGGTTAAAAACAAAAAATGTAGGCTTACAAAAAGAATTTGATAGCTTAATGGCGTATGCAGAAAGAGCAGAACGTAACTATAAAAATACTGTTAAACGTATCAACAGTTTAAATCAAATTAAAGTGTTAAATGATTCTGCTACTACACCTGCTCAAAAAGCCGATGTTGCAAATAAATTAGCATTATTGCAACTTGAATTTAATCAAGAACAAACGGCTTTAAAACAAGCAGAAGATCAATTTAAAGCTCAACAAGAAATTCAACGCAACGCAGATATAGAAAATTTTAGACAATCCATTAGACAGGGTAGAGAAGATTTTCATAACAACTTTAGCAAATAAGGAGCTAATCTATGAGCTTCATAGGTGATATTTACAATGGAATGGTTGATAAATTCCAAGAGCCTATAGTTAGTAATGCACAAGCAATAGGAACGGCTATCAAGCCGTTGATAATGTCTTGTTTTTTGCTGTATGTGTTATTCCTAGTGTATAAACTTTATACAAAAAAGGATTTTATTATTGAAGAAATGATGAACGCCCTATTGCTCTTTGCTGTTGTTGGTACGTTCACTTTCGCAGGGAATTACTATTATGACTATGTAATCCCTTTTGTTCAAAAATCAGGAGATCAGATAGCGTCTGCATTAACAGGAACTACATCATCTAGCGTTTCGGCTGTAGATACAGTTTACAACCTTTTTGAAGCTCCATTAAAAACACTTAGAGATAGATTAGAAGATATTGGTATTACAGAAACCTATATGGGTGTATGGGCTGAACTTGCCCCTGCCCGTTTTGCCTTATGGTTAAGTCAAACCATTTTTACTTTATTTATCGCTATCAACTTATTAATAGCAAAAATAATGGTAACACTTTTATTATCCGTTGGTGTTTTGTTCTTTTGCTTCGCAGTATTTCCTGCAACAAGAGGACTATTTACTGCATTCACAGGTTTAGCACTCAATTACATTCTATTAAATGTAATGTATTCATTAGCTGCAAAAATGGCTTCGGATGTTATTACATCAGTAGCAATTAAAAATACAGGTTCTGAATCAATGATAGGTGGAGCAGGAACAATTCTTATATCTGTAATCATCATTACTTTAGCAATAAATCAAATTCCAACTCTTGTATCCTCTCTAACTGGTGGCGTTGGTATTAGCCCTTTCACAATAAGCGGAAGTGGCTTTACTAAAGCAGCTAGAGCATTAGGTTTTGGTAAATTAGCAAATAAAGCAGGAAATGCGATTGCTAAGAAAACGAAAAGCACTGCAACGAAAGCGTGGAACAAATTTAGAGGTAAAGGCTCTGTAAATAATTAAGAGGTTAAAAATGAAAAAGTTATCAATGATTTTATTAAGTGTTGCATTTCTTTCTGCCTGCTCTGGCTCACTGCCTAAAGTGAAAGAGCCTCAAGGCGATTGGATTCAAATCAATAATTCGCATTACTACGAAGAAAACGCAAAACCAACGCAAAAGGAAGTTAAATAATGAGTTTTTTCAATAAAAATAAGAAAGAAGTGCTAGATCAAAACTACAACGAAACAATGGAAGAAACTAGCCAAAAGGTCAAAAGAGAAGCAGGCAAAAGAGCCAAAGCTCATTTTGAGCAAGTAACTAAATTTGAAAAAGATCGTATTAGCTTTCACAAAACAATGGGAAAAGTAGGTCTAGTTTTTGGTTGCTTAGGTCTTTTAACAGGTTTAGCAGGTGTAATTGCTGTTGCAGGTTTAACGCCTTTAAAAACGGTTGAACCTTTTGCAATCCGTGTAGATAACAATACGGGCTTTACAGATATTGTTAAACCACTAAAAAATGCTGAAGAAACAAGCTACGGTGAAGAGCTTGATAAATACTGGCTTGCTCGTTTTGTTACTGAACGTGAAAGCTACGATTGGCAATTAGTTCAAACGTCCTATGACGCAGTAAAACTAATGACTACGCCTAATTTATTCAGTGAATACAACACTTACATTACAAGCCCCGTATCCCCTGTAAATGTGTTTAAACAGACGAAGAAAATAAAGGTGCAAATTCTTTCAGTTTCATTTATTCGTAATGTGGGGCAAATTCGCTTCAGTAAGCAAGTATTAGATCAAAATGGTGAACCTGATCTAAACATTCCAACAACATATTGGTTAGCAACGGCTTCATTTGATTATAAACATCAAATTGAGCTTGAGAAAGACAGAAGAATTAACCCGTTAGGCTTTCAAATTACAGGGTATCGAGTCGATTCTGAAAACTTAATCAAGAAAGATAAATAAGGTGGTTTGGAATGAAAAAATTATTACTTAGTGCATTGTTTTTGAGCTTATTTAGCCTTTCTCAAGCAGTACACGCCGAAGCAATCCCGAAAAGTACAAAATATGATTATCGAGTAAAAAACGTGGTTTATAACCCTGACAATGTTACTAGAATCAATGTATCTACAGGGATTGCAACGCTCATTCAATTTAGCCCTAATGAATACATCACAGAAACAGAGGGCGGAGCTGCTATAGGTGATCCTTTAGCTTGGAAAGTCAATATTCGAGGAAATAATGTTTGGATTCGTCCGTCTGCTGAAGAGCCTAACACGAACCTAACAATCGTTACCAATAAGCGAACCTATTTATTTAACCTAGTGAGTGTATCAAATAAAAATAAAGCCTCTTGGGGCGTTCGCTTTAGTTATCCTAAACCGAAAAAAGAGCCGTTTAATCCTTTTGCAAAACCTTGTCAAGGCGGTACATATAATTACCGTTATTTTGCTAAAGGTGATAAAGCGTTATTCCCTACTGAAGTATGGGATAACGGCATATTTACTTGTATGGCAATCAAAGCAGGATCAGATATGCCCGTTGTGTTCAAAAAATTGCCTGATGGAAAAGAGGGCTTAGTCAATTCTCATATTGAAAACGGTTATATCGTTATTCACGAAGTAAACCCTGAATTTAGGCTAAGACTAGGTGATCTTGTCGCAGGCGTAAAAACTGATCGCTTAAAGGCGTTAGGAACGCATTTTAACGGCACAACTAACGGTAAAGTAAGAGGAATTATCAATGAGTAATCAAGATAACAAAGGTCATATTCCATCTGTTGATGAAGCTAGTGAAATCACAACTAATAGAAACAATATAGAAACAGGCATAAAGCGAAAAGGCAATAAAGCAGTAAAAGTGGTTTTTGCCATTTTAGCGGCTTTAATTGCATTCGGTGGTATCGCTCTCACTTTATTTAATTTTGATAAACAACAACAGACTGTTGAAGTCAAGCAAGACGAAGCCCTGAAAAATCAGGGTTATGATCAAAATTCGTTAGCTTCTCAAATGGAAGCAATCAAAAAGCAACAAGCGGAAGAAGAACGCCTAAAAAGAGAAGCTGAAGAGAGAGAGCGGTTACGCAGAGAGCAAGAAGAAAGAGAAAGATTAGCTCGTGAACAAGAAGCCTTGAAAGTTCAACAAATCGCAACAGGGCAACCTATGAATAATGGCGATTATCAGGAACAACAAACTATCACACCTGAACAACGCAGATTAGAGGGTGATACGATGATTGCTATTGAAAGTTCAAGAAATGAAAGAGGCGGTTCAGAAGAACGTGGAAGTAATGACGCAGAAATAAACGAAATGCTTTCGGGGGGCGTTTACCCTAAAGGCTCAACAAAAATTGTGAAAAACCGTAATTTATTATTAACACACGGTACGCAAATTCCTTGTGCATTACAAACACGTTTAATTACAGATCAACCTAGCATTTTAATTTGCCAAGTGACTAAAGATATTTTTTCTGCTGATGGCTCAACGCTTTTAGTAGAAAGAGGAAGTAAAGTATTTGGTGAACAGAAAAAAGCAATCATTACAGGGCAAAATCAGGCTTTCGTAAGTTGGTCTGAAATTGATACCCCACACGGTATTAGAGTTCGTATAGATAGCTTAGGAACAGATAGCTTAGGTGCAAGTGGTCTTAACGTATGGGTTGATGAAAAATGGGGTAAACGATTCGGGGGGGCAATGCTACTTTCATTCATTCAAGACGCTATTTCTACTGCTGCTGCTGCTGCCCAAAGAAATTCTACAGGCAATGTCGTTTATGATAAGAGCGAAGCAAACACGGGAAGAATGGCTGAAATTGCATTACAAAACAGTATTAACATTCAACCTACAGGCTATGCTCTACAAGGGCAATTATTCAATATTCTTGTTGCCCGTGATATTGATTTTTCTGATATTTACAGCGTTAAGTAAGAGTAATTTATGAGTATTGAATCTTTAACTCAACAGCATATTGATAGCTCATCAATGGCTAGAGCGTTATTAAAGCAAATAGGATTACAAGAAATTTTAGATTATGAGGGAATTACAGAGGTAGCGATCAATCAAGGTAATGAAATTTGGTTTGATCGTGGTAATGGGTGGGAAGTTAAACCTGCCCCTGAATGTAATTTATCTAATTTAAAAGCTCTAGCGAATGCTTTAACCGTATTTAGTGGGTTAAAGCTATCATTTGATGATCGTAATCCTATCGCTTCTGTAATTTTACCTGATGGAGAACGTGGGCAAATTATCACAGCCCCAGCAACAGAATACGGCACAATTTCTTTCACCTTGCGTAAGCCGTCTTTAACTCGTTTTACCGTTGATGACTATCAAAATTCAGGGCGATTTAGCAATATTCAAATTGCTGAAGCCTATCAAAAGGGGTCAATTCCCCTTTATATGCAAGAGATGAAGAAATGCCAAAAAGAGGGGCGTTACAGTGATTTTTTTAGACTTGCAGCTTCAAATAATATGAATGTGATTGCAGTAGGGGGTACAGGTTCAGGTAAAACAACCTTTGCCAAAGCCTACGCTGACTTAATACCGCACGATCATAGAATGATCACGGTAGAGGATGTTCACGAAGTTAGCTTACCTTATCACCCTAACCACTTGCATTTATTTTTTGATTCAGATTATCAAAAATCAGGCGGTATTAGTCCGAAAGAACTCATTAAATCAGGTATGCGAATGAAACCCGATCATATCCTACTAACGGAGTTACGGGGTGATGAAACTTGGAACTATTTCGAGGCACTGAATACAGGGCATAACGGAAGTATTACATCAACGCACGCAAACGATGTTAGCTCTACACTTGCCCGTTTAACAGGGCTTGTAATGCAATCAGATATGGGAAAAGTATTAAGCGAAGCATTCATTTCTAAAACGATTGCAAGTGCTTTAGACGTTACTTGCTTTTTTAAGCATACCTATATGACGGAAATTCTTTTTGAACCTGAAAAGAAAATGGAGCTTATTTATGGCTAAAAATATTAAAAAGCAGATTTTTTTAATCACTACAGAAACATTACTTTCCTTTATTAAGGAAGTATTCATTATTTTAATAATGTTTAGCCTCTGCTTTTCTACGTTGGTTATTTTAACCACTTTTGAAAGCTCACTTGCAGGGCTTGATAAAGAAACCATTTTTTCATTATTGAAAGCCTCTTTGCTTTTCTCATTAACTCTTTTTGTGCTTTTCATTGGGATTAGAACAATAACAGAATTAGGGGGGGGGAAATGGCTGAACCAATAGAGCGAAAAAAAATTGTCGTCTTGGTTGTTATCGCTTTAATAGCAACCATAGGCACCGCTTTTCTAGGTATGTTAAAAGCAAGTGAATTTGCTTATGACTGGCTAGGAGTAAAAAGCAGTCCAAACATTACAAGTATTTTTGACTTGCTTCATAGCGTATCTCAAGTAGGCGATTCAATGCCTAAATTGAATAAATTAAAAATTTTTGGTGCATTAGCAATTGGATTTTTAATTACCATTAGCCCCTTAATCTTGCTTGTTATCATTCTTATAGGCTTAAAACCAAAAGAAGAATTATACGGCTCTGCAAGATTTGCAACGCTTCAGGAAGTACAAAAAGCAGGTTTACTACCAACAGCCAAAGAAAGAGCAGAGAGAAAATTTCCCTCTGTTCTGATTGGTAAATTGAAAGATAAATTTATGCACTTTTCAGGGCAACAATTTATCTATTTAGCAGCCCCTACTCGTTCAGGTAAGGGGGTTGGTATCGTAATTCCAAACTTGCTTAATTACCCTGATAGCGTAGTCGTTGTTGATATTAAATTTGAAAATTTTCTCTATACCGCAGGATTTAGAGAACAACAAGGGCAAGAGGTTTTTTTATTCTCGCCTGATGGCTATTCAGAAAGCGAAGAGGCTAGACAAAAAGGAATTATCAGATCACACCGTTACAATCCATTGCATTATGTTAGACGTGATATGAAATATCGAGATAGCGATATTCAGAAAATTTTTACAAGCATTTTTCCGCCTAAAGCAGGCGATCCGTGGAATGACTTAGCCGCTAATTTTGCAAGGGGAATGACTGCTTATTTAATGGACTTGGAAAAAAAGGGAGAAATAAAACCTGAAGAAGTTACATTCCCTAAATTAGTGGAATTAGGGGGTGAAAAAGGCGGTTACGTTGGCGTAATGACAAGGGCAATACAAGAACACGATGAGGGCGTATGTAAACTATCGCCTGCTTGTTTAGCAGAATTTAATAAATTTATTGCATTACACGAAAAAGGGCAACAATCAGTATTGATGAGCTTTAATGCGGAAATGGGTATTTATACAACCCCAACCTGTAAAGCAGCTATGAGTGGAAACGATTTTGATTTTAACGATTTACGCAAAAAAAGAATGTCGCTTTACGTGGGCTTAACGCCTAACGGACTTGTTACTTACTCTAAGCTAATTAACTTATTCTTTTCGCAGTTGATTATGGCAAATACGCAAGTAATGCCTGAACACGATAAGGAACTGAAATATCAAATCTTACTAGTACTTGATGAATTTCCTGCTCTCGGTGCGGTAAATATTCTTGCTGACGCAATAGGATTTACCGCAGGTTATAACGTGCGATATTTGATTATCGTACAAGATCACTCACAAACGGAAGCGATTTACGGCAAAGAAAGAGCAACAAATATTAGAAAAAACTGTGCTGTACAGTTGATTTATCCACCTAAAACTGTTGATGAGCAAACTAAACAAATTAGTGAAACGCTAGGATATAAAACAGTTAAGAAGAAAGAACATAGCCGTTCATCTTCATGGGGAAAAATAACGAACAGTACAAGCAATAGAGAACAACAACGTGCTTTAATGCTTCCACAAGAAATAGTAGAGCTTGGCACAATAAACCATAAATCAGGCGTATCTCTAAAAGAGATCGTAATTATGGAAAAGGTGAAGCCGTTTATCGCTGACAAAATTATCTATTTTGATGAACCAGCTTTTGCTAAACGCAAAGAGGAAGCGATTCAACATATCCCTAGAATTCCCACATTGTTTTAATATACAGAGGTGAATTATGAAAAAAACATTAACAGGATTAGTGATTGCCACGCTATCAAGTAGTGTATTAGCAGATTCCACAAGCCCACAAATTGACTATTTAACAGGCGATTCTAGAACGGCTTGTGAAGTTATTTTATGCTTATCATCGGCACAGGGTAAAGGCATTTCAGAGTGTAAAGCTCCCTTGCGTAAATACTTTAGTATTAAAGCAAGGAAATGGCATAAAACACTCCAAAAACGACGTGCATTTTTAGATTTATGCCCTGCTGCAAATGAAAATGCCAAAATGTCGGCTCTTACAACCGCAATTCAACATCAAGAATACGCTTGTGACGCTGAAACATTGAATAGCAGAACAGAAATTAGAACAAGATGGGTATCTGATGGTGAGGGAAGAAATAGAGGTGTTGTAAGAACGTACAGAACACAAAGCTATATGCCTAAATTCTGTGAAGATTTATATAATCACGAATTTACAGAGTATCATCAAATTAAAAAACCAAAATATACTTGTGATGGTAAATGGTACAGTGAATATGATTGGGATAGAGGATTTACAAGAGTTGTCGTTTCTAAAAAATATAATCGCAGAACTGACAATTACGATTATCAATATAAAGATGTTCCTATCAAAAAACAGTGTTGGGAGTAAATTATGACTATTGAAATTCAAATTCTAGATCAACAAAACAAAAAAGGAGCTTAAAAAATGGCATATTCTTTAAACCAAGTAACATTACTAGGCAATGTGGGAAAAGACCCCGAATTAACGCAATTTGCAAGTGGTGATTTGGTTGCAACATTAACCCTTGCAACTACTCAAAGCTATAAGCCTAAAGATAGCGAAGAATGGAAAGAAACCGTTGATTGGCATACGGTTAGAGCGTATGGGGCAATGGCGAAAATAATCGCTAATTATGTTCGTAAAGGTCATAAACTTGAAATTGTTGGGCAACTTAAAAACAACAATTACACGGACGATAAGGACATTAAACACTATGGCTATTACATCAAAGTAAATGAGGTGATCTTAATTGAGAAGATTCAAGGAAAATTTGCTGAATTACCAATTAAGCAAATTCAAGGCTTACAACCAGTTGAAGAAGATAGTGATATACCGTTCTGAATTTTCACGCCCGATCTTGTATCGGTCTTATTTTTACAAGGCACAAATATGAAAGACGGCTTCAACTTAACCAGAGATTGTTATATGAGCGATAAAGAACTCAAAGAAATGGGTAATCAAATGAATAAAGAAAATGCCTTTTTGAAAAAGGCAGTATCATTAAATTTACCTTTTGACTTTTGCCAAACAGTTTATTCATTTTTGCTAAGCTCGTTCATTACCCCTGAAGGATTTTATCAAGTATTCAGCAATGTTTATTCTAATGATACCGTATTTGAATATCTTGAAAAGATGGTAAAAAATGATTTGTTGATTATTGATGAACAAGACACAGAATTAGGATTTGATGATACCAGTTTTTTAACATTACATAGCGAATACGACCCTAATCTTTCTAAAGAAGAGGCTTAAAAACGATGAAACTAATCATTGCCGAGAAACCACAATTAGCCCAAGTGATAGCCGAAGCTATCGGTATTATGAGCCGAAAAGACGGCTATTTTGAGTGTAAAAACAATTACACTGTAACAAACGCCATAGGGCATATTTTATCGCAAAAAATGCCCGAAGAAATCAAGCCTGAATATCGAGAATGGAAGCTAGAGCATTTACCTTTACAGGTTCGCCCAATCCCTTTAAAGGTTACGGAAAGAACAAGCAAACAATTTCACATTGTGAAAGGCTTGTTAGAAAAAGCAGATACCGTAATCAATGCAGGCGATCCTGATGACGAGGGGCAATTATTAGTTGATGAAATCATTGATTTTTGCCATTTTAAAGGTACGCAACAGCGTATTTTAGTCAATGATTTAAAAGCCGAGAGTGCGAGAAAAGCCCTAGAAAATATCGAGCCGAACAGTAAATATATCGGTATGCGAAATAAAGCCCTAGCACGCTCACAAGCTGATTATTTATTCGGTCTTAACCTTACACGAGCCTATACCCTTTTCGCACGCAAAAAAGGCTTTACAGGCAAGCTCACGATTGGACGAGTACAAACCCCTACCCTTGCCCTGATTGTTCGCAGATACCTAGCGAACAAGAACCACAAAGAAAGTTTTTTCTATAACGTAAGCGGTATGTTTGCTTTTGGTAATGAAAACCTAAATGCAAAGTTAGTTATCACAGATAATATCGAAACTGACCCGAACAGCGAAAAGGAAAAACGGATCATTGATAAAAGCATTGCAGAAGCGATTAAGACGGCTTGCGAAAATGCCCCTTGTTCGATTATATCGAGTACAGTCGAAGATAAGAAAACGGTTGCCCCGTTGCCGTTTTCGTTGCTTGATTTACAAGTAAGGTTAAATAATAAATACGGCTATTCATCTGATGAAGTATTGCGTATCACACAAGATTTGCGAGAGAAGCATAAGGCGATCACTTATAACCGCTCTGATTGCCGATATTTAACCGAAGAACAGCACCAAGAAGCCCCGAATACGTTAGATTTTTTAGTGGGATTATTGGACTTACCTACCGCACAATTAGACAAATACAAAAAAGGGCGAGCCTTTAATCCTGAAAAGGTTACAGCCCATACAGCCATTATTCCCGTTACAGGGAATTACAAATTAAGTGATTTTACCGAAGAAGAAAAGCACGTTTTCACAGAAATAGCTCAACAGTATTTCATTCAATTTTTACCTGAAAAGGCTTACCAACAAGCCACAGTTACGCTTGCTTGTAATGATTATCAGTTTAAAGCAACAGCAAGCAAAATAACCGATTATGGGTGGGCGAAAATTGTTGCCGATGATGAAGCGAAAAGCGAAGATCATAGCGTTTTTAACTTGCTATCATCACTTAACGAGAGCAATCAAGACATTTGCTCAAGTGTTGATATTAAGCAAGAAAAAACGAAACCCTTACCGCTTTATACTGAAGCTACGCTATTAAAGGATTTAGCAAATACGGCTAAATACGTTAAAAACCCTGAAATCAAAAAGCTATTGCTTGATAAAGACAAGGGGAAAGAGGGCGAAAATGGGGGGATTGGCACGCCTGCAACCCGATCTGCAATCATCAAGCATTTGAACAACGTAGGCTTTTTTGAATATCAAGGGAAAAAACTTGTACCAACCCA
Source organism: [Haemophilus] felis (assembly GCA_002015125.1). Classification (GTDB taxonomy): domain Bacteria; phylum Pseudomonadota; class Gammaproteobacteria; order Enterobacterales; family Pasteurellaceae; genus Pasteurella; species Pasteurella felis. The sequence goes on from MUYB01000036.1 coordinate 25,662, forward strand.
AACGGGCATTGACTTTATTCAAAGTTTGCCCGATATACTGACTTATCCTGATATGACGGCTTTATGGTTCGAGCAACAGCGAGAAATCGAGCAAGGCAAATTAAGCGTAAATGCGTTTTTAGACGGAATAGAGCAATTTATAGGCGAGCAATTACATCAAGCCGAAAATGTCAAAATCGAAGCACAGGGCGAGCCTTGCGAGTGTGGAAAAGGCGTTCTACGCTTAATCAAGGGCGAGAAAGGAGCGTTTTTTTCGTGTACCGCTTACCCTGATTGCAAAATTACCAAGCCTGCATTAAATAACGCCCCTATGCCAAATTGCCCTTGTTGCAATGGCAACCTAAAAGGCAATAGTGCGGTTATTGAGTGCGTTAGTTGTGGGCTTAAAGTATGGCGTAAATTCTTTGAAAAACCGCTTACCGATAGCCAATTATTAGCCTTACTGACAAAAGGCAAAACGCCTTTAATTAAAGGGCTAAAATCGAAAAGCGGTAAAGAATTTGAAGCCTATGCAAAACTGAATAAGGCTGAAAAGAAAGTAGAGCTTGAATTTCCAACAAAAACGGCTACGACTAAAGAAATGAAAGTAGTCAAAGTAAAACGGGAAAATTTAAACTTTAAATAGAATTTAAAGCTACCGCCCTCGCCTTTGGCTCGGTTGCTCAACTAAAAAAGGCGATTAAAAGACTTCGCTATTTAATCGCCTTTTTCAGTTTACGTTATGATTAACGTTCCATTCCTTGATCTTTCACTTTCTGCTGTTTGACCTCTTGTCCTGTTGCATTGAGTTTCATATCTTGAGGACGATGCCCCCCTTTCATTGATTCTGTTCTAGTGATAGATCCTGCTTGAAGTTCTGATGTAGGCACATTGTGCTTTTTAATATCAGGGTGCTGTTGTAAAACGGCTAAAGCGTTAGGATCTTTCGCAATGACCGATTTTGCAGATTCCCCATTGATAGATACATTATATTTTGCCTCTTTTCTGTCAAATTTGAATTTAATATCATAAGTAAGATTACTAGAATCTTGAAGTTTAGCTTCAGTATATAATTTTTCTGATTGTGCTGATCGTTCTTCAGAATGTTGTTTATTTGCTGAAGTTTGTAACTGCATATCTCTTTCCCCCCAGTATTTAACCTCTGCTTGCTCAAAAGCCTTATTAAATTCAGGATCTCTTCGCAATTCAACAATTTCAATTCGTTGCTCTTCAGTTGGATTACTAAAGAAGTTCTTAGCTACTTCATAGGCTTTTTCATCAAGAATCGCTTGTCTCTGTTCTTCAGGGGTTTGTTGTTGAACCTCTGCTTGCGGTGCTTCCGCTTGGGCTTCAGGGGCTTGTTGTTGAGCCTCTGCTTGCGGTACTTCCGCTTGAGCTTCAGGGGCTTGTTTCTCAATATGTTGCCCTGCTTCATTACTCACACTATCGAGAGATTCTGCCTTAGCCTCTAGCTCTAATTCTTTGCGTCGCTCCATTAGCTGCTCTTGTAAAGCAGCAGGTTTTAATATAATAGGTAAATTATGAGCTGCGGCTGATTCAACAACCATTTCTTTAAATTCTTTACTACCGCTAACCTTTAACTCATTACCATACTTATCTATAGCAAGCTCTAAAAACGTTTTAATGTTTTCAGGAGATTGCATTTCCTTAGAGATCAACATTTGATTGCCTACGTCGGTACAGACCGTTTTACCATCGGCAAGGCGTTTATACTCAATATCGCCATTTTCCTTTTTGGCAATGCCTAGATTATTGAGCTTCATTACTTCCTCAAGAGCTTTATTTGTGAAAGCCTGCTGTTGTGGTACTTCACTTTGTTGAGAAGTATTAGCTTGCTTTTGCTGTTCTTGAAGCTGTCGCTTAATAAGAATTTGCTGCTGTTTGAAATTATCTGCAAAACTAATTTGTTCATCAGCAGGTGAAATTCTGCCAAATTCATTGCCTAAAGCAATGTTTAAGCTGTCTTTAAATGCCATAGTGCTGTCCTCTAGTGCTTGGTTAGAATATCCGCTTTGTTGAAAAGAGAGCTTTTCACGTTCTAGTGTGCTTATAGCAAACTTTTCAAAAGCATTGATCCGCTCTTGACGCTGCATAGCTCTGAAAGAAGCGATTGCAAGCTCTTGATTGCGGATTTTTGGGCTATTAAAACGGCTATAAATCCGTTTTTTTTCGCCCCTGTACAAATTGCGATTATCAACGTTGAAATTATGTAAGGTTAGTTTGATGTCTTTCTCAAATTGCCTTACTTCAAAAGTAAACGACTTGATATTTCGCTGAATTTCTAGGCTAGTAAGTTTTTCTTGGTTGATATTTTTGTTGGCTTGCCGCTCATAAATATAAGATAAAACTTCCTTAGCCTCTTTCCACTCAAGATGAAGATGTTTTGTAAGAAAATCAGAAGCGTTTAAATTACGCTTATTTACGCTAAATCGAGGGCTACCGTCTTTAGCGTAAGTTACCCTATGCTTTTTAGGATCAACTGCGTAAACTCGCTCTAAATGGCTTAAAAAGGCGTTAGGGTCGATATTCTTACGAATTTCTGAAAATTTGGCTAACTCCGCTTTTCGTTCTTGCTCTACTTGGTGATTCTTTGCCATAAATGACAAAGTATTAGAATCACTAAACTTAGGCAAAACGCTTGATTTTAGCGATTGTTTAGCCTGATATTTCTCAAATTCTGTAATAAATGGGCGTTTTTCGATATTCTTATCAAAAAGACTTTTTGAATAGGTTTTCGATGGTACGCCCTTAGCAATTTGAGAAAATGAACGAATAGATTTAGGCGGTTTTCCGTCCGCTATTCTTCGTTCATTAGATCTTGTTCTGCTTGGATCATTCCGTCGCAAAGAGGAATTATTACTGGGTTTTCCGTTTCGTAAATGAGCGTGTTCATTTTCGGGCAAAACACTTTTAGAACTTCTGCCTCTTTGATCTTCTCGGTGAACCATACGGCTATAGGACAAACTTGACAAGCGGCTTGCTTCTCTGGAAGCAGCCCTTGATTGTCGCTTTTGAGCGTAATCAAGGTTGGACTTGTAATTTCCCGTCCGTCTGCTCTTGTGAATATCTCTAGTGTGTCTGTATTTTCTTTCATGATTAGCTTCTCTATCCGCAAGTAAACGTGCTTTTTCGTTTGGCTCGGCTGCTGCATACAATTTACGGAAAGATTGAGTAGCAAAATTAACGTGTTTAATTTCTCGGCTTACTCGATTTTTCCATTCTGTAATATCAGCATTGATTTTCTCAATGCTTGGCTTTGTATAAGGTAATGTTTTATCAGTAATAAAACTCTCTTTAAAAATAGGGTGGTTGAGATTAGTAAACTTCTTATCGCCCTCAATTTTTACTGCAAAATACTGATTAGCCTTACCCTTATTTCTAATTTTGACCTCACCAAAATTAGCGAGCCTTTCTTGAAATTCTGAAAGGTTGTTTATCTGACCTTTCGCAATTTCATCAACAAGCTGTGTTTTAAGGGCTTGTTGTTTTTCTCCGAAGAAATCCCCTTTAATACGAGATAAGACGTTAGCGTGGTGCATATCAGCGTTTCTAACGTGATCTTTAGGGGTTTCTAAATTGTATTTATCGTTGATAAATTCTTGTATTGAATCTAAATAACGTTCGTGCTTTTCAACTAGCCCTACTGGAGAAAGTTTATTTAGAGTTAAAAGATTAACTTCAGGAATAACTATATGAACGTGGGGCTTACGCTCTATCATTTCGCCAGTACGTTCATCTTTTACTTGTTGAATTTTTGGCAAATGTGCTTCTGCATAAAAATTAAATTCATCATCACCATAAGCAGCCATTAGTAATTCTCGATAATCTGCTACTATATCTTGTAGAGTATCGTTACTAATTTCATTTTCTCTAAAAGAAAGAGTAATATGTAAATATCGCTCTTGTCCCTTATCCTGAATTGAATCAATAATTCTATTTGTAAGTGCAAGATCGCCCTCAAGAATAACCCTTTGATCGAGTTCATCTCTTGAAAACATACGACCTTGCTTCATACCTTTTTCGAGGTATTCTGCTATACCGTTATTCCCCCCTCCAAATCTAACTATCATTTTCTAATTGTCTTTTTAGATTATTATTTATATTGATTAAAAGATTTATACCCTTTTTAAATAAATCATCAGAAATAATACCTGCTTTATTAGCATAATTAAAATGACGTGCAAGCTGATTTATATTATTTCCTGATTTATTTACAACCCTTAATATATTATAATAATCAATAGGCTTATTCTCGTTAAAAATAATATTTATATTATTTTCACGAGACAGGAATAATTCTCTAAAAAATTCAGATGAACTTTTATCGCTTTTTTTTAAAAGTTCTTCATAAGGCTTAAATTGTTCTTCTGTTAGCCTAAAGCTAATCACCTTAGATTTATTGCTTTTCATAAATTAACCTCTATTAGTATAAAGTAATAAGAAGAACATTAGCCTTTAATAATCAAGCTCGTAGAGATTTACATAAGAAGTAAAGGCTTGAATAATTCCCGTAGGGAATATACCGCTGAAAGCGGCAGGGTTTGAAAGGGTATCCCCTTTCGCACGACGATTTTACAATGGTGCTTGCAACTTGTAAACATCGCTGTCGTGCCTATAAAATATACGACACAAACAAGCTGTAAGCGATGTGATAGCAAACTGTAAGCGATATGATAGCAAACTGTAAGCGATATGATAGCAAACTGTAAGCGATGTGATAGCAAACTGTAAGCGATG
>MUYB01000037.1 GCA_002015125.1 [Haemophilus] felis
TCGAAAGATGCGCCTTTTTTTATATATTTTGAAGTATTACAGAATACATAAGTAAAATCTGATTGAGATCTAAAAAAATGATCTATTTTTTGATATGCAATAAAACGAGAAAATGTTAGAATTCGCTGTTCGTAAACAAGATTATATTTTTACTTTAAGAGATGGATAAATTATGGCGTTAGAAATAGAGAAAAAGAAAAATGCACAAGAAGCTGACATACAAAAATCTAAAGGGGTTAATGCTATTTTGTGGTTGGTAGTTGCCGTAGTAATTGCAGCTGCAGCGGTTGGTAATATTTATTTTGTTGAGAAATTCTCTACCGCAATTCGAGTTGTGGCAGTTATTGTATTACTTTTAGTTGGTTTAGGAATTGCCGCATTTACTAATCAAGGCGTAAAAGCTCGTCGTTTTTTCAGTGAATCGCGAATTGAACTTAGAAAAATTGTGTGGCCAACTCGTTCGGAAGCAACCCAAACAACTTTAATTGTGGCAGGTGTAACTATTGTTGTTTCTCTAATTCTTTGGGGATTCGATTCTATAATTGTTACGCTAATTACTTTTTTAACGGATTTGAGATTCTAATATGACAGAGCAAATGACAAAAAAACGTTGGTATGTATTACAAGCTTTTTCTGGGTTCGAAGCTCGAGTAGCAACTACTTTGCGTGAATATATTAAGCTACATCAAATGGAAGAGCAGTTTGGTGAAGTGTTGGTACCAACGGAAGAAGTTGTAGAAAATGTTGCAGGTAAAAGACGTAAAAGTGAGCGTAAGTTTTTCCCTGGTTATGTCTTAGTTCAAATGGAAATGAATGATGATACTTGGCATCTTGTGCGTAGCGTCCCTCGTGTTATGGGATTTATTGGTGGAACTGCGGATAAGCCAGCACCAATTTCGCAACGCGAAGCTGATCGTATTCTTAATCGTTTACAAGAAACTGCAGATAAACCTCGTCATAGAAAAGAATTCCAACCAGGTGAGGAAATTCGAGTTACTGAAGGACCATTTGCAGACTTTAATGGTACGGTGGAAGAAGTGGATTATGATAAGAGCCGCTTGAAAGTATCCGTTTCTATTTTTGGTCGAGCAACGCCAGTTGAACTTGAGTTTAGTCAAGTTGAGAAGATCAACATCTAATTTTATATCTCATTAAAAAGCCTGCTTATGCAGGCTTTTATCTATCTGACATTTTACACTTTACGCAAATCCACGGATTTAGTTTCTTTCACCAACAACAAGGCAAGGCAAGTAATCAAGCAAAATGCGGCTAAATAGGCGCCAACGCTGATTAAACCATAGCTCGCGTTGAGTTTTACCGAAAAAATGGTGAATACGCTGCCGCCAACAATGCCTGCAATGGTGTAGGACAAGGCGGCGCCAGAATAGCGCACTTCTGTTGGGAATAATTCGGGTAAAAACACTGCCATAGGTCCAAAGGTTAAGCCTTGTAAAATAAAACCAATGGCTAAGAACCAAAAGAGGCTAGTTGGAGTGCCGTTTTCTAAAAAGAGCGGTAGCATCAAACCAAAAATTGCCATAGCTAAGGTGGAATAAATCAGCAAGTTGCGGCGTCCAAATTTTTCCGCATATACACCTGATAAAGCAATAGAAATGGCGAAAATAACGGACGTAATCAGCAACAGCGTGGTGAAAATATTGGCTGGCAAACCTAAGCCCAGTGCGTGTCCTGCTTCTGATAGTGTCGGCGTATTTTTGGCGTAAAGCTGAGCGAATGCCACCAAAATATAAAACAGCACATAGCCTGAACTTGCAATTAACATTCCCAAAGTGAAAGGGCGGATATGGGTGGTGAAAATGGCTTTGAGCGGTATCGCCTGTTTTTTACCCTGTTTTTGTGCATCAAGGAACACTTGGCTTTCTTCAAGCTTAGCACGCATATACAAACCGATAACCACTAGCGCCACCGAGGATAAAAACGGAATACGCCACGCCCATTCCATAAGCGCTTGCTGTCCCCAAATGGCACCCACGAGAAAAAATGCGCCATTGGCTAATAATAAACCGATCGGTGCGCCGAGCTGAGGGAAAATGCCAAACCAAGAACGCTTTTCAATAGGGGCATTTTCTACCGCCACTAGCGCCGCACCAGCCCATTCGCCCCCTAGCCCCACGCCTTGCCCCACACGGCATAAACATAATAATAAGGTTGCCCAAATGCCGATGTCTGCATAGGTTGGCAATAAACCGATAAAAATGGTGGAAAATCCCATTAATAATAATGACGCCACCAACATTTTTTTACGCCCCACTTTATCGCCGAAATGCCCGAATAGTACCGCACCTACGGGACGAGCAAAGAAGGTTAGCGCTAGCGTGGAAAGCGCCGCGAGGTCGTTCGACATGGCATCTTCGCTGTTGAAAAATTGGTGGTTAAAAATTAACACCGCCGCCATGGCGTAAATGTAGTTGTCGAAATATTCGATCGCTGTGCCGACCATGGTTGCCACTGCTACCTTGCGTGGATTGTTGCGAAAGTCTGTCATTGTAAAAGCTCCTTGACTGTCTGTGGAATGTTGTGGGAACGGGTAATGGCGGAAATAATCGCCACGCCGTCCGCCCCTTTGATGCGTAAGAATGCAGCGGTTTCTGCGGTAACGCCACCGATTGCGACGATGGGTTTATCAATGCCGTGGGATCGAATGGTGGAAATAAACTCCACGCCCACCACGGGTTTGGGATCTTCTTTGGATTGGGTTGGGAAAATCGGTCCTGTACCGAAATAATCCACAAAAGGGTTGGCTTGGGCGCTCAAGCCTTGTTCTAGCGTATTGACGGAGGTGCCCACAAAGCAATTTCCGCCAACGCGTTGTTTCACCTGTTCAGGTGGCATATCTGTTTGCCCAACGTGTACACCATCCGCCCCGATGTCCACCGCCAGTTCCACATTGTCATCGATCACAAATGGCACCTTGTATTGACGGCACAGATCCCGACAGCGAATCGCCAAGGCTTTGCAAGCGGCAGGATCCTTTAAGGATTTTGCCCCTTTTTCACGAAACTGGTAGCAGGTGATCCCACTTTGTAATGCCTGCTCCAAGACGTTCAATAAATTATCCGCAGGATCCCCTGCCAAATGCGACACGTCCTGCGTGCCTGCAATAAAATAGAGCTGCATTGCGGCTCGGACGTTGTATTGTGTCATAGTCACTCCTGTTGTTTGATTTTGCTAACGTCAATAAATGTTGGATATTTGTTTGGGGACGTATGTTTTGGGACGTATGCAATACGTCCCTACATTCAATGTCTGACGAAAATCATTGAAAAACCAACGTCTCTACAATCTATTTCCCCAACTCCGAATACGCCCAGTGGTTCGTTGGGCCGTGTCCGTGTCCGATGTTTAACGAATGGCTGATTGCCGCAGTAATAAAGGCTTTTGCCGTTTTCACCGCATCCACTACTTCCGCCCCTTTTGCCAGTTCCGCCGCGATACAGGCAGAGAAGGTACAGCCTGTGCCGTGGGTGTGGCGGGTGTTGAAACGTGGGCTGTCGAAATGCAGGATTTCCGTTTGGGTGAACAGCCAGTCACGGCAGATGTCGCTTTGGGAATTGCCGCTGTGTCCACCTTTGATCACCGCATTGCGAACGCCCATTGAACGCAATTTTTCCGCCGCTTCGCACGCTGTTTTATCGTCCACAATGTTGATGCCCGTTAAGGCTTCCGCTTCAGGTAAATTTGGTGTGATCACTTCGGCTTTCGGCACAAGCAAGGTGCGTAAGGCATCCACTGCATCAGGTTCCAACAACGCCGCACCACCTTTGGCGTACATCACAGGGTCAAGCACCATTCGCCCGAAATCGTATTTTTTCAAGGCGTTGGCGATACATTCGATAATTTCCGCATTGCCAAGCATTCCGATTTTGAAGGCGTTGACTTGGTAGTCGTCGGCGATGGCTTTAAGTTGCCCTTCGATGATGTTGAGCGGCACAGGGTGAATGTCGTACACGCCAAGACTATTTTGCACAGGAATGGCGGTGATCGTCGTCATTCCAAATACGTGTTGCATTTGGAAGGTTTTTAAATCCGCTTGAAAGCCAGCACCGCCGCAGTTGTCGGAACCAGCGATGGTCAGGGCGATAGGAATGTTACTCATAAGAAATCCTTGCATATTTGTTGATTTGTTCTGGGGTGAGTGCGGCTAATTCATCGAGTAAGCGCACATAAAATTGTCCGTGTTGGGCGGCTGTTAAGGATTGCGCAGCCAGTTCACCTGCAAGGGCATAAGCGGCACAGCCCTCCACCATTGCTTCAAAATATTCCTCAGGTTTTGCCATCGCTAAAAAGGCACCGCAAATGGCACTTAATAAGCAGCCTGATGCGGTAATTTTCGGGAAGAGTGGCGTGCCGTTGTGAATTTGGGCGTGGCGTTTGCCGTCGCTCAGGTAGTCCGTTTCGCCGCTGATCATCACTACGCAGCCATATTGCTGTGCCACGGTGCGTGCGATTTCCGCTAAGTTGCCTGTGCCAGCCCCAGCATCCACGCCTTTGGCTTGCCAAGCGACGTTAGCAATGGTAGCTAATTCCCCTGCGTTGCCACGAATGGCGGCGAATTTCACTTCTTTGAGTAAGGTGGCGACAGTTTGTTTGCGAAAGCTGGTAGCACCGACGCCCACAGGATCTAGCACTACAGGAATCCCCACTTCATTGGCGGTTTTGCCAGCAAGTACCATTGCTTCCACTTCTTTGTCCATTAGCGTGCCGATGTTGATCACAAGGGCGTTGCTGATGCGAGGCACTTCGTGCATTTCTTCAATGGCATCGGACATCAAAGGCGACGCCCCAATTGCCAATAAGCCGTTGGCGGAAAAGTTGGCAGCGACGATGTTGGTGATGTTATGCACCAACGGGTTTTGTTGACGGAGTTTGGTTAAAAATGTTGAGTTCATATTGGGTACCTTGTTGAATTTTATGGTTCGTGAGTGGGACGCCACGCTGGCGTCCGTTTTTAATTTGCAAAAAAGGGTGAAAATTATCCTTTGTTTTGGACACGAGCGTCGTACCCCTACAAAGGCGATCAACTTTCTTGTTATTTCACTTCCACCGCATAATCAGACAATGGTTTCACGGCTTTGGTTAAACCATTGGCTTTCAAAAATTCTGCCATACGCTCATAACGATGATCATCTAAGGCTCTTGGGCGTAGGGCGAGGCGCGGTAAGGTGTCTTTCCAAGCTAGGCGGTTGAGTTCATCGCTTAACTCTTTTGGTTTGTACGCCACATAGGTTTTAAAGGCTTCCTCTGGGTGGTTTAATATGTAAATGGTGGCTTGTTCAAGTGCGGTTAAGAATTTGCTAATTTTTTCTTTCGACATGTTGTTTTTGTTTGCCACAAGAATCAGTTCATCGTAGGCTGGTACGCCGTGTTCCTCAGGGTAGAACGCACGACCTGGATGTTTTTCCAACAACATTTGGTTTAATTCGACGTTACGGAAACCACCGATTACCGCATCCACTTGACCGCTAATTACCGACGGCGAAAGCGACCAGTTGACGTTCACCATTTCCACATCTTTGCTGCTTAAATTTACGGAATTTAACATTGCTTTGAGTAAAGAATCTTCAAAACCGTTCACAGAATAACCGATTTTTTTCCCTTTTAAATCTGCCAAACTTTTAATATTGCTTTTTTCTAGCACGATTAAGGTATTCAGTGGAGTGCCGACTAAGGTGCCCACACGCACTAATGGCAAGCCTTCCGCCACTTGAATTTGCAATTGTGGTTGGTAATCCACCGCTAAATCTGCTTTACCTGCCGCTACTAATTTCGGTGGTAAGGACGGATCCGCTGGTTCAACAATGTCCACTTCTAAACCATTTTGGGCGAAATAGCCTTTTTGCTGTGCCACGATAATGGCGGCGTGGTCAGGGTTCACGAACCAATCCAACAATAGGGTTAATTTTTCTTTTGCTGCAACGGAAAGGCTGATGCCCATTGCGACCGCAAAGGTTAAGGTGTTTTTGAGTAATTTTTTCATCGGATTTTCCTTCTGTGTTGATTAACTTAAATCTAAGCCCATTTGCCAAAAAGCAGATTCCATGCGTGTTGCGGTATTGAATATGCTTTGTAACTTTTCTTGTTGTGCCGTTGGCAAGGTAGCACAAAGTTGATCTAAGGTTTGCATTGCTTGTTGTGCAGCAGCTTGAAATTCATCGCCAGCGTAAGTATCAATCCAGTCTTGGTAGGGGTTGTTCGCTGGGCTTAAACCACGCTCTACAATATTTTTCGCAATCACCGCATAACCAATGGCACAAGGCGCCAGCGCTGTATAAAGTTCAGGCAAACCGCCCGTCATTCCACAGTCCAACACATAGCGAGTGTAGGCAACGCAGGCAGTGGATTCTTCCGTGCTGAACAAGGTTTTTTCATCAATACCCCAGCGTTCGCAAAATTGAATATGCAGTTTGATTTCGTTCAATAATGCACCAATCGCCTCATTCGCTTCACGCATTTGGGCGAAGTTTTCCGCTTTATAAATACCGAGAGACAGCGCACGGTTATATTGAAATAAAAATAAATAATCTTGTTTGAGGTAATGTTGAAAACATTCTTTCGGCAAAGTGCCTGTTGCCAGTTGTTGCACAAAGGCATGTTCAACATAATCCAGCCAGTGTTGACCCGCGTTTTTAATCAAGGTTTGTGTGATTGACATAGTTTTTCCTTATTTTCGTTTGTGGGGGCATATTGCATACGCCCACGGACGTGTGCAACACGTCCCTACATAATTTCGTGGTTATTTCCCCACCCACGGCAACATTTTCCGCAATAGATAATCCGTGCTTAAATAAAGCAATAACGCCATGACCATTAATAAAAATAACGCCGAAAACATTAAATCCACCTGCATTCTAGCGTTGGCGTGCAGCATTAAATAACCCAATCCTTGCGATGACCCCACCCATTCGCCCACGATGGCGCCAATGGGGGCGACGGAAACTGCAATGCGTAATCCCGAGGCAAGGGAGGGTAGCGCCGCAGGTAGGCGCACTTTAAACAGCATGGCAATAGGGGAAATTTTCATGGTTTTCGCCAGTTCTAACCATTGCACTGGCGTGTTGCGCAAACCGTCATAGCAGGTGGCGGTAACAGGGAAATAAATAATCAGCACGGTCATGACAATTTTTGAGGCTAGCCCATAACCGAACCACAACACCAATAGCGGTGCAATGGCGAACACGGGAATCGCTTGCGAAATCACCAACAGCGGAAGCAATAATTTGGACAGGGAGCGAGATAAACTGAGCAGTAGCGCCGACGTTAACCCTAACAGCACGCCTAAAAATAACCCTAAGGCAATTTCAAGCAAGGTGATTTGGCTATGCTGCCACAGCAAATCGTAGCGATCTGTTAATTGCTCAAACACTTGCGTCGGTGGCGGTAGCATATAGCGAGGAACATCAAAAAAACTCACCGCACTTTGCCACAACAGCAATAAAACCATGCTTAATAAAAGGGTGTGTACAAGGGATTTGATTTTCATACGCCCTCCGTCAGTTCGGCGAGCAATTGCTCTTGTAATTGCCACAAGGCTTGTTGCCCCAGCTGGCGAGGTGGTAACCCCACAGGTTTAATTTCTTGAGAAAGGCGAGCTGGCTGATTTTTCAGCACATAAATAGCATCGCTTAATCGAATGGCTTCTTGCGGATCATGAGTAATCAACAACACGGTTTTATTTTGCAACAATTCACAGGCCAATGCTTGCAACTGAATGCGCGTGATGGCATCCAACGCAGAAAACGGTTCGTCCATGAGCACTAAATTTGCCTCTTGCATGAGGGTGCGTGCTAGCGCCACCCGTTGCCGCTGTCCGCCTGAAAGCTGATAGCAAGGCTTATGCCAATGATCCGCCATATTCACCGCACTTAATAACTGCTTGGCTTTTTGCGCAGTGGCGGCGCTTTTTTTGCCTTGTAAGTGCTGGCTAAGTTGCACGTTATCCAACACCGACAACCAAGGATACAGCGCATCTTGCTGCGCCATATAACTGAGCTGGGTGTTTGGCGCAAATTGAATATCGCCACTAACACCACGGGTTTCTAACCCAGCAATAACACGTAACAACGTAGATTTTCCCACCCCAGAACTCCCCAAAATGCTGGTCCATTTGCCTTGCGGTAAAGCAAAGTTGAGATGTTCGAACAGCAATTTCTGATCGAATTGTACACTTAGCTGACGTAGCTCAACGGCATTCATCGGCAAGGTTACCAACTCAAGGAATAAAAAGTAGAGGCGGTGGAAAAAGAAAAGATAGGTAATGGATAAGGTTTGTGCATAATTAGTTTCCTACGTCAGTATTAACTGTATCAGGTTCACGGGTATCATCTCAGCCTTATTTCAGCGCGACATATTCACACCGCCACAAGGCACCCCGACTAAAATTGAGCATGAGCATAACTGATTTTTTTATAAAAAGAAAGGCACCACCCATAAAAAATTATCTATAAAAATGCTCGTTTCAAATGGGCAAAATAGGAATTGGGGTTGTGTTTTTTTGTGTAGGTTAATTTGTGGATACTGGTTTGATTTAGAATATGTTGATAATCTTGCAGATTAAATTTCCGCTTAATTACCTTGTGCAACAAATGTGGCAGGGTATCATCTAATAATAGATCTATTTTATAGTCATATTCCTTACATAATACGTCAAACATAATTTGGAAAAAGAAATAGTGCGGTATGTGATTTTGTGTTTTCCAAAAATGTAACAGCATATTTAAACAAATATGAATAATGGGATTATTTTTCTTGCCCACAATAAAACTATTTAAACAGTTAATGCGGTGTTTCTTATTCCAATTAAAATAACCATCAAAATTTCCCCATAAATGTTTATTTGGAGAATGTTGATCTCGTTGAAACATAAAAAAATCTAATTCTGTGATTTTTTCAGGAAGTGGTGCAGTTAGTAAAATGGTTGCATCCATCCAGATTCCACCATACACATCAAGTAGAGCAAGTCTTAATAAATCTGTAAAAAACGCATATTTAAATTCTGGATTTTTGCGTTTTTCAAACACAAATTCAGGTAGGTCAATATAATCACGGACGTTTTCATCATTTAAGCGAATAATTTGATAATCTTGCGCATATTTATCCACAGAATTAAAACAAATTTGAACAACTTCAGGTGGTTCTACCTCCCCCCCCCCCAGAACTGCCATATAACCCTTTGATTTTCAAGTTGTTTTTTAGGCCTTAAAATAAAATCATCTAATTCCTTAGCAAAATAACTTTCTAACATTGTGCGCCAAGCCTGAGCAATATTTTGTTGTTTTCTCAAATTAAATTTTTGCTCAACAGGAGAGCGAATGAATTTTGGTAATAAACCACGATAGAAAAAACGATATGGTTTTTGAAAATTTAATTTCTTGAGAAATTTATCTGCGGGGGTGTCAATATCAAATAATTGCTTCATTGTTGTTTTCCTGTGATATTTAAATTAAAAAGTTATTCTGTGATTCTCACCACTTCCAACCGTTCTACTTCCACATCATTATGCAACGGTTCTAGTTGCGGTAAATTTTTATTGGCTTTGGCGGAGAGGTCTTTGAAGCGTTCTACTTTGCCCACTAAACCTTGTTGTCCTACGAGGGCGGTGACGGCGTTGTTGTAATGTGTGGTGGCGCTAGCGAGGGTGTTTCCCACCTTGCCTAAGCGTTCCGCAAGGACGCAGACTTGGTTGTAAATTTCCCCTGCTCGTGCGCTGATTTCTCTGGCTTCCACGTTGCCTCGTTCAATTCGCCACAGGTTTGCCACAGTGCGTAAAATAGGCATTAAGGTGGTGTGAGAGACTAAAATTACATTTTTCTCATAACCATAATTAAACAGGCTCGGATCGGTTTTTAATGCTTCGATATAGGCAGGTTCTACGGCAATGAACATCAACACGAAATTAGGGCTACGCATGCCAATGAGATTGCTGTAATCCTTGCGAGAGAGATCGTCAATGTGGTGTTTTAAGGCTTTTATGTGTTCCGCAAGTTTGCTTTGCACCATTAAATCATCCTCAGCATTGACCGCACTTTCATAGGCAACTAGCGACATTTTGCTGTCGATAATAAGGTGTTTGTTATCGGGCAAGTTCAGCACAAAATCGGGGTAGTTATGTTTGCCGTCGCTGTCTTTAAAATGGGCTTGTGCCTCATAATGTTCGCCTTTTATCAAGCCCGCCAATTGCAACGCACGCTCCAATTGCATTTCGCCCCAATTGCCTAAGATTTTCTTTTCCCCTTTTAAAGCGGAAGTCAGGTTGTCTGCTTGTTGCGACATATTTAAACCGATTTCCAGCACTTTTTTAATCTCCGCTTCTAATCCAGCGTTACCTTTAAGGGATTCAGAATGAATTTCATTCACTCGTTTTTGAAAACCTTCAATTTGCTCGCGAAATGGTTTGAGCAGGCTATCCAGTGCGGTTTGATTACTTTGACTAAAGCTACGGCTTTTTTCTTCTAAAATACGGTTCGCCAGATTTTGAAATTCCGTGCTGAGTTGTTGCTTACTTTGTTCGATATGTTGCTGTTGTTCGGCAAAGTGTTTTTCTTTCTCTGTTAAAGTGGTTTGTAGTTCTGTTAATTCTTGGGAGAGGCAAGTTAATCTTTCTTGTAATTGATGGTTTTCTTGTTCTTTGCGTGTAACATTGGCTTGGCTATGCACCAGTTGTTTTTCTAAGCTTTCTGCTTGTGCAGAGGCGATACCAAAGCGTTCTTTTAGCGCCGTTATGTTATCTGTAATATTTTTGTGGCGTTCTTGCTCTTCATCTAATTCTTTTTGCAAATAATTTAATTTTTCATCACGTTCTAACAAGCGTAGCTGTAAATTTTCCGCAGTGGTTTGATATTTCACAACACTTTGTTCCAATTGATTTTTTGCTTGTTGAACAGCTTCAAATTTATTGACTAGTTGATTGAAATCATCAATGGTTTTATTCAAATCTTGTTGTAATTCTTGGCTATCTCGCTTGTAACGAGCATTAAGAAAAATAAAAATAATTAACACCATTGCTAATGAAGCAAGGGCGATCCAATAAGTGGTGGAAATGAATTCAAGCTGCATACTGATGCTCCAAAGAAATTAGAATTAAAGTATAAAGGAATCTAGCAGATTTATGCTAACAGGTTATAATCTTTTTTATTTTTAGGCGGTGCGATGAATAATATCCAGTTTTATCTTGCTTCAAGTAGCCCGAGACGTGCGCAGATTTTGCAAAATTTAGGTTTCCGTTTTGACGTTTTTTGTTGTGATATTGATGAAAGCCCACACCCTAAAGAAAAAAGTTGTGATTATGTATTGCGTATGGCGCTAGAAAAGAGTAACGCTGCTCGCCAACGTTGGTACAATATGCAATCTTCACAAAAAGCAGAAAATTTACCTTTTCTTTCAGCAGATACCTCAGTGATTTTGTCTGATGAAATTTTGGGTAAACCACAAAATCAAGCTCATGCAAGAGAGATGTTGCAAGCTTTATCTGGTCGAGAGCATCAGGTGGTTACTGCAGTTTGTGTTGCGGATGAACAGAAGGTGAAAACGGCACTTCAAATCAGTCAAGTTCGTTTTAAATCTTTAACTGAAAAGGAAATTGACGATTATATTGCCACAGGCGAACCTATGGATAAAGCAGGTGCTTATGGTATTCAACAACTTGGTGGTGCATTTATTGAAAATATAACAGGCAGTTTTACTGGCGTAATGGGACTTCCTGTATTTGAAAGCGTGGCATTATTAAAAGAATTTGGGATAGAATTGTTTTAGTATTATTTAAGGAACCCTCATGAACACTCCCTTATTCCAACATACCAAACAACAAGAATATTGCCCTGTTTGTGATTCTCCCTTACAAATCAAACAGGGTAAAAAAGGGTTATTTTTAGGTTGTTCCGCTTATCCTGCTTGTGATTATTTAAAGCCTTTATCAAGCCAACCTGAAACTAAAGTGATCAAAGTATTGGATCAATCTTGTTCCGAATGTGGTCAATCTTTAGTGTTGAAACAAGGGCATTTCGGTATGTTTATCGCCTGTGGTGATTATCCCAACTGCCATTTTATCGTACATAATGAGCCAGAAACGCAGGCGCAAGAAAGCTTACCTTGCCCTGAATGTCATCAAGGTAAATTGGTGGCAAGGCGTGGACGACAAGGTAAAATATTTTATGGTTGTGATTGCTATCCTCAATGTAAATTTACCCTTGCAAGCCAACCCCATCAGGTGAGTTGTCCAGAATGTAATTATTCCCTGAGTACTTTGAAGAAAACCACGGAAACGCACCGCACTTATCAATGTGCCAATAAAAGCTGTAAGCACATTTTTAACTTGGAAATTGAAGCATGATGAATATTCAACAAATTGTCGAACAACTTAAACAGGATCAGGTAATCGCTTATCCAACAGAGGCGGTATTTGGTTTAGGCTGTAATCCAAATAGCGAAGTTGCAGTACAAAAACTGTTGGCGCTCAAACAACGTCCTGTGGAAAAAGGCTTAATTTTAGTCTCGCCAAATTTGGATTATTTGTTGCCTTTTATTGATGTTTCTCGTTTTAAAGAAGAACATTGGGTGCGATTAAGCGGTCAATATTCTGTACCCACTACTTGGGTTGTACCTGCCACTCGTAGTACACCAAAGTTCTTAACTGGGAAATTCCATAGCATTGCTGTTCGATTTTGTGAACATTCGGCGGTAAAACAGTTGTGTGAGCAAGCAGGATTCGCATTAACTTCCACCAGCGCTAATTTAACTGGGCTAACGCCTTGCCGTACTGCACAACAAGTAAGAGAGCAATTTGGTGAAGATTTTCCCGTGCTGGATTTAGCTGTTGGGCAAGCCACTAATCCTTCAGAAATTCGTGATCTTTTTACTAATCAATTATTTAGACAAGGCTAACTATGGATCAATATGCGGTATGGGGGAATCCTATTGCACAAAGTCGTTCCCCTCAAATTCACCAAATTTTTGCCCAACAAACTCAACAAGCTATGCAATATTCTGCAATCTTGGGAGATGAACAAGAATTCGAACAGCAATTACAACAATTTTTTGCACAAGGCGCTAAAGGTTGTAATATTACCGCCCCATTTAAAACTAGAGCCTTCAAGCTTGCTGATGTGCATAGTGAGCGTTGCTTATTAGCGCAAGCCTGTAATACCTTGAAGCGCTTGGAAGACGGTCGTTTATATGCGGATAATACAGACGGTGCGGGACTTGTGTCAGATTTACAACGCTTAAACTGGTTAACACCAAATCAACGTATTTTGATTTTAGGCGCAGGTGGCGCTACTCAGGGCGTTTTATTTCCTTTACTACAGGCTAAACAACAGATTGTGTTGGCAAATCGAACCTTAAGTAAGGCACAAGAATTAGCACAAAAATTCTCTCAGTTAGGAAATATTGAGGCAGTGGCGCTAGAAGCTATTCCTGTGGAAAGTTTTGATTTAGTGATTAACGCTACTTCATCCGGCCTACAAGGGCAAACAGTGTCTATTGCTCCCAAGATTTTACAGCATGCAAACGCCTTTTATGATATGCAATATTCAAAAGAGCGCGACACGCCCTTTATTGCTCAAGTGAAACAATTGGGGAAACAAAATGTCAGCGATGGTTTTGGTATGCTAGTGGGACAAGCCGCGCACGCCTTTCATCTTTGGCGAGGCATTATGCCGAATACAGAAGTGTTTTTTATGGATTGATCAATGAGAATACCAAGAATTTATCACCCAACGGCGCTAGCAGGGTTAAAACAATGTGAACTGAGCGATGATGCCACTAATCATGTTGCGCGAGTTTTGCGTATGACTGAGGGACAGGCGTTGGAATTGTTTGACGGCAGTAATCATATTTTCCCTGCAATAATCACGCAAATTAGCAAAAAATCAGTGGCAGTGAATATCGAACAAGGGCAATTGGCGGATCGAGAAAGTACGCTACATATTCATTTAGGACAGGTGATTTCTCGTGGTGAGCGAATGGAGTTTACCATTCAGAAATCCGTGGAGCTAGGGGTGAATGTGATTACGCCGCTTTGGTCGGAACGCTGTGGCGTGAAATTAGAGGGCGAGCGTTTGGATAAAAAAATTCAGCAATGGCAGAAAATTGCTATCGCCGCTTGCGAACAATGTGGTCGTAATCGTATTCCTGAGGTTCGCCCGATGATGAAACTGCAGGATTGGTGCGCAGAAAATGACGGTGCGTTAAAATTGAATTTGCACCCAAGAGCCCAATATTCCATTTGCACTTTGCCAAAAATGCCCGCGCAAGGTGTTCGTTTATTAATAGGTTCTGAAGGCGGATTATCGCCACAGGAAATTGCACAGACGGAACAACAAGGGTTTACAGAAATATTATTAGGTCCAAGAGTGTTGCGCACGGAGACCGCTGCTTTAGCGGCGATAACGGCATTACAGCTGACCTTCGGAGATTTAGGATAAATGCAATTACAAGATCATTTTTTAATCGCTATGCCGCATATGGAAGATGAAACCTTTGCTCAAACGGTTATTTATCTATGTGAGCATAATGAATCTGGCTCAATGGGCTTGGTTTTGAATCAGCCTACAGATTTAAGCATCGCGGAACTTTGTAGCAAAATGAATTTTATGATGAAATCCAACCGTTCTTTTGGTAATGATTTAGTGCTTGCGGGTGGGCCAGTACATACAGATCGTGGTTTTATTTTACATACTAGTACGGATCAGGTTTTTAAACACAGCTACAAAATTACAGACAACATCACCCTAACTACATCAGCAGATATTATTGATACGCTAGGCTCTTGTGATGCGCCTGAAAAATATTTAGTTGCCCTTGGTTGTGCAAGTTGGGCGCCAACTCAACTTGAGCAAGAAATTTTAAATAATGATTGGCTAGTTGTGCCCTCCAACAATCACATCTTATTTGACGTGCCTTATGCAGAGCGTTGGCTTGAAGCAAATTTATTGCTGGGTATTCAACATCATAATTTTTCTGGTTACGCAGGTCATTGCTAATGAATATCACCGCCCTCGCTTTTGATTTTGGCACTAAAAGTATCGGCTGCGCTGTGGGGCAAAGTATTACTGGTACGGCACAAGCATTACCGGCCTTTAAGGCGCAAGAAGGTATCCCGAATTGGGAGGCTGTTGCGCGTTGTATCGCCGAATGGCAACCGAATGTTATTATTGTCGGTTTGCCATTAAATATGGATGGAACGGAACAACCGCTGACACAGCGAGCGAGAAAATTTGCTAATCGTTTACATGGTCGTTTTGGTATTAAAGTGGAATTGCAAGACGAGCGTTTAACCACAACGGAAGCGCGTAGTGAAATTTTTCAACGGGGTGGCTATCGTGCCTTAAATAAAGGTAAAGTAGATGGTATTTCAGCCTGTTTGATTTTAGAAAGCTGGTTTGAGAAACAGCCAGCAGAATCGTCCTTATAAGGGATCTTGGATCCCTTTTTTATTTTCTATTTCTCATATAAATCTTTAATAAAATTCGGTGTAATGGACAAAAATG
>MUYB01000038.1 GCA_002015125.1 [Haemophilus] felis
CTATTTTGTCCATTACACCCCTTTTTGTTGTAATGCGTACGCACAATGCAAACCAAACCCTCCTACGCCACAGAAAAGATCCCATAATCGCTTTATTGGTAAGTCTTCAACCCATTGTTGCGCTGTACGATACAATGCGCTAGCGACGGAAGGATTAGTTTGAAAAAAGCCTTGTGGACGAATAAATAAGGGAATGTGATTGAAATTTTCTTCTAACATTTGTTTCTCAGTGAGAAAAATTTCTTTTTCACCTTCCAATATTGCGGCATGCTGTGGCTGAATATTAACACTTACCACTTTTAATCGCGGAAGTTTGTTTAATAATCCGCCTAACTCTCGTTGAATAAGTGGTAACTTAATTTCTGAACGCAATACAAAGCGTAGCATTAAGGAATTATCCCATTGGCTTTCTGTAAGCAAAATATACTTTAATTCCCCTTTCCGCTTTTGAAGGTTATAAGGCACTAAACCTGCTCTAGGGATAAAATCCTTTAGCACAGTAAAAATTGTTTGAAAATGTGCAGGATATAATGGGCAGTCAGTTAGATCTGTTAGGTTGTGTGGTTGACTTAATATCGGTCGCTCTACCACACCACTTACCGCCATTTTGGCTTTATTACGAAAACCTTGTAGCGCCGAAGGGTATGGTGCAAGCCATTCTATTTCCATATGAGATAAATCGGCAAGCTGTTGCTTCAACGCGAGATTTTTTTTGCGCCAGTTGTTGTTCATAAGGCGTGCTCAAATATTGGCAAGAGCGGCAAGTCCCAGCTTGATAATGAGAACAAGGAAAGGCTAAAGACATATTAGTTGATGACATTCTCTTTATACTCAAGCCAATGTTGATGAAGTGCATTTAATTTTTTCTGATTTTCTAGCCAACGAGTTGAGCAGGTTAAGATTTGCCAACTAAGATGTTGACGTTTGAATAAGGCTTTTAAGCGCCCTTGACGTAATTCAAAATGCTGAGATGTTTCTTGCAAGTGTAGGTTGTCAAGTACTTGAATTACTCCCTCTCGTTCATTACAAAGTAGCAGAAGATCACAACCCGCTTGTAAGGATTGTTGGCAACGTTCCACAAAATTTCCCATAAATCCAGCACCTTTCATTCCTAAATCATCAGAAAAAATAGCACCTTTAAAATTCAGTTGTTGGCGAAGTACTTGCTTTAACCAATACTCGGAGCCGCTTGCAGGTTGACTATCACATTGGCTATAAATAACGTGTGCAGGCATGATTCCATTGAGAAGATTTTGTTGAATAAGTTGCTGGAATGGTTGAATGTCTTGCGCAAAAATTACTTCAGCTGGGCGATCATCAAAAGGTGTTTCCAAATGAGAGTCGGCGATAACATGCCCATGTCCTGGAAAATGTTTACCAACGCTCGCCATGCCAACTTGATACATTCCACGAATAAAAGCAGTAGCTAACGCCGTTACTTGCTCAGGCTGAGAATGAAAACTTCTATCGTCAATAGCGCGACATTGATGTCCTAGATCCAATACAGGGGCAAAACTTAAATCAATATCTAAGGCTGCCATTTCTGCCGCCATTTGCCACCCAGCTTCTTCTGCTGCTTTCTGTTGTTGGAGTGGATTTTCTATTAAACAAGCGAAAGCTTGCATGGCAGGGAGTAATGTGAACCCTTCACGGAAACGTTGTACTCGGCCACCCTCTTGATCTACGGTAATCAACAATGGTTTTTTCACCCGTTGGCGAACCGTTTTAATTAATGCTTGAAGTTGTTCTCTATCATAAAAATTACGGCTAAATAAAATTAATCCTGCTACAAGAGGATGTTCTAATAACTCTAGTTCTTCTGGCGTGATTTCTTGCGCTTGTAGATCAATAAGTAAGGTTGACATAGTTTATGCGATTAATGAATGTATAAACGGTAGTTAAAGCTCTCTGCAGTTGGTTTTGTTAATTCAATGGCTTGAGCTTCATTCGGCGCTAAGGACAAAGTTGTTTGCTTGGTTAGCGTCGGTTGGCTTAGTCCATTTTTGTCATACCAAAAAAGATGATAATACAACTGCATAGGTTGAGTGCTGATATTTTTTATTCGCGCAGAGGATTCAGATAAAGAAGCCTCAATGCGAGGCGCTAGCGCTGAATCTATATTTAAAATTGGCTGTGTTTTTTTCAATAAATTGACAGGTTGAGAACTCCCACAACCTGTTAATATCAATGCCAGCAAAAATATTGCGTATTTTTTCATTATTTTGCCAACATTTTGCCTAAAGGCTCACCGCCTACTAAGTGCATATGTAGGTGAAACACCTCCTGACCACCATGTTTATTACAATTTACAATTAAACGGTAGCCATCTTCAGCAATACCCGCTTCTTTGGCGAGTTTAGCGGCGACGGTAAACAATCGCCCGAGAGTTTGTTCATCTTCAGAACTTACTTCATTTACTGTTGGAATAATTTTATTTGGAATAATTAAAATATGGGTTTTTGCTTGTGGTGCGATGTCGGAGAATGCGGTAACTAAGTCGTCTTGATATAAAATATTAGTAGGGATCTCACGTCGAATAATACGACTAAAAATGGTTTCTGTGCTCATAAGTACCTTCTGTTGTTGATTTTTTAGTAAATGCTTATTTTGTCATAACTCTTGGATAGATATTTTGTATGTGAGCTACCAAATTTTGATAGGTCTTAAATATCTGTTTAGAGGGAAAATTATGAATAAAATTTTAAAGTGAAATTTAGTTTTGCTAATAATACATCAGTGATTATCAGAGAGCTAGCAAAAAGTCCTACTAAAGCCTATGTAATTCAACTAGTTGCAGCTAGTCTTATTGATGCGTTAATTGTAGCAATAGAGGTAACATAGGATTAAAATATAGCTATTAACTTATTCTATAATTATTGTTAAATATATGTTAAATTTATTTTAAATAAAAGTTAATGCGTTGATAAATATAGTTTTTTTGTTGGATTCTTACCTATTTGTTAAATGGTTTTTGACCTAAAAAGGACTTTTATTTTGAGCTGAAAATTTCTATAATTAACAAATCTTATAAAAAATAAAATTTTTTGATATTTTTATCTAAAAATTCACTTCAAATCGGTATCTTGAATGAAAACGGAAGATTCAATTTCAACTTGTATCCAATCTCCAGCCACTATGGCAAAAATCGGCGAAGATGTCGGTGTCTATAAAGCAACTAAAAAACAATTTTATTCTTTCTTTTCTGCAATTCCTGCGGGTGCTTTTATTGCTATTGCTTTTGTGTTTTATACAACAACGCAAACTGCTAATGGCGCAGTGTCTTGGGGATTGAGCAAGCTAGTGGGAGGGATTGTGTTCTCCCTTGGGGTAATTATGGTTGTTGTTTGTGGTTCCGAATTATTTACATCTTCTACAATGACTGCAGTTGCTCGTGTAAGTGGCAGAATTTCAACAGTTCAGATGCTACGAAATTGGGTTGTGGTTTATTTTGGTAATTTTGTCGGTGCGATTTGTATTGTGCTATTAACTTGGTTTGCTGGACAAATCATGACTGCGGACGGTCAATGGGGATTAACTATTTTAAAAACTGCTCAACATAAAATTCATCACACTTGGGTGGAAGCATTCAGTTTGGGCATTTTCTGTAACATTATGGTGTGTATTGCGGTGTGGATGACTTATGCGGGCAAAACCTTAACGGATAAAGCCTTTATTATGATTTTACCTATTTCTATGTTTGTGGCATCAGGCTTTGAGCATAGCGTGGCGAATATGTTTATGATTCCAATGGGGATTATAACAGCCCACTTTACAGGGCCTGAATTCTGGCAAGCGATCAATGTTGATCCTGCTCAGTTCGCCGATTTAGATGTTTATCATTTTGTTGTAAAAAATTTAATCCCTGTAACATTAGGGAATATTGTTGGTGGTGCAGGTTGTGTGGCGTTAAGCCAATGGTATATCAACCGCCCACATTAAGTTAGGTTGCAAAGACTGAGCTTCTAAAAAGCTCATCTTTGTGTGTATTTCAAGGGTTTTTATTTCTAATTTATAGAAGGTATTTAATATGACTCAATTAACAGAAGAGCAAAAAAAAGCGTGGGAAGGGTTTGCTGCAGGTGAATGGCAAACTGATGTAAATGTTCGAGATTTTATCCAAAAAAACTATACGCCTTATGAGGGCGATGAATCTTTCTTAGCTGATGCAACTGAAGCAACTAAAGAGCTTTGGGCTGATGTGATGGAAAAAATCAAAGTCGAAAACAAAACTCATGAGCCGTATGATATTGATTGTGATACTCCATCAACAATCACTTCACACGCACCAGGTTATATCAACAAAGATTTAGAAAAAATCGTCGGTTTACAAACTGATGCGCCATTAAAACGTGCCATTATGCCGTTTGGTGGTATCAATATGGTGAAAGGGTCTTGTAAAGTTTACCGTCGTGAACTTAACCCAGAAATCGAACATATCTTTACCGAATATCGTAAAACCCACAACCAAGGGGTATTTGATGTTTACACCCCTGATATTTTACGTTGCCGTCGTTCAGGTGTAATCACAGGTTTGCCTGATGCTTACGGTCGTGGACGTATCATTGGTGACTATCGTCGTATGGCGCTTTATGGTGCAGATTTCTTAATGAAAGATAAATTTAAACAATTTACTTCATTACAAGAAAAATTAGAGCGTGGTGAAGATATTCAAGCGACTATTCAATTGCGTGAAGAAATCGCAGAACAACATCGCGCTTTAGGCAAAATGAAAGAAATGGCAGCGAGCTATGGTTATGATATTTCAGGTCCAGCCACGAACGCGCAAGAAGCGGTACAATGGACTTACTTTGCTTACCTTGCCGCAGTGAAATCACAAAACGGTGCCGCCATGTCATTCGGTCGTGTATCTACCTTCTTAGATATTTACATTGAGCGCGACTTAAAAGCAGGCAAAATCACTGAACAAGAAGCCCAAGAATTAATGGATCACTTGGTGATGAAATTACGTATGGTGCGCTTCTTACGTACCCCAGAATACGATCAATTATTCTCTGGTGACCCAATGTGGGCAACGGAAACTTTCGCAGGTATGGGCTTAGACGGTCGTACATTAGTAACCAAAAACAGCTTCCGTTTATTACACACCCTTTACACCATGGGTCCATCACCTGAACCAAACTTAACTATTCTTTGGTCAGAACAATTACCAGACGGTTTCAAACGCTATGCTGCGAAAGTATCTATCGAAACTTCATCTGTTCAATATGAAAACGACGACTTAATGCGTCCAGATTTCCAAAACGATGACTACGCAATTGCGTGCTGTGTATCCCCAATGGTGGTGGGTAAACAAATGCAATTCTTCGGTGCTCGCGCAAACTTAGCGAAAACCTTGTTATACGCAATCAACGGCGGTGTGGATGAGAAATCAGGCGACCAAGTAGGTCCAAAAACTGATCCAATTAAATCAGAATACTTAGACTACGATGATGTAATGACTCGCCTTGACAGTTTCATGGATTGGTTAGCAAAACAATATGTAACTGCGTTAAATATCATCCACTTTATGCACGATAAATATGCCTATGAATCTGCATTAATGGCGTTACATGATCGTGATGTTGTGCGCACCATGGCGTGTGGTATCGCAGGTCTTTCTGTGGCAGCAGACTCACTTGCCGCGATTAAATACGCGAAAGTGAAACCAATTCGTGGCGACATCGACATCAAAAACAAAGCAGGCGAAGTTATTGGCGTGGCGAAAGATGTGGCGATTGACTTCGAAATCGAAGGCGAATATCCACAATTTGGTAACAATGATAACCGCGTGGACGACATTGCGTGCTACCTTGTTGAAACTTTCATGAAGAAAATCCAAAAATTGGGTACTTACCGCAACGCTACACCAACACAATCTGTGTTAACCATTACTTCAAACGTGGTTTATGGTAAGAAAACAGGTAACACCCCAGACGGTCGTCGTGCAGGCGCACCATTCGGACCAGGTGCAAACCCAATGCACGGGCGTGATCAAAAAGGTGCTGTAGCGTCATTGACCTCTGTGGCGAAATTACCATTTGCTTATGCTAAAGACGGTATTTCTTATACATTCTCTATCGTTCCTAATGCATTAGGTAAAGATTTAGAATCACAAAAACGTAATCTTGCTGGTTTAATGGACGGTTATTTCCACCATGAAGCAGAAGTTGAAGGCGGTCAACACTTGAATGTGAACGTAATGAACCGTGAGATGTTGTTAGATGCAATGGAAAACCCTGAAAAATATCCGCAATTAACTATTCGTGTTTCAGGCTATGCAGTGCGTTTCAACTCTTTAACTAAAGAGCAACAACAAGATGTAATCACTCGTACATTTACACAATCCATGTAATCTGATTACTCATTTGTAAAAAAGCCGTTTGCCGAAATGATCTGCACCCCAAAAGTTGGACTAACCAATCAACTTATTAAGGTGCAGATTTTTTATTCTAGCTAGAACTATTTAAAGGCCTAAGTACTAATACTTGGTGAATGAGTATAAACAAAAGCGGACTTTCGCCCGCTTTTGATTGAGTCTTATAAACTACGCCAATTCCGCACGTAATTTTTTGGTCACTTCCACCATCACTTCTAATTGTGCGATGGTTTCTGCCCAGCCACGGGTTTTTAAGCCACAGTCTGGGTTTACCCATAGACGCTCTTTTGGCACCACTTTCAACGCTTTGCGGAGTAAGTGTTCGATCTCTTCCGCTTTTGGTACGCGTGGGCTGTGAATATCGTACACGCCTGGACCGATGTCGTTCGGGTATTTGAAATCGCCGAATGCGGTTAACAGTTCCATATCTGAACGTGATGTTTCAATGGTAATCACGTCCGCATCTAAACCAGCAATCGCAGGTAAGATGTCGTTAAATTCAGAGTAACACATATGGGTGTGGATTTGGGTATCGTCTTGCACGCCCATATAGCTTAAACGGAACGCTTCGCCTGCCCATTGTAAATAAGCGTCCCAATCTGACCGCTTGAGTGGTAAACCTTCACGGATCGCTGGCTCATCGATTTGGATCACTTTGATCCCTGCTTTTTCTAAATCTAACACTTCGTCAGATAACGCTACACCGATTTGTTTACATACAGTTGAACGTGGAATATCGTTACGCACGAAAGACCATTGTAAAATCGTCACAGGGCCTGTAAGCATACCTTTCATTACTTTTTGGGTTAAGCTTTGAGCATATTGTGACCAACGTACAGTCATTGGCTCTGGACGAACCACATCGCCGTAAATCACTGGTGGTTTCACGCAACGTGAACCGTAGCTTTGTACCCAACCGAATTTGGTAAACGCAAAACCGTCTAACAATTCGCCGAAGTATTCCACCATATCGTTACGCTCTGCTTCGCCGTGAACAAGCACATCAAGGTCAAGTTCTTCTTGGCGGCGAACCACGTATTCGATCTCTTTCTTCATCGCTGCTTCGTAATCTGCAAGGCTTAAATCGCCTTTTTTGAAGCTGGCACGAGCGTGACGGATTTCGGTGGTTTGTGGGAATGAACCGATGTTGGTTGTCGGAAGAAGCGGTAAGTTTAGCCACGCATTTTGCAATTTAATCCGCTCTGCAAATGGCGATTTACGTTTGTCCGCATCTGCTGGCAAGCTCGCTAAACGTGCCGCCACGTCTGGGCGGTGAATCTCTTTTGAATTTGCACGAGCATCTGCCGCAGCTTGGCTTGCATCAAGTTCAGCTTTAACCGCTGCACGACCTTGCTCAAGTGCGGTCTTAATCACACGAAGTTCGTCCACTTTTTGGAGCGTGAACGCTAACCAGCTGTAAAGGGCAGGATTTTTCGCTTGTAATTGGGTTTCAACGCTTAAATCAAATGGTGTGTGAAGTAATGAACAGCTTGGAGCAATCCATAAACGATCACCTAATTTCGCTTTGAGTGGCTCAACCACGTCTAACACTTTATTTAAGTTCGCACGCCAAATATTACGACCGTCGATCACACCTGCTGAAAGCACTTTGCTGTAATCTTCAAAGACAGCAAGTTGCTCTGGGGCACGGATTAAGTCTAAGTGCAAGCCGTCCACTGCTAAGCCTTTCAATAATTCCGCGTGTTCTGCCACTGAACCGAAGTAAGTCGCTAATAACACTTTCGCGTTCACTTTTTCAGCAAAGGTTGCATAAACCGCTTTGTAGGCTTCCACCCACTCTTTTGGTAAATCTAAGGCTAACGCAGGTTCGTCAATTTGAATCCACTCCGCCCCTTCTGCTGCTAATGCGTTTAAAATGTCCACATACACAGGCACAAGTTTGTTTAATAAATCAAAACGGTTGAACGCTTCGCCTTTCTCTTTCCCTAGCCATAAGAACGTTAATGGGCCGACAATCACTGGCTTGAATTTCAAGCCTAACGCTTTCGCTTCACGGATTTGTTGCACATAGTGAGCAGGGTTCGCTTTAAATTCGGTGGTTTTTTGGAACTCTGGCACGAGATAGTGGTAGTTGGTGTCGAACCATTTAGTCATCTCAATCGCAAATTGCTCTTTGTTACCACGTGCTAATTGGAAGTATTGATCAAGGGTTAAATTTTGGCTATCGAATCCAAAACGAGCTGGAATCGCACCCGTTGCCACTTGTAAATCTAAGATGTGATCGTAGAACGTAAAATCGCCCACCGCCACGAAATCGGCATTTGCGTCTGCTTGGTGTTTCCAGTTTTTCTCACGCAACGCTTTGGCTAAATCTAATAAATCTTGCTCGTCTAACTCTTTACGCCAGTAACGCTCTTGGGCAAATTTTAATTCACGCTTTGCACCGACACGTGGAAAACCTAAAACGTGGAATGTTGTCATAATCAGCTCCTGTTGGAATGGGTTAATTTAAAATTTTAGACGGCTAAACGTCTGTACGGATGAATAATCTTTGATTTTTATTATTTATGCAATCTCATAATTTTCAACTTGTGTATGAAAATTTTTAATAAATCAAGGTCGTTAAAAAACGTGAAGCGGCTCAACAGTACGTTTTTCTTGTGCAAAGCTGAAATTACCACTAGACTTATGCCCTCAAATTTTTCATCTGAAACTCAATATTTATGCGTCTTGCGGATTTTTATTTTGACTTACCTGATGAGCTGATTGCTCGCTATCCTAAATCTGATCGTAAATCTAGTCGTTTGTTGCAATTAAATGGCGAAACTGGTGCACTTTCACACGGTGTTTTTGCTGATGTGCTTGAGTTGGTGAACGTTGGTGATTTGCTTATTTTCAACAACACTCGTGTTATCCCAGCTCGTATGTTTGGACGCAAAGAAAGTGGTGGCAAGGTTGAAGTGTTGGTGGAACGAATGCTCGATGATCGCCGTTGCTTGGCACATATTCGTTCTTCCAAAGCACCTAAAGCAGGGGCGACGCTGTTTTTGGGGGAAGATAAATTAGGCGAAAGCAAGGGCGTTAAAATGCTGATGTTGGCTCGCCACGACAATTTGTTCGAGTTAGAACTTAGCGATGCTCAACTCTCCTTACTCGATGTATTGCAGCAAATTGGACATATGCCTTTGCCACCTTATATTGATCGCCCCGATGAAGCGGCGGATCAAGAGCGTTATCAAACGGTGTATAACAAAGTGCCGGGGGCGGTAGCGGCGCCGACGGCAGGATTGCATTTTGATGATGAACTGCTTGCTCAATTAAAAGCTAAAGGGGTGAATTTTGCTTTTGTAACTTTGCACGTGGGGGCTGGCACTTTTCAGCCAGTGCGAGTGGAGCATATTGAAGATCACAAAATGCACGCCGAATATGTGGAAGTGTCGCAAGAGGTGTGCGATGCCATTATTGCCACAAAACAGGCTGGCAAGCGAGTGATTGCCGTGGGGACGACTTCTGTTCGTTCCGTAGAAACGGCGGCGTTAGCCAGTATTGAGCAGGGGAGCGATGCACTTATTCGCCCTTATTTTTCTGACACCTCAATTTTTCTTTATCCTAGTAAAAAATTTCACATAGTGGATGGTTTGATCACGAATTTCCATTTGCCTGAAAGCACGTTGATTATGTTGGTTTCCGCTTTTGCTGGCTATCAACACACAATGCGTGCTTATCAATGTGCGGTGGAAAATCGCTATCGCTTTTTTAGCTACGGCGACGCTATGTTTATTACCAAAAATCCCAATGTGAACGGCTTGGCATAATCGCTAACGCCACTTATCGAACTGTTTATTCGTGAAGGACACAAAATGAAATATGAATTAGACAAAACCAGCGGTAACGCGAGACGTGGTCGTTTAGTGTTTGAACGCCCACAAGGGACATTTACCGTAGAAACCCCAGCTTTTATGCCCGTGGGGACTTATGGCACGGTAAAAGGTATGACACCTGAAGAAGTGCGTGCCACAGGCGCAGAAATTTTATTGGGTAATACCTTCCATTTATGGCTGAGACCAGGACAAGAAGTGATGCGCAAGCACGGTGATTTGCACGATTTTATGCAATGGCATCGCCCAATCTTAACAGATTCGGGGGGCTTCCAAGTGTTTAGCTTAGGCAAATTACGCAAAATCACCGAAGAAGGCGTGAAGTTCCAAAACCCCATTAATGGCGAACGCATTTTTTTATCCCCTGAAAAATCCATGGAAATTCAATACGATTTAGGTTCGGATATTGTGATGATCTTTGATGAATGTACACCTTATCCTGCCACCTTTGACTATGCCAAAAAATCAATGGAAATGTCCTTGCGTTGGGCAAAACGCAGCCGTGATCGCTTTGATGAATTAGGCAATAAAAACGCTTTATTCGGCATTATTCAGGGCGGTATTTACGAAGAATTGCGCAAAATTTCCGTGGAAGGCTTAGTAAACATTGGCTTTGACGGCTATGCGGTGGGCGGATTAGCGGTGGGCGAACCAAAAGAAGATATGCACCGCATTTTGGAATATGTTTGCCCACAAATCCCAGCGGACAAACCGCGCTATTTAATGGGGGTCGGTAAACCCGAAGATTTGGTGGAAGGCGTACGCCGGGGCATTGATATGTTCGACTGCGTAATGCCAACGCGCAACGCACGCAACGGACATTTATTCGTCAGCAATGGCATCGTAAAAATTCGCAATGCGAAATACCGTGATGATACCAGCACGCTGGACCCTGAATGTGATTGCTACACCTGTAAAAATTACACCAAAGCCTATTTGTATCACCTCGACAAATGCAACGAAATTCTAGGTGCTCGCCTCAACACAATCCACAACCTGCGTTATTACCAACGTCTGATGGCACACATCCGCCAAGCCATTGAGGAAGATCGCTTCGAGGCATTTGTACAGGAATTTTATGCCAAAATTGGCAAGCCTGTGCCACCGATGCAAAAGGCATAATAAGACCAACAAAAAGCCCTCGGATGAGGGCTTAGCTTTATCTGTTTAGTTTGATGTGTCTAATTCGGGGAAGCTTTTAACTAAATCATCAATGGCTTTCATTTGGCTGATAAAACCTTCTAAAGCGGAAAGCGGTAACGCCGATGGACCATCACATTTTGCTTGATTTGGATTTGGGTGCGCTTCAAGGAATAAGCCTGCTAAACCAATTGCCATACCTGAACGGGCTAATTCGGTAACTTGATCTCGGCGACCGCCTGAGGCAGCACCAAAAGGATCACGACATTGTAATGAATGAGTTACGTCGAAAATCACAGGGTAGCCGTTGGAGATTTTTTTCATAATGCCGAAACCAAGCATATCTACCACGAGATTATCGTAACCGAAGTTAGAGCCACGATCGCAAAGGATAATTTTGTCATTGCCGCATTCTTGAATTTTTTCCACAATGTTGCCCATTTGTCCAGGACTTAAAAACTGTGGTTTTTTCACATTGATAACCGCATCTGTTTTTGCCATGGCTTCCACTAAATCCGTTTGACGAGCTAAAAATGCAGGTAATTGAATAATATCGACCACCTCAGCCACAGGTTGACATTGATAAATTTCATGCACATCGGTGATGATTTTTACGCCAAATGTGTCTTTTAGCTCTTGGAAAATTTTCAGCCCTTGTTCCATGCCGGGTCCACGATAGGAGTGAATTGAAGAGCGGTTTGCTTTATCAAAAGAGGCTTTGAATACATAAGGTACTTTAAGTTTTTCCGTTACTTTCACATAGGCTTCACAAACTTGCATTGCCATATCGCGACTTTCTAATACGTTCATACCGCCGAACAAAACAAAGGGTTTGTCGTTGGCGATTTGTAAATTATCTAGTTGAATCAGCTTACTTTTCATGAGTGAGTTTCCTTTTAATGGAGTGGGTGATAATTATTTTGTAAATCTTTTTTCATTTCTTCTAGTTGCATTTGGAGCAACACAGCACTAGGTTCTTCAGGATAGTGCTTGATGAAGGCGTTGAAATCCTCAATCGCAGAACGTAAACAGCCCATTTGAGCTAACACAATGCCCCTATCTCGGATATTATAAATGTCTTGTGGATTAATCATCGATAAATATTCGATATAACTCAGTGCTTCATCATTGAGCTGTTCGCGAATTAAGGTTTGTTTTGCTAATTGCCGAAAGCGTTGGATTAATTCTGCTTCATTCGCAATTCCAATATATTCTTCTGTCATTGGGACACCAAATCCCATAGCGCCTTCAAACCAAGTCTGTAATTCTTTATGGGCAATGTATTCGCCATTCCAAGGATTGATAAACGCCACTTCATTATCCACTTCCGCACGCAATATCAATTGTGTTGGAAAATTGACTGGATAGATAGGCAGATTTAATTTATCGGCTAAGTATAAAAAAACGCCGCCCAAACTCACAGGCATTCCTTGATGATTGTCTAAAATATGTACCAAAGATAAATTTTTGCTGTGAAAATATTGTTCATCATCACAATGAAATTCCCAGTCGCCATAAAAAAGTTGCAACAAGCAGTGAATTTTTTGTTTATCGTCTAAATTGTCAGGAATGCTTTTATAGGCTTTACGCACTAAATGTCCTAGTAATCCGTGGACACGAGCGGTATTTGCGGGCTCATAAATTGAGGTCGCAGAATAAAAAGATAGCATTTCCTCAAATAAGGCTTTTTTTATGTATTCCATATGAAACATCCAAAAGTTACTCTATCGTTATGACCGTAGTCTTGAATAGTTTGTATGTTGGCCCAGTGATGTTGATGAAAAATATCTCTTACTTGTTCAGCTTGTTGCCAACCATGCTCTAACAAGAGATAACCTTGATTTTTTAGAAAAAATGGTGATTTCGCAATAATATGGCGTAAATCCGCATAACCTTGTTCATCGGCAATTAAAGCTGAGTGAGGTTCAAAACGCACATCACCTTGGCCTAGATGTGGATCTTGTTCATCAATATAAGGTGGATTGCTGACAATAAGATCGAATTGATGATTTGGTAGAATTTTTTCAAACCAAGAACTTTGGATAAAACTCGCCTGTAAGTTAAGTTGTTTAGCGTTCTCTTGGGCTACATTCACCGCTTCAGGAATGCGATCTAGACCAATAATATTCAGCTTTATATTTTTTTGCTGAGTTAATGGCGTTAATTCTGAGGCTAAGGCTAAGGCGATAGCGCCAGTGCCAGTACCAAGATCTAAGATAGAAAGCTCACCAGAAAAATCCGATTCTTTAATACGTTGTTGTGCTAGCATTAACGCCTGCTCAACTAAAATTTCCGTGTCTGGGCGAGGAATTAAAGTATGTTTAGATACTTTAAAATTTAGAGACCAAAACTCTTTTTCACCGAAAATATAAGCCATTGGCTCACCCGTTATACGGCGTTGTAGCAACTCATCAAGCACTGCTAACTGTTCGCTCTTCAATAGGGTTTCATCAAAGGCGATAATAAAGCTGCGAGTTTGTTTGGTAACCTTTTGCAACAAAAGCAATGCGTCCGAGCGATGATTCTCACTCGGACGTGATTGTGTCAGTTGTTGTATCGCCTGTTGTAACCAGGCTCGGTAAGTTTGCATTGAAAATTAAGCTTGTTCGGATAAGGCCGCTAATTGATCTGCTTGGTATTCCGTAATAATCGGTTGAATCAATTCATCAATTTTACCATTCATCACTTCATCTAAACGATAAACCGTTAAATTAATACGATGATCCGTCACTCGCCCTTGCGGATAGTTATAAGTGCGGATTTTATCGGAACGATCACCTGAACCGAGCAAATTACGACGGGTATCCGCTTGCTGTTGCTCTTGACGTTCTTGTTCAGCTTGAACGATACGAGAAGCTAACACAGATAAGGCTTTGGCTTTATTTTTATGCTGTGAGCGTTCATCTTGGCATTCCACCACAATGCCTGTGGGAATATGGGTAATACGCACCGCGGAATCGGTGGTGTTAACGTGCTGCCCACCTGCACCCGATGAACGATAAGTATCGATACGCAAATCAGCAGGATTAATTTCTGGTAGTTCTGATTCAGGTAATTCTGGCATTACCGCCACAGTACAAGCGGAAGTGTGAATACGTCCTTGGGATTCGGTTTTCGGCACACGTTGCACACGGTGTCCGCCCGATTCAAATTTTAATTGACCATATACCCCTTCGCCGCTAATTTTAACGATGATTTCTTTATAGCCACCTTGTTCACTTTCGTTAGCGGATAATTCTTCAATGCGCCAGCGTTTGCTTTCGCAATAACGACTGTACATACGATATAAATCGCCAGCAAAAATGCCCGCCTCATCGCCGCCAGTGCCCGCACGAATTTCTAAATAACAGTTGTATTCATCGTTAGGATCTTTCGGCAACAGCAAAATTTGTAATTGCTGTTCAAC
Organism: [Haemophilus] felis; assembly: GCA_002015125.1. Lineage (GTDB taxonomy): Bacteria > Pseudomonadota > Gammaproteobacteria > Enterobacterales > Pasteurellaceae > Pasteurella > Pasteurella felis. Next base: position 14,762 of record MUYB01000038.1, read on the forward strand.
TTGCTCTATTTCTACTTTACATTCTTCGATTTCTTCTTGAGCCATTTCTTTCATTGTAGGATCATCAAGCAGCAATTGTGCCTCTTCCATATTGCTATTTAATTGATTCCAACGAGCAAAGCATTTCACCACATCTTCTAATTGAGCATATTCTTTTGAGTAAGCTCTAAATTTTTCTTGATCGCTGATAACAGAAGCATCGCCCAATAGCGCTTCAAGTTCTTCATGGCGCTCTTTTAAACTTTCTAATTTACTGATAATTGAGGATTTCATTGATTTCCTTATTAAATAATAACAATGACCTGAAAAAAAACCGCGAAATTCTAACACAAAATTGATAAAAAAATTGCTGGAAATGCTAACTGAAAGGAATAAAAAATGGCCTTTAGCATGCTAAAAGCCATTTTTCCAAATTAGCATTTAACGAACAACAGATACATTCACTTTTGAATTGCCCACAATGCGAACTCTTGCACCTGGTACTAAGCTTGGATCATATTTTTGTACAGCAACGATTTCTTGTCCATTGTCTTTGCGAATGACCAACTCTAAAGAGTCAACTTGATTTAATTTCTCTTCAGCTCTGCTACCCACAACGGCTCCTGCAACAGCACCCACTGTCGCCGCTATCATTTGCCCTGTACCGCCGCCGATATTTGAACCTAAAACACCACCAATCACACCACCAGCAACACCGCCAAGCGCATTTTGATTATTGCCTGCTTGGATTTTTACTGGACGGCTACTTAAGAGAGTTCCATAACTAATTGCTTTCGTGGTTTTCGCTTCATAGCCTTCATAAACATTACCGCTGTAAATATCGGTATTTGAGCAACCTACTAAACTAATGCTAATTAGAATCGCGGCGGCAAGAGTCATTTTTTTCATAATAATGTACCTTTTTATATTTGGGAAAGTTGGAGATGTTTTGTTTTAAACATCCTGTAACAATCCGTTCATGAATTTTATTAACAAAGCTCAAGCTTTGTTATCGCTAAACATGAATAATATTTTTTATGTGATAAGGATGAATTTTAATGCAAGTATGATTTTGTGTTTGATCGCAAAAACTAATTGCAATAGAAGGATTAGGAAGTTGTTCACCTTCTACTTTTGGTTCGCTTATCTTTAATTTTAAAATGGGGTTATTTCCCAATAAAAATAATTGTTTAACACGATTGATCCAACAAGGAATTGTTTCTTTTTCTAGAAACGGCAACACAATTTCAATGTGTTCCCAGCTTTCTTGTGGATAGGTTTTATCCTTAGGGAAAGGAAGTTCAATAATATGAATTTGCTGGTTAGCAAAAGTTAATGGTATGAAGAGTTCAATAAGATAGATCTTTCTGCCATTGACCACATTATCACTGAGAATTTTACCGCATTTTAGTAATTTCATCAGCCAAATTTTCGCACTCTCTTCCGAGTTGACTCGCAAAGCAACGTGATCAATGGTATAGGCCGCTAAATCCACTTGCACTTGTTGCGCGAGTTCGAGGATTTTTCTTTCAAATTCGCGAAATTGAATTTCTGCTTCTTTGTCTAGTGCAAACAACGAGTTTGATTGGCTTAATCCTTGCATTTTTTAATCCTTCGCCTTTCATCTGTGTCTAAAGAACGGTATCATAGCCGATTATTTTTATTAATGAAATTACATCTAATCTAGGTATAGGAAACGTGAACATTCAATCTATTCTTTCTCACAAAATTCAACAAGCAATGATTGCCGCAGGCGCACTAGAAGATTCAGAAGCATTAGTTAGACAATCAAGCAAAGCGCAATTTGGTGATTACCAAGCGAACGGTATTATGGCTGCAGCCAAAAAATTAGGTTGTAATCCTCGTGAATTTGCAGAAAAAGTGATTCAGCACTTAGATTTATCTGATATTGCTAACAAAATAGAAATCGCAGGTCCTGGTTTTATCAATATTTTCTTAACTGAACAATGGCTTGAGAAGTATATTAGCGCCGCCCTCAATGATGCTAAATTAGGGGTGAGTGCTTTAGAACAACAAACAGTTGTTGCCGATTATTCTTCCCCAAATGTGGCAAAAGAAATGCACGTTGGGCATCTACGCTCTACCATTATTGGTGATGCCGTTGTTCGCACATTAGAATTTTTAGGTAATAAAGTGATTCGTGCTAACCATGTGGGCGACTGGGGTACACAGTTTGGAATGTTAATTGCTTATTTGGAAAAAATGGAAAATGAAAATGCCACTGCAATGGAATTAAGTGATCTTGAAGCATTCTACCGTGCCGCTAAAGAACATTATGATGCAGATGATGTTTTCGCAGAAAAAGCGCGTAATTATGTGGTTAAGCTACAAAGTGGCGATGAATATTGTCGTACCATGTGGAAAAAGCTAGTTGATATTACAATGCAGCAAAATCAACAAAACTATCAACGCCTAAACGTTACCCTCACCGAAAAAGATGTGATGGGAGAAAGTCTTTATAACCCAATGTTACCAAGTATCGTAGCAGACTTAAAAGCGCAAGGACTTGCCGTAGAGGATCAAGGGGCGCTAGTGGTTTATTTAGATGAATTCAAAAATAAAGACGGCGAGCCAATGGGTGTGATTGTGCAGAAAAAAGACGGCGGTTTTTTATATACCACCACAGATATCGCCGCTGCAAAATATCGTTATGAAACCCTAAAAGCAGATCGTGCTTTGGTCTTCTCCGACACTCGTCAAAGTCAGCATATGCAACAAGCTTGGTTAATTACACGTAAAGCAGGTTATGTGCCTGATAGTTTCCAACTAGAGCACAAAAATTTCGGTATGATGTTAGGTAAAGACGGTAAGCCTTTTAAAACCCGTAGCGGTGGTACGGTGAAATTAGCAGATTTGCTAGATGAAGCGGTGGAACGCGCAACGCAATTAATCAATGAAAAAAGTACTAATTTATCTGAACAAGAAAAAGCCGATGTAATTGAAGCTGTGGCTATTGGTGCAGTGAAATATGCTGATCTTTCCAAAAATAGAACAACCGATTATGTATTTGATTGGGATAATATGTTGAGCTTTGAAGGGAATACCGCACCTTATATGCAATATGCCTATACGCGTATTCGTTCTATCTTTAACCGTAGTGGATTAAATGAACAAGATTTATTAGCTGCGAGTCTAAATATTGTCGATGAAAAAGAACGGGTGCTAGCCGTAAAATTATTACAGTTTGAAGAGGCGATACAGGTTGTGGGGAAAGAAGGTACTCCGCATATTTTGTGTGCGTATCTTTATGAATTAGCTGGGATTTTCTCAATATTCTATGAGCATTGCCCAATTCTAAATAATGAAGATCAAGGATCAAAATTAAGCCGCTTAAAACTGGCGTTGTTAACTGCAAAAATTTTGCAACAGGGGCTAGCGCTATTGGGCATTAAAACTGTTGATAAAATGTAGTCTTAACTGTTTTATAATCATAAAAGCCGATGAAAAAATGAGGTGTAATGGACAAAAATGTGGGATTTTTGTCCATTTTCCTTTCAAGTGGACAAAAGTGTGGGATCTTTATTATATTTTTTGATCCTCAACCACTTTTCTTGTTCAAAAAATCCTTTATAAACATAATCTTACGTCTTTTATTTAAACCATTATGATTTATTAACTTCCTTTTAAGTTCACTAAATAAACCCTCAAGTCTATTTGTTGTTTTTTCTATATTTAATTCAGAATGTTTTTCGAAAGTAAATAAATATTTTTCGTAATATTTTAAGCTAGCCAAAGCCCCTCTTAAGCCTTTATGTTTATAAGGAAAATAACCCCTTTCATTACATTTATCTGACCGTTCGTTTAAATAATCTTGATGCTTTAAATACCAATAATGTAAACGGCGATAAAATTCGTTTTTTTGACTTTCTTTGAGCGTTTTAACCAGTATTTTCA
>MUYB01000039.1 GCA_002015125.1 [Haemophilus] felis
TTTTCGTATCTCGGTTGAGATGAGCTAGTGTACTTTCTGAATTCAAATTTTATTTACCTTAGATTTTTATTTTAAAATATTATAGAACTTCCCATAACCAAAATACGAAGAAACAAATAACAACCCCCACAACAATATGAGCATTTTGATTCTGGTTTTAAAACCATTCAAAAAAAAATCATAAAAATCAAAATCTAAAATAGAATTCCCAACATTAAAATTATACAACATATTAGCTAAAAAAAAATGAACCATATATTGCTAAAAAACTAACAAACAACGAAGATATCAACATATATAGGAAAAATTTTAGCTTATTCATTTTTACCACCTTTATTTAGGGATTCGTATTGAATTTGAACCCCTCTATTAAATACCTCTCCTACACTATTCCCCCATACTTCAGGCACAATACTCCGTCTATAGTGATAAATATATGGAACATCTTTACTTAGTGGTTTTGGATTATATTTTAAAAATGTAAGATCATAATTAATTTTCTTTTCTAATGACGTTTGCAGTATTTTACCCACGCTATAACCAATCATTCCTCCCACACCGCTACCAATTGCTCCATTGAGAATTGATTGATCTGTTAAATAACATTTAATGCTCCCGTTAAGATCCAGTCATAATCTATCTGCTTAATTTTAAGATATCCGCACACTCTGTTAGCTCTCTTTCATATTCTAAAATAATGACCCTTTCTTCTAAGTACGTAATTCTCACCCCCCTCTCTTTTTCACAAAAAACTTGAGCTCGAGATTTTGATTCAACCTCTCTAAATCCACTTCCCTTAATTAGTATAGAAGCTATATCACTCTTCTCCTTTACTTTATTTAAGGTGACCTTAAAGGAAAATGTACCACCACTTCTTCCATTAATGACTTGATAGTCTGCATTTAAAAATTTAATAGAATTTATGATTTGATTAGCAAACTGGGTATTTTCCTCTCTGTATCTTAGATTTGTTGAAAGAGTCCCACTAAGGATAGCATAGAGCCAAAGAATACAAATGACGCCCCAAACAATAAAAACAAAGATTTTTCCTTTTTTCATTTTAATCTCCAATTTTTATTATTTTATCTTCTGAGATACTTCCTGATGCTCCCTGTATATTTCCTTTTAATCCAGCTCCAATGCCAATTTCAACAGTTCTATACACTTTATCTTTGGAATTAGTAGAAATACTTTGCCCATAGCCGATACAACCATAGTAACACGCCGAAATATTGACGCTTGTACCTGAAATTACATCATTAGATAACCTCTGAGCAGTAACTCTTTCTCCTAGAGTATTTTTGCGTTCTAAATTTATAGCCCAACCTAAACTCGCTGAAACGCCTATACCACGACTAGGTAAAATAACAGGTGAAAAGCTACCACCTACAAAAACATCTCCATTTCTTAAATTTAAAACACCTTTAGCACTTACATAATATAGTTCCCCACCAATTGTCACATAGTGTGGTAAATACTTATCTGCTATGTCTTTTGTTTCTTCTGCTATTTCTTCATCTACAACCTGTTTCACTCTCTCCCCTTCAGCCATTCCTAGCCAATCCACTTGAGGATTATTCACAACCACATCAAAGAAATTATTCTCCACCGCCCTTTTGCCAATATCCGCACCAATAGCAGCAGATTGAGCGCTATCCCCTACAACACCAGCGGCTAAGCCACCTGCCAGTTGACTTAGGAACGTAATCTTTTGTTTTTCTGATTCACTCAGTTGGTCTATTGGCTTATCTGAATACAAGGTGTTTTTAAGTGCCATCGCAGCCGCTTCACTGCCAGCGCCAGCTACTGCACCAGCCAAGGCATTATTGCCTGTAATCTGGGCTTCTACCGCCCCGAGTAAAGCATGAGCAATGAGATTGGCTTGTTTGTTATCCCCTGTGTATTTTTTGATTTGCTCATTAACATAAGGTGACGCTAACCCCACTAGTGCTTGTCTGCCATCTTTCGCGGCCAAGCCTTGTAGTGCTGCTGTGATAGCATCTACTGCTCGTTTGGTTGGGCTACCTGTACCATATTCCTTGTCGTAGGCTTTTTGTAGGTCGCTGAGCTTATTATTTAATTGCGTGATTTCTTCTTCACTGGCATTTTGTGCTTTGGCTCTACCAAGCTCAAGTTTTGCTTGTTCAATTTTCTCCCGTTCATTATGGGTGTAAATCTGCATCGCCTTGTCTGCGATTTCACCTATCCCTTTGACCAGCTCTTGGGTTTCTTTTACTTTCGTAAGGTCCTGTTTCGTCACCTTCTGATTCGCATTTTCCGTCTCTCGGTTGAGCTGTTTGAGCGTCGTCTCGGCATTTGGGTCATTGGTTAAGGTGAGATGGATGTTTTCGCCTACCGCTGAATGTGTTGTGCTTTGGCTACTTTCGTTTTTATTCCCCAGTAAACTCAACGTTGACATTGGGTTGATGCCGCTCGAGCCACCACTGATTGCCACGCTTTTCGTTTTTAATTCGCTGTGGTTTTGGATATCCTTTGTTGTTAGGGTGCCTGTTTGGAAGCGGTTGTCCGCTTTCTCTGCGTGACTGCTGATAACCGCGCCTTCAAGGTGGGTGTTGCCTTTCACCACAACATCCATTCCCCCTTTGCCCACGTCAACACTTGTTTGGTTTTCTACCTGTGCTGTATTGAGCTTTGCTGAGTTATAGGCAGCATTAAAGTTAGCCCCTCCGCCCGAACCGTAAGTGACCGATACACTTCCTCCCGCTTGGGCATGTTCGCTTTTGTATTTCATCACATCTTGTCGGCTGATGAGCTCAAGGTCTTGTACATCCCCCTCCCAACGTTCGGCTTTAACATTTGTGCTATCTAAGGTGAGTTTGCCATCTGAACGTGTGATAAATTTTCCTGTCTGAAACTGGTTGTTTTGCCAGATTTCACTATGACTATTTTCTTTGCCTTTACCTAACGACGCTGAAGCCTCAATGCCTATGCCGTAGCTGTCGCCATTAAAACCAACAAAAACGCCCACGCTAGCACTGTGATTTTTATTGGTGGTTTTGTTGTCTTGTGTGTCCATCACCCCTTTTGACACTATTCCTTTCTTCCCTTCAAGCAATAATGTATCGGCAACTTTAGCATCAACACCTTCTAATTCCACTTTGCCATCTTCTGAAATAATATCCACATTCCCTGCATCAAAACGGCTTTTGAGGTGTGTGACCGAACGGCTTTCGCTTTCTCGAGTCTGTTTTTGTGTGCCTAGGCTTACAGAAATCTTCACTGCTGGGTTTTCTGCCACGGCTGCATTTTGCTCCATACCTTTGCCTAACTGCCCTAAGGTGTCGGCAACTTTTTGGGCATTCTGTGCTGCAATGGCTACCTCCTCAGCAGCTTTTACCGCATAAACCCCTTTTAATTTGTCATTCTTTGTTGCTTTGGATTGTTGGATTGCAGTACGTGCCGATTGCACCGCATCTGTCACTGGGGTGGAAAGGGCGATACTTAATCCTGATTGGCTAAATTCATACTTGTCTGTGCTATCAATAATGTCTTTACCTCCTTCAATACGTGAACCATGTTTACCTGAGAGCGTGGCTTTTTTATCTTTTGCCACAATCACATCAATGTTGCTTGCAAAGGCTTTATTACCTGCCTGAACCCGAACATTACCTTGCTCACTGGCGAGGGTATTGCGTGCATTACTTTGTAAAGCACCGTCTAGGCTACTTTCTTGACGTGTTTTTTGGCTACCAATAGTAAAACCAATTTCACCCCCATTTAATAAACCACTACGCTTCGTCTCTTTTATGTGCTTTTCAGAAAGTAGATTCGTCGCTGATGTCAGGCTAACATTATTCCCTGCAATAAAATCAACATCACCTGTTTTGGACACGGCAAGCAGACTTTCTCCAATAATGTCTCGACCTGATTTGACAAGAATAGTATCCCCTGTCATTTCAGTGCCTTTATGTTGTAATTCACGAACTTCATCATAAGTCGTTGTGTTCTTGCGAGATAATGCACTACCGCTTTTCGTTTTATGATACTCCTCATACTCACGCTGTTGGCTTGCGGTACCTAATACAATCTCATTCTCCGCCAGTAACGCTAATCTTCCTTTGGCATCTACCTCTGCGCCCTCTGAATAAATATCCCGACCGCTTAACACTACATCACCTTTGCCTTGGATATGACTAATGGCAACACCTTGTACTTTTTCGTTGCGGTAGTGATTACCTTTTCCCATCTTTTCATCAAAGCCAACAGATAAAGCGCTTAAATTAAGCTGACTTTTGGCTGAAAGAGAGGTTTGTCCTTTGCCGTCATTGATTATACCTGCGCCTGCCAAGTTGATGTTATTTGCAGATAGCTGTAATACACCCTCTTCACCTTTGACGTACAGTAAACCTTTTCGTCCTAAGGTGGTATCACGACGTTGATAGCCTTTTTCATTCACTTCTGTCGTATGCGTGGTGCTGCGATGCGTGAAATCCCCTGCGATATCCAGTAGGATAGCTCTGTCAGCCTCAATCGTGCCGCCGATATTTTCAACATGACCACGGACTTTACCCACAACGGCACCACCGCTGATGTTGCCTGTATTGCGAATGCTGTCACTGTCAAATTGAACAAGCGCTCTGCCCGATACGGTGCCACTATTTATAAACTCGCCACCTTGATGATAAACATGACTCCCTGAAAGTAAACTGCCGTTGCTGGTAATGTCCCCTTTTTTCACTAAGGCATAAACTCTCGGAACTAGCACCGCACTTTGATTGCCGTCAGGTAAGGTCACCATTTGTTTTTCAAACCAAACAATATCGCTGGTCAGTTGTGCCACTTGCGCTGAGCTTAAAGCGATTCCAGGTCGGAGGTTAAATTTTTGCGCAAAGCTGATACCTGCATCCATTAACGCTTTGTATTGGCTGTCAAAATCACGAGAATTGCCTAAAAATTGTCTGCCTGTTAAGCGGTTGATTTGCTCTCGTACTAAACGCTGTTCATAAAAACCATCCCCCAAGCGTTTTTGGGTCGCATTCGGCTCATAACGTAGCGCATTGAACATATAATCACTGCTGAGCCAGCGGCGTTTATCGGTAAAATCAGGATCTGTTTCAATCAATACCTTGCTATCCGGCTCTGCATTCACTCGATATAACACATTTTGGGGGATGACTACGTTAGGCTCTATACTGCGAACTTCTTGATTGTCATTTAAGACAAGGCGTTCAAGAGGGCGAGTGGTTGTTGTCTTTGGTGCCTTTATCTCATTTTGAGGGGCTATACCACTGCTTGCTAATCCATTTAATCTGCTTGCTCGTACATCTTGGAATGCCGTTAATTTCTCTTTTACATTCGTTGTATGTACCTCTTGCCCTTTGATATCTTGTGTATCAATATGGTCAATGTCTCGTTCTGAAGAAGTAAGTTCTGCAAAATCACCACTTAATGTGCCATTTAATTCCCCTAGTCCTTGGTTAGCCGTCGCTCGAAGCGCATCTGTCGTTGTGTCAACATTGGTTAATGTCAATGAATGATGCGTTTTCTGTTTCATCTCTTCAGAAATGCGGCTGTTTTGGACATAATTGACCTTGTCCTCAAAGCGATAAACATGCATATCAAATGGGGTTTCGATAATGCGCTTATAATCATTTACCCTTCCCCACTCTCGCTGGTGATACCTTTTAAAGCCTCCACGCCATCTTTCTTTGGTATATTGGCTGCTGCCACTTTCTGTTAGACGATGTAAACCTTCTTGATCTCTATTTTCTACTGTACCTATGAGATTTAATTTTTCACCTGCAATCACCGTACTGCGATCGTTGATTAACCTATTTCCATCAAAAGTAAGATTGCCTGCGGCTAAAATTTGCCCCGGTAGGGTTTGGATAACTTTGCTTTCGTCCTCTTGACTTTGTTTCAACTTAATCAGCCAGAAATTACGAAAATAGGCTTGTCCCAGTTTTTGCCGTAATGCTTGGTTATGCGCTAAAATTTTTTCATCGATTTTTTCAATCGCTTCGGCATTTTCTGTTACCCAGTCGTTATAAGGCTTGATTTTGGTTTGGTAAAAATCCCATTTTTCTTTTGCTTGATGATAGTTCACTAAGGCTTGTTGGTAACTTTCTGTACGAGCCTGAAAATCATTGTCCGTCTCCGTTGCGCCACGAATCGGTTGCGTTGGTTCAATTGGTTTTGGTGGTGCAATAAACTGATCTAATTCCTTTGTTTTAGGATCGACGCTAAACCACTCATCTTCTTTATACCAAGGCTGAGCCGCTAGATCATCAAAAGAAAATACTGGGGAAGACTTGGTAGGCGGTGTTGCATTAGCATATGCCCAAATTGGACTGTCAATTTCATATTGACCTGCTGGAATATAGTGGCAATGACTTGTACTACTTTCGTAACCATCACAACGCATTTGGTTGCGGCTCGCAAGTAACATATCCTCTGTGATCTGATCGCCCGCTTTAAGCAATGTAGGCTCGACATTATTTAGGTTATAAACTAGCTGACCTGCACGACTCCAACTAACCCAAACAAGGTTTTTCATGGAAATGTAAGTATCATTCTCTGCACTTAAGCTGCCTTTTTCCGCTCCTTTTTGATTCTCAAAAGCAGCAGGTAAATTTTGACCGTTGTAAGGGATAATGTATTCTTGATTAATGGTTTTTTCGCTACCTTTAATCCGAGTGATTTCATCGCCTTCTTTGCCATTAATGAGATGATGAACTATTAAATGCGGATTACTATTTGTTACTTGTGCCACGTTCAGTGCAATATGACGCTCCGATTCAATCAGACTACTGTTATTGCGCAATATCTCTGCCTTGCCCTCTGCACGATTCTCTGCATTGAGCGTTCGTCCAAAAGTCATATTTCCAACACTAAAGAGGGTTGCACCAATTTGGTTATCCGAAAGATAATGTGCGGTGTTGTTATCCATTTCACGGGCAGCAAGATCTAAACGCCCACGCGTAGCCACAACTGCAGATTTAATCTCGCCATTGCCATAATCTTTATCACTGTTTTCAATACGATCGGCTTGTAATGCAATATCATCACCGTAAATTCGCCCTTTACCTGTATTAAGTAACGTGCCACCGACTTTAATTACCGTTTTTGCATTATCTTCTGGGCTAATACTATTAATTAGCCCTTCGTTGGTTAAATTTCCCTTCGCATTAAGTTGGGTATTGGCACTACTGATCCGTGCATCAACCTGATTAGAAATATGCTGAGCATTAAGGGTTACACTTTCATCTGCATAAAGATGATGTCGGTTAGTCAAATTACCTTCGGTGGTGATAGCAAGGCTTCGGTCAGCGTTAATGTGTTGACCTGTAACAAAATCTTGTTTTTGGCGAATCTGAACATCTTGCCCTTCGATATGTCCATTCGTTGTCACCTCATTTGCAGAAATAACCAATAAAGTATCCGCTTGTAAGCGCCCATCTTGGTTATTGAGGTTTGACTGCTCGCCTGTTATAGAAACCGAACCACTGCCTGTCACATCCCCTTGGCGATTATCTAAATTTTGCTGAATGACAAAATTGCTTGTCTCTTGGCTATGGATTTTACCCCGTTGGTTATTGAGCGATTGTGCAGAAATCGTCAAATGGCTCGCTAAAATCCCTTGGTGCATTTTCTCTGTATTTGACTTGGTTTGACTATTATTAATCTGCGCCGCATTGATGATGAGTTTGTCACCACTTTCAATAAAGGAGCCCATTCCACTCACTTTTTGGTTATTGATGTCGGTCGCTACATCCAGTGTCAGTTTGTTTTGGGTACGAATTTCGCCACCACGGTTATCGATCTGATTTGCTTGAATCTGCATTTCGCCTAAGCCGTGAATTTTGCCGTTGTATTGATTATCAACGACACCATCAACCTTGAGCGTACCTAAACGTTCTGCATAAATTGCTCCGTTATAGTTGGTAATTGCGCCACTCTCAACATTGAGCGTCGCTTTTGCAATCACATTCCCTTGTTGGTTTTCTAATGCTTGTTGCTGTAAATTAAGTTCAAGTCCACCTTGTTCGTTATAAATTAACCCTTGCTGATTATTAATGCCTTTTGCCTTAATCATTGCTTGAGATTTTGCACTGATGTTGCCGAGGCGGTTATCTAATTTCTGTTGAGAAGAAAGGGATAAGGCGCCGTTTACCGCTCGCATTTGCCCTTCTCGGTTATGAATAATCTTAGCTTTTGCGTCTAGAAGTTCATCCGCTTTTATTTGTCCATTTTGGTTATTTAAAGTTTCCGTTACCTTAACATTTAGGGAATGCTCACCTTGTAACAGACCAGATTGATTATCTACAGATTGAGCCTTAAGAGTCGAGGCATTACCGCTAATTCGCCCAAGCACATTACCAATATGCTGACTTACACTAATGTTTTGATTTGCAAGAGAAGCGATCACCCCTTCGCCATTCTCAATAGATTGAGTATTTAAGGTTTGCTGTCCCTTACTTAATAGATAACCTTGTTGATTGAGCAACTGTTGGGTCGTTAACACCAATTCACCTAGGGCAATAATGCCTTGATTCTGTTTGCGTTGTGGGTCAATTTTGGTTTGCTGGTTATTCAAATTCCCTTGATGAGTGTTTATCATCATATTTTGGCGACTTTGAATGAGCCCTTGCTGGTTATCCAACAGACCACTATTAAGGGTAAGATTTGCACCCGCACTTAATTTACCCTGTTGATTTGTGAGACTTTGTTGTTGAGTATCTATCTCAAGATTGCCTTGTTCTGCGATAAGTACACCATTGTTGTTATTTAATTTAGCAGAACGGAGGGTGACACTTTGTTGAGCAACAATTTCGCTTTGTTGATTATCTAATTGCCCATTTGTACGAATGTTGAGATTTTCTCCTATTAACTGACTGTGATTTTTGGAGAGAATTTCACCGCTTGCAGAGAGATTAAGTTGTTGCTCAGCTTTAACCGTGCCGTTGTGTTGATAAAGATTGGCGATATCTGCATTAATATGCTGTTTTGCCGCAATTTTGCCGTTGCCGTTATGGATTGTGCCAGCAGTCAATCTTAAATCAGCATCCGTTGAAAGCGTGCCATTTTGATTCTGCAATGCAGATGAACCAAGGTCGATCGTAGCTTGTTGCTGAGATTGAATATAGCCTTGCTGGTTAGTCAATTCACCTGCCGAAAGAGTTAAATTGCCTTTCGCCGTCATATGCCCCTTGGTATTATCTAGTTGATGCTGCTGAGTGTGAATATCCATATTTCCATCACGACTATTGATAACCCCTAATGAATTATTGAGTTGTTGGCTTTTGATAATTAAGTCATTGACCGTATTAATACGGCTTTGTGTATTACTTAATTGACCTGCAATTTGAATATTTGCACTTGTTGCCGCAATTAAACTCCCTTGTTCATTGCTTAAACGAGCAGTGTTCAGGGTTAATTCATCTGCGCCTAGCTGTCCATTTCTTTGCATAAACTGATTAGCCACAGAAATATTCGCTACGGTTTTAGCCGAAATGAGCCCTTCATGATTTTGGATATCTTCGGCAGTAAGTTTTAATTTTTGACTTGCTTTAATTAAACCTTGGGTATTATTAAGATCACTGACTGTTAAAAATTGATCTAAACGACTGGCAAGATAACCTTGTTGGTTATTAAACACTCCGCCTTGTAAAGTTAATTGACCTAAAGCAATAATACCTTTTTCTACTGATAGCGTGTGTTGATTGATTAGTTTTTGCTGATGAGTATTAAGCAAAATATCACTTTCACTATGAACAACTCCCTGTGAATTATCCAGTTCACCACTCTGAATAGATAAGGCTAATTTTGAGCGAATTTTCCCTTGGGTGTTATCTAGCTTTTGTTGATGAGTGTCGATTGTCACCGCATTGTGCTGACTGCTGATTTCCCCTTGTGTATTATCTAATGCTTGACTTGATATAGTCATCGCCTGTTTCGCAAGCAATTGACTGGCTTTATTTACCATCTGCCCTGTAGCAACATTCACCTGATTGCCTGAAATAACACTCTTGTTTGTGCTATGTAATTGATCAGCATGAATTGATAGTACTCCAGAACTTAAAATATGTCCCGCTTCTTGGCTCATTGCATTCTTTATCTTAAGTGAGCTGTTAGTATTGGACGAGATAGTACCTTGATTATTTTCAAGCTGTGTAGCCGTGAGATTAAGATCTTGCTCAGAATGAAGTGTACCTTGTTGATTGTTGAACTTACCCACATTCATATTAAGCTTATTATTTGTCCATACACTACCTTGCAGATTGTTAAATTGTACCCTAACTTTAAGATCTAACTGTGCCTTTTTAGCGATCATTCGCCCTTTGGTATTATCTAAGCGAGCTGCTTGTAAGGTTAATGCCTCCTTATCTGCTTGAATGAGGCTGTTTGAGTTTACTAATTGATTTTCTACACTAATCGTTGTGCGATTAGCGACAATCTGGCTTTCATCACGACTATCAATATTATGAGCGGATAGGTTTAGTACATCGGCTTCAACAACACCATTTTGTTGACTCAGATCATCTGAAATAACAAGATCTGCTTGTTTAGCCGCTTTAATTTGCCCTTTGTCATTCTTGATATTTGCACTATTGAGAGATAATGCCTCTTGGGTATAAATTAACCCTTGCTGGTTATTCAGATCTTCTGTGTTAAGTTGTTGCTGGCCACCACTCACAATACGTCCTTGTTGGTTTACAAGGTTGGCTGAGTGAATTTGAAGCGCACCTAATGCAACAATACCTTTGCTTTGGTTATCCGTTAAGGTGTTGTTATTCGATAACCCTTTCCCTTGTGTATTGAGAGTAATATTTTGTCCAGACTGAATTAAACCGCTGTTATTGACCAATTCCCCTGAAAGGATATTTATCGTTTTTGGCGAATAAACTACCCCACCACTTGAATCAACCTTGCCTTGTGCTGCATCTATAGCAATTTTTCCTTGTGCAAGTAAACGTCCCCCTTGATTATCTATACCATTGGCTTTAACAGTGAAATCCCCTTGAGTGCTAAAGGTTCCCCCACTATTTTGTAGCGTATCGACAACATTAAGCACCAATTCATCCTTTCCTGTCTGCTCCCAAGTGGCATTTTTGATGTTCAATGAACGCTGTTTTGTTGTCAGCTTCTCCGCTTTAAGGTGACTATTTTGAGTCTCCAATAAGGTTGGAGTCGTCAGTTTTATCTCTCGGTTAGCAATGATTGTTGCACCATTTGCCTGAATTTTACCTTTTGAAGCCTTCACTTCAATGGTATGAGCTGAATTCTGGCTATTATCTAAATTTACCTCATTTGCCTGCACTTGCACCTTGCCCGAGGCTATATTTTTCCCTTGTAAAGTTGCTTTATTGGCTGTTGTAATTTGAATACTGTCGCCCTGTGCTGATTGAGTATCCAGCTCTCTTATCTCACCTTTATTGCTATCTTTTACATTCACACCAGCTGCAATTAAAGAGCGGGTTGAAGCATTAACACTTGCAGCGGTATAACGAATATCGCCTTTTGCCACACTTTCGCCTTGTTGAGTAATGGCTTTCGCTGCTTGTTTATGAATATTACCTTGGCGAGCAACGATAGATCCATCTTGTTTAATATCTTGTTGGCTGGTGAGTTTTATATTTTCTTGACGGTTTTCAATTTTACCTTTGTTCTCAATGCCTTTCGTTGCCGTTAAATCAAGCGCTTGATGCGAGTTTAACGTACCTGTATTGATAATTCGTCCTTGGCTATCAATTTTTAAGGTCTCTGCACTTGCCCCAATGTGTCCTGCATTACGCACACCCACCCCATTTTCGGTGCCGATAAGGTGGATTTTGCCTGAGTACATACCGCCCAGTTCACCTACATCCACTGCAAATTGTGGTTTAGCTTCTTCTGCAAGCGGTTGGTTTGTATGAATAATTTGCAAATTTTTGTCGGCATCTGACCGCTTGATAGTGTTTTTCCCTGTGATGATTTTGGTCTCTTTCTTCGACCAAATACCTGCATTGGCTTGCACTTCACGGGCGAGAATATCTGTGTAGTCCACTCTGCTGTTATCTAAGCCTTTACCGCTGACGTTTACCTTCCCTTTTTCCACCACAAAGCTGTCTAAATTGCCGTTTTGAATGTGTGGTTTGCCTGTGGTTAAAGTCACTCGGTCGGAGTTGATAATGCCACAGCCGTCACAATGTAAACCTGATGGGTTGGCGATAATCACATCGGCTTTTTTACCTGCCACTTCCACATAGCCTTTGAGCACACTTGGGTCGTTGGAATTGACTTCATTTAAAATGACTTTTGCTTCACCACGAGCCAGATAAGGGTTGCCTTGTACCCAACCTGCTTGTTGGGTTTGACTATTTTTGCGACTATTATTCAGAATTGCACCTTTAGTATCGACATCAAATTTTGAATATTTATTATGGGATAACCCTTTCTCATTTGGGGTTTGGATATTGACTTGAGGTAAACCATTTGCCGTTTGTAGAATAATCGGCTGCTGGTTTTTCGGGGCGGATTTATCTGCTTGAATAATCAAGGTTTCCGCTAAGGCATTATCCGAAAAAGCCACAAAGCCCAAAGCACAGAAAAAGTTAAAAGTAAGCGGTCGGAGTTGAGCAAAAAGTTGCAAACTTGGCAAAGAAAAGCCATCACTTGCCTCATTAGACTTTCCTTCTGATTTCGCTAATTCAGAAGTCACCACTAAACGTTGCAATGTTTTGCTAAAAATCACACGGAAACATTTCTTATTCATTATCATTTACCTTAATAATCGTTCAAAAATGAGAAAAGCGAGCACTATCTGCTCGCCTTTGAAAACTTAAAAACTATAGCCGAGATTAAACCCTGCAACAGCATCTGAGGTTCGGAAACCTTCAGGCTTTCGAATCGGTCTGCCGACAAAGACATCATAATAAAGCCCTTTCCAACCACCTTTTAGCCCAAGTGCTGTGCCCATCAAATGATGTCCTAACTGGTTTTCAGACAAACTAGACACTCGCCCTGCGTCCAACGCCCAATAAAGTTGATGTCCTTTACCATTCACATTCCATGCTAATTCATTGCGCCAAAGCCAACCACGTTCACCTGATAATGAAAGTTCGCCATCAAAACCTCGCACTGTATAACGCCCACCAATACTAAAGCGATCTTGGGCAATTAAAGGGGTTTTATTCCATTGCACATTCAAACTACTTTGCCATTGCCAAGGTTGAGTTCCCAACATAAAGGGCTTTAACAATGAAAGAGATGCGGTGATGATCTTGGGTATTGAGGTGCCTTTATTGTTAAGCTCTTCATAAGCAGGTAAAGCACCTCTTGCTTTTGTGCCACGCTTGAAATTAGCGGAGAATTCTAAGGTGGCATTGGTTAAATATTCTTTATGCGAAAGACCAATTTCCCAACCAGCCATGCGGCGACGTTGCACTTCTATTTCAGCGCTATCAACAAAGTTTTTGGATTGTCTTGACCAAAATCCGCCTGAAATACTGCTTTTACGCACTGCATCACGATAGAACAAATAAGAAAGGGTTAATTTGCTGCTGTTGCTTTCCCCTGCATACATATAAGTATTCGCAAAAGCACCAAAGACTTGTTGATGATAGCGACTGTAATTTTGGGTTGCCGAAAGTGTCCAGTAACCAAAGGGAATGGAATAATAGAAGGTCAAATTTTTGCTGGCACGCTTGCCTTTATCATCTTCGCTACTTTTGAGACTATGCGTGAAGCTAGTATAGAAAAGGTCGTTGGCTGAAAAAAGATTGTCAAATGAGAGTGTCGCAGAACCTTGGAATTTACCTGTAGAGCGTGAGCCCGAATCATCCAACCCGAAGTTGAATCGGAAGGGAAAAGCTTGGTCATAACTCACTTTTAAATCACTCACGCCAATACTTTCTGTATTTTCACTCGGCAAAATTTCGATATTGGCTTCCACTGTCGGTACACGTTTTAAATTCTCTAGGGATTGCTCAATATCTCGTACATTCAGTAAATCACCTTTTGCAAAAGTAAAGCCATTCCAACTTTGCAAGCGAGTAAAACGGAGCACATTGCTACTGTCTGCCACAATAGTATTACCAACTTTCCCCAAAATTACCGTCAGCACCAAATTGCCTGAACGCAAATCTTGCTCTTGTGCCACCACCCGTGTAGTGACATAACCCTTTTCAATAATGGCATTTTGTACTTGTTTCATCAAAATACCTAAACCTTGACCGCCTAAACAATGCGGTAATGTGAGCTTAAGGTCTTTTGTGGCTTGGTTGAGTGCCCATTGAAATTGGCTAGATTGAAGAGAATTATCAGGAGAGTAATCAACAGGAGAGTAATCAACAGGAGAGATTTGGTGGATAGGATAGCAAGGCGATTCGTTATTTGACAAGGTAAGTACGGGCTGCTCTGTATCTAATCGAACATCCGCCGAGGAGTGAAATTGCGATTCCTGCGCCTGTTGTTGCTGTACTTGGCGTTGTTGCTGTGCATCAAGCTGATTTAAGCGAGAAAAGGTATCTTGCTGTGTGTTAGCTAGTGAAAAAACAGAAACGAAGCTCAAGACCGTGCAGACAAGACTTGGAGAGAATTTCATATTCCTAAAGATGTTGTTTTGAGTGGTATGATTTTATGATTGATAATATCTATAGTCAATATTTGAGATCTATTCTTATTTAATAGATACTTAAACAATGATGATGAACTTGCACTTAGATTCTGATTGGTGTATGACAATTGTTCAAAACAACTTAAATAAAGGAAATTTCATAATACAAGAGCTTTTAAAACAAGCTAAAAATCGCTTTAACATTCTCTATTCTGGAGTTTTTGGCGAGATCAGTAGTATGCTCAAACTAGCAAAGCTATGCCCTATCTGTGAATTGCCACACAAAGATCCTAGTTTTACGGCTCTATATAACGAGTTGTTGCAATATGAAAAAATTGTTATTGAATTGAATGGTATTTTTAAATTTGCGAATTCCACAGAGATGGAGCGATTGAGAGAATATATTTCCGTCACTGAAAGACTTGCAAAAGCGATTGATGACAACAATATAGAAGAGCTCACTCACGCGATTGCAGAGTTTAACACAACAAAACAGGAGCTAGTTTATGTTTAATTTATCAACACAAGATTTACAGCGCATACATATGTTGCTTGAACAAGCTGAGCTTACTTTAGGTAACATGAAGAAAATTCGCAATGAATTCCAAAAACGTGTGCTCTTCAAATTAGAGAATAATCCAAATAGTAACTCTTTGGATAAAGTCGCTTGAGTATTCATTGGATTTTAGTTTTTGAAGGGATAATTTTTGTAGGCGTAATGAACAAAATAGTTGCTGAACAACCCATTACACGTTCAAGTGGACAAAATAGTTGCTAATAATATTTTTCAAGGTTGTTAGCAACTTTTCTTATTCAAAAAATCCTTTATAAACACAACCTTACGCTTCTTGCTTAATCCATTATGATTTATTAACTTCCGTTTAAGTTCACTAAATAAACCTTCAATCCTATTTGTCGTTTTTTCTATATTTAATTC
>MUYB01000040.1 GCA_002015125.1 [Haemophilus] felis
GTTCGTGGTGAAATTCGCTCACATCAAGGGCATCATAACTACGATAAGTGTCTGTATAAACCCAGCTGTCAGGCTTGATTTTCCTTGCTATAACAGGCATTAGCGTTGTTGTTTTCGTATCATTGACGACCACAGTAAACACTTTCCCTTGCCTTTTCAACACCCCAAAAACAGCTACTTTTCCTGCAGCTCCACGACCTCGTTTTCCTTTACGATGACCACCAAAATAGCTTTCATCCAGTTCAATTTTACCTTCGAAAACCTCATCAGCTTCAAGGGCTAAATGATGCTCAATCACAAGCCGAATTTTATGGTAAAAAAGAGCTACGGTATTGGGTTGAATCTCCAACAAATCTGCCGCCGTTCTAGCGGTGACTTCTGCTACAAAAAATTCAAGGAGTTTTTTCTGAGTAGATTTCTTTAATTTACAATGAGTTATTTTCATTTTTGTAGTATAGCATTGATGCTAATCTAATACAGCCCCATTTTTTATTCTTGATTCCGCTAAATAATTCATAAATTGTTTGTTTACCAATATGTAAATCAGCCATAATAGCTCCTATTAGAATAGATAAAAAATTTCATTAATATATTATATTAATTTCAGTGATTTTTATAGTTTCCTCAACAACTCATCCACAAACTTTGGCACAATTTCACTCGCGTTGCCAATAATCACTTTATCAAAATGGGATTTAACTTTGCTCGGTTCTAAATTAAGTTCCAGCGTTGTGGCTGAATCGGATACTTCTCGCACAAAACCTGCGGCAGGATAGACATTGCCCGATGTACCAATGGCAATAAAATAGTCGCACTGGTTCAAAGCGTCATAAATTCGCTCCATTTCCAGCGGAATTTCACCGAACCACACAATATGCGGTCGCAGCTTGCGTGGCGTTTTGCAACAAGTGCACTTATCTTGTTCGGTAATATTCCCTGTCCAATCATAGATTTTGCCACTTTCTACGCACCGCACTTTGAGCAATTCACCGTGCATATGAATGATGTTTTTCGACCCTGCACGTTCGTGTAAGTTATCCACATTTTGCGTAACTAATAGCAGATTTTCGCCCAATTTCTCTTCTAATTTGGCTAAGGCGATATGGGCTGCGTTGGGTTGAATTGGGGGATCTTGCAACTGTTTGCGACGCTCATTGTAGAAACGTTGCACCAAGTTGGGATTTCGCATAAAACCTTCGGGCGTAGCAACATCTTCGATGCGATGCTCTTCCCACAAGCCATCAGTGGCTCGGAAAGTGCGAATACCTGACTCGGCAGAAATACCTGCCCCCGTTAAAATAACCACTTTGGGTAACGACATCATTTTCTCCTTAAATAAACTGGCAAATAATGGCGGAAAAATCCTCATACCAGCGGTGGGATTTGATGATTTTTCTGCACATTTTCTTTCAATACCGCCATCACACGTCCTCATACGACAAAATGTGTCGCACTAAATGGGTTCTTTTTCAATATCCCAAATATCGTCTCCAAAACGTCTGGCCACCAGTTGAGCATCATTGTATCGGCTACGGTGGCTTGAAAACGGTAGTAATCGTCTGTTTGCTCTAAAATAATTTGATCTTCGGAAAGTGGTGTTTCAGTTAAGTGAAAACCTGCCCAGCGAGCCAAAGTGAAAGTCAAACGCACTTTTGTACCTTCGCCAAAGGCTAAATAGCCTTTTTCTTGGTAAATTTTCAGGTTGAAATCCGCAGGACGCTCAAAGCTAAAAGTAGACATTTCTGCCGATTGAATGCGGTGCAACGCCAGCAAACGGTTATCCTCAAAGCCTTCATAACGCACCACCAAATAAATGGTCGCCCCTTGTGGGGCAAGAGCTAACGGCATTACGCGTGCCTGATGGATTTTGCCAATCTGATTGCGATATTCAATGTTGAGCATTTTGTTTTGGAACAGGGCTTGGCTGACCGTATTAAATACATTTTCATCCAGTGTGGCAGGAATCAACGGCTGACTGGTCGGCACGGCTTTTACCTTGCCAAGCCATTGATATTCGGGCTTGTCACGAGCTTCCGATACTAAATAATTTGCTTCTTCAAAAAACGGTTTCATATACGCCATAATATTCGGTGGCAACATATATTTGAGTTGTTGCTCCGCTAATTTCAGCACGAGAGATTGTTGAATGCTCAAATTCACCACGCTCATTCCCGATGAATGGGATTTCCAGCGATAGCCATAGGGTTTGCTACGATCATCGCATTCAATATCAAAATGCTCGCACAAGGTTTTTAAGGTGCGTTGAATCGAGCGAATATCTCGCTTAAAACCGATTTCCTCTAACTTTTCTTTTAATTCGGGGGCGGAAATGACGCTATGTTTCGGAATTAACTTCAGCATCTCAATAAGATAAAGGGTGGCATCTAGGTTGGTGGTGCGTGTTGTCACAGATTCACTTATGGATTTAAAGGGTGTTTGAATCATATCATATTCCCTAAATCGGAATATGAAAATCAGTTAGTAAGCAAATTAGAAAGTAGGGCAAACATCGCAACAAAAATTTGTTAAACATATTGCAATAGTGAATTTTCTATATACAATGCCCCTTTCTTTTAAAAGAGCTTTTTTTTACATATTTTTTATTAGGTTATATCGCTTTTCCGTGAATACTAGGATTTTGCCTTGTTGATGCGGAATTTGGTGAATGCCAATACAAGACAGCCTCATAATAAAAAATAAACAATTTTGTTAAAAAAATGTTGCAATTGTTAATTTTTTATATATAATGCTTCGCATACCCTAAAAAGTATGACTCCAAATATATTTAGCCCTCTCATTTTGAAAGGGCTTTTTTTTTGCTTTATTTATGAGAAGTAAACCTCGCTTTTGCTGGCATGCGTTCTTGAATACGCGCGATATTCGCCGCTAAAGCACTTTCCGTTGGTTAATAATCTCGCCATAAATTAGGATCTTCAGGCAAATTATCAGGCCAGATGTAGTTTACCTTAAAACCTCTGGCAAGGCATTCTTGGTGTAATAAGTCGTAGCGTTTTTGTAAGAATTTCAATTTGTTAAAGAAAAAACGCACATGACCTGTGCCTAATTTATAATCTTTAGGTTGTCCTACGAGATTAAATTTTCCTTTGGCGACGGCGTTGGGAATGCGCGTGAGTTCGCGATGTTCTGCGAGCAGATGTTGATCGCAAAGTTCCTTCGGTGGGATAAGGTTGATCCTTGTCATTATGAGTTTTATTTTAAGGTTTGGATAAATTCCGCTACGCTTTGCATATCTTCTTCTGATAAGCGTGATTTCGCGGCGTTGCCAGCACCGATCACTTCACCCTCTTTACGTTTTTTGAGTTCAGCGACCAGTTCTTCGACGCTCATTTGAGAAAGAGGGCGTGATTGATTTAAGGCGGATTTTTCCGCTTTATTGCCGTGGCAGAAAGAACAAGATTGTTTAAAAATTTTGTTACCTCGTTGGATGTCCGTTCCTTGTGCGATGCTTACTGAACACAGAAGTAGCAAGGCGCCAGCGTAAAATGTTTTCATAATTAACCTTGAAAAATACGTTGTAAATCAGTGTCGGGAATTAAATTTTCGAATTTATAAAGGATTTTTCCTGTACGGTCAATGACAAAGGACGTTGGTGTGCCAATGAGTTGGTAGCGTTCGGCGCTGATTTTTAGCTGATCTTTTACTACAAATAAACGGATTTTGTGTTTTTCTAGGATCTGTTCTACATTGGCATTTTCGCCATCGGTGTTCATGGCGATCACTTGCAGATCATGCTGCGGATAATGTTGTAAATGTTGTTCAAACTGTTTGAGTTCTTGTAGGCAAATGCCGCAATTGCCCGACCAAAAGGTTAATAAAATGGGTTTGCCTTGCCATTGGGATAATTCCACTTTATTGCCAGCTAAATCAAAGGCGGCTATTTCGGGAGCTTTTTCGCCCAGTTGTGCAATTTGTTCTTTGCAGCCCAATAAACCAAAGCACAGGCAAAAACTGACTAGGCATTTTAGGTAAATATTATTTTTCATGTTGTTGTTCTCTCAAGAAACGACCATGTTGTAGAAAAATAGTGCGGTCAGTGAGTTTGGTTAATTCTGGATTATGGGTCACCATCACAATAGTGCGTCCTTGTTTATTTAAGTCCACCAATAAATCCAGCACTAATGCTTCATTTTTTTCATCTAAGTTGCCCGTAGGTTCATCGGCAAAAATCACTGGCGGTTGATTCACCAAAGCACGCGCAATGCAAACTCGTTGTTGTTCACCACCTGATAATTGGCTAGGACGATGATCAAAACGATGCGCTAATCCCACTTGTTTTAACACTTCTTTCGCCCCTTGCTCGTCGATAACACTATGGTAATGTTGCGCTAACATCACGTTTTCTAGCGCCGTCAAATAGGGAATTAAGTGAAATTGTTGAAACACTAAGCCAATTTTTTCTGCGCGAAAGCGTTGTCTTCCTACCTCGTCTAGCTGTGCTGCATCCACACCGTCTAAGATCACTTTGCCCTCACTGGCGGTATCTAATCCCGTTAAAATGTTCATTAACGTGGTTTTGCCTGAACCTGAGGCGCCCATAATCGCCACAAATTCCCCTTGTTTAATTTGAATATTGATGTCTTCAAGGGCGGTGACTTGACCAAAGCGTTTGTATAAATGTTGAGTTTCAATTACATAAGCCGCCATTTTATTCCCCTTTTAATACATTGGCAGTTTGAATATCTAATGCGCGTCGCGTTGGCACAATCACTGCCACAAATGCCACACACAAAGACAACAGAAAAGTGATTGGAATCACAGGTAAACGCATATCAATATGGGCTTTAAACACCGCTAAACCCAATATTTGCGCCAGCACATAGCCTAAGGCTAATCCTGCGACCACCGCACAAAGGGCGATAATCAAAATTTCTGTGCCAATTTGCACAATAATATCGCGTCCTTTGGCGCCCAAGGCTTTTTGCAAGGCAAATTCTTTCGCCCGTTCCCCCACAATAGCAATTAAGGTGGTGTTAACACAAAGGGTTGCCAAGAGCAAAATGACCGCTGAAATCAACCCCATTAATCCTTTGATTTTATTTAAAATTTGTCCCTCAGAGGCAGATACTTTACGAATAGGATGAATATCAAGATCAGGGTATTGTTGTTGTAGCTGTGCGGCAAACTGCTCCACTTGCCCTTGATCATTTTTCACATTTAACAGTGCATTGGTGGCTAAACCTGCTTTGTCTAGCCATTGTTGGGCAAATTCTAAACTCACAATCAGCATATTGTCGGTGGCATCCCCTGTTTCAACAATGCCTTTAATCGTAAAGTGATGTTTTTGCAAAGCATTTTGACTCAAGGTGAGTTTATCGCCTAATTTTAAGTTCAAGCGTTGTGCGAGGGTTTTGCCAATCATGGCATTGCGATCATCAAAATCCACCCCAATGCGTGCGCCGCTAATTTGCCAATAAGGCGCCAGCGTCGCCATTTGCTGAAAACGCACGCCCATGATCACGATTTTTTCCAGTTCACTGCGTGCCACGCCGTACAAGTAGGGACTTGCTGCAGAAATCAATCCTGCTGGCGCCTGTTTGATAATTTGCTCAAATTGCTGTTCTTCAATTAAACCGCTGGTTTGTGAGCCAATATAAAAATTCGCGCCAAAGGTGCGTAATTCTTGGCTCATTTTGGTATTAATATCAAAATACACCGAAGCCATTGCGGTAACAATGCTGGCGCCAACGGTGAGCGCGGCAAAAATAATCAGCACGCGTTGCAGGCGTAAACGTAGGGCGTTAAAAATTAAACGCCAAAATAAACTCTTATTGGCGACCATATAACACCTCCACAGGGTATAAACGGGCGATGCGATGGGCTGGGAACCAAGTGCCAATTAAGGCGATAAGCACGGAAAGTACCAGCACGCAAGGCACCACGATCCACGCAAAATCTAAGGCAGCACCAAACAAAGCGCTACCGATAAATTTCGCTAACGCCCAGCCAGCCAGCCACACAGCCTAAGGCGCCACCGATCAAAGCGCTTAAAATGGCTTCCCAATAAAACAACAAAACGATCTGCCATTGATAGGCGCCAAGAGCTTTCATTAAGCCAATTTCTTTGCTGCGTTCTAGCATGGAGAATAAAATCCGTATTAATCACATCAACGCTGGTAATGGCGGCGATATTGGGATCTTTCGCCCACAGTATGCCAGCACATAAAAATAAGATGACATGGAAAAATTGTGTCAAAGGAACAAGGCGTAACCATTGAGTCACAAAGAAAAGCAATAGGCTAAGGCTAATAAAAATCGCCACGGTTAAATGAGTGAGGGCGACTTGCGGAAGCTGTAATCTCACGCTGGCGCCAACGATAAATCCCAGCAAGGCAAGCCAACTTAGGGCTTTGCCGTTGACAGAATGATGTCCTTGCCATGCACAAGCAAGTAGAATAGCGAAAGGTGCAACCCCTTGAATAAGGGAAATGAAAAAATATGTCATGAATAAAATCTATTTAGATAAAAGATAAACACCCTGACTTTCATCAAGGTGTTTATGTAAATTAACTTATTTTAAACCAGCAAATTTGAATTCATAGTTAACATCAAATGGTTTCCACCAACGACCAACACCAGTTTCTTCATCAGTGTGGCGGTGCATACCTGCTTTGGGTGGCGGATCAATGTGGTAAGTTAATTTGTAGTTACCCACACCCATCATTTTAATGTTAGCGCCATAGTGTGGACCGTCGCTCGCAACCATTGGCATAAATGTGCCTTGTTGTTTTGCCCCAGTATCTGTGTTCACTAAGGTGTAATTAATGGTGAGGTATGGCATCCATTCACCTTCACCAAAACCGTTAACATTACCTTTTACCGCATGAATATCCGCTTCCAAGTGAATGTCAGATGCTTTAGCGGATAAGCCCATACCGCGCGGTTCCATATCCACAGGTTGTAAATAAACCGCTGCGATTTCCATACCATTCATCTCAACCGCTTCACCGATTGGATATTCTTGGAATGCCAAAGCAGAAGGTGCCGCCATAACGCCAGCGAATAAAGTTGCTGCTAATAGGTGTTTTTTCATAATTAATCTCCTAGACTGGATGTGTATTTAATGTTGTTTATTTGCATACTTCATATAAAACAACGCGAAAACTGCCGCAATAATTAATATTGCTTGAGGGATCAGTGTTTCCATATAAGGGTAAATGCCTAACCAAGCAATCTCAGGCACCCCAGCCAACAACGTAGGCTCAAACAATTTTCCCTCGATAAGTTCTAATACGGATTTCCCTGCAAACACAAATGCCATTAAATACATAAAGGAACCCGTAAACATAAAGAAAGGTTTGAGCGGTAAACGCACCAAGCTATAACGCATAATCACATAGCAAATGGCAAGCAACACAATGCCCACCACAATACCTGCGAAAAGATAGAGATAGCTGAGGAAACTGGTAGCGTCGCTTGCTAGCGCGTAGTAGAACAACACGGTTTCTGCCCCCTCGCGATACACCGCAAGAAAACTGGTTAACCATAATCCCACTAAAGATCCTGTGCTTAGCGCCAGCGATAATTTCCCCTCAAGATAACGTTTCCAGTTTTGCGCTTCCACTTTAGACAACAACCAATAGCTCATCATAAAGAGCATCACCACCGCAATCATCATGGTGAAGCCTTCTAATAATTCTCGGCTGGCGCCTGAATTTGAAAAGATCAATTGGAAAATCACCGCAGTAATCACGCTGCCTAACAGGGCAACATACACAGACTGACGAATAATCGGCAATTTATCTTGATGATTATTTTTAACCAAATACGCCACAATCGCCGCCACAATTAACAGCGCTTCCAATCCTTCGCGCAAGATAATCAACAAGCTATAAATAAACATTGACCAATGACTTTGTGTACCGCCTTGTAACATTTCCACCGCTTTGGTTAAATCCTGCGCAAGTCCATTCGCTTGTTGTTGCAAGGCATCCTCGCTGGCGCCAGCTTTCATTAAACTGACCAAGTGCGTGAAATAGCCCTCTAATTCTGCTTTAAAATTGCTATCGCGAGACCCTACTTTGTTTTCCATGCCCGTGTTTTCAAACACATCAAAATAGGTATCTTGCACCATCAACATGGCTTTTTTCACCTCCCCTTTTTGATATAAAGCGAGGGCGTTTTGAATACCTTGATTGACTTGCTGCGCTACCGCCTGCCAATTTTGCTCTGTGGCTTGCTCGCTGGCGCTAGCGGCAGTTTGGCTCACTTGGCTCTCACGCGTAGTAGGCAAGTTAGGCAATAATTCTTCAATATCTTGCAACAATACGGTGGTTTGATAACCCAAGCTGTTGATTTCATCGGGTTTCTCACTTAAACGGATAAGATCATAGAATTGTTGATTAATAGCGCCTGAGGCTGCCGCAGAACGATTTTGCCGAATGGACATTTCCATTTCTGAATTTTTGTAGCCGTCATATTGCGCTTGCTGGAACAATTTCTTCGCTTGGGCAAAATTGCCTTGTTCATAGGCGGTAATGGCTTGTGCCACTAAATCATCGATCACCTTGAAGCTATTTTGCCAATGAGGGGCTATCTCATTATGTCCATACACCCCATGCTGACCGTCGGCATTGAGCTGATGCCCTGAGCTTAAACTTGGCAACACCGCGTGTAATTCTTGTTTTAACCCTGTGATTTTCGCTTGCACTTCCGCCAAAGGTTTACCTGCGCCAATCATTTTGCGAATTTCACCAAAAGTGGCTTCCATTTGATAACTTTTTTGTGCGGAAAAATTAATGCGAATAGGACCCTCTAAATTTTCAAACACTTCAAAATAAGCCATTTGAACTTCGGTTTTTGCATCATCAGTTTGATTTTGTTGGTATAACAGAATGGTTTTATCGAGACGGGATTCAATATCTTGGACGAGTGCAGGGTAATCGGGCGCTGCACTTGCTATATTGCATAGCAGCAGAGAGAGCAGCAAGATAACTGCTTGCCAACCAGTTTTGATGGAGATCATATAGCCT
Source organism: [Haemophilus] felis (assembly GCA_002015125.1). Classification (GTDB taxonomy): domain Bacteria; phylum Pseudomonadota; class Gammaproteobacteria; order Enterobacterales; family Pasteurellaceae; genus Pasteurella; species Pasteurella felis. The sequence goes on from MUYB01000040.1 coordinate 8,991, forward strand.
CTCAAATCTAAATGAAATCAATTCTTTTTTACACAAGAGCAATTATGCACCTCTTATTTTTTTTCGCAACTAAAAAGATAAAATTTAATGATGTAAAACATTAATATTTTCATTAAAAAAGCCGTTTTTTTACTCAAAATCCCTAGGAAAATCGTATAATCAACGGCATTTTTTATTATTTGGAGTATTTATATGACAGCACAAAGTGGAATTTTATTGGAACATAGTAAGGCAGGAATTTTTTTAGAAGCAGATATTGTGGATTTATCAGTGATTCCTCAAGCCTGCCAACAATTTTGCCAAGCACTTTCCCAACTGCAACAACAATATTCTGATGCCCATTTAGGGGCGGTAGTGGCGTTTGGGCATCGAGTTTGGTGCCAGTTTGCAGGCGAGCAAAGTGCCCCAGAATTAAAGCCCTTTGTTACTTTAGGGCGAGGCGATTTATCTGCCCCCTCTACACAAAATGATTGATTGATTCATATTCAATCTGCACGTCCTGATGTGAATTTTTCTGTGGCGCAAGCGGCAATGGCAGCGTTCGGTGGCGCTATACAAGTATCCCAAGAAATTCACGGCTTCCGTTGGGTAGAAGAACGGGATTTTACTGGATTTATTGATGGTACAGAAAATCCCAAAGACGCCAAACGAGCACAGGTGGCTTTAATTGCAGAAGGGGAAGATCAGGGGGGGTTATGTATTTACTCAACGTTATGAACACAATTTGCCAAAGTGGGAAAAATTGAGTGTGGCAAAACAGGAAAATGTTATCGGGCGTACCAAACCGGATAGTGTAGAGCTAGAAGATAAGGCGGATACTTCTCACGAAGGGCGCACAGATCTGAAAGAAAACGGTGCTGGTTTGAAAATTTTACGCCACAGTTTGCCTTACGGCACCGCCAGCGGTAAGCATGGTTTATTCTTTTCCGCTTATTGCGCCACTTTGTATAACATTGAACAGCAACTGTTGAATATGTTTGGCGAAAAAGACGGCAAAACCGATCGTTTACTGGGCTTTACCAAAGCGGTCACTGGCGCTTACTACTTAGCCCCCTCACTAGAAAAGCTACAAAATTTGTAAACATTTAGATTTCACCTCTGCCCATATTAGGGCGATTTACAGATAAAAAAATAGCGATGTTACCATCGCTATTTTTATGTCTGAATCTATCAAACTAAAATTATGGATAAACAGGAAGGCGTTTACATACAGCTAACACTTTCTCTTTCGTCGCCGCGATAACTGCAGCTTCGTTATCTTTACCCATTGCATCTAACACATCGCACATCCAACCTGCTAACTCGGTAGATTCCGCTTCTTTAAAGCCACGGCGGGTAATTGACGGAGTACCTACACGGATACCAGAAGTAACAAATGGTTTTTGCGGATCATTTGGTACAGCATTTTTATTTACCGTGATGTTAGCGCTACCTAATGCAGCATCTGCCGCTTTACCTGTTAAACCGTGGCTGACTAAATCCACTAAGAATAAGTGGTTTTCTGTACCATTTGAAACCACGTTATAACCACGTTGTTTGAACACTTCCACCATTGCTTTGGCATTTTTGATCACTTGTTGCTGATACACTTTGTATTCAGGTTCAAGGGCTTCTTTGAAGCATACCGCTTTAGCGGCGATCACGTGAACTAATGGGCCACCTTGGTTTGCTGGGAACACAGAACTTTGAAGTTTTTTGTATAATTCTTCATCTTTCGCATTAGACAAAATTAAGCCACCACGTGGGCCGCCAAGGGTTTTATGAGTTGTTGTAGTAACAATATGTGCGTGCGGTAGTGGACTTGGGTAAACGCCAGCAGCGATTAAGCCAGCCACGTGTGCCATATCCACGAATAAATACGCACCAACTTCATCTGCGATTTCACGCATTTTCGCCCAGTCTACCACTTGTGAGTAAGCAGAGAAGCCGCCCACGATCATTTTTGGTTTGCACTCTAAGGCTTTTTGGCGAATGTCTTCGTAATCTAAAAAGCCTTCGGCGGTAATACCGTATTGCACGGCGTTGTAAATTTTACCTGAGAAGCTCACGCTCGCACCGTGGGTTAAGTGACCGCCGTGTGCCAAACTCATTCCTAAAATAGTGTCGTGCGGTTGCAATAATGCACCGTAAACTGCCGCATTTGCTTGTGAACCAGAATGTGGTTGCACGTTCACATAATCTGCACCGAATAACTCTTTAGCGCGGTCAATGGCTAATTGTTCAACGATGTCCGCATATTCACAGCCACCGTAGTAACGTTTACCCGGATAACCTTCTGCGTATTTGTTGGTAAATTGTGAACCCTGCGCTTCCATCACTCTTGGACTGGCGTAGTTTTCAGATGCAATTAACTCAATATGTTCTTCTTGACGACGATTTTCGTCTTGAATAGCTTTCCATAAAACGGGATCGTAATCTGCGATGTTCATACTTCTTTTTAACATTATGATTTCCTCTTGAGGTAAAGATGTTGGTGAATCTTATGTAGTGTAAAGGTTTACAGCCACTTTTTTAATTAAAATTTAACTGCGATTTTTTCATTTATAAATGAAAACTTTTCATATAAATCGCAGAAGTTTGTTATTGTTTTTCTCTTGCCACGGCACGATAGCCAATGTCACGGCGATAAAAACGCCCTGTCCATTTCACTTTTTCCGCAAGAGCAAGGGCTTGTTGTTGCGCATCGTACACGGTGGTGCCTAAAGCGGTGACGCAGACTACACGCCCGCCATTGGTGACTAATTTGCCCTCTTTATTTTCAACGCCAGCTAAGAAAACTTTTTGATTTTCTACCGCACTTTCAATGCCAGTGATTTCATCCCCTTTGCGATAATCCCCTGGGTAACCCTCTGCGGCAAGCACAATACCGAGCGAGGCTTTTTCACACCATTGAGATTTTTTCTGATCCAACTGCCCATCACAAGCAGCAAGACAAAGCTCAACTAGATCAGATTCTAAACGTAACATAATCGGTTGGGTTTCCGGATCCCCAAAACGGCAGTTAAATTCGATCACTTTCGGTTGACCGTTCGGCATAATCATCAAGCCGGCATACAAGAAGCCTGTGTACACATTGCCTTCTGCCGCCATGCCATTGACCGTCGGATAAATCACTTCCTGCATAATGCGATCATGAATTTCTGGCGTAACTACAGGCGCAGGCGAATAAGCCCCCATACCGCCGGTATTCAAGCCCGTATCTTGCTCGCCCACACGTTTGTGATCTTGACTGGTTGCCATCGGTTCCACATTTTTACCGTCCACCATCACGATGAAACTGGCTTCTTCGCCATCCAAAAACTCTTCGATCACCACTCGGCTACCTGCTTCACCAAAGGCATTGCCAGACAACATATCTTTCACGGCTGCTTCCGCTTCTTCTAATGTCATTGCCACAATCACGCCTTTGCCTGCCGCCAAGCCGTCGGCTTTAATCACAATCGGTGCACCTTTCTCACGCAGATAGGCAAGGGCTTTTTCCACGTCGGTGAAATTTTGGTATTCCGCCGTTGGAATGTTGTGGCGAGCCAAGAAATCTTTGGTAAAGGCTTTTGAACCTTCTAATTGGGCTGCGGCTTGGGTTGGTCCAAAAATTTTTAAACCATTTTGACGGAAGGCGTCCACCACACCAATCACAAGCGGTGCTTCAGGGCCAACGATGGTTAAACCGATGTCGTTTTGTTTGGCAAATTCCACCAACGCTGACACATCTGTCGCCGAAATTGCCACGTTTTCAATGCCGTCTTCTAATGCCGTGCCTGCATTGCCTGGGGCAACAAACACTTTGCTTGCTAAAGGGGATTGTTTGGCTTTCCACGCTAAGGCGTGTTCACGTCCGCCATTGCCGATAATTAAAATGTTCATAAATAATTTTCCTGTGTGAATTCGTGATATTAATGCCTAAAATGACGCATTCCCGTTAGCACCATTGCCATTCCGTGCTCGTTTGCCGCATCGATCACTTCTTGGTCACGCATTGAACCACCTGGGTGGATCACGCAAGTAATACCCACTTTCGCTACTGCATCAATGCCATCACGGAATGGGAAGAAGGCATCGGATGCCATTACGCAACCTACCACTTGCAAGCCTTCGTCTTCGGCTTTGATGCCCGCAATTTTTGCTGAATACACACGGCTCATTTGCCCTGCGCCAATGCCGATAGTTTGATTATCTTTGGCATATACAATGGCATTGGATTTCACGAATTTTGCCACTTTCCAGCAGAACAATAAGTCTTTCAATTCTTGTTCCGTTGGTTGACGTTTACTGACCACTTTTAAATCCGCCAAATCAACCATGCCTAAATCCGCTTCTTGAACCAGCAAGCCACCATTCACACGTTTAAGGTCTAAACGAGGCTGAGCGTTTTCCCATTTGCCACATTCAAGCACACGCACATTTTTCTTGGCTTTTAATAAGGCTTTTGCCTCTTCTGCCACGGTTGGGGCAATAATCACTTCAACAAACTGACGATCAATAATGGTCTGTGCTGTGGTCGCATCTAATTCACGGTTAAAAGCAATAATGCCACCGAACGCGGAAGTGGGATCTGTTTGATAGGCACGGTTGTAGGCGTCTAAAATATCAGCGCCTAGCGCCACTCCACAAGGATTGGCGTGTTTCACAATCACGCAAGCTGGTTCATCAAAACTTTTCACGCATTCCAGTGCTGCATCCGTATCAGCAATATTATTATAAGAAAGGGCTTTACCTTGTAATTGTTTTGCGGTTGAAACAGAAGCTTCTTTCACTTCTTTTTCTACATAAAATGCGGCTTTTTGATGACCATTTTCACCATAACGCATGGTTTGTTTACGAATGAAATTTAAGTTTAATGTGCGAGGGAATTGACCGCATTTGGCTTCAGGATCTTCTTCCTCTGCCACAAAATAAGGTTTCACTAATTGACCAAAATAATTCGCAATCATGGAATCATATTGCGCTGTATGTTCAAAGGCTTTAATGGCTAAATCAAAACGGGTTTCTAAGGTTAGTCCATTTTGATGCTGATCCATTTCCGCTAAAATGGCATCAAAATCATGATTATTGACCACAATCGCCACATCTTTGTGATTTTTCGCCGCAGAACGCACCATTGTTGGTCCGCCAATATCAATATTCTCTACCGCATCTTCAAGGCTGCAACTTGGTTTAGCGACGGTCGCGGCAAAAGGATATAAATTCACCACCACCATATCAATGCTCTCAATACCGTGTTGGCTCATCACCTCATCGTCGGTGCCACGACGACCTAAAATGCCACCATGCACTTTAGGATGCAAGGTTTTCACTCGTCCGTCCATCATTTCTGGGAAACCAGTATAATCGGACACTTCTGTTACAGCTAAACCACTATCCGCAAGCAATTTTGCAGTACCTCCTGTGGAAAGCAATTTTACACCGCGTTGAACTAGGCCTTGAGCAAATTCTACAATACCTGTTTTATCAGACACACTTAATAATGCTTGACGAATGGGACGATTAGATTGCATTGAAAAATCCTTAAATATAGATGTTAAGAAAGGGGAATAAACAATAGGTGCGCATTATAACGCAAACGTTTGCTCTAAGTAAGTATTTCCTGAAGAAACATCAAATTACAGATTATTAAAACGACAAAAGCCCAGCTTATGCCGGGCTTTAAAATATTTCATAGAAAATTATTCAGCAACAACAACTACATTGATTGTCGCGAATACTTCTCCGTGAAGTTGGAATTTAACGTCGTGATCGCCTAATGTACGAATTGGACCTGTTGATAAGCGAACTTCGCTTTTCGCCACTTCAACGCCAGCTGCAGTTACCGCTTCAGCTACATCACGAGTAGTGATTGAACCGAATAAACGACCTTCATCACCTGCTTTAGAGGCGATAGCAACAGAACCTAATTCTGCTAATTTCGCTGCACGAGCTTGTGCTGCGGCCAAAACTTCAGCTGCTTTAGCTTCTAACTCAGCACGACGAGTTTCAAAATATTCAATGTTAGCTTTAGTCGCCATAACTGCTTTACCTTGCGGGATTAAGAAGTTACGAGCAAAACCAGATTTAACTTGAACTTGATCACCAATATTACCTAGGTGAACTACTTTATCTAAAAGAATTACTTGCATTACCGTATCCTCTCTTTAATTACTGATGATTGTCAGTGTATGGAAGTAACGCTAAATAACGAGCACGTTTGATTGCACGCGCTAATTGACGTTGATACTTCGCACGAGTACCGGTAATACGGCTTGGAACAATTTTGCCGCTCTCTGTGATATAGTTCTTTAAAGTAGCGATATCTTTATAATCGATTTCCACTACATTTTCCGCTGTGAAACGGCAGAACTTACGACGACGGAAATAACGTGCCATTTGGCTAGTCTCCTAATCTATAAATTCGATTTGCTCGGCGTGTAACACTAATTGGTTTAAACCATTTTTGGTTTTATGTAAGTTAACAAATCCTACTACCAAAAGTTGACAGCCGACCGTAATGCTTTGAGTTTTTTCAACTAATTGATTGCCACTCATTTGAATTGGCATTTTACACCAAGCTTGTCTGCTTAAGCCTGCCTCTTGTTGTACAGAACTATGTTCTAGTAAAAATTGGCAATGTTTAACGCCATTAGGACCTTGGTGTCGTTTTGGTTGACTAGCAACAATGCCACTCAACGAAAAACGGTTATCAATTTTCAAATTACTCTTCAGCATCCTCAAAATCGTTGGTTTCAACTTCAGCTAAAGCTTTACGATCGTCTTTTGCTTTAACCATTGGGGACGCTTCTGTTACGGCGTGCTTAGTACGAATGATTACGTTACGAAGAACTGCGTCGTTGTAACGGAAAGTTGTTTCTAGCTCGTCGATGACTTGTTGAGGCGCTTCTACATTCATTAACACATAATGTGCTTTGTGTAATTTATTGATTGGGTACGCTAATTGACGACGACCCCAATCTTCTAGGCGATGAATTTGACCGCCAGCTTCTTTAACTGAAGCTGTGTAGCGTTCAATCATACCTGGTACTTGTTCGCTTTGGTCCGGATGAACCATAAACACGATTTCGTAGTGTCGCATTACTGCTCCTTACGGGTTAATCAGCCTCCGACTGTTAGACCAGCCACCAATCTGCGGAAGCAAGGAACGAAAATTCAATGTAGCTGAAGGTCGCGAATTATACAGATAATCAAGGTATTTGCAAGATGAAAGTATGTTCTATATGCAAAAATATCTTTGCTAAATATTGGCTTGATTGATCAAGCAAAAATCAGTCTTTTAGCCAATATTTAAATGCACTTACATCCACGCATTATTACGAATAATTCCAACGGCAATTCCTTCAATCTCAAAGTGAATTGGCTCATTCAAATTCACCACGATAGGCTCGAATTCTTCATTTTCAGCATGCAAATAAACAATCGCACCTTTACGTTCCAAACGTTTTACCGTTACTTCATCATCAATACGAGCAACAACAACCTGACCATTTCGCACATCTTTCGTGCTATGAACAGCGAGTAAATCGCCATCTAGAATACCAATGTTTTTCATGGATTGGCCATGCACTTTGAGTAAGAAATCCGCTTGAGGCTTAAACATATTGGCATCAACTTGATAAGTTCCCTCAATATGTTGCTCCGCTAAAATAGGCTCACCTGCTGCTACCCTACCAATTAATGGCAATCCCTCTTGTTCGGTACGTTCATCTTCCTCAACCAGTAAACGGATACCTCGTGAAGTACCTGATATAATTTCAATCACTCCTTTGCGAGCTAAGGCTTTTAAATGCTCCTCTGCGGCATTTGGAGAACGAAATCCCAACTCTTTAGAAATTTCAGCTCGAGTAGGCGGCATACCCGTAGTTTCTAAGTGTCTTTTCAACAAATCATAAACTTCTTGCTGACGGACGGTTAATGCTTTAAATGATTTCATAAACACCCCTGTTTTTATATACAGAAACACTGGTATTATATACATAAGTGAGTTTTTTACAAGTTTTTAACTGATATAGAACAAAGAGCGATGAGTTAAATCATATTAAACAACCTCAATCGTCAATTTTTATGCTAGACTAAGCAGGTTTTTTTAACATTAATAATGGTACTTTAATATGTTAAGCATTCTTAATATTTATCGCAAAATTCTCTCCGCGCCTCTTTCATTTTTAGTTAAAAATAATCCCATTCCACACAATCCAATTACTGAATTAAATTTAAACACTACCCAACCCATTGTTTACGTTTTACCTTATACCTCTCAAACAGATCTCGTCATTTTTCGTAAAAACTGTCTAAATGTTGGATTACCAGATCCTTTTGAAAAAAATCAAATTGATAACCAAAGTCTTCCTCGTTTTGTTTTCTTAGATGAAGGTCGTCGCTTTTTCAAAAGTAAAGGGGCAAAAAAAGAAACAATCACTATATTTAATAAGTATTTAGAGCTTCATCGCACGATTGAAGATCTCGATGTTCAACTTATTCCTGTATCAGTTCTCTGGGGGCGTTCTCCAGGTAAAGAAAAAGATTCCTCGCTACCACAACTACGTTTACTTAGCGGTATTCAAAAAATCATCGCCGCTATTTGGTTTGGTCGAGATACTTTCGTGCGTTTCTCACAAGCGGTATCACTACGTTATATGGTGACTGAACATGGTTCAGATCAGGCCATCGCTCACAAATTAGCACGAGTTGCTAAAATCCATTTTGCTAAACAGCGAATGTCTGCAACTGGCCCTCGTTTACCAAATCGAGAAGCAATGTTTAATAAATTGCTATCTTCACCAACAATTTTGAATGCCATAAAAGATCAAGCTAAAGCCAAAAATGTTACTGAAGAAAAAGCAACAGATGAGGCGAAAAAAATTCTTGAAGAAATCGCCGCAAATGTAAATTATGAAAGTTTGCGCGTGGCTGATAGATTCTTACGTTGGCTATGGAATAAGTTATATCAAGGAATCGAAGTCAAAAATGCAGATCGGGTTCGCAAATTAGCTTTGGATGGACATGAAATTGTTTATGTACCTTGTCATCGTAGTCATATAGACTACCTGCTTTTATCTTATTTGCTTTACCACCAAGGGTTAGTACCGCCACATATTGCAGCTGGTATCAACCTTAATTTCTGGCCAGTTGGTGCGATGTTCCGTCGAGGAGGCGCATTCTTTATTCGTCGAACCTTTAAAGGTAATCGCTTATATTCCACAATATTTCGTGAATATTTAGCAGAGCTATTTCATCGCGGCTATCCAGTGGAGTATTTCATTGAAGGAGGACGTTCGCGTACAGGACGATTATTAGCGCCGAAAACCGGTATGATGTCGATGACCTTACAAGCGCTATTACAAGGTCAAACTCGCCCAATATCTGTAGTCCCTGTGTATGTAGGTTATGAGCACGTTCTTGAAGTCGATACTTATGCGAAAGAATTACGAGGTGCAGCAAAAGAAAAAGAAAATGCAGGCTTAGTATTACGGGTAATCAAAAAATTACGCAATCTTGGTAAAGCCTATGTGAACTTTGGTGAGCCAATTACCTTGAGCGCTTATCTAAATCAATACTATCCAGAATGGAAAGAACAAATCGCAGAAGAAGATAAATCAAAATGGTTTAATCAGACGGTTGATTCTGTTTCAAATCAAGTAATGGTGAATATCAATAAAGCAGCGGCCGTTAACGCAATGAATTTAACTGGTACGGCGCTACTTTCATCTCGCCAACGCGCGCTTTCCAAAGAGCAGCTACTTGAACAATTAGCCAGTTATCAACAGATGCTACAAAATGTGCCTTATTCATCAGATACTTTGATTCCTAGCGAATCTCCAGCACAAATGCTAGAGCATATTTTTAAATTGGAGCGTGTAGGAATCATCGTTGAAAAAGATAATTTTGGTGAAATTGTTCGTTTGGAACGTAATGCTGCGGTACTAATGACCTATTATCGAAACAATATTCAGCATTTATTTGCCCTACCGTCTCTTGTTGCTAGTTTAGTACTACATTATGAAGCTATACAAAAACCTTTGGTTATTGACGCTGCGAGTAAAATTTATCCATTTTTACAAAGTGAACTATTCCTGTCCTTTAATGAGCAAGAATTAACCTTGCAATTAGAGCGAATTATTGCCGAGTTAGAACGTCAAGAAATCATAAAAAACAATGGTGATATGCTATCTATCAACAAATCTAAAGTAAGAATGTTGCAACTTTGGTCATCTGGCGTTCGAGAAATTTTGCAGCGTTATTACATTACAGTGAATTTATTATTGAAAGATCCTGCAATACCGCGCACTAACCTTGAAAAAGATAGCCAATCCGTAGCGCAACGTCTTTCTGTTCTGCACGGTATTAACGCACCTGAGTTTTTCGATAAAGCGGTATTCTCCGCGTTTATTGCAAGCCTAAAACAAGCAGATTACTTCGATGAAAGTGGAGTCGCAAATACAGAGAAATTACAACACCTAATTGAAATTTTAAATGTTGTAATTTCAAGTGAAATCAACCTAACCATTAAAGGTTCGATAGCGAAAATTGCAGAAGAGTAGCGACAATGAGGATATTAATTTAATTCACTCTGCGGTGAGTTAAAAAGTAATAACAAGATGTCCCAACAAAACAGCAAAGTGCCATAACAACTAACATAGGTATGGCACTTTCCATTTTTAGAAAAGCCATTAAAGATCCAATTACCGCGCCCGTTCCAAACCTCACACTACCAACCATTGAATTCGCCGTTCCTGCCATTTGTGGAAATTTTTCTAAAATAGAGGCCATTGAATTAGCTGACACGAGAGGATTTTGCCCAACTAAAATAGCGATAAAAATCGTCATAGGCCAAAACCCAAGATCAAAAAGAGCGATGATTAACAAACAAATTGCTGCTATAAATTGCACCGATAAACCTAACTGTAGCATTCTTTCCGCGCCCAATTTAATCACCCATCGACGATTCAAATAAGAAGTAACAATCATCACGCCAATATTCAACATAAAGAAATACCCAAAACGCTCTACAGGAATTCCATAAATGCCCATATAAACAATAGAGCCGGCGGTAAGAAAAGCAAACATAGCACCGAAGCCAAATGCAGAAGAAAACATATAGCCAAGTACAGCTTTATTCTTCCATAAAGTTAAAAAATTTCGTCCAATTACCCCTAAAGCTAAAGCTTGACGAGATTCTTTGGAATGGGTTTCAGGAATAATTGTGAACATCAATAACATACAAATTACCCCAACAAAGGCAATTAAATAGAAAATGCTATGCCAGTGAAACCAACTAACCAAATAACCACCAATAATAGGCGCAAGCAACGGCGCTAACATAAACACTAGAGTTATGGTGGACATAATTTTTGATAATTCATTTTTACTGAACAAATCTCGTAGAACAGCGCCGACCAACACAACAGGCGCTGCAGTAAAGAAACCTTGTATAAAACGCAATAAGGTAAAATGACTGATGGTATAAATTTGGGTTAGCAAAAATGAGGCTAGCGCGCTGGTAATAACCCCTAACAAAATGATAGGTTTTCTCCCAAAGCTATCGCCGATAGGCCCCCACAATAACTGCCCTGCTGCCATACCATAAGCAAAAAATGTTAGCGTATGCTGAACTTGTTCAGGCGTTACATTTAAATCTTCCGCAATGAACAAAAATGCAGGTAAGTACATATCTACGCCAAGGGGCGGTAGCATTGAAAGCAGTGCTAAAGTTAGAACGAATAAAAAATTAATCTTAATATCCTGATTCATATCATAGTTCCTACCTGAAGGTATTAATTTCAACTTCCGTTAATGAGCGAAATTCTCCCTCGTCAAGCCGAGTATCTAATTCAATATCACCAATTTTCCAGCGATGTAACGCCACAACTTTATTGCCTAGCGCCGCAAACATTCGTTTCACTTGGTGGTAGCGACCTTCGCTAATAGTAAGATTCACATTGTAATCATCAATTATTTCTAGTTTCGCTGGTTTTGTTGGTGTTTTTTCACTACGCAATAAAATACCCTGCTCACAAGCTTGTTGATAATGGCTTTCTACTGGATCTGCTAAGGTTACCAAATAAGTTTTCTCACAATGATGTTTCGGGGAAGTAACCCGATGCGACCATTGGCCATCATCAGTAAGCAAAACTAAACCAGTTGTATCAACGTCTAAGCGACCCGCGCTATGTAGTTTGGTCGCTAATGGATAATCAAAGAATTGATAAATAGTTGGATAATCACCGTCATCATTTGAACACACATAACCTTGTGGCTTATACAACATAAAGTATTGCCCCTGCTCCACCCAATCCAACAATCGCCCCGCGAAATGAATTTGATCAGTAGCTGATACTTTTAATGCGCCATTTTTTACGATTTCACCATTAAGCATTACTTCATTTTGGCGCAAAGCTTTCGTTGCTTGTGAACGGGTTAATCCGGTATTTTCTGCTAAAAATTTATCTAATCTCATTGTTTTGATCCTTAATATTGCGGGCGGGTAAGTTTACTCCCTTTTACCATGGATAGGAAATCGCATTGGACGTTTGAGCTAATATCAAAATCTCGTTAGAATAACGCCCTCTTTCTAGCTGATTTTTCCTACAAGGGCTTTCTATGTCAGAACCTCGTTTCGTTCATCTACGCGTACATAGCGACTTTTCCATGATCAACGGCCTTGCCAAAGTAAAAGCGCTGGTCAAGGCCTGTGGACAAAATGAAATGGTGGCAATGGGATTAACGGATTTCACCAACTTCTGTGGTTTAGTCCGCTTTTATGGGGAAGCTCTTTCTTCAGGTATAAAACCTATTATCGGTGCAGATGTTCTCGTTAAAAATGCCCTGTGTGGCGACGAAGCATTCGAGTTAACCCTGCTTGCGAAAAATAATACTGGTTATAAAAATATTACCTTATTACTTTCCAAGGCCTATGAGCGCGGTTACCAAGATTTACCCTACATCGATCAAGAATGGTTAATTGAGCATAGTGAAGGGATAATTCTTCTATCAGGCGGTCATAATGGTGATATAGGGAAAAAATTACTCAAAGGTAACCAAACTGAATTAGAACAAGCCATTGATTTTTATAAAACCTATTTTAAAGATCATTTCTATCTTTCTTTAAGCTTAACTGGACGTTATGAAGAAGAACGTTATGTTAATTTGGCGGTCCCCTTTGCAGAACAACACCAAATTCCCGTTGTTGCTACCAATGATGTGATGTTCTTACAGGCTTCAGATTTTGAAGCCCACGAAATTCGAGTCGCTATCCACGATAGCTATACCCTAGATGATCCTAAACGTCCTAAAATTTATACGGAGCAACAATATTTCCGTTCCGAGCAAGAAATGTGCGAATTATTTGCACACATTCCTTCTGCGCTAGAAAACTCTGTATTAATTGCACAGCGTTGTAACGTAACAATTCGTTTAGGAGAATACTTTTTACCTCAATTCCCAACAGGCGATTTAAGCACCGAAGACCTCTTGGTAAAAAAAGCGGTTGAAGGTTTGGAAGAACGTTTAAAAGTACTGTTTCCTGATGAAAAACAACGAGAAGAAAAGCGTCCTATCTACGATAAACGCCTACAAATAGAACTTGGTGTGATCAACCAAATGGGCTTCCCAGGCTACTTCCTAATCGTAATGGAGTTTATTCAATGGTCAAAAGATAACGGTATTCCAGTGGGCCCCGGACGAGGTTCTGGTGCTGGATCATTAGTCGCCTATTCCTTAAAAATCACGGATTTAGATCCTCTTGAATTCGATTTACTTTTCGAGCGCTTTCTCAACCCTGAACGTGTTTCTATGCCTGATTTTGATGTGGACTTTTGTATGGACGGGCGCGACCGAGTCATTGAACATGTGGCAGAAACCTATGGCCGAGGGGCGGTATCACAAATTATTACCTTCGGTACAATGGCGGCAAAAGCCGTAATCCGCGATGTAGGGCGAGTATTAGGACATCCTTATGGCTTTGTGGATCGTATTTCTAAAATGATTCCACCCGATCCCGGTATGACACTCGCTAAAGCCTTTGATGCAGAGCCACAGTTACAACAAGCTTATGATTCAGATGAAGAAGTCAAAGCATTAATTGATATGGCTCGAAAACTAGAAGGGGTAACTCGTAACGCCGGTAAACACGCTGGGGGCGTGGTGATTTCACCAACATTAATTACCGACTTCTCACCACTTTATTGCGACTCAGAAGGCAAACACCCAGTTACACATTTTGATAAAAATGATGTGGAATATGCTGGCTTAGTCAAATTCGACTTCTTAGGATTGCGTACTCTTACCATTATAAAATGGGCATTAGATATGATTAATGCTCGTTTGCAAAAAGAAGGTAAGCCAGAGGTGGATATCGCCACGATTCCCCTTGATGATCCTGCCTCTTTTGAAGTGTTAAAACGCTCGGAAACTACCGCCGTATTCCAGTTGGAATCACGAGGTATGAAAGATCTGATTAAACGTCTCCAACCAGACTGTTTTGAAGACATTATTGCATTAGTGGCGCTATTCCGACCGGGTCCGCTAGAATCAGGCATGGTACAAAACTTTATCGACCGCAAACATGGCGTCGAACCGGTGTCTTATCCCGATGAACAATATCAACATGAGTGCTTAAAACCTATTTTAGAGCCAACCTACGGCGTTATCGTTTATCAAGAGCAAGTAATGCAAATTGCTCAAGAGCTTGCTGGTTACACATTAGGTGGTGCTGATTTACTACGTCGCGCGATGGGTAAGAAAAAGCCTGAAGAAATGACTGCACAACGAGCTATTTTTGAGAAAGGCGCAATTCAAAAAGGGGTTGATGGCGAATTGGCAATGAAAATCTTTGACCTTGTAGAAAAATTTGCAGGTTATGGTTTTAATAAATCTCACTCTGCCGCTTATGCGCTCGTTTCCTACCAAACTCTTTGGTTAAAAACCCATTATCCTGCGGAATTTATGGCAGCGGTAATGACCTCAGAAATGGACAATACCGATAAAATCGTTGCGCTTTATGACGAATGTCTGCGTATGGGACTAAAGGTCTCACCGCCTGACATTAACACTGGTAAACATCATTTTAGCGTGAATGACCATGGCGAAATTGTGTATGGTATCGGCGCTATTAAAGGCGTTGGAGAAGGGCCTATTGAAGCGCTAGTTAGTGCTCGCAATGAAGGGGGAATTTTTAGTGATTTATTCGACCTATGCGCTCGCGTTGATTTGAAAAAGATCAACCGCCGAACCTTTGAGAGTCTTATTCTCTCTGGTGCATTTGATAAGTTAGGCCCTCATCGTGCAGCTTTATCAAAAAACTTAGAAGACGCCCTGAAAGCTTCAGATCAACACGCAAAAGATCAAGCCATTGGTCAAGAAGATATGTTCGGGGTGCTGACAGAAAGTGTAGAGGATATTGAAAAAGCTTATGCCAATACCCCTATGTGGAGCGAAAAAATTATTCTAGATGGGGAGCGAGAAACCTTAGGGTTATATTTAACTAGCCACCCAATTAGTCGTTACTTAGATGAACTTTCTCATTATTGTTCTTATCGTCTGAAAGACATCAGCCCGAGCGGTCGTAACCAAAGTGTAACAGTGAGTGGTTTAATTACTTCTGCACGTTTTGTCGTTACCAAGAAAGGTAACCGCTTAGGTATCGCAACCTTAGATGATCGTTCTGGGCGTTTAGATATTACATTGTTTGGTGAAACCTTAGAGAAATTCGCAGATAAATTGCAAAAAGATGCTGTGGTTATCGTCTCTGGCTCTGTCAGTTTTGATGAATATTCTGGCGGAATGAAAATGACCGTTCGAGAATTAATGAGTTTAGATGAAGCTCGCAGCCGCTATGCTAAGAATCTTTCGATCTGTTTAGAACAACAGCAAAGCACTCCAGATTTACTCAAAAAACTTCAGGATATTTTGCAACCTTATGTAGGAGGAACCCTTCCTATAGTCGTTTATTACTCTACGCCTAAAGCTATAGCCACAGCGAAAATGGGCGTAGAATGGTCTGTAACTCCTTCTGATGATTTACTTGCTGAACTGGTAAATTTACTTGGTAATAGCGCGGTAGAACTGACATTCAAATAACAAAAAAGCCCTTTAAAACAAGATTAAAGGGCTTAATAATTTTAATCATATTACCTGTAAGAAGGGGTTATCTTTTTTCTCCTGACCGATTGTTGTATAAGGCCCATGTCCAGCCACAATGATCATATCATCACCTAAAGGATAGAGTTTTTCTTGGATGGTTTTGAGCAGTTGTTGGTGATCGCCGCCAGGTAAATCTGTGCGCCCCACACTTTGTCTAAATAGCACATCGCCAGTAAAAGAAATTCGCTTCTGATGTTCAATAAAACCAATATGGCCCGCAGAATGCCCAGGTAAATGTAATACTTCAAAATGCATATCGCCAATAGAAATAACTTCACCTTCTTGCTCTAACCAACGATCAGGCTGAAAGGCATCAATCTCAAATAAACCAAACCTGCGTGATTGTTCTGGAAGATGAGCAAACCAATCTCCATCTAAAGCGTTAGGCCCAATAATTTGGACGCCAAAATGCTGTTTTAATTTTGGTGCTGCACCAACGTGATCAAGATGACCGTGCGTTAATAAGATAATCTTTAAATTCAGTTCTAATTCATCGATACGTTTAATTAATTTTTCTGCTTCACCGCCCGGATCAATAATTGCTGCATTTTTCTCATCGTCCCAAATTAAAGAACAATTTTGTTGAAAACTAGTTACTGGAATAATTTCGATATTCATTATTTATTTCTCTAAAGTTAAAAATGATTAAACCGCATCAAAAGAATGCGGTTTAATTCCAATATACATTTATTCAATCAAGAACCACGCCAAGTTCTCACAGGCCCAGTATCTACATGCACAAAATTACTACGAGGATAAAAGCCAACGCCACCACTTCTTAATTTTTCCGCAGCCTGGCGAATTTTAGCTAAAGAAACGCCATCAATCCTAAAATCAATAGCCTGACCTCGCGTATGATAACTATTGCTCGCAACGCCTCGACTTTTACGGCGCATCGCTGCATTGCTCGCGGGCGAACGATAACCAGAAATAATTTGGATTTCAGTATTGCGTAAGCCTAAACTATTTTGGATTTTATAAAATTTTGCGAACAACTTAGGATCCATTTTATGGATCTGATTATTGCGTTTATCACGCATTAAATAATCAATTTTTCTTAAAGCTGATACTGAAAAACCTTTATTCAAAGAAAATTCAGAACTGAATTTTTCACCAGTGTTAACATTACGAAAACGCAAAATTCTTGGTTTTTCAGTAGAAATTGAGGCGAATAGAGAGCTTGGTAAAAATGAAGCTCCTAATACGATACCACCTAAAGATAGCCATTTCCGACGTTGTTGGTTAATACTATTCATTCCTTCGTTCTCGTTAATATTTGCTAATTAACCTGAAAATAAGTCTTAATACAAAAGATAAACAATTCTACAGATTTCCCCTCAAAATAAAAGGGGAAATCCATCGTTCAAAGCAATTTAGTTTTTAATTTAGGTATTTTTTAATAAGATTCCAATCAATATGATCGAGTTTTGGCACTCTATCGTAACCATAAATATCTGGTAAATTATGCTCTACACCATTCTCAACCCAACTGGTTACATAATATAAAAACACCGGATTTTCAGAAGAAATATTCACAGAAACTGTTTTACGGCTCTTTAAGGTATTATCCCTACGCTGTTCAGTCCAACCCGATTCTTTCAACAAGATAGTAGCCAATTGATTCGATTGCTCCACTCTCACACAACCCGAACTTAAAGCGCGATCTTTTCTAGCAAAATAACCTCGATTAGGCGTATCGTGCAAATAAATTGCATCAGAACTTGGCATGTTAAATTTAAAATCGCCCAATGCACTATCACCTGGTACTTGTCGTAGGCGGTAAGGGAATTTTTTTGCTGTCATATTTTCCCAGTCAATAGTATAAGGATCAATGGTTCTTCCTTTGCTATCAATAATCGTATAGCCATTGCGGTAAATATAACTAGGGTCCTTACGCACCTTAGGAATGATGTCTTCATTTATTAGTCGAATCGGCGCATTCCAAGGTGGGTTCACAACCACATTGCTCAATTTGCTATACATCACTGGGGTTTTGCGTTCCTTTTTACCCACAATCACTTTTGAATCTAACACTAACTCACCATTTCGATAATAATATAATTTATAGCTGGGAATATTCACGAAGAGTCCATTTTTAAATTCAGGAATTACTCTTAATCGCTGAATATTGGCTGCCATTTTATATAATTTTGCCAAAGCATTTTTATCATTCAAATTAGCCATATAGTTAGGCAAAGAAGCTAAAGTCTGATTATATAGATAATTATGATTAGACAGGCTATTTAAGAAATCCAGACTTCTTGATTGTTTTAGTGCACTCAACCAAGCCTCAATACGTTCATCGGCGGGTAATGTAGTTGCATAATAACCTTTGTCATACAACCATTTTTGCGCAAATTTATTCAAATTGTCCGCATAGTACAAATAGTCAAGAAAGCTATCTGTGAGCAAAATATCTCTTTCTAAACTATTTAACGGCGCTGCATCTAGCTTCACCAATTGTTCCCAACTTGATTTGGAAACCCCACTAATGGCAAGAGCTGAATAATCATATAAAAACTGACGGATGGATTGTTCATCATTCCACAAAGACTGATAGTTATTATCTGCGTAAAGCTCTGCAATCTTCTGTTTAAACAATAATTTTAGTTGAGGAAACTTTTCATCTAATACCTGTTCATTAGAATATTGTTGAGCCATTTTATCTTGCTCAGCAGTATTCAATTGTAACGGCACTTTTTGCTCAACTGCAATCTGATCGGGTAACACCTCTCCACTCACAGTTTCATTTGCGAAAACTGAGAAACTCGCAAAAAAACTGATAAGTAAACTCATGGTTTTCACTGAATGTAATTGGTATGCTTTTAACATAAATTAAGCTGTCCCTATTAAAATAAATGATAAATAACTTTTCTTATTTTAATTAACTGTATTTTTTTGCGGCTCAATTTGTAAGAAATCGACCGCAATTTGCTCAGCTTCTTTTAAATAGAAATCGGGTGCTTCGTAGTCTTTTGGTAAATCATCTAAATTTTTCAATGTTTTTTTACCTTCACGTTTGAAGCGTTCATTCAAATCTTTTAAACGTCTTGCATCATCTTGCTCATTCTCGGCTTTACGCTTTTGATAATTCAAGGATAAATATTTACGTTCACGTCGCTCATCTCTGATTTTTAATGTTTTATTTAAAGCTACAAACTCAGGATCTTTCGCTATACGCTCTTCATGTTTACGAATCAGCAACGGCAAAAAGTCTCGAACTTGCCCAACTTCAAAATAATGCGCCGCAGGGATCTTATCCCAAGGCAATGCATTATCTTCTTTCTCCTCACCATATTCTTTTTCATCAATAGTCTTAGGGAAACCAATATCCGCAGAAACCCCTTTTAACTGGGTACTACCGCCATCGATACGATAGAACTTTTGAATAGTATGCTGAGTCGAACCTAAATCTTTAGAATTCCAATCTAGAGAAGAACGCAAATCGCTATTTTGCTGTACCGTTCCTTTACCAAAGGTATTTTGTCCCAAAATAATACCGCGATTGTAATCCTGAATGGCTGCTGCAAAAATTTCTGAAGCAGAAGCACTATAGCGATCAATCATCACAAAAAGGGGACCCGCATAAACCAATGCAGAATCAGGATCCCGATGTGCTCGAATTTGTTGAAAGGCATCTCTCACTTGAACAATAGGACCATCGCTAATAAACAAACCACTTAGCTCCACCGCTTCATTCAACGCACCACCACCATTTTCACGTAGATCAACAATAAGCGCATCTAACTGTTTAGCTTCCGCCTCTTGTAATAAATTACGCACATCTTTTGTTAAGCCACTGTAAAAGCCTGGAATCTTAATTGATGCGATTTTCTTACCGTCCACAGTATTTACAGTTAATTTAGCAGCTTGATCTTCCAAGCGCACTTTATCTCTGACTAAGGTAACAATCTTGGTTTTTCCACCCTTAGCAGGTTCAATTTCCAAACGAACTTTTGTGCCTTTTTTACCTTTAATTTTGTCCACAACATCATCTAAACGCCAACCAATAACATCCTCAATCTCACCTGTTGCTTGACCGACCCCCACAATTTTATCGTCTGGTTTTAACTTTTTGCTACGCTCTGCAGGAGCACCAGGAACTAAGGATTTAATGACAGTCTCATCATCTTCATTTTGAAATAAGGTTGCTCCAATTCCTTCTAAGGATAAAGACATACTTTCTTTAAAACTTTTTGCACTGCGAGGTGCTAAATAGCTCGTATGAGGATCAATTTCTCTAGCAAAGGCATTCAGATAAATCTGCACAATATCATCAGATTTGGTTTGCGTCAGACGGCGAATTGCAGTGTTATAACGATTAACCAATTTTTTCTTAATTTCTGGCCATTTTTTGCCTTTTAACTTGAGGTTAATCACATCATTTTTAACGCGCTCCGTCCATAATCTATCCAATTCAGCAAATGTTTTCGGCCATTCAGCCTTTTCTCTATCAATTTCAATTTGATCATTTTGTGTTAAATCAGGCTCTTTATCCAACAGAGACAACGCATATTGATAGCGCTCATAACGTTTTTTCGCCATTGTTTGATACATTTCAAAAGCAATACTTAAATCCGCTTTATTCAAGGCATCATCTAATTGAGAAGCAAAACGCATTTGCATTTCCTCAATTTCATTTTGCAAGAAGTGATTACGGCTATAGTCCAGCGACTTTAAATAACGAAAGAAAATTTTTTGCGAAAAATCATCATTTAATTCAAAGCGGCGATAATGATATTGAGTTAAACGTTGAGTTGTTCTAAATACTGCGGTTTTATTCTCTTCTGTGGGCATTGGGAGAACAATTTCACTTAATTTTAATTTAGGAGCTACCGCTAAAACAGAATTAAAATTCAAACAAGTTAATGCGAACACACTGAGAACATAAGCTTTGCCATTAAACCACTTCATATCATCCTTCTCGAATCAAATTAATTTATACACGAAAAATGCCTTCAATTTAGAAGGCATTTTGTTTCAATTACATTTAGTTAAACAAACGATCTGGAGTTACACTAATAATTAAGCCATTATTAAGTTGAACTCTAGCAGATTCTTTTGATAATTCCACAACCACGGCGTTATTTGCTTTATCGCCGACTTTCACTTTGACTAATGAACCTTCCATCAACTGAGAAAAATCTACTGCCGTTAAATTAATTTTGTCTTTACGCACAGATTTGGCGACATTAGTTTTATTTTCTTTTTTTACAAAACGAGGGCGTTTTTTATTTGCATTTAAGGCTTTTTCTGCAGCTTTTTTCTCAGTTACTTTCGCTTTTGATTCCGCCAATTGCGTTGCAGCGTGCTCTGCCTGCTCCTGTTCAATAACGCCACAAGGTTGGCCTTGTAAATCCACACGCTCAGCGCCTTCTCGACAAGCATGTAAATAACGCCAGTTATTTGTGTAGGCTCTAATTGCTTGACGTAATTGTGTTTTACTTACGCGTTCGTCATCTTTCAGCGCTTCTGCTAACTCTTGAAATAAACCAATTTTTAGAGGTTTAGCTTCGCCTGCAACGGAAAAACAAAGAGGAAATTTCTCCGCTAAATATGCGATGATTTCTTTATTATTTGTTAACTTCTGAACATCTGTCATTATAAATTCCTAGTACTTATTTAAAGGATAAAAAAACCGCTATAGTTTAGCTTACTTTAAGAAAAAATGGCAATTATAAATCCATTCGGACAAGCTTTTATTTCTTATTTCCTATAGCTTTAGCAATCAAATTTGTAAGCCATTTTGGTTCTATTCCCAAAAACCTGGAAGTAGGCTAGAATGCCGAACCATTTCCACTTCAATAACTAAGACATAATGACAGCAGTCTCTATTAAAAAACGGGAATACACCTGTTGCCTCACTTGCAACGAAGTTGTGTCGATTCCTACTTTAAATCCCCAAGAATTTGCTAAATGTCCTCGCTGTCATACTTTACTGAGAACACAAAAAAAATGGTCATTAACGCGTTGTACTTTTATCGCCTGTGGCATATTGTTATTGATACCATTTGCGCTATTTTCTCCATTAATCAGCCTTAATTTATTTGGTTCACCAATTGATGCTTCCGTGTGGTCTGGCATATGGAAAATGGCCACAGAAGACTACGCTTACACGGCGTTTTTAGTCTTTCTTTGTGCGGTATTTATTCCTATTTGTTTTGCTTTGCTCATTATCGGATTAAAAATTGCAGATGTACTTCAAATTAAACCGCGCCACATATTATTAACACTAGGTTATGTAAAACCCTGGGTAATGTTAGATGTTTATCTAATCTCTCTTTTAGTAACCATGTTTAAAGTTAGGCAATATGCTGAACTCAATGTAAACTTTTATATTATTGCTTTTGTTTTTATTACTATTTTAGTTACATTACTTTTTATTCACTTAAATATAAAAACCTTATGGGAATATTTCTATCCTGAGCAAACTTTGTTATCTGATTTCTCACCTCAGGAGAATATATGTTGTTGCTCAAAATGCGAGTACAGTTTTGTATTAACTCATAATGTTGAAAAAGAGAGTTCTTGTCCGCGTTGTAACACAAAAATAAATTCACCAACTCAAGAAAGTTTACAGGCAGTTTGGGCAACATTACTTACAGGCATCATTATGCTATTTCCTGCCAATTTCCTTCCAATATCAGTAGTATATGTCAATGGTGTAGCCACTGAAGATACACTCATGTCTGGTGTGCTTGGTTTTATATCATCAGGCAATTATTTCATTGCATTTATTGTTTTTACCGCAAGTATTTTTGTTCCAATAAGCAAAGTTGCTATTATGTTGTATTTGCTAATATGTGTTCATTTTAATCTCAGACATTCAATAAAATGGAAAATGCGTTTATTGCATTTCGTGCATTTTATTGGGCGCTGGTCAATGCTAGATTTATTTGTTTTAGCCTTAATGATGTCTCTCGTAACTAGAGGGCAAATTATTGATTTTTCTGTGGGTCCTGCTGCATTTTATTTTGGTATCGCAGTATTTCTCACGATGATTTCTAGTTCATTATTTGATAGCCGTTTAATTTGGAAAATCTATGACAACCCAACAAGATAATTCAATTCAAAAAATTTACCCAAGTGCAAAAGCCAATATCAAAAAAACAAAACGCATTTCACCATTTTGGCTACTGCCCTTTATCGCCCTCTGCATTGGCGCTGTATTATTTTTCCAAATAATACAAGAACAGGGTACCAGCATAAAAATCACTTTCCAAAATGGAAATGGGTTAATTGCAGGCAAAACCCAAATTCGCTACCAAGGCTTACAAATAGGCGTGGTGAAAAAAGTCAACTTCACTCAAGATCTTAAATTCGTTGAAGTTAGCGCCAATATCTATCCTGAAGCTAAAAAATTGCTACGCGAAAACACGAAATTTTGGATTGTAAAACCAACGGCATCTTTAGCAGGTATATCTGGTATAGATGCTTTAGTTTCAGGTAATTACATTACTTTACAGCCTGGCGACGGTAGTTATGAAGATGAATTTGTCGCCCAAACAGAAGGCCCAATTACCCAAGTTAATGATGGCGATTTACTGATCCATTTAGTTTCAGATGATTTAGGTTCTATTTCTATTGGTGCATCGGTTTATTTTAAAAAACTTCCTGTGGGAAAAATCTCTAGCTATCGCTTTATCAACAATGGACAAAAAGTCGAAATTGACCTTTTAATTGATAAAACCTATGCACAGTTTGTTAAAAAAGAAAGTTATTTCTGGAATATTAGCGGCTTAAATGCCAATGTGGGAATAAATGGAATCAATATCAATTTAGATAGCTTAAATGCTTTAGTGCAAGGTGCTGTTGCTTTTGACTCGCCTGACAACAGCGAACATGCGCAAAGTGGCGATAAATTTACCTTATTTGCGAATTATCAAGCTGCACAACGCGGTGCAGAAATCCGTCTAGCTTTGCCTAAAACAATCAACCTGCAAGAAGGACAAGCAGAGTTATATTATAAAAATCGCTCCATAGGGGTACTTTCTCGAGTTATCAGCAAAGAGGAATCTTCACACAATGAAGGCATTTTACTGGTTGATCCAAATCTAATCCATTTATTCAATACCCATAGCCATATTGTTTTACGCAATAAAAATTTAAATTTGCGTAATCTAAGTAATATTTCAAATCTACTTAAAGGGGAATACTTAGAATTAATTTCTGGTAATGGCGAAGCGAAAAAAGATTTTACCCTACTAAAAGAAAATGAATTATTGTTACAGCAGCCTAATACTCTTGTTTTGTACCTTAAAGCACCTAAAACCTATGGAATCAATGAAGGGCAAGGAATCTATTACAATGATGTTTATATTGGCCAAGTTATAGAACAACATTTAGATATTGAGGGCGTAACCTTTAAAATTGGCATAGCTGAAAAATATAAACATTTAATTCGCCAAGATACTCAATTTATTGCGGATTCAAATTTAGATGTCAAATTAGATACTAATGGATTGGAAATTAACGTCAATGCACCTGATAAATGGTTACGCGGAGGTATTCGAGTTATAACGGGTAAAAAAAATGCTCCTCATACTCATGAAACCTACCCTCTTTTTAAAGATCTTTATCACGCGGAAGCTGGAATCACAAATGATGAGCTGCGTCCGACGCTAACTCTTACCAGTAAAACACACCCAAATCTGGATAAAAATGCCTTAGTACTTTATCAAGGGTATGAAGTGGGTAAAGTCCTATCCCTACGTCCAACGAGCAAACAATTTGAAATTGATGTTTATATTTATCCAAAACATCAACATTTACTCGCAGATACAAGTCAATTCTGGATAGAAAGCGCAGCTAAGATTGACATTAGTACAAAAGGAATAAGCATTGAAGCGCAACCTTTCAATAAGATTTTAAGAGGCGCGATAAGCTTTGATAAAACCGATACTCCGCGCAATAACATACTATATGAGAGCGAATTAAAAGCGAAATCCACAGGAAAGCAACTTACGCTCATAACAGATAATGCCAAAAACCTAAGCAAAGGAACTGCATTACGTTACTTAGGACTAGATGTCGGGGAAATTGATGAAATACAACTCAATAAAAATAATCAAGAAATTATAATAAAGGCCTTAATTCACTTGGACTACATGAAGCTAATTGCAAAAGAAGGAAGTGAGTTTAAACTCATTACCCCTCAATTAGGTATTACTGGCGTAGAAAATCTTGATAGCGTGCTGCAACCCTATATTGAGGTTGTGCCTGGAAATGGAAAATTAAAAAATCAATTTAGGCTACAAAAAAGTACAACATCAATTGATTACAGCACTGGTTTAGCATTAGTGCTCGAAACCACTGATGCTTCAAATATCACACAAGGCGCACCAGTTCTCTACCGAGGAATAGAAGTTGGGCTGATAACAAAACGAGAACTAAATAAATTAGGTGATCGCGTATTCGTTCATATTGTTATTGAACGAAAATACCAACATCTCGTGCGTAAAAACACAGAATTTTGGATATCTTCAGGCTACGATGTCAATATTGGTCTAAGTGGTGCAGAAATCCGTACTGGTTCAATGGAACAACTATTAAAAGGCGGTATATCTTTCTCCACTCCGGAAAGCAAAATAATAGAAGCACCAGCAAAAGCTGGTCAACACTTCCTTCTACAAAGCAAAAAACCAACACAGGCTGAAAAATGGGGAAGTGGCGCATTGCAATAGCTCAAAATAAAAAGGTGGCTTAACTCACTAAGCCACCATTTTCGTTAATGATTTACTTTTCAATTTGAATACAATATTTCAACATCTTTCAATCCAAGAATTCTTTCATGTTGGTGAAATAACACACCTAAATAATAAGATCCAAATGCAGTAAAATGATCTTGATCGCTATAAAGCAATTTTCCCTCTGCATATATTTGCTTACCTAAATATTGGGTGGCATCCACCCAAGTAACATTCGGAATATCTTTGATTAGTTCGTAAATCGCGGCATTGCTAGCACGTCGATCACCTAATTCTTCAATTGGTGCAAGATATCGATCTAACCCATATTTTTGTAAAGATATATTTCTCATCGCGGAGCGATTTAACGAAATATTATCTGCAAAAACATACACTTTTTTATCTTTAGCTAAAAATTCCACCATTCTCTTAAAGCGCGCATCAAAATCAGGTAACACAAAATTTTCTGGCGCAAAGCGAGGGATTGGCGAATCACCGCGTTTTAGCGCATAAAATGCGGAAATAAACACGACAGGATAATTCTGTATTTTCTGCCAATTCTCTTGACATGGCTTTTTCTGTTCAATTTGGTAATTGGTATCAACAAATAGCATACAATCACCTAAACCCAATATATCGGAGCGCCAACCTTCTTTCGAACCAACATAATTTAAAAACTCAGATAAATGACCAGCATGAGAATCACCAATAGTAATAATTTTGCTAGGAATATCTAAATTTTTATAAGAAACATTAATCACATTTGATGCTTTTTGTGCTTGTTCTTTTTCTTTTAAATAATGCTTAACCGAAAAGTTATAACCAAACACAATCAGTGAAGGGATAAGATATAAATAAAAAAGAGATTTTTTAAAAGTTAACTTAGATTTTCTTATAGGTTGTTCCAAAAAAACGATAACTTAAAAATGAGAATAAAAAACTTAATATAACAATATTTAAAATCGCAAACAAAGAAAGTGACTTTTCTCCTGTAATATAGAATGAAAATGAAATAAAAACCCAATGAAACAAATACAATGAATAGGACAACTTCCCAATAAAAACTAAAGGTTTTGATGATAAGAATGCATTTACAAATGAGGGCAAAGATGAAAAATAAATTACTATGGCAGTTAAAATGCAAGGCAATAACAGGTATAAACCAGGTAAAAATGGCATCCCTTTGTGATAAAAAAACAACGTCAACAACAATCCAACAAATCCCAAGTTCAACATTATTTTTGCATGACGATTTGCTTTCTTCTCAAGAAGTGCCAAATAAGAACCGACTAAAAGCTCAGGAAAACGAATAAAAGAAATATAATAGGTATTATGCAATCGAACTAAATCATATCCTGATTTTGGAATGAATGACATTAGCATAAAACATAAAAATAACCATAAAATTAACTTCTTAAAAAAGAGGGATTTATACCGCTTATATCCCCAAACCAATAAAAGAGGGAAAATTAGATAAAATTGCTCCTCTACCGCAAGAGACCATATATGTAATACAGGATTTTCGTTAGCACTCAAATCAAAATAACTTTGTCCATGCGCAAAATAAAAATTGGATAAAAACACAAATGATAACTCAATTGTTTTACGTAACTGCTCAGTCTCTTCGTAAAGAAATAGTGCAGATGCGATAACAGAGACCATTGCAATAGTAAAAATAAAAACGGGATAAATTCTTTTAATCCGTCTATTATAAAAATTCAAATAGGAAAATTTATCACTCGTAATATCTTGAACCAAAATAGAAGTGATTAAATACCCAGAAATAACAAAAAATATATCAACGCCCAAATATCCACCAGGTAATAACTCAGGATCTAAATGAAATACCATTACTGCGAGAACAGCTATTGCCCTCAATCCATCAACTTCTGGACGATAACTCAAACTAGACATAATGTTTCCTATAGTTACTTATTAAGCTTCAATTCTACTCTATTTATGCAAATGATAAAAAAATAATTTTTGCGATCTTGCTTCCAAAATTACATTTCGCTGCTTGGTGAAAAATGAAATTTCAGTACTGTGGTGAGGTTTTACTTTAAATTTCACTAAGCGAGGGAAAAATGAAATATTATTTAGCTTTTTTATTTGGTGCATATATTGCCGTTGCAAATGCACAAGCCCCTCAGATGATGCTATTAGAAAGTTACAAAAATCAAAATGTGCAAGGATGGGTGATGAGCGAAAAACTTGACGGCGTTAGGGGATACTGGAATGGCGATAAATTATATAGCCGTCAGGGTATGCAGTTGTCGCCGCCGTCTTATTTCACACAAGATTTTCCGCCCTTTGCCATTGACGGCGAAATTTTTAGCCAACGCAATGAATTTGAAAAAATCTCCTCCATTGTGCGTTCTCAGCAAGATAAAGGCTGGTCGCAACTTAAACTCTATGTTTTTGATGTACCTAGCGCCGACGGCAATTTGTTTGAACGCTTGGCACAGTTGAAACAATATTTGAAGGATCACCCGACGCCCTATATTGAAATTATTGAGCAAATTCCCATCAAAAACTGGCAACAAGTGCAAGAAAAATTAAGAGAAGTAGAACGTGGCGGCGGTGAAGGATTGGTGTTGCGAAATCCAAATAGTCCTTATGAAACCAGACGCAGCAACCAAATTTTGAAATTGAAAACTGCCCAAGATGAGGAATGCACCGTCATTGCACATCATCAAGGCAAAGGACAATTTGAAAACTTTTTCGGCTCACTCACCTGCGAAAATCACCGTGGTCAATTTAAGATCGGTTCAGGATTTAACTTGAACGATCGTGCTAATCCACCACCTATCGGTTCCACAATCACTTACAAATATCGTGGATTAACAAAATCGGGCAAACCGAAATTCGCCACTTACTGGCGTGAGCGGTCGTCGCCATAATCTTGTGCTTTTTTCGCATTGTTAGTTAAGAAATTCCATTCCTTGTGCTATGATTTTTCGCTCATCATTTTTAGCAAGGAAAACACAATGTCTTTGGATTTAACCGAAATTCGCCAGCAAATTACGCAATTAGACCGCCATTTATTGAAACTGCTTTCTGAGCGTCATCGCCTTGCCTTTGACGTGGCTCGCAATAAAGAAAGCACGCAAAAGCCGCTGCGAGATTTGCCTCGTGAACAGCAGCTTCTGCAAGAGTTAATCCAGTATTCAGAACAACAAAATTATCAACTGGAAGCCGATTATATTCGTCAAATTTTCCAGCGGATCATTGAAGACTCCGTCGCTACACAGCAAGTTTACCTTCAGCAGAAACTCAATGCTCAGCCTGATATTTGCCCCATTGCTTTTTTAGGCAAAAGAGGATCCTATTCGCATCTTGCCGCACGCGCCTACGCCACTCGTTATCAACAGAAATGGCTTGAACTAAGCTGCGAATCTTTTGATGATATTTTTCGTAAAGTGGAAATGGGCGAAGCAAAATACGGTATTTTGCCGTTGGAAAACACCACATCGGGGGCGATAAATGAAGTATATGATTTGCTGCAACATACGGAGTTATCGTTGATCGGCGAACTCGCCTACCCTATCAAACATTGCGTTTTAGCACAGGGCGGTGCTGATTTAACGGAAATAGACACGCTGTACAGCCACCCTCAAGTGATTCAACAATGCAGTCAATTTATTAAAGATTTGGGACGAGTGCATATTAAATATTGCGAAAGTAGTTCCCATGCAATGCAATTGGTTGCCAGTTTAAATCGCCCTAATATTGCCGCACTAGGCAATGAAGACGGCGGACAGTTGTATGGCTTACAGGTGTTGAAAGCGAATATTGCCAACCAGTCCAATAACATCACTCGGTTTATTGTCGTCGCCAAAACGCCGGTGGCGGTGTCGCCGCAAATTCATACAAAAACCCTGCTGTTAATGACGACGGCACAAAAAGCAGGGGCGTTGGTGGATGCTTTGTTGGTGTTCAAAAATCACAATATTAATATGACCAAACTGGAATCTCGCCCCATTTACGGCAAACCGTGGGAAGAAATGTTTTATTTGGAAATTGAAGCCAATATTCACAATCCCGACACCCAACAAGCTCTGCAAGAACTACGCCAGTACAGCGGTTATTTGAAAGTGTTGGGTTGTTATCCAAGCGAAATCATCAAGCCTGTTGAAATGTAATTTCTCCACCGCAACGCCGACGATCCAAGATTGTCGGCGTTTTTTTATTAGAAAAACTACTTCACAATTAAAAATAATTTGGAGATATTTTCAATAAATGATTGATTTTAAAAAAAAAAACAATAACATAGCTACTCTTTAACCAACCACCTTAAGGAATCACCTATGAAAAAATTTACTTATACTCTCGCCGCCCTTGCGGTTGCTTTTTCTGTGAATACTTATGCTCAAGAAGAATTAGAAATTGAGCTAGAGGATATAACTGAAGAAGCAGAAATGATCACCGAAACAACACCAGTTGAAGTAACTGAAAATACAAAACCAAATATTTCAAATGAAGAGATTACAAAAATTGGTAAAACATTACTTAAAGAAACCGATCCTATTCCTCAACCTGAAGAAAATAAAAACACAGAAGAAAATTCGCCAGCTAAAAATGGAGACAAAGAGAGTGAGGCTGAGAGTGAAGATGAAATTGAAATCCTTGACGAGAGCCCAGAAGAAGAGCGAATTACCGCTGAAACTCCAAAGTCTGTTACAGATGCTATTAAACCAAATATTTCTGACGAAACCATTGCCGCCACTGGTAAAGAACTCAAAACAGGTGATTTCAACGTACCCGATGAAGTCATTGCAAAACAAAAAACACAAACCGTTTTAGCCGTTGGCGGCACGACCACGGCGACAGCCGCTAGTACTAGCGTCGCACTAAGCAATGTGAGCGGTCGTTTAGGCAATCTTCGCTCTAGCCGCAGCACCGCAAATCACACCGCAAGTTTAGGCACAATGCTTGCCACCGCAACAGAAAAAAGCGGTTTGTGGGTGAATAGCAAATACGCACGAATCAACCAACGCAATCAAAGCAAAGTGAACACTTGGGGAATTTCTTTAGGTTATGATCAGCCGCTGCAAACTCTCAACGGCACTTTAAGAGTAGGAGCCGCGTTGGATTTTGATCGCAATAAAGGAGAAATCGGTACGGATAAATTAGTGAATAACGCCTATGGTTTAACCTTATACAGTTCTTACGAAACACCTTCTGACCACTATTTTGATTTATTAGTTCGTGTGGGAAGATCTTCAGTTGCCTTAACCGATGCAGAAAAATACAACAACACCGTTTATTCTACAGCATTTGCTTACAGCCACTTATTCCTATTACCGAACAACCTTTCTTTAGAGCCAAAAGCACAGTTAACTTACTCTCACATTAGTGCAAGCAACTTTAAGAAAAATAGATTGCCTGTTTATGTGAAGCCTATTAACTCCCTTATCGCAACCGCTGGTGCAAAAATAAATTACAGTCTTGCTTCACAAAAATTTGATATTTACGGCAAAGTTGAGCTAAACAAAGAATTTTTGGCAAGAAGTACTGGTTCTGTGGGTGTAACAAAATTTAACACCGAAGGTAAAGGCACTTGGGCAACTTTGGGATTAGGCGTAAAATCTCATATTTCAAAAGATGCCAGCCTGTATGTTGATGTGGATAACTATGTAGGCAACGGTTACAGAAATTCCTATCAATTAAACTTAGGCTTTAATATGAAGTTCTAATTGATTGAAAATCAACGAAAAACATACAAAAAATGGAGGCTCAACCTCCATTTTTTTATGCTTACTTTGTGTGGCAATCAGGATACAAAGCAATAGCAATGCCTATTTTGTCTGAGCACGACGAGATTTCACCGCCGCTGCTAGTTGTGCCAACGCCGTTTCGCTGTCTTCCCAGCCAATACAAGCGTCGGTGATGCTTTGCCCATAGGTGAGCGGTTTGCCCTCTTCGAGGTCTTGGCGACCTTCCACTAAATGACTTTCAATCATTACGCCGAAAATTTGCGTTGAACCTTGAGCAATTTGCTGGCTAACGTCGTCGCACACTTCAAGCTGCTTTTTGAACTGTTTGTTGCTGTTAGCGTGGCTAAAATCCACCATCACGTGTGGAATACGACCACTTTTTTCAATGTCTGCACAAACGGCGTTGACGGAAGCGGCGTCATAGTTTGGTCCATTTTCGCCCCCTCGCAAAATAATGTGGCAGTCGCTGTTGCCTTTGGTAGATACAATAGCGGAATGTCCGAATTTGGTTACAGAAAGGAAATAATGCGGCGATTGTGCACTACCAATGGCATCGAGAGCGATTTTTACGCCGCCGTTAGTGCCGTTTTTAAAGCCCACCGCACAGGATAATCCCGAGGCTAACTCACGATGAACTTGCGATTCCGTGGTTCTCGCCCCAATCGCCCCCCAGCTCATAAAATCTGCGAGGTATTGCGGCGTGATCATATCCAAAAACTCCCCAGCCGTCGGTATGCCGAGATCGTTAATATCCGATAATAATTTTCTCGCCATTCGCAAACCGTCATTAAGAGCATAAGTGCCATTTAAATGAGGATCGTTGATCAACCCTTTCCAGCCCACCGTCGTTCTCGGTTTTTCAAAATAAACACGCATCACAATTTCGAGACTGTCGGCGTATTTTTCACGCATTTTTTTAAGGCACTGTGCGTATTCCAACGCTGATTTAGGATCGTGAATAGAGCAAGGTCCGATCACCACTAACAAACGATCATCTTGTTGATGAATAATTTGATGAATGTGTTGTCGTGTTTGTTTCACCAACTCCACCGCCAATTTACTGGCAGGAAAACGCTCTAATAACGCCACTGGCGGTAACACCTGTTCAATGCGTTGAATGCGTTCGTCGTCATTTTCAATGTTAATTTTACTTTTGTATTCAGCCATAGTTACAACTCATTAAGATGCACAAAGGTGCGATGAAAAAAATCAGTGTCCACTTAATACTTGTGCTGGTGCTAATTTCGCAGCTCGATGTGCTGGATATAAACTTGCAATTAAACTCAGTATTAAGGCACAAATGAAAACTAATCCGACGTCTTGCCAATGCAATTCGCTGGGAAGGAAATCCACAAAATAAATGCCGTCGGAAAGAAATTTTATGTTAAACAGCGTTTCGATGCCTCGCATTATTTCCGTTAAATTCAAGGCAAATAGCACGCCAAAAAAGAGTCCAATTAAACACCCTTTCATACCAGCTTGCAAACCATACCAGATAAAAATCTGCTTAACAAAACGGTTATTTGCGCCAAGGGTACGCATAATCGCAATATCGCCTTGCTTATCTTTCACTGCCATAATCAATGTGGAAATAATATTAAAACAAGCGACGCCGATAACTAATACCATGGCAATATACATCACTGTGCGAATCAGTTGGATATCCTTATACATATAACCGAATTTAGCGATCCAATGTTTAGCGTAAAGCGGTTGAGAGTAATCCTGTAAACTTGGGTATTGAATTTTCTGTACCTCAAACGGCTGACTGACTTTTAACTCAATGCCATTAGCTTGTTCTGGTAGTAAATTCAAAAACTGTTGTGCTCTCTCAAGCGGTAATAAAGCGTAACTATGATCGAGTAATCCATCTAAACGCAATACCCCACTGACCTGTACACGATGACGAACAGGCTGACTTAATTGTTGCTCCCCATTCCTTTGAGAAATAAGCAAACTTACCCAATCGCCTTCTTGCACATTTAACTCTTTAGCGATGCCATAGCCTAAAATTAATCCTGATGTTGAATTAAAATTCCGCCATTGATTGTTTAATACAAAACGGCCAAGCTGACTGACTTGATCTTGGGAAGATTTTTCTACTCCCTTCACTTCCACCACCTTTAACTTACTCCCATTCTCCACTAAAGCAGTGAAACGAACAAAAGGAGCAATGCCAACAATATCGAGATGATCTAACAAACGTTGTTGTAAAGCGTGCCAATTATGAAGAGTTTGCTGCCCATTTTCATCAGGATAAGCCATCACTTCAACTTGTGGAACGACAGCAAGGATACGATTATTTAGCTCGCGCTCAAATCCATTCATCGCGCTTAAACCTAAAATGAGCACAGCAACGCCTAAAGCAATACCAATACTCGAAAATGTAGAAATAAGAGTAACTAGACGATTTTTTTGTTTACTGCGTTGGTAACGCCAACTAATAAAAAAAGCGTGCATCATAAGGTCGCCTCTTGCAAAACACCGTCGTGCATTACGTAACGTCGGTTCAATTTCTCCGCTAAATTCAAATCATGAGTAACTAACAAAAAGGCAATATTTTGTTCTTGATTGAGCTGTTGAATCAGTTCAAAAATACTTTCTGTAGTTTTGCGATCCAAGTTTCCTGTAGGCTCATCAGCAAGAACTAATGCAGGTTGATTAACCAAAGCTCGCGCAATGGCAACCCGTTGTCTTTCGCCTCCAGATAATGCAGAAGGTCGATGACTAATACGATGAGATAGCCCTACCGCCGACAGTATTTTTTCTGCGCGATCCTTCGCTTCTGTTTTATTTTTTCCACCAATTAACATAGGCATCATGACATTTTCTAAGGCACAAAAATCCGCCATCAAATGATGAAACTGATAAACAAATCCCAAATATTGATTGCGTAGTTTTGCTAATTGCTCGCTATTTGCTTGTTGTAATGATTGACCTTGAATAAACACTTCGCCACTAGAAACTTGATCTAAACCACCAAGCAGATGCAATAAGGTGCTTTTCCCTGACCCTGAGCTACCGACGATAGCCACCAATTCCCCTGCATTCATAGCAAAGTTAACATCTTTCAAAATCTGCGTTTGCTGGTTTCCCTCTTGGTAAAATTTGTTTACCTGTTGGCAAGATAATAAAAAGTGTTGCATAAATCAGCTCCCCTACTCATATCGTAGCGCTTCCGCAGGCTCAATTTTGGCTGCGCGATATGCAGGATAAATAGTCGAAATAAAAGATAATATTAAAGAAAATCCAATGATAAAGAGAATCTGTTCAGTTTCTAATAAAGTAGGTAAATAAAGCTCTGGGCTAACAAGACTAACCAAGCTATCTAAATTCAAAGCACACAGAATGCCTAAGAGCACGCCAAAGAAAGTTCCTACAATACCGACTAAACTACCTTGATACATAAAAATTTTGCTGATTTGGATTT
Organism: [Haemophilus] felis; assembly: GCA_002015125.1. GTDB lineage: Bacteria > Pseudomonadota > Gammaproteobacteria > Enterobacterales > Pasteurellaceae > Pasteurella > Pasteurella felis. The sequence continues at coordinate 43,949 of MUYB01000040.1, forward strand.
TATTCAATCCTTGAGTTTGTAAGATAGCAATCTCACCTTGTTTATCCACAACCATTAAACTCAAAGAAGTAACGATATTAGATATGCCCACAATAATCAGTAAGCTAATCAATAAGCCCATCATATTTTTTTCCATACGCACCGCTTGGAAAAACTCCCCTTTTTGTTTACGCCAATCTACAATTTGCCATTTTGAGCTTGGGAAAAAATCCGGCAATTGGGTGATTTGGAAAGGATCCTGTAAAAATAAACGATATCCTTGAGCCTGTTGTGCAGGAATGCGCATCAAACGTCCTAAATCCGCAATATGCGCAAAAACCGTGTAGCTTTCGGCTTCCGATTGTCCATCGTAAATTCCACTCACCGTAAATAAACGTTGCATAGGCACGCGACCAAAAGGCGTATATTGGCTATTTTCAGTCATCATTACACGGATCTTATCGCCGACTTGTAGCCTTAAACTCGCAGCTAAACGTTGCCCAACCAATAGATTAAATGCACCCGAAGGTAATAATGAATCAAAATCTTGCTGCACAAAATCAAGCAACATCTCATCATCGCTAAATTGTTGAATGCCAATGGCACTTCCTGCACTTACTCCGGCGCTAGTTTGTAAAATCACCTGATTCTGATTGATAGGCACTGATTTCACAACGAAATTTGGTACACTCAACGTCTCTTGCTGTAAATTGATTTTGCCTTGTGCTGGCATCATAATGGCATGAGGAATATGTTTTAACACTTGCTGTTTTTGATAACGCTCTAGCCCATTCATTACCGATAGAATAACAATGAGCGCCGCTACACCAAGCACGATCCCAATACTAGCTAAGTTTGTAACTAACCGTCCAAAACGATCTGTACTTTTTGCACGCCAATAACGTGTGGCAATAAATAAAGGAACTGAAAATCCCATAATTCTCTAAAAAAATATGCTGCCAGATTAATCTAACAGCATTGGGTTAAAATAATGGTTAGCCTAATTCTTGCGCAACAAAATCTTCAATATTTTGTTTCACTTTATTCACTAAAGTCGTTACTGCACTATCTGAAGCCCAAGCAATATGTGGCGTTACAATTAGATTTGGCAATTCCATTGCTGCTTGAATAATTGGGTTGTCTTTTTCAGGTGGCTCTTTAACTAATACATCTACTGCTGCTCCACCAAGATGTCCGCTTTTCAATGCATCAACTAATGCTTGCTCATCCACAAGTGGACCACGCCCAGTATTAATTAGCAAAGCCCCTTTTTTCATCAAGGCGAGAGTTTGAATGTTAATTAAATTTTGTGTGGTTTCCGTTAATGGACAATGTAGGGTTAAAATATCTGCTTGTTTTAGCACATCTACAAAAGCGGTATAACCTTCTCGAATTTCTGTTGCATCAGGACGTTCTGCATAAATCACTTGCATGCCTAACGCTGTTGCTAAACGCCCAACTTCAGAACCTAAACAACCTTTCCCAACAATCCCCAGTACAGAGCCTTTTACATCGGTAATTGGATAGTCAAAATAACAAAATTGCTTAGAATCTGCCCATTTTGCGGATAATTGATCTCGATACCAACTCGTTAAGCTGTGCTTCAATGCGAAGATAAATCCTAAAACATGTTCAGGTACAGTAGTTGATGAATAACCACTGACATTTTTAACGGCGACTCCTAACTCTTTCGCCGCCACAAGATCCACATTGTTTGTACCTGTTGCCGTGATAGCAATGAGTTTTAATTTAGGTAGTTGCTTCATGACTTCACGACTAAATACCACTTTACTCGTAATCGCAATATCAGCATCTTTCATACGCTCAATCACCTGTTCAGCTCCAGTATGCTCATATTCCGTCCACTGATGAGGAAAATCAGGTTTAGGAATCGGAATATGCTTTGGAATGGCAGTACTATCAAGAAAAACAATGTTTAACATAAGTGCTCCTTATTAAAATGAGGATTAAAAATTAAGCTTCGCTTTCTTCTAGCTCATCTGACATTTCCATAAGAATGTCTTTACACAGCAAGGCTAGGGAGCGATAAAAGGGTAAACTGGCTTTTGTTTCCACTTGACTAAGAAATTGACCTGCACAAGGTAACAAAAACTGCTCAAATAATTCTTTTTGTGCTTGCGTAGAATCTCGATTATCCTCAATCCAAGAAGCCGTTAATAGCAATAATGCAAAATGATCAGCATTTTCCAGTTCTGGTAAGCCTAGACTTTGACGAAAGGCGATAAACTTAGCAACATCAATGCCATAATTCGATAAACGAGGATTAATCTTCGCTTCGCTTTCCGCTGTTCCAAAGAGCTTATAATATTCCTGTGCTAACACCGTTAAGTCTAGAGGCATTTGTAAACTGGATAAAGCTTGCTTATGTATTTTATCCATTTCCGCCCCCCACAAGGAGGTTAAACCTTGCTGCACAAGCCAATCAAACACATTAGCCAAAATAGGATCTTGTGGAGAACGATAAAACAAATTACCAAACAAACGACTAATGAGAGAAAAATTATTCGGTTGGGTTGGGCTACTCATTGACATTCTCTACAAGTGAAATTAGATTTTGTTGTGTTTGAGCAAAAACCTGCTGTAAAAGTTGTGCGATTTCCTCGTTATTTTTCGCATATACTTCCCCAAAAAAACATTGCTGAATATCCGTAATACCACAAAAATTAAACAATCCATTCACCAAACAATCTTGTAATGATTGAATAAAACCTAAATTTTCATACTTTTCATAGCTGTTACCCAAGGTCGCAAAATGCTGCATTTTCTTACTCGATAACAATCCAACGGAAGCCCCCCCTTCTGTTTTATAGGCAAAACCGTAAGTCAATACTCGATCAAGATAGCCTTTTAAAATTGCAGGAAAGCCCATCCACCATAAAGGATAAATGAGGGTAATTAAATCTGCTTGTTTTATCAACTCTTGTTCTTGTTGAATTTCCACCGCAATGATGCCTTGAAAAGAGGCTTGAATTTCCTGTTGAGAAAGGATTGCTTGGAAATTCAATGCGTATAAATCACGCACAATAGTTTCTGCCCCTACATTCTCACTTGCCAAAATAACTTGCTTAAGAATACTATGATTTAAACTTTTCGGTTCGTTACCTTGCCCATTTGGATGAGCAAAAATAATTAAATGATTCATTTTTCTAGTTCACTTTTTTCACTTGTAAGGTAATGCCATCAACTGCGATAACTTCGATAAGATCATTAGCTTGCAAGTCTATACCTTGGATACGCCAAGTAGTATCGCCAAAATAACCTCGACCGATGCCGCTTTCTGACATTTCTTGCACTTTCCCTTTACAACCTAGCATAGCGTGATCTCGTTGATTTAAGGAAGTTTTAGCTTGATCTTGAGAATCCTTTTTGTGCTGATATTTCCACCACAAGAGGGTGAATAATATGGCCAATAAAGCATAGCTAATAAACAAAGTTGTTAAGGATAGATTTGGGATAAAAAAATCAATAACGGCGATGGCTAACGCAGCTAATCCCCACCAGAGTAGAAATACGCCTGAAATAAAAATTTCCGCACTCAACAGCACTAAACCTAAAACGATCCAATGCCATAAGCTCCAATGACTAAGCCAGTCCATTGCCTACCTCACTACGCTTTTTTATCTGCTTTTAACAACTCTGCAATACCTGCAATTGATCCCACGAGGTTACTTGCCTCTAGCGGCATCAACACAACTTTACTGTTCTCCGCACCGCCAATTTCTTTTAAGGCCTCTGTGTACTTTTGTGCAATAAAATAGTTAATCGCTTTCGTATCGCCATGCGCAATAGCATCAGATACCATTTGTGTTGCTCGCGCTTCAGCTTCTGCGGCACGCTCACGAGCTTCTGCTTGTAAGAAAGCTTCTTGACGCTCACCTTCCGCTTTTAAAATGCGCGCTTGTTTATCACCTTCCGCACGCAAGATTTCTGCCTGACGAACCCCTTCGGCTTCCAAAATATCAGCACGTTTATTACGTTCCGCTTTCATTTGCGCATTCATCGCAGCAATCAATTCTTGCGGGGGGCGTACATCACGAATTTCAATACGAGTTACCTTAATACCCCAAGGATTAGTTGCTTCATCGACGATAGACAATAAACGACTGTTAATGGAATCACGCTGTGAAAGCATTTCATCTAACTCCATTGAACCAAGGACTGTTCGAATATTTGTCATCGTAAGATTGATAATTGCTTGTTCCAAGTGATTCACTTCATAAGCGGCATTACGCGCATCAATCACCTGTACAAAACACACTGCATCAATAGAAACATTCGCGTTATCTTTTGAAATCACTTCTTGAGAGGGAATGTCTAACACTTGCTCCATCATATTGATTTTCCGCCCCACACGATCAATAAAAGGCACCACAAAATTCAGCCCTGGCGTCAGCGTTCGGGTATAACGCCCAAAACGCTCAATGGTCCAGTGAAACCCTTGCGGCACCGTTTTCAACGTGGAATACAACACTAAAACAACCAAGCCAAGAAATAAAACCGTGGCAATCGGCAAGCCATCGAAAAAGTCCATAAAATCCTCCGAAAAACATTGATATTTCAGTTACAAAATGTCGGAAAGTCTAACAAATAACAAGGCATTTTGCACACGATTTACCAAAATAAATAAGCAACAAAAAACGGGCTCTAAAGTCCGTTTTCAGTAAAACCCAAAAGTATGATTAAGCTTTTTTACCTTCTTCGGCAATACTTACCGCGGCGGTAAATAATACGTCAGTAGATGAGTTTAACGCGGTTTCAGTTGAGTCTTGTAAAATACCAATAATGAAACCAACTCCAATCATTTGAGCCGCAATATCATCAGAAATTCCGAATAAGCTACAAGCTAATGGAATAAGCAACAATGAACCACCCGCAACACCTGAAGCACCACAAGCACAGATGCTCGCCACGACACTTAACAACAGGGCACTAAAGAATGACACTTCAATACCTAAGGTATTTACCGCCGCTAAGGTTAAAATCGTTACAGTAATTGCTGCACCAGCCATATTAATAGTTGCACCTAATGGAATAGAAACAGAATAGGTTTCTTCATCTAGTCCTAAACGTTTAGATAAGTTGATATTCACTGGAATATTTGCCGCAGAACTACGAGTAAAGAATGCAGTTACACCACTTTCACGTACACAAGTCCACACAAGTGGGTACGGATTGCGACGGATTTTCCAAAATACTAAAGCTGGGTTTACCACGAAAGCCACAAATAACATTGTGCCAACTAACACCGCTAATAATTGAATATAACCACCTAATGCTTGTAATCCTTTATCCGCAAGGGTTTCACTTACTAAGCCAAATACGCCAATCGGTGCAAAAGAAATAATCACATAAACAATTTTAGAGACAGCTTCTGCTAAATCAGTAATCATATTTTTTGTAGCATCTGAAGCATGACGTAGCGCTAAACCTAAGCCAATTGACCAAGCTAACACACCCACGAAATTCGCTTTAAATAAAGCATTTAGTGGGTTATCTACAACGTTCAACACTAAGGTTAATAATACTTGAGTTACCGCTTGAGGTGCTGAAGTAACATCTTCCTGTGTCGCTAAAGCAACAGTGGTTGGGAATAAGAAACAAGCAATCACCGCGGCTAAGGCAGCTAAGAAAGTACCTAAAAGATAAAGTACAACGATAGACTTCATATTACTTTTTGTGCCAATTTTTTTGTTTGCTAGTGCTGACATAACAAGAACAAAAATCAAAATCGGCGCAACAGCACGCAATGATTTAACAAAAATGGTTCCAAGCACACCGACTTTTTCTGCGAGGTTAAAACCTAATGAATTTTGTAAAGAAGGCGTAATTAAGGCAACGAGTATCCCCAAAACCAATCCGATAAAAATACGTTTAACCAAGTTACCTTGGAAAAATAAGCTAAAAAAACGAGATGTATTCATAATTTAATCACATTAATGTTGTGCAACTTTACTTGCTGTAAAACTCCGGATCAGAGTAGTTCTGATCCCCCTAAGCCAGCTCAAGATAGCTCAATTTTTTTTGAAAGCAAATATGGAAAATTAAAAATCTGAAAAATTTAAAATAGCCCTAAAAATTTTTCAAAAAGACCTCATTTTCTCACCTTTTTAATAGTTTTTTTCTAAAAAAATTCACATTAATTAGAATTATATATAAATCATCAAAGTTCAAAGTGAATCTTATTTATTCAATATTTGTATAAAAATGTGATTTTTAGCACTTGACAACTGTATATAACAACAGTAAATTACAACTGTATAAATAAACAGTCTTTGTTATAAAGGAAACTGCTATGAGTTATGCTAAAACTACTTTTTTGGAATCAAATCAAGCATTGTCTTATGTTCCTATTCCATTTTTTGATGATCAGCAACAAACCACAACTTCTCGTTTTAGTAAAAAGTTAGATTTAAATTTATACTGTATAAAACGCCCTCAAAACACCTGCTTTATTCGGGTGACTAATTCTAATATGCTGGCTTGGGGAATTGAAATGCACGATATGCTTGTAGTGGAAAAACATGATGCCCTTTCTATTGGCGATATTGTTGTATTAGAGCAAAGAGAAGAATTCCAACTTTATGAGTTTATTTCCTACCAAAATAACGAGTTTGTTTTTCTTTCTTTGGACTCAAGCTTAAATAATATTAGAACAGATAACTGGCTAGACCTACCCATTATAGGTACTGTTACAAGTACAATTCATCAAATAAAGCCTCGCAATACGATGAAATTTGCTGCTTGATCACTGGTATTTCTAAATGAGTTAGCGATTGTTATTTGATAAAAATAACCTCTTTGTTTTTGATGATTAATTATTAAATCCTATCAGACTTATTACTTATAACCATTGTACATTGAATGATAAAATGACTAGAATAACCGCATTAATAATACGTCTTACTGTTATTAATCTAACTTAACAAATATATAATTTATGGAGAAAATACATACTATGGCTACAAACTCAATCGGTTTATGCGCAACCTCATCAGAAAAATTAGCAGCAGAACTTAATGCTTTATTAGCAAACTATCAGGTTTTTTACACCAATGTTCGTGGTTACCACTGGAATATTAAAGGCGTGAATTTCTTTGAATTACATGCAAAATTTGAAGAAATCTACAGCGATTTAGTAGTAAAAGTAGATGAGCTTGCAGAACGTATTCTTACGTTAGGATACACTCCAAATAACGCATTTACTCAATATTTAAGTCAAGCGACCATCAAAGAAGATATCGCGGTAAGCGATGCTAAAGATTGTCTAAGAGGCACTTTAGAAGGTTTTAAAGTGTTATTAAAACAACAACGTGAAATTCTAGCCCTTGCTGGTGATGTAGATGATGAAGGTACAGCTTCACAAATGAGCGATTATATCAAAGAACAAGAAAAACTTGTTTGGATGTTGGGCGCTGCTTGTGCAACCTGCCACGCATAATAATTAACAAACAGGATAGCAAAATTTTCAAAAAAATCGTGAAGTTGCTCACATAATTAAAATTAACCATTTGTATGGTGTGGGATATTTAAGTAACCTTCAACGCAACTAAGAATAAGTGCTACAATTAGTAGCCTGAATATTTTGCTTTCCGAGTAGTGCCTCATTTGAGGCACTTTTTTTATGCCTAATTTTCACAAATCATTGAAAATAACAAGAATCAACTACCTAGTTGCAAGCTTGATTAAATTACTAGGTTAATTTCTATCACTCTATAGCGATAACAAGCTATTTCAGGTACAATCTCGCAATTCTAATTTACATAAACTCATTCTTTAATTATTAATCAGATTACTACTTTATGAAGAATATTCGTAACTTCTCAATTATTGCACATATTGACCACGGGAAATCTACTTTATCGGATCGTTTAATTCAAACCTGTGGAGGCCTATCAGATCGAGAAATGGAAGCACAGGTTCTTGATTCGATGGATCTTGAACGTGAACGTGGCATCACAATTAAAGCACAAAGTGTAACCTTAAATTACACTGCCAAAGACGGTGAAACATATCAACTAAACTTTATTGACACCCCAGGACACGTTGACTTTTCCTATGAAGTTTCTCGTTCTTTAGCGGCTTGTGAAGGTGCATTGTTAGTGGTAGATGCAGGTCAAGGCGTGGAAGCGCAAACCTTAGCAAACTGCTATACCGCCATTGAAATGAACTTAGAAGTTGTGCCAATTTTGAACAAAATTGACTTACCTGCCGCAGATCCTGAACGGGTAGCAGAAGAAATAGAAGATATTGTTGGGATTGATGCCTTAGATGCGGTACGCTGCTCTGCTAAAACAGGTGTGGGGATAGAAGATGTACTTGAAGAAATTGTTCACAAGATTCCTGCACCAGAAGGTGATCCTAATGCACCACTGCAAGCATTAATTATCGATTCCTGGTTTGATAACTATTTGGGCGTTGTTTCTTTAGTTCGCATCAAAAACGGTACTTTACGCAAAGGCGATAAAATTAAAGTGATGTCCACAGGACAATCCTATAATGTGGATCGACTAGGGATTTTTACGCCAAAACAAGTTGATACAACCCTATTAAATTGTGGTGAAGTAGGTTGGGTTGTCTGCGCAATTAAAGATATTTTAGGCGCACCTGTAGGCGATACCCTAACCTCACATAACAATCCAGCAACCTCTGTATTACCGGGCTTTAAAAAAGTTAAACCGCAAGTGTATGCGGGGCTATTCCCGATTAGTTCTGATGATTATGATGCATTCCGCGATGCCCTAGGCAAACTCAGCTTAAATGATGCATCCTTATTCTACGAGCCAGAAAACTCAACGGCGCTAGGTTTTGGCTTCCGCTGTGGTTTCTTAGGTTTATTACATATGGAAATCATTCAAGAACGCTTGGAACGTGAATACGATCTTGATTTAATCACCACTGCCCCAACCGTAGTATATGAAGTGGAACAAACTAACGGTGAGGTTGTTTATGTGGATAGCCCTTCAAAATTACCGCCGCTAAATAATATTGCCGAAATTCGTGAGCCAATTGCGGAATGCAATATGTTATTACCGCAGGCTTATTTAGGTAATGTAATTACACTCTGTGTAGAAAAACGTGGCGTACAAACGAACATGGTTTATCACGGTAACCAAGTTGCCCTAACCTACGAGATCCCAATGGGAGAAGTGGTATTAGATTTCTTCGACCGCCTCAAATCTACCTCTCGTGGCTACGCTTCTTTAGATTATGGGTTCAAACGCTTCCAAGCAGCAGATATGGTTCGTGTTGATATTATGATCAACGGCGAGCGTGTAGATGCTTTAGCCTTAATCGTACATAAAGATAACGCACCTTACCGAGGCCGCGAATTAGTGGAAAAAATGCGTGAATTAATTCCACGCCAACAATTTGATATTGCGATTCAAGCAGCAATTGGTAACCACATTATCGCCCGTTCCACAGTAAAACAATTGCGTAAAAACGTATTAGCAAAATGTTATGGTGGTGATGTTAGCCGTAAGAAAAAACTATTACAGAAACAAAAAGAAGGTAAAAAACGAATGAAGTCTTTGGGTAACGTTGAAGTCCCACAAGAAGCGTTTTTAGCTATTTTACACGTTGGAAAAGACAAATAAGAGGTCAATTTATGTCTAACTTATTTACGCTCATTTTGTTAGCGGTTTGTTTTGCACTTTGGAAATTTTTAGACTACTTAGCATTACCTAATACATTTTCTATTTTATTGATTATCCTCACTTTAGTATCTGGGATCTTATGGATTTATCATCGTTTTTCTGTCCTGCCTAAACGAGCAAGACAAATCGCCAGAGCAGAACAACGCAGCGGTAAAACCCTCAGTGAAGAAGAAAAAAGTAAAATTGAACCTATTTCAGCAGGTTCAGAATTTATTTCCTCTTTATTCCCTGTGTTAGCTTTCGTGTTGATTTTACGTTCATTTTTATTTGAACCATTCCAAATTCCTTCGCCATCAATGGAGCCCACTTTACGAATTGGTGATTTCATTTTGGTGAAAAAATACGCTTATGGAGTAAAAGATCCTGTGTTGCAAAATACCTTAATTGCAACGGGTAAACCACAGCGCGGTGATGTTATCGTGTTTAAAGCCCCCGAAGAGCCTAACCTCGACTACATTAAACGTGTTGTAGGAACACCAGGGGATCGCGTTCAATACAACGAATATACTCGTCATTTAACCTTAATTTATGGAAAAGACGGTAAAGAATGCAGTGAAAATTGTGAAGTAAAACAGTTCACTTATTCTGAACCAAAAGCAAATGATGAATTTAAATTCCTAATGGGTCAAAACCAAAAAGGCGAATATTTGTACGGACCAAGCCCACTAGAAAGTACGGAGAGCGGCGATGTAAACCATCAAATTCACTGGTATCCAGAACCGATTTCTGAAGGATTCCGTTATCAAGCTTATCGCTCTCAACAAAATTATGTAACCGAATGGGTCGTGCCTGAAGGACATTATTTCGTAATGGGAGATAACCGCAATAATAGCGCCGATAGCCGTTTTTGGGGTTTTGTACCAGAAAAAAATATCGTTGGCAAAGCCACTTACATTTGGCTAAGTCTTGATAAAAAACAAGGTGAGTTTCCTACAGGAATTCGCTTCAATCGTTTCTTTACCGAAATTAAATAAGACAAATGATTGCAAATATAGACCGTTTACAGCGTAAGCTCGGTTATGAATTTAAACAGCTTGCACTATTAAAACAGGCGCTAACACACCGTAGCGCCGCCGCGCAAAATAATGAGCGTTTAGAATTTCTTGGAGATGCAATCTTAAACCTAATTATTGGGGAAGCTCTGTTTCATCAATTTCCTAAATGCAATGAAGGAGAGCTAACTCGAATGCGAGCTAGTCTTGTTCGTGAGCCAACGCTAGCTATCTTGGCTCGTCAATTCGAATTAGGTGATTACCTATCATTAGGCACTGGTGAGTTAAAAAGTGGAGGCTATCGCCGAGAATCTATTCTTGCAGACGGTGTTGAAGCCATTATTGGTGCAATCTGCTTAGATAGCCATTTAGATACAGTTCGCCAAATTGTTCAAAGCTGGTATCAACCGCTATTAGCGCAAATTAAACCCGGCGACAATCAAAAAGATCCTAAAACTCGTTTACAAGAATATCTACAGGGAAAACGTCTCCCCTTGCCCACTTATCAAGTTGTGGACATCAAAGGGGAAGCCCACTGCCAAATATTTACTGTACAATGCCAAATAGACAATGATGAACGAATTTTTATCGGTACGGGATCAAGTCGACGCAAAGCGGAACAAATGGCAGCAGAAAAAATTTTACAAGAACTTATTCAAAATGACTGAACAAAATCTTAACCAAACAACCTACTGTGGCTTTATTGCTATCGTCGGTCGCCCAAATGTAGGTAAATCAACTCTACTCAATAAAATATTGGGACAAAAAATTTCTATCACATCACGCAAAGCGCAAACCACTCGCCACCGCATTGTCGGTATTCATACGGAAGGTGCTTATCAAGCGGTCTATGTAGATACCCCCGGATTACATATCGAAGAAAAAAGAGCCATTAATCGCCTAATGAATCGTGCAGCAAGTAGCGCCATTGGCGATGTCGATTTGATTATTTTTGTTGTGGACGGTACTCATTGGAATGATGATGATGAAATGGTGCTTAATAAATTGCGCGCAGCTAAATCACCAGTTGTATTGGCCATTAATAAAGTTGACAACATTAAAAATAAAGAAGATTTGTTACCTTTTATTACCGAAATTAGCGCCAAATTTGAATTTGCACAAATTGTGCCTATTTCTGCAGAAAAAAGGAAAAATGTAGATGAACTAGAGAAAATTGTTCGTGGCTCGCTACGCGAAGGACTTCATCATTTCCCAGAAGAATATGTTAGCGACCGTTCACAACGTTTTATGGCTTCGGAAATCATTCGTGAGAAACTAATGCGCTTTACTGGCGATGAATTACCTTATTCAGTAACAGTTGAAATTGAGCAATTTAAGCTAAATGAACGAGGCACTTATGAAATCAATGGTTTGATCTTAGTTGAACGCGAAGGTCAAAAGAAAATGGTCATCGGCAATAAAGGACAAAAGATCAAACAAATAGGTATTGAAGCTCGTTCAGATATGGAACGCTTGTTTGACAACAAAGTACATTTAGAATTATGGGTAAAAGTCAAATCAGGTTGGGCTGATGATGAAAGAGCTTTGCGCAGCTTAGGATATATAGACGAATAGTTTTTTATCATTCTGCTTGCCTATTCTAAGCGCTAACTAGCTAAATAATTGCAAGCACTTAGCTTCCGTCGCCAGTACCTATTAAAGGATAAAACTATTGGAATATTATGTTGAGCAGAGTTCTTGCAAAAGCCCTGTTACAACTTTAAACTTCAGCCTTTGATTTTTGAATAAGATAAATTATGAATAACTCAACTCAGCAGTCCGATCACATCAGTATCGGAACAGAATTTTGCCAAGCTCGCCAAGCATTAGCACTTTCTCTCGAGGAAGTATCACAGCAATTATCTCTACGCGTATCAATTCTACAACAAATTGAAAACGACGAGTTTATTCATAAATCCATTCCAGCTACCTTTATGAAAGGCTATGTGCGCAGCTATGCTAAATTTCTAAAGCTACCTGAAAGCCTACTCAATGAAATTAATTTTGGCGAAGAGCACAAAAACGATTTAAGCAAGAATCTTCGTTCTAGTACCTCAATTAATCAATATTCATCACATTCCAAATGGGTCGGCAGACTAAGTGCTTTAGTGGTTTTGGTTATCTGTGCAATGACAGGACTTTGGTGGTGGGAAAACTACCAAAAATCCAATATGGAGCGAGAAACCCTCGTGCAAAACTACACAGAAAATGTAGCAACCAAAGATGGGAATACGTCCACGGAATCTTCCACAGATAATGCAACTCTTGTTACAGAAATCGAAACCACCAAAAATAATGAAATCCCAGCGACGCTAAATGTGGATAATTCCACACTTACGCCCTTAGAAAACAATGAAAATAATGAAGTGGCTAAAGATGCAGCAGTGGCAATTCCTCTTGCAGAACCCGTTCTACAAGAAATGGTAAATCCAAACGATGAGGTACAAAATCAACAACAAATAACTACCAATATAGCTCCAACGGAAGCATTACATATTGAAGTATTAGGAAATTGTTGGATCAGTGTGAAGGATCATTCTGGAAAGATTCTTGCACAAAAAGAGTATTTACAGGGCGACATCTTGAGTTTTAATCAAGGTAAATCCTATGATCTTATTATTGGTGCACCAAGTATGGTGAAAATTACCTATAAAGGCGAAGCCTATCCCTTAAAAGTGGATGGGCGTGTGGCTAAATTCAAATTACAATAAAATTTTATGTCATCATTTAAACCTTCTATTCAGCGTCGTCAATCGACAAAAATTTATGTGGGAAATGTACCTGTTGGTGGGGATGCTCCTATCACAGTACAATCAATGACAAATACTCGCACCACAGATGTTGAAGCCACTGTGGCACAAATCAAATCATTAGAACGTGTCGGTGCAGATATTGTTCGAGTATCTGTGCCAACCATGGATGCTGCAGAAGCATTTAAGTTAATTAAACAGCAAGTCAGCGTACCTTTGGTGGCTGATATTCATTTTGATTACCGTATTGCACTCAAAGTGGCTGAATATGGTGTAGATTGTTTACGTATTAATCCCGGCAATATCGGACGTGAAGATCGTATTCGTGCTGTAGTGGATTGCGCCAAGGATAAAAATATCCCAATTCGTATCGGCGTTAACGCGGGATCTTTAGAGAAAGATCTACAAGAAAAATATGGCGAGCCCACACCTGAAGCACTACTGGAATCCGCTTTACGCCATGTGGAAATTTTAGACCGTCTTAACTTTGATCAATTTAAAGTGAGCGTTAAAGCCTCAGATGTTTTTCTAGCAGTGGAAGCATACCGCCTACTAGCCAAAGCCATTAAGCAACCTCTCCACTTAGGCATAACAGAAGCTGGCGGTTTTCGTGCTGGTGCAGTGAAAAGTGCCGTTGGTTTAGGTATGCTTCTGGCGGAAGGTATCGGCGATACTATGCGAATTTCCCTCGCTGCGGATCCTGTAGAAGAAGTGAAAGTTGGCTTTGATATTTTAAAATCCTTACGCATTCGTTCTCGAGGAATTAACTTTATCGCCTGTCCAACTTGTTCTCGTCAAGAATTCGATGTTATTGGTACTGTTAACGCCCTTGAACAGCGACTGGAAGACATCATCACGCCAATGGATGTTTCCATTATCGGCTGTGTGGTGAATGGCCCAGGTGAAGCATTAGTTTCAGACTTAGGCGTAACAGGTGGTAATAAAAAAAGCGGCTATTATGTTGATGGAGAACGACAAAAAGAACGCTTTGATAATGAAGATTTAATCAATCAATTAGAAGCAAAAATCCGCGCTAAAGTCGCGGCCAAAGACCCTAAAAATAGAATTATTTAATCGGAAGAAATAGGACATTATTGTGGCAAAAACAATTCAAGCAATTCGTGGTATGAATGACTGCTCTCCAACAGAAAGTCCATTATGGCAATGGGTAGAAGGAAAAGTTCGTTCTGTTTTACAAAATTACGGTTACGCAGAAGTGCGCATGCCTATCGTAGAAAGCACACCATTATTCGCACGAGCAATCGGTGAAGTAACTGATGTTGTATCAAAAGAAATGTACACATTCTGGGATAATGATGAACAACTCACATTGCGCCCAGAAGGTACCGCAGGTTGCGTGCGTGCAGCAATTGAGCATGGTTGGGTTTATAACCAAGAACAACGTCTGTGGTATATGGGGCCAATGTTCCGCCATGAACGCCCTCAAAAAGGACGCTATCGTCAATTTCACCAAGCTGGGGTAGAAGTTTTTGGCATTCCTAATCCTGAAATTGACGCGGAGCTTATTATGCTTACCGCTCGTTTATGGAAAGAGTTAGGCATCTTTGAGCACGTTACCTTACAACTTAACTCTATCGGTTCTCTCGAAGCTCGCCAAAACTACCGTTCGGCGTTAGTGGCATTTTTACAACAGCACATTGATTTACTCAGCGATGAAGAAAAAGAAAGATTAGAAAAAAATCCGCTGCGCATTTTAGATAGCAAAAACCAAACCCTACAGGAAGTGCTAAATGATGCACCTAAATTACTTGATTACTTAGATGAAGAAAGTCGTGAGCATTTTGCTCAACTCTGCGCATTGCTTGATGCCGTTGGTATTCAATATGAAGTAAATCCAAAGCTTGTGCGCGGTTTAGACTACTATAACAAAACCGTATTTGAATGGGTAACTAGCGCCTTAGGTGCGCAAGGAACCGTATGTGGTGGCGGACGTTATGACGGTTTAGTTGAACAACTAGGTGGCCACCCAACAACAGGCGTTGGATTCGCGATGGGATTAGAACGTTTAGTGTTATTAGTGCAAGAAGTGAATGCCCATATTAATCTGCCTAAAGCCGTTGATGTTTATATGGTTTATCAGGGAGAAGGAGCCACCTTAGCAGCATTCAAACTCGCGGAAGAATTGCGTTCGGCCTTACCGCAGTTACGCGTAATGACACATTGCAGCGGTGGAAATTTTAAAAAGCAATTTAAACGTGCAGATAAAAGTGGCGCGACCTTTGCGTTGGTGATCGGAGAATCTGAAGTACAAAATCAACAGGTTGTTATCAAACATTTACTTGATGATGTAGAACAACAAACTCTTCCGATTAATCAAGTGGCTCAATATATTCAACAAAATAGTTAAAAGGATCAATAAATGGCTTATACCATAGAAGAAGAACAAGAACTCAATGAGTTAAAAAACTGGTGGAAAGAAAACTATAAAAGTTTAATTGCGACCATTCTCGTTACCTTTGCTGCAGTATTTGGTTGGAATTATTGGCAAAGTTATCAAACCAATAAAATTCAACAAACTTCCGCATTATATGCGCAAGCAATTTATGCCGAGCAAGATAAAACAACTCAGGTAGAACAATTCGTAAAAGAACACAGCAAAACAGCTTATGCGGTACTTGCTTTGTTAGATAGCGCTAAACAAGCTGTAGAAAACCAGCAATTTGCTCAAGCTGAAAGTTTATTACAAAAAGCCTTAAAACAGTCCGAAGATGAAATATTAAGTGCTGTTAGCGCCTTACGTTTAGCGGCGGTGCAATTTCAGCAACAAAACTTTGAAGCAGCACTAAACACCTTAGAGCAAGTAAAAGGCGCAAGTTGGGAAGGAAAAAAATACTTATTAACTGGTGATATTTTCTTAGCCAAAGGTGATAAGGATAATGCCAAAGGCAATTATGAGAAAGCACTACCTCTTGTAGCCGATCTTGAAAAACAATGGTTACAGGTACGTTTAAACAACCTATAGCAAAAAAGCTTGGATAATGTCCAAGCTTTTTTCTTAGCGCACCTGACAATGTGTCGTTGCAAGTTGTTTAGTGCTCGCGTAATTTTGATCAGGATAACTAAACACCACTTTGCCCATATTATTCTGCCAACGTAAGGTTTTTTTATCGTTTACATATTCATTAGAGCTTGCCATTTTATTCACATAAGTGATGTAACTGTTCTTACCGTCGCTATAGGCTAAACTGGCTACACCATTATCTCGTAATTTAACAGATTCTTTATAACCATTTTCACAATAGAATTTTGTAAGTTTGCCAGGTTGCGCTTTTGTCCCAGCTACCTCAATCCCTTCAAGGCTTAAACAAGCGGTGGTAGAGAAAATTATCGTGAGAGAAAGTAATTTTTTACAATATGCATAAGAGTTCCTTTTATTGTTAGTTAAAGGCGCGGATTCTATCTGATTTTTTTCACACCACCTACTCTTTTCTCACAATGAGAAATCCCTATTTGAAAATAAATTTTATGATAGAATGCCATTCCAATTGATTATTAAGTGAAATTATGGATTTATGGACACACAGCACAGCACAGCACAGCAAGTAGCATAGTAGAACAAATAAAAAAGTCAGTAATTATTTCTGGCAATGGGCTGAGCTTGGCAAAAATTGACTATAGTTTATTGCCCGATGATTATGATGTGTTTCGCTGCAATCAATTTTATTTTGAAGATCATTACTTCCTAGGTAAGAAAGTTAAAGCGGCCTTTTTTAACGCTAGCGTTATTTTTGAACAATATTACACCTTTAATCAGTTAAATAAACGCAAGGAATATGAATGTGAAAATTTCATCATTTCCTCCTTTCGTTCTCCGCTAATTGATCTAAACATTGTGAATAATTTCAAGTTGTTATTCCCAAATGTGATCGACGGTTATGACTATCTTTCCAAACTGGAAGCCTTTGATCAATACATACGTTTTAACGAAGTTTATGAAGATAAACGCATCACCTCTGGTGTGTATATGTGTGCCGTTGCTATCGCCGCTGGCTACCAAGATATTTATTTAACAGGAATTGATTTTTATAGTGAAGGCAACACCAATTATGCTTTCGATCATAAAGGTGAAAATATTACCAAGCTCATGCCGAGTTTTATGGACAATGTTAGCCATTCTTCATTTCATACCCAAGATGCGGACATACAAGCGCTAAAATTTTTACAAGACCATTATCAAGTAAATATTTATTCGCTCTCTCCGAGTAGCCCACTTTCCAACTATTTTCCCATCGCGCCTAAGCAAACTGATGTGCTTTTTCAACTTGAAAAGAAAGAAAATTACACTAAAGATATTTTGATTCCGTTACCTGATGCTTATGCAAAATTTCAGAAAATTTTCCCTCGTTATTTTGAAACACAGAAATTACGTAGCAACCTTATTTATCGCTTGATAAAAGATCTTTTACACCTACCTAGCCATATTAAGCATTATCTTCGTGATAAAAAGAAAAAGTTTTAATAGCCTCAATTAAGTAAAAACAGTATAATCGCGAGATTTTTCACCGCACTTTAGCTTTAATGCTATTTTTTGCTAAAGTGCGGTTACTTTTTGTAATTTTTAAAGAGTTGGCTATGACACAACAAATTGATATCAATAAATTGCGTAATATCGCAATTATCGCTCACGTTGACCACGGTAAAACTACCCTCGTTGACAAACTCCTACAACAATCTGGCACATTAGAAGCTTCTCGCGGTGATAGCGATGAACGCGTAATGGATTCCAATGATCTGGAAAAAGAACGCGGCATTACCATTTTGGCTAAAAACACAGCTATCAATTGGAATGACTACCGCATCAACATCGTAGATACCCCGGGGCACGCCGACTTTGGTGGTGAAGTTGAACGCGTTATGTCCATGGTAGATTGTGTGCTGTTGATTGTTGATGCTTTCGACGGTCCAATGCCACAAACGCGCTTTGTTACACAAAAAGCCTTTGCCCATGGTTTAAAACCTATCGTAGTGATCAACAAAGTTGACCGCCCTGGTGCTCGCCCTGATTGGGTAGTAGATCAAGTATTCGATCTTTTCGTAAATTTGGGTGCAACAGACGAGCAGCTTGATTTCCCAATTATTTACGCATCGGCGTTAAATGGTGTAGCTGGTTTAGATCATGATGCACTAGCGGAAGATATGACACCGTTATTTGAAGCCATTGTAAAACACGTTGAACCGCCGAAAGTGGAATTGGAACAACCTTTCCAAATGCAAATCTCACAATTAGATTACAACAGCTATGTGGGCGTTATCGGTATTGGACGTATTAAACGTGGTTCAGTGAAACCTAATCAAACCGTCAGTATTATCGACGCTAACGGCAAATCACGCACAGGTAAGATCGGTCAAGTGTTAGGCCATCTCGGCTTACAACGCTACGAAACTGAACGCGCTTATGCAGGTGATATTATTGCCATTACAGGTTTAGGCGACTTAAACATCTCAGACACGATTTGTGATATTAACAATGTTGAAGCACTACCGCCGCTAAGCGTAGATGAACCGACGGTAACCATGTTCTTCTGTGTGAATACTTCGCCGTTCTGTGGCAAAGAAGGAAAATATGTTACTTCGCGCCAAATTCTTGAACGCCTCAAAAAAGAGTTAGTACATAACGTAGCCTTACGTGTTGAAGAAACCCCAGATCCTGATGCCTTCCGTGTGTCTGGTCGTGGCGAATTACACCTTTCAGTGTTAATCGAAAATATGCGCCGTGAAGGCTATGAGCTAGCTGTATCTCGCCCTCGCGTAATTTACAAAGAAGTCAATGGACATAAACAAGAGCCATTCGAGCAAGTTACCATTGATATTGAAGAACAACATCAGGGCGCGGTAATGGAAGCCTTAGGTATCCGCAAAGGTGAAGTAAAAGATATGCTTCCAGACGGTAAAGGTCGTACTCGTTTAGAATACGTTATTCCAAGCCGTGGTTTAATTGGTTTCCGTGGTGAGTTTATGACAATGACATCAGGAACAGGTTTACTTTACTCAAGCTTTAGTCATTACGATGATGTGAAAGCAGGCGAAATCGGTCAACGCAAAAACGGCGTATTAATTTCCAACGCCACAGGTAAAGCCCTTGCTTATGCTTTATTTGGTTTACAAGAGCGTGGAAAATTAATGATCGACCACGGTACGGAAGTATATGAGGGGCAAATTATCGGGATTCACAGCCGTTCTAACGACTTAACGGTGAACTGCTTGCAAGGCAAAAAATTAACTAATATGCGCGCTTCAGGTAAAGATGAAGCTGTAGTGTTAGTTCCACCCGTTCGTTTTAGTCTTGAACAAGCTATCGAATTTATCGACGACGATGAATTAGTTGAAGTAACACCAAGCTCAATTCGTATTCGTAAAAAACTGTTAACCGAAACGGATCGTAAACGTGCAAACCGTACTACAACCAGTACTAGCACACATTAATCCTCAATCTAAAGTGAAAAGCCTTTACTAAAAGTGATCTGCACCCCAAAAGTTGAACTAAATAACCAACTTATTAAGGTGCAGATTTTTTATGACTAAATACAATCAATCTTTCAAACAACAGTTCATCGAGTTTTATCTTCAAAATGGTAAAAGCGTTCACTCACACTCCCGCATTTTCAGCTCAAAATGAGCATATTTAAGGGAAATTAAAAGGACTGAGCTCTGTGGAGTTCAGAACTCAGCCCTTGAAATAATAGTCTAACTTTTCATTTTTGGTGTAATGGACAAAAATGTGGGAAAAAAGTGCAGTTAAGCCTTATACTATAAGCCTTTAACCCACATTTTTGAAAATGAACCAAAAAATTGCCCTTACTGCCAAAATACTGTTATTCATAAACACGGATTAAAAAACAATATCCAACGCTATAAATGTCCTTCCTGTAATAAGACTTTTACCTTCCAAAAGAAATTAAATCCTAGCGATATTTGGTTTAATTATTCACAAGGAAAACAAACCTATAAAGACCTCGCTTTAAAATATAAATGTTCCGTTAAAACCATTCAAAGATATATTGATAAAGCCCCTAAATCAGCCTTAAAATCGCCTATTTCAACTTATTTGAATATTATTATGGATACCACTTTCTTTGGGCGAGAATTTGGCGTTTTGGTCATAATGGATAGCTTAAGTGAAAAGGTGGTTTATCATCAAATTGTGAACACTGAGAAGGCAGAGTATTATCAGCTCG
>MUYB01000041.1 GCA_002015125.1 [Haemophilus] felis
AAATTTAGGGCTAATCTACTTCAGCCCCAAAAGGTATCCACTTCATTAAACACCAATACCATATTATTGATTTTTGCTTGCTCAAAAGCAGCGGCGATATTGCGTTCCGTTTCGCCCACATAAGAACCTAATAAATCCGATCCTTGACGCACCAACACAGGCATTCCCAGTTCTTCGCCTAGCCAATTTGCCCAAGCGGTTTTGCCTGTACCCGGTGGGCCATAACAGCAAATTCGCCCTTGCTTCGTGCGTTTCAGCCCCTCACTGATTTTATGAATGTTGCTGTTACAGCTCACATAATCCAGATTGTATAGCACTTTGTTCGTGGCAAGCGGTTCGATTTTCTTCATTCCTTGTGCCATTAAGGTTTGATTGAAGATTTTCATCGCTTGTTCGGCAAATTGTTGTGGTTCGGCATTCGGTTGCAAGGTGGAAACGACCGACAATGCTCGGGTAATGACCGCAGGCGAAAGTTCGTGGATTTGTGAAAAATGGCGAATATAGTCAGGCGATAATTTATCGCCAACTAGCTCTTGCATTAACTGCTGTTTATTCGCGGCAGGTAAATTCGGCATTTCAAACACAAAATCAAAACGGCGTAAATAGGCATTGTCCATCATACTCACATCGTTTGAAATCCAGATCATCGGAATTGGATTGGTTTCCAAAAACTGATTGAGCCACGCTTTATTTTTCTGTGCGACCGAACGCTCAAACAGCCCTGAACCAAAAATATCTTCAATTTCATCAAACACAATCAAAGCAAGACGATCGCCCAACAATTTTTGAGCTAAACGGCAATTTTCTAAGCGAGTTTCACCGTCAAGCACATCGCCATCTTTATCCATATACGCCATTGTATAAGTCGGCAATTCAAGCGTCTGACCGAGCAAAGTCGCAAATTCGGTTTTACCCGTACCAGGTAAACCATAAAGCAGAATATTTACACCTTTTTTCTGCATTTTCACGACATTTTGCAGATAAGTGAGCATCATTTCACGCATTTCGGCAATATGTTCAAACTGAGATAACGCCAATTTTGGCGACTCTGCCACCAACACACAACGCTGTAACAAGGTATTTTCGGTTACAAGCTGAATGGTAAAATCATTGAAATCAAGGTTATCATCCCATTGCACAAATTCGTGAACTTGATCGGGTGAATAATTGCGTTCTAACAAGCCATAACTAAATAATTTACTGTTTTTATGTAACGCATTGCGGATTTTCTTAGGATCAATGTCAAATAATTTCGCCAAAAACAGAACCGCACGGGATAAATCCAACTTCGGCAAACAATCAAACAACTCTTTTAAAGCCTCTTCTGCTCGCAAATGAAAAGAAAATTGCAAAATCTGTTTTTCGGTTTCATTCAATTCAAGGTATTTAGTAATGTTTTCAATATTTTGATATGCCACATCAAATCCTTGATTCGCTCCCATTTTGAAGCTTTTCACTTGCTCAAAACGTTCTGCCAATAGTGCTTTAGTAATGGAACGAAAATTCTCATCATCTTCTAATTTGCTCGGTAGCCCTAAAGCACGAGCGACATCATTACGTTGCCAGCCACGATCTCCCAGAAATGAAGAAAAACCGTTATATTCAAATAACACTTTAAGCATTAAACGCTCGGCATAAAGGCTAACAGTTGGCGGGGTTAATTGATATTCACTCATAAAACACTCCTTTCTGATAACTACAACGTTAGTATAATCAGCCAAACGACAAAGTATGTCGCATTGCGTTTTATGGTATTGATTAGGTCGGACGGGCGAGATATTGGGATGAGATTGAGGAAATCAAGGGAAAATTTCAATATTTTTTGTAATATCATAAAAAATACCTGCTTATGCTAAGCAGAAGCAAGTATTTATCTATAAATAAAATACTACAAGATACTTACTTTAAGTTGTCCTTGAAAAAAGCTAATAATCTTTCTTTAATCTCCTTATCTCTATTTTCAATATCTGTCTTTAACCAATCTTCATTTGGATATTTGGATAAGTTCAGTACTTCTTGTATTTTTGATTGAGCATATTTACCTTTTTTCTGATTGAAATATCCATTACCAGCTTGGATATTTAGCTTTTTCTCAAACAAAATTTTATTACCACATTTTTCTAGATATATTTCTGTATCTTTACTAGACCATCCATTATAATTAGTATCTTGCCATTTTCTAGGGAAGATATGTTCAATTTCAACATGTTCGTCAATTAAATCATTTTGTCCTTCAGTTAGATAAGCATTCAACAAAAGCATAGATCTAGTTAATTTTTTACGATCATTTATCAATTCAATTAACCCATTTTCTAGTTTCTCATATAATTTTCTATTTTTATCAGCTAAATCAGAGGAAGGAGTTTTCAATTGACCTAAAATCAATGCACAATTCTTAAAAACATCATCCTTTATCGAATTAACGGAAGGCTCTTCCAAATATTTTACCAAAAAATAAGAAACAACTTTTTTAATAAAACCCTGGAAGATGTTATCAAAATTAGAACTGTCCTTATAACGAATAAAGAATACACTTACCACATATTTCCAGTATTCATTAGTATAACATTTCAAACAAGAAAGATATTTTCTAGACTCAAATGACAAATTGTACTTTAGTTCATCTCTAATTTCTATATCTGAATTAATATGCTCCCAAAATAAAGCCAGCAATTTTATTTCAGGCAATAAATTTGGGGTTCTTAAATGGCTATAATTATTTTGAGAATAGAATTTTCTCAATCCAATTTCTTTCGAGGTATCTCCATTTCTTGCTCTAATGATATGACTATAATATCTAAATAGTTCATCTATAGAAACTTTACCCTTCTTGCAAATTGCCGATATTTCTTTCCATGAGTCAATAAATTTAGACTTTTCTTCTTCTTTTTGAAAAGAATATAATTTTGCTTTAAAAATATCTGAATCAGATAAAGGCATTCCTCTATCATTTAATGTAGAAAAAATCGTTAAAGCTGTATCTTGAGATTCGCATTTAATAGGTAAAATAATACAGTGATTTAAAATGGTTACATACAATTCTTTCCATCTTGTTGGATTATTCATTGCATATTTATCGCATTGTTCCTTAAAAAATTTATAATTCTTAGAATAGTTATCTTTAGCTTCTTCTACAACATTTCCAGTTTCAATAATAGAATGGAAAATATCTCTTTCTTCATCATCGATAACTAAAGAATGAACTTTCATATCACTGTAATTATCCACATCACCAGAAATTTTATTGACATTCCACAAGCAAGGTTTTAACTGACGCTTTAATCCTTCGATTTCATTATCTGATTTGGTTGCATCTTCTAATTTCTTATAAAACGCTCGTAACAGAAGAGTAAAGGATGTTATCCTTTGTTGCCCATCTATAATCTCTTGATTCTTATCGTCATTTTCAAAAGAAACTATTGTTCCCAAAAAATAGAAATCATCTTCAGTCGGATTTGTATCAGAAAACTGTTCAATATCATTCCAAAGAGTTTCACATTTCTCTTTATCCCATTTATATGGCCTTTGATAATCTGGAATTATAAATTTTTTATTCTTGATTCCGCTAAATAATTCATAAATTGTTTGTTTACCAATATGTAAATCAGCCATAATAGCTCCTATTAGAATAGATAAAAAATTTCATTAATATAGGGGCTGTAGTAGATTAGCCCTAAATTTCACACCATTTTCACAACGTTTTGAGTTGTTCTTTTGGGGTTCCAAAGTGAAACCGAAATTCACATTCTTTCAAGAATAAAGGAAAGTTTTTTCGGTTAATTCCGTTGTATTTTCGCAGAATTCGCTTCGCTTGATTCCAAAAATTTTCAATGCCATTGATGTGATTTTGTTTCACTGCAAACAGCTCAGAATGATTTATTCGCTCGTGATGAAATTCACTCACATCTAGGGCGTCATAACTGCGATAAGTATCCGTATAAACCCAGCTGTCAGGCTTAATTTTCCTTTTAATAACAGGCAGTAACGTTTCACTTTTAGTATTTTCGACTACAAGGGTAAATACCTTTCCTTGTCGTTTTAGTAACCCGAAAACAGCCACCTTTCCTGCAGCTCCCCGCCCTCGTTTTCCCTTGCGATGACCACCAAAATAGCTTTCATCCAGTTCAATTTTACCTTCGAAAACCTCATCAGCTTCAAGGGCTAAATGATGCTCAATCACAAACCGAATTCTATGGTAAAAAAGAGCTGCGGTATTGGGTTGAATCTCCAACAAATCTGCCGCCGTTCTAGCGGTGACTTCTGCTACAAAAAATTCAAGGCGTTTTTTCTGAGTAGATTTCTTTAATTTACAATGAGTTATTTTCATTTTTGTAGTATAGCATTGATGCTAATCTACTACAGCCCCTTATTTATTGTAATAGTCGCAATAAAGTAGAGCGGATTGCAGAAAGTTTACGCAAAAAAGGCATTTCAGCAGAAGCTTATCATGCAGGAATGAGTAATGAGCAACGTGAGTTTGTGCAACGCGCTTTTCAACGAGACAATGTGCAAGTGGTTGTAGCAACAATTGCTTTTGGTATGGGAATTAATAAATCTAATGTACGTTTTGTTGCGCATTTTGATCTTCCTCGTAGCATTGAAGCTTACTACCAAGAAACAGGGCGTGCAGGGCGAGATGATTTACCTGCTGAAGCAGTTTTATTTTATGAGCCAGCAGATTATGCTTGGTTACAGAAAATTTTATTGGAAAAACCAGAAACACCACAGCGCCAAATAGAACAACATAAATTGCAGTCCATTGGCGAATTTGCCGAAAGCCAAACTTGTCGGCGTTTAGTGCTACTCAATTATTTTGGGGAATATCGACAAAAGCCATGTAATAACTGTGATATTTGTTTAGATCCGCCGAAAAAATACGATGGTTTAGTAGATGCACAAAAAGTGATGTCAACGATTTATCGAGTAGGTCAGCGCTTTGGTGCAGCTTATGTGATCGCCATATTGCGTGGTTCTCATAATCAAAAAATTAAAGATCATCAACATGAGCAACTCAGCGTTTTTGGTATTGGCAAAGACCGTAGCCGAGAATACTGGCAATCTGTTACGACAATTAATTCATTTAGGCTTAGTTAAACAAGTTATTGAGCAATTTAACACTACTCTACAACTCACATTAGAAGCACTGCCTATTTTGCGTGGCGAACAACCACTACAATTAGCAACACCGAGAATTTCTTCTATTACTGAGGGTGTTGCTCAAAAAAGTGCGGTCACAAATTACGATAAAGTTCTCTTTGCTCGCTTACGTTTCCTACGAAAACAAATTGCCGACAAAGAAAATATCCCACCTTATATTGTGTTCAACGATGCAACATTACAAGAAATGGCACAATATCAACCTACAACAGAACGAGAAATGCTACAAATTAATGGTGTTGGTGCAATTAAATTAGAGCGCTTTGCGCAGCCGTTTATAGCGTTGATTAGGGAACATAAAGCTATTAGGTTAGAAAAATCATAAATGTGAAATTAATCCTTTATATCTGGCCAAATGACTTTATTATAATAACTCCCATTAATATGAGTCACATTAAGATGAAATTTTCGGTAAGCATCAAAGACTTCCTTATTCGGTGGCGTGGTATTACACCAAAAGTCATTTAAATCACCTTGGTAAGTCATTCCTGGAAAGTCATAATTGGCTCTCCCCAACGTAATTACGGGAATATTATGTAGTAAGCCAGAAATGCCCGATGTACTATTTAAAGTGACCATCCCTTTCGCACGACGTAAGAAAATTGGCATTGGCACATCGTGAATATAATACACTCGCTGCGCTAAATTAGGATATTGCTTTTTATACTGCTCAATCACACTGCCATAATCCAAAAATCCCCTATCCATTGGATGATGCTTGACAATCAAATTCATATTTTTAGGAGCAAAATTCGCAAATGATTCTAATACTTCCGCTAAAAAAGCAGATACATCGGGATAATCACAATGATACTTAACCTGGCTATCATCATAAACTTGTAGTGGCACAATGAAAAAATCGTCCAATTTTCCTTGCTCGACTTTCTTACCAAAACGACGATCTCTAAGGTAATAATAGACACGCTTCAATCCTGATTTAAGCCATAATTTTACATAATAGGAAATGTCTAGCCTACGGTGGTGTTCATAGTTAGGATAATCTTTTTTGTGCCAATTAGCATATAAATAATATTTAGTTGCTAACTTTGCCATTGGAAGAAAGCCAGATGCTAATGGCTTAGGCGGAATAGGTTCTGGAAGTTTCTTTGCTTCAGCTAAAAAAAAGTCTGCATTTCTTGGCAAAGTAGAAAAATCATTTACACCATCTTTTCCCAAAGTAATGTAATCAGGGCGAAAATAACCTTCTTCAAAAGCCCAAAATTGCACGTTAGGATTGTCAAGACAAAATTGTTTTGCAATACGATGATAAGGACGAGTATCTCCAAAACAAACAATGGCTTGGATTTGATATTTTTCGACAAAGTTTGCTAAAAAAGAACAAAACTCTTGCTTAGATGCCGTATAGTCAAAGGTATTTGGCGTATTAGAAGGATAAAAATAACGATCCCCAGCGTTAAAGTTGAGTTTATAAACTGAACAACTGCCTTCCTTACTCAGCCATTTCCCTAACTGATAGAAAAAAGAGCCTATGGGGCTTTGTAGTAAAAGTATGTTTTTAGAAGATGATAAGCTAGCTAGATTATACATATTAGATTTTAATTATTTTTATAAAAACTACATATAGGATAAAGTGGTAGTTTAAGTTTTTTATTTTGTTTAAGCTGATTAACATGCCAACAATTCCAAGCAAAACTATATTGTTCTCTCTGTGCAGAAAAACCATTAATATATCCAGTATCAACATTAGTCATTAATGAGTTATTGCGATGGGATCCTAATGTTAGTGGTTTGTTAATAATATAATATTTATCTGATCCAAAAGATAATTGCAATCGAGTATTAAATTCACTATCAGCACCAACTCTTACCCAATCCCACAAACCTATATTTTCTTCAATCTCTTCTCGTCTAAATAATGCAGAAGATGGATTTAATCTTAATAAGGGATAAATATAGCGTGTATAAGGTAGTCCCTCTGAATCTAATCTAATCCATTTTGAAAACGTTGCCACAAGCTGCGTATTTTCCAATAACGGCTTCAACTGCAATTCTATTTTTCTAGGATGAGCCCAATCATCAGAATCATGGCAAGTAATAAATTCTCCCTGTGCATAAGACATACCGATATTCTTAGCAACATAGGTACCAACATTATTTTTCAAAGTAATTAACTTTATTCTAGAGTCTTTTTGAGCTAACTTTTCAATGATATTACAGCTATCATCTGTGCTACAATCATCAATAACGATAATTTCGATATTAGAATAACTTTGTTCAAGTAGCGAGAGTAGAGTACTTTCAATATAATCTTGAGTATTATAATTAGTTACTAAAATAGTTACTATAGCTGTATTAGGATTGTTTATACCAGTTATGTGTCTAATATTTTTAAGGCGACATACAAACTGCTTATTAGTTTCCCTAGATAAAACTATAGGTTCCAAATCATAGTATTGAAGGAATTGATTTAGATTATCTAATCGCTCTTGCTCATTATCTTCTAAAAAGTTTTTTAACAAAAAGTAGTGAGGATTTTTCTTGATCTTTCTACTATTTATTTTTAAAGCTTGATTCAATTTCTTAAAATCTTTTAGTGTTGCACATAGGCTTGCAAAGAAAAGAGATTCTGTTTTTCCATTCTTTTCATAAATAGACTTAACAACTTCTGGAAAATAGGGAAAAAAAAAAGACATAATAAACTGATTACTTGCATATTTTTGCAGAAGGTGCAATTTTTCTTTCGCAGTTTCAAATCTACCTGTGGCTACTAAGCCGATTACAAAAAAAATTGAATTATTCCATTTAGGTTCTATAAGAAATAATCGAAATAATTTTAAATGACAGATGACTATTCCTTCTTTAAAGAGAGGCAAATTATTCCGATGAAAAGCAAAAAGAAACGCATATTGGCGTTTCTTGAATAACCTCCAAATATGTTGTCTTTTTTTTAAGACAGAGAAAAGATTACTGATCAACATTAAAAATATCTCTCGTATATACTTTATTAGAAACCGCTTTTAACTCATCAATCATACGATTAGCAACTATAATATCTACGCTATCTATTAGTTCATTGAGATCTTTTGTCACTTTAAAGCCTTGGAATGTATCTTCTCTACAAATCGGTTCGTAGATAATAATATCAACACCTTTCTGCTTTAAAAGCAGAATAACATCCTTAATAGCAGCATCTCTAAAGTTATCAGAACCCGATTTCATAATTAAACGATAAATCCCAACAGTTTTAGGGTTATGTTTTAAAATATCATTTGCAATAAAACTTTTTCTGGTTTCATTAGAATTGACAATAGCGACCATCAACTCTTGAGGAATATCACGATAATTTGCCAGTAACTGCTTCGTATCTTTTGGTAAACAATAGCCACCATATCCAAAACTTGGATTATTATAATGACGGCCAATTCTGGGGTCTAATGCAATGCCATCAATGATATCTTGCGTATTTAATTGGCGAATAGAAGCATAAGTATCAAGCTCATTAAAGAAAGCAACACGCATAGCTAAATAAGTATTAGCAAATAGTTTAATTGCCTCAGCTTCAGTGTTATTCGTAAGAAGAATATCTATATTCTGCTTAATGGCACAGTCTGCAAGCATATTAGCAAATGTTTGTGCTCTTTCTGAACGCTCACCGACAATAATTCGAGAAGGATGGAGATTATCATACAACGCTTTCCCTTCTCTTAAAAATTCAGGTGAGAAAATAATATTGTCAACCCCTAATTTATCCTTAATTCCTTGAGTAAAGACAACAGGTATTGTAGATTTAATAATAATTAATGCTGAGGGATTGATATCAATAACATCATTAATTACTGACTCCACACTACTCGTATCAAAGAAGTTTTTCTGTACATCATAATTTGTTGGCGTTGCAACAATCACATAATCTGCATTTTGATAGGCTTTATTTTTGTCTGTACAAGCGGTTAGATTTAAACTCTTTGTTGCAAAAAAATCTGCAATCTCTTTATCTTCAATAGGAGATTGTCGATGATTAATTTGTGCAACTTTTTGCTCGTCGATATCTAATGCAATTACATTATGTTTTTGTGCAAATAATACTGAGCTAGATAGACCAACATAGCCAGTACCTACGATGGTTATATTTTTCATAACATCCTTCTAAAGTTTTTTTTCCAAATACAGCACAAGCGTAAAGCATTAGCTAACATAGCTTCCTGACGATGAGGCTTATCAAAATGTAATGGAATCATTGATAAAAATATACCAAACTAAAGGCTAATTTACCCCATAGGTTTTACTTTACTTGTATGACGTTTCGCTTCGCCATTCTTTTTAAAAATATATCGTCTACTTGCATCATCATTATCAATCGCATCATAGCTATAATGCTCTAAACCTTGACGGCTGAGAGAACGATTTACTACTAAAAAATGGTTTTTCTTCTGCAAACCTAAATTCTTGATCGAAGTATTGTTGCCGTGTAATACCCTGTTATAACAAATTTTATTAATGTGTTTGAAGGGACCAACTTCACTCAATTTTAGATAAATATCTAAATCAACAGAGTTTTCAATTTTTTCGTCAAACCCTGAAGTTAAGTACCAAGCTCTCGCGGTAAACATTCTAAAATGGTGAACGATCATTGCTGTTGTTAATTTTTCTCTTGAAAATTCAGGCCAGTTATAACCATTAGCAATGAGGCTCCCATCAGGATTAACATTGCGGTTAGTTGTATAAACACATGCAAGAGTTCTATCTCTTAAAAATTCTTTTAAGCATAGTTCTACTGCATCAGGCTCTAAATAGTCATCAGAATCTAGTTGAGCAATATAATATCCAGATGCGTTCTTAACGGCATTATTAGATGCCGATGCAATCCCCCCATTTTCTTGAGAAAGGATTTTTACTCTAGGATTATTTCCATAAAGTTTCGTGATAACCTCTAATGTATTATCTGTTGAGCCATCATTACAAATACAAACTTCTAAGTCAGTCACTGTTTGGTTTAACGCGCTATCTACACAACGTTGAATTGAATTAGAGCAATTATAAGCAGGGATATAGACAGAAACTAATGGCACCCGATAAATATGTGCTGTTTCAATAGGCTCCAGTTTTCGATAAAAATAAGGTACTTTTTCACGAACAATATTTAGTGTAATTTTTTTACCTGCATCTCTATCTGTTTCATTCTCTTTTCCTGGTGGCTCTTGGTGATAAGCCATCCCACCATCAATTGCACGGAAAAAACAACCTTTTTTAAACAGGCGATATCCAAATTCGTTATCTTCTCCTCCCCAGTGGGTAAATTCTTCGTCAAACCAACCAGCTTTATCTAACCATTTTTTCGCAAAAGCAACATTTCCGCCACTAAAATATCTAAATGGAGAATCACATAATCTTAAGTTTTCTGTTGTTTTAAAATGAGCTAAACGCCAATCAACAGAAATTTCTCCTTCAGATTTACCTGCTACATTATTATTTGTTCGAACTTCAGGTAAAGACTCAATCAAAGATGAATTTTGTAAGAATTTTTCTGCATCCATATTATTGGTATCGACATATTTTCTTGGCCCAATTAATGCAACATCATCATCTTCTAGTAGAGCTTCAATATATGAATTAACCCATAGCGGATTCGGAGCCATATCACAGTCTAAAATAGATACAAACTCATATTTTGCCGTCCGCAACCCTAAATTACGTACAGCACAAAGCTGATATCCATAATCTTTTTGCCTTACGTATTTGATATCTAGCTGCTGTTCATATTTTCTAATTACAGGCATTAGATCTTCTTTACTACCATCATCTGCAACGATCACCTCAAAAGGATATTTTGTTTTTTGGTTACATAAACAAGCTAATGTAATACTTAAAATCCAGCTACGATTAAATGTTGGAACAATAACCGAAAGACCTACGTTTTCATGTTTAACAAATTTTGTATTTGATAACTGTTTACGTTTTAAATTCCAACTAAAATCGTTCACACTATCAGGCAAAGGTGCTAATACCAAGTCTTTAGGAAAATCGCTCGGAATTAGGCTTACTTTTTTAATTTCTGCATTTTCAGATTTCTTAGAAACTAATTTTTTCCATGAATTTTGTTTTTGTAATTTTTCTTCAGGTTGTAATTTGAGCTCGCCCATATTAGATAGAAGTAATGATGTTGCTAAATCAAAATCTATCGATAATGTTTCCTTGCTACACTCGGATAAAGTATTTACTGTTTCAGTAGCTGTAATACCTAGGAGTTCTCTACATTTTTTTATCTGTAATTCAACTATTCTTTCACCATAAATTTTAGCAGCTTGTTGGAATAATGATAATGCTTGTTCATAATTTCCTAAATTATATTCCTTAATTGCTTTAGATAGTATATTCATAATATTTTAACCTTTGTTATCAACTTTAAATTTTTTCCCTTCTTTAATTAGTTTACTAGGTATTAATAGCCATTTGAGAGGTTTTTTAGCCTCTTTCATAAAGATCTCACCTAATTTATAAGATAAATGCTTTTTGATTTTTTCTGCTTCATAAGCATCTTGGTATAGATGAATTGGTGGTAATTTATTCCATTCTTTTTTCTTCTTATCAATGGCGTATTGGCGATAGGTTGAATATAGAACGAAAGGTAGCTTAATCCATCCGACAGGGCTTTTTCCATGTTGTTGTATTTTATAGCCAAGTCTATAAGTAAGTTGGTTGCGAATACGATCTGCTGCTCCCCACAATGGTGGTTGCTCTTTCAATTTTTGATTAGCTAAAAACAATCTCTCAAACTCTTCTTGAGTAAAATTAAGCTGGGTCATTAAGGCTTTGTTTTCATCTTCTAGAGAAAGCAATTGTTTTTGAGCACTCTTAACCTCATCCTCTGCTTTTTTAGCTTGTTTTTCTAACTCTGCTTTTTTATTCCGTAGCTCACTATTTTGAGCTTGTAACGTTGTTTGTTTTTTCTCAAAATCTACATTTTGTACTTTTAATGCACTACTTTGTTTTTCAAGTTCTATATTTGCATTTTCTAATACTGAATTTTTCTTTTCTAACTCACTCTTTATATTTTCTAAAGTAGACCCCTTTTGCTTACTATCTTTCAGCTCTTTTTCAAAATTTTGCAAATCTTGAACTTGTTGGTTCAACAATGCAGTAAGATCTTCTTTTTCCGATTGTATTTGTTGATTTTTTGTAACCTGATTATCTAATTCAATTTTTTGTTGAATCATTTCTTTCCAAGCACTTAGTGCTTGAGCAGACTTCTTACCTATCAGCTGATGACTGATGTGTGGGAAATTAGCTTGACCTTGCAATTCTTCATACAGCGATAACACTTGTTGGTTATCCTCCATAATATTATTAACAATAAATGTGGATAAATCGCATTCTTGATTCATAGAGTGATTCTGTACTTGCACATCCTCGATAATATCTTGTTGTTCTTTGGTAAGATGATCGATAATTTGGTCTGGCACATCAATCTGTTTATAAATTTCTGAAGTTGATTGTAGAATGGTTTCTTGTATTCTTTTTGAGCTGAGTAACACGCTTCTATCTTTATGTTTATTGAAGCATACAAGTAGCTTTTGGTTATATTTTTGCCAATTTTCAAATCTTTCTTGAATTATTTCTGCATTAAGATTTAGCGCCTCTTCCAAGTTACTATGTTGGAAAATATTTTGCGGTTTATCATAAATAAATACAAAGTGAATTGTAGGATCAATTTCAGCCCAATAATCAACGAGATCTATAGCTTTGGGATCTGACCAACCCCAGAAATCTTGCTCGATATTGGCTAGCATTAAATCCATTGATAATGAGTTCCACATATTAAAATGGGATACGGAAGAAAATCCCTGAGAAACTTGCATTAAGCTAGTAGATTTACTTTTTTTGGGGGGCCTGGATTTGCGAGATTTTTTAGTTGGAGAAGATATTAATGCACGGCTATCTTGAGATTGAATTTTGTAAAGTACTTTTCCTATTTCTACAGGGGTCATTTGTTCACGTTTAGAGGGTAGGGCTGGCGCCATTCCATGCATTTGAAATATTTTTTCAACTTCCTGATACTCTGAATCAGGATGGCCTATAATAATAATTTTTTTCATTTTATCTGGTCTCGTCAAAATCTACTACTAGGCTAGGAGTAATAAGAAATCGCCTAGATATTTGAATATTATAGTGCTTTTTCATTTATTGAAAAGTACAATTTGCTTGCTTGAAATGTATCTGTCTATTGGGCTATGAAGTCAAAAAATCCATATGTTGCCCGATATAATTCCCTAATAAGAAGAGTGTTTAACCAGAAAAATGCATGCAAAAATTCTATCCAATGGCATCTTAAAAATTTCCTATTTAGAAAATTTTTTACTTGAATATAAAATAAATTATTCAAATTCTCCCGATTGTATTATTGGCTGGGGATATCGCCCTACTTCGAAAAAAGCGCGTGAATATGCTAAAAATCATCATCTTCCTTATGTCGCTTTAGAAGACGGCTTTCTTCGTTCTGTTGGTTTAGGGGTTGATAGTTATCCGCCATTTTCATTGGTCTATGATAATGTGGGGATTTATTACGATACCACTCAGCCATCATTGCTAGAGAAATATATTCTGGAGAGTAACTTTAGCGATATTCAATTAGCCAATGCGCAAAAAGCGTTAGACTTAATCTGTCGTTATCAGCTTTCCAAATATAATCAAGCGGTCGATTTTGTTGAAAATTTTGCAAATAACAAAGAAAAAGTGCTGGTCATCGATCAAACTTTTGGCGATATGGCGGTGAAATATGGGCAGGCTGATGAAACGCATTTCCAACAAATGCTAGAGGCAGCAATTAGCGAGAATCCAAATGCAGAAATTTGGGTCAAAACCCACCCTGATGTACTGACAGGCAAGAAAAAAGGCTATTTAACTGATCTTAGTCATTATGCTGATAATGTGAAAATCATCGCTCAAGATCTCAATCCTCTGTCGCTATTAAGCCAAGTTGATAAAGTCTATTGTGTTACTTCACAAATGGGCTTTGAGGCATTGTTAATCAACAAAAAAGTCATTACCTTTGGCGTGCCTTGGTTTGCTGGCTGGGGACTAACGGAAGATCGCCACCCAAATGTTTCCCTCCTCACACAAGGCAATCGCCGAGAAGTGCGGTCATTATTGGCGTTATTTTGTGCTGCCTATTTGAAATATTGCCGATATATCGATCCTAACACAGGTCAAACTGGCACAATTTTTGATGTCATTGAGTATCTATATAAGATGAAATTACTCAATCGGCGTTTAGCAGGAAATTTATATTGTGTGGGTATGTCGTTATGGAAAAGGGCAGCAATTAAACCTTTCTTTAATTTGCCTTCTTGCCGGCTCCATTTTGTACGTTCGCAAAAAAAGCTCGAAAATAGACCGCTTGCAGAGAATGCGAAATTGTTGATTTGGGGGGAAGGCAAGCCTGAATTGCATCAATTTGCTGAAAAACATCATCTTCCTATTTTGCGTATGGAAGATGGCTTTATTCGCTCCGTTGGATTAGGTTCTAATTTAGTGCCGCCACTTTCATTAGTGATTGATGATTTGGGTATTTATTTTAATGCACAAAAGCCATCTCGTTTAGAGCACATCTTACAAACACAAACTTTTTCTGATGACGATTTAACATTGGCTGAACAACTGAGAGATCATTTAATCCAAAATCATATTGGGAAATATAATGTGGGCGTTGATGGCTATAAGGTGCAAGCCAATAATCAAAAAGTGATTTTAGTACCAGGGCAGGTGGAGGATGATGCCTCTATTCGCTTGGGTTCACCTAAAATT
Source organism: [Haemophilus] felis (assembly GCA_002015125.1). GTDB lineage: Bacteria > Pseudomonadota > Gammaproteobacteria > Enterobacterales > Pasteurellaceae > Pasteurella > Pasteurella felis. Next base: position 14,920 of record MUYB01000041.1, read on the forward strand.
CAAACGAACTTAGCACTATTAAAAGCCGTTCGTCAGCATAATCCTGATGCCTATATTATTTATAAGCCTCATCCTGATGTAGTAAGTGGTAATCGAGAGGGGCATATTGAACAAAATGAAGCGTTAAAATATGCCAATGAGATTGTTAGCAATGCCAATATTTTAGACTGTATTATGCAATCTTCGGAAGTTCATACTATGACTTCTCTTGCTGGATTTGAAGCATTATTAAGAGGTAAAACGGTTCACTGTTACGGTTTACCATTCTATTCAAATTGGGGGCTGACTGTTGATAAAATTGAATTACTTCGTAGAACAAGGCAGTTATCATTAAATGAATTAATTGCTGGTACATTGATTTATTATCCCCTTTATATTAGCTCTTATACTCATAAGTTTATTGATGTAAAAAATGCAATAGACATCCTTGCTCAACGAAGACGTTTTGAAAATCAAGAAAATATCCGAGTTTCGTGGTTTGTAAAACAAATACATAAACTTCAGCAATTGTATAGGGTCTTGAAATAGGCAATTATAATTTATCGCTATTGCGATATAATGAGCTAGTTTTTGCCGAGAAGTCATATCGCTTTAATTTTTGCACCCAAAAGTATATAATTTAGGGTGCAAAAGGAGGCTAAATGAGTTCAACAGCAAAACAAATTGAGCAGATAATGTCCGAGAATCAGGGGAAGATATTCTCAATTAATGATTTTTATGCTCTTGGTACTAAAAATACAATCAAATCAATTTTATATCGATTAAATGAGGAAAATAAAATAACTCGGCTGATTGATGGTCTATATACAAAACTGAAATTCAGTGAAGTAAGGTAGCCTTTAATAAAATCATTAAGTGCATAAAAGAATATGAAGTGGAATTTAATCAAATGATCAACAACACCTAGTTATAGTTATAAATAATAGACAACTTATTCATCTAATTTTTATATAAAATCTATAATGTTATAATCCTTAAATACCCGGTTAGATTTTTATAAAATTTTGCAAATTTTAACAATGAAGATAATTAAAATGAAAATAAATAAATTACTCTCTTTATCCTTGCTTGGTGTTGCTTTTTTGAGTGGTTGCCACACTTTACCAACTTCCGGAGCAAGTCAAAAAGCTATTATGGGAATGTCAGAAAATCAAAAAGTTCCCGATGTGGATGTGATTGATATTGATGATAGTATTGTGACCGTACTTTTCAATCAGGTGCAATCCCAATCGTTTACCCAATTTAAACAAAAAAATGCCAATTACTCTGGCACAATTAATATTGGTGATACTTTAGATGTACTTATTTGGGAGGCGGCACCTGCGGTACTATTCGGTAATGTAATTGCTGAAAATGCAGGTGGAGCAAACCTTACTCGCTTACCTGAACAAGTGGTCAATAAATCAGGAAAAATTACCATTCCTTTTTTAGGTCCTATTACTGTTAAAGGAAAAACGACCGATCAAATTCAAGACGAAATTGCTCGTCGCCTTTCTAAAATAGCAAATCAGCCACAAGCATTAGTACGTTTAAATAAAAATAACTCAGAGAATGTTTCGGTGCTTCGTCAAGGCAATAGCATTAGAATGCCTCTAACCTCACAAGGTGAACGAGTATTAGATGCCATCGCTGCTGTAGGAGGATCTTCGCAAAATCTAGAAGATGTATCGGTGCAACTTACTCGTAATAATGAAGTAAAAACCCTTGCACTAGAAAAAATTATCACTAATCCAAATGAAAATATTGCGTTACGATCTGGCGATGTTATCACCTTATTTAGCACTCCTCTCAGCTTTACTGGATTAGGTGCTGTTGGAGAAAACAAAAAAGTTAAATTTTCTGCCAATGGTATGAGCTTAGCTGAGGGGATCGGGCAAATGGGTGGGCTAATTGATACGAGAACTGATCCACAAGGTATCTTTATCTTCCGTCATATTCCATTTAATAGCCTTGATATCGAAGCACAACAACGTTGGAAAGATAAAGGATATAGTGCAGGTATGGACATTCCAACGGTATATCGTGTCAATTTGCTTGAGCCGAAATCAATGTTCTGGCTACAAAAGATCCCACTACGAGATAAAGATATTGTGTATGTATCTAATGCACCATTAGCAGAATTCCAAAAATTCTTAAATTTGATTTTCTCAATTACATCACCAGTAACTAATACCATTAATAGCATTAAAAGATTTTAAGGAATAACTATGGCAAGAAAAATACCTTTATGGGAGAAACTCACCGCTCGTAAGCCATTACGTTGGCTTACGGTAATTATCCCCACGTTTTTTTCACTTTTTTATTTTGGTATCTGGGCTTCTGATGTTTATATTTCCCAGTCTAGCTTTGTTGTTCGCTCACCTAAAAATCAAGCAAGTTTGAGTGGCATTGGTGCTATTTTACAAAGTTCAGGCTTTGCAAGAGCACAAGATGATACCTATACAGTACAAGAATTTATCCGTTCTCGTACCGCACTTTCTCAGCTAGAACAAACTCTTCCGGTAAAACAGTTTTACCAAGAGAGAGGGGATTTTTTCAGTCGTTTTGATCCTTTAGGTCTTTATCCAGAGCAAGAGTCTTTTTATCAATACTTTCAAAAACGCTTATCAATTAATTTTGATGTTGTAAGCGGTATTGCCACTCTAAACATTCGAGCCTTTGATCCCGAAGAAGCTCAACAAATTAATACCCATTTACTCAAACAGGGTGAGTACTTTATTAACCAGCTCAATGAGCGAGCTAAAAAAGATACCATTTTCTTTGCACAACAAGCGGTTGAAAATGCGGAAAAACGTGTAAATGAGACCGCTCTTGCATTGAGCCAATACCGTATTGAGAACGGAGTGTTTGATTTACAATCTCAGTCAGAAGTGCAGATGAAGCTGATTTCTTCGATGCAAAGTGAGTTGATTAACCTTCAAACACAGTTAGATCAGGTTCGTTCCGTTGCACCAAATAACCCACAGGTCAAAACACTGATTGCGAGAGAGAAAAGTATTAAAGCGGAAATGCAAAGACAGATTGAACAAGTGCTTGGCGGAGGTAATTCTATTGCAAGCCAAACCGCCGAATATCAACGCTTGATCTTAGATAATACCTTAGCTCAACAACAATTAGCTGCGACAATTACATCACTACAAAACACCCAAGCGGAATCAGAGCGTCAACAACTTTACTTAGAAGTCATTAGTAACCCTAGTAAGCCCGACTTAGCCCTTGAGCCTTATCGTCTTTACAATATTTTGGCGACCCTATTTATTGGCTTAATTTTATATGGACTCACATTATTAATTGTGGCAAGTATTAGAGAGCATAAAAACTAATGCGATACGGTGACCGAACTACATTAAAACGTTCCTATGTTATTCAAAAACGAGTCATAGGGGCTTTATTGATGCGTGAAATTATTACTCGCTATGGACGTAATAATATTGGCTTTCTATGGCTTTTTGTAGAGCCCTTATTAATGACTGGTCTTATTGTTGTTGTGTGGGGAGGATTACGCTTCAACCAATACTCAACCCTAAACATTATCGCATTTATGGCAACAGGCTATCCATTAATGATGATGTGGCGTAATGCATCTAGCCGAGCAATCGGTGCGGTTTCAGCCAACACTACTCTTTTATATCACCGAAATGTTCGAGTCTTGGACACATTGCTTTCTCGGATGATTTTAGAGATTGCAGGGGCGACAGTCGCACAAATCGTATTAATGGCTGCACTTATCTTATCTGGTCTCATACCAATGCCTCATGACCTTTTTTATATGCTATTGGCTTGGTGTTTAATGGCAATGTTTGCCATTGGTTTGGGGCTAATTATCTGTTCTATTGCACAATGTGTCGAAGTATTTGGCCGTATTTGGGGAACATTAAGTTTTCTGATGATGCCGCTCTCTGGTGCTTTCTTTTTCGTTCACAATATGCCAGCTGTAGTTCAGCCTTATTTACTTAAAGTACCGATGATCCATGGTTCAGAAATGCTTCGTCATGGATATTTTGGCGATACCGTAACAACTTATGAAGATCCATTCTTTTTACTGCTAACAAACTTGATATTACTATCAATTGGGTTGGTTGCTGTTCAACGTTTTAGTAAAGGAATTGAGCCACAATGATTTCTGTTCAAAATGTAGATAAAAAATATCTCACTCGAAACGGGTGGCGTACTGTTTTAAGCGGAATTAATTTCAACATTAAAAAAGGGGAAAAGATTGGTATTTTGGGTAAGAATGGTGCTGGGAAATCAACCTTGATCCGTTTGCTTGGAGGGATTGAACCTCCTACTTCCGGAGAAATTATCCGGAATATGAGCATTTCTTGGCCTCTCGCATTTTCAGGTGCTTTCCAAGGGAGCTTAACAGGAATGGATAATTTGCGTTTTATCTGTCGTATATACGGTATTGATATAGATAAAGCCAAAGAATTTGTCGAAGAGTTTTCTGAATTGGGTGAATATCTATATGAGCCTGTTAAAAAATACTCCTCAGGCATGAAAGCACGTTTAGCCTTTGCTATTTCTTTGTCTGTTGAATTTGACTGCTACTTAATTGATGAAGTGATTGCTGTAGGTGATTCTCGTTTTACCGCAAAATGTAAATATGAGTTATTCGAAAAACGAAAAGATAGATCCATTATTCTTGTTTCACATTCCCCTTCTGCCATTCGGGAATATTGCGATAAAGCAATGGTACTAGAGCAAGGGATATTACACCGCTTCGAGTCTATTGATCTTGCTTATAAGTTTTACAATCTTCAACAGAAATAGATTGTTGTTTGTATAAAACCTAAGTGCTTTTCTTTTGTTATTTTGGAAAGTGGTGTAATGGACAAAAATGTGGGATTTTTGTCCATTACACCTTAACTTTTAAATCCTTAATTAAAATTACATCATCGCCATCTTGTAAAAGGTTGCCATTACTGTCTTTCCAGACTTTCTCTAGCACTTCTTCTGTAGTTTCATTACCTGACCACTCATGACCACAATCAGGGCAAACGAAATTCAGGCTATCATAATAAACATATTCCCCTTGGCATTGAGGGCAATTAGGCATTTTTTCCATTCTAATTTCCTGTTATCCATAAAAAAGTGCGACAAAAAGCAAATTATATTGTGCTTTTCATCACACTTTTTCTTTTAATCATCTAAGAAGCTGCGTAATGTTTCTGAACGGCTTGGATGGCGGAGTTTGCGTAATGCTTTGGCTTCAATTTGACGAATACGCTCACGAGTTACATCAAATTGTTTACCCACTTCTTCCAATGTATGGTCAGTGTTCATATCAATACCAAAACGCATACGCAACACTTTTGCTTCACGCGGCGTTAAGCCTTCTAACACCTCGTGGGTTGCTGCTTTGAGGCTTTGTGCGGTAGCGCTATCCAATGGCAATTCAAGAGTGGAATCTTCAATGAAATCCCCTAAATGTGAATCATCGTCGTCACCTACTGGAGTTTCCATTGAAATCGGTTCTTTGGCAATTTTTAGTACCTTACGAATTTTATCTTCTGGCATTCCCATACGTTCAGCAAGTTCTTCAGGGGTCGCTTCTCTACCCATTTCTTGTAAACATTGACGAGAAATGCGATTGAGTTTATTGATGGTTTCAATCATATGCACAGGAATACGGATAGTTCTTGCTTGATCGGCGATAGAACGTGTAATTGCCTGACGAATCCACCAAGTAGCATAAGTGGAGAATTTATAACCACGACGATATTCAAATTTATCTACCGCCTTCATCAAGCCAATGTTACCTTCTTGGATAAGATCTAAGAATTGTAAACCGCGATTGGTATATTTTTTCGCAATGGAAATCACCAAACGTAAGTTCGCTTCCACCATTTCTTTTTTCGCGCGACGAGCTTTCGATTCACCTGCAGAAACGCGCTCACAAACTTCACGAATTTGTTGCACACTCAAATTCGTGCGTTGTTCAATGTCTAAAAGATTGTTGATAAGTTGACGAATTTCTTCCTCATGGCGAAGAAGTTTTTCCGCCCAAGGTTTGCCTGATGCTAGCGCTGCCGTGAACCATTTATCGTTATTTTCATGTCCAATAAAGATGCTGTGGAAATGCTCTTTTGGCATTTTGGCTTTATCCACCACAATTCGTTGAATATTACGTTCTTGGGTACGCACAGATTTCATCATGTTACCCATTAAATTCACTAACATATCAAATTGCTTTGGCACTAATCTAAATTGAACGAATACTTCTTCTAAAATTTGAATTTGTTCTTTTGCTTTTTTGCTTGTTCGACCGTGTTTCGCTATAACAGACAAGGTTTTTTGATGTTGTTCTCTTAAAGCTGTAAATTTCTCACGAGCAACTTCAGGATCAATAGCGTTATCATTATCGCTGTCGCTATTTGAGCTATCATTGCTATTTTCGTCCTCTTCTTCATCTTCATCATCCATTGAAGCAGAAGAAACTTCATCACTTTCCTCATCATCTTCATCGAAATTTTCATCAAGTTCTGGCGCTTCTTCCGTAACGGCGTTAGGGTCAACAAAACCAGTGATAAGATCTACAAGGCGCATTCCGCCCTCTTCCACCAAGGCATATTGTTCAAGCAGATGATTTAAGGCTTCAGGATAAAACGCAACGGCGCTTTGCACTTCATTGATACCCTCTTCAATACGCTTCGCGATATCAATTTCGCCTTCGCGAGTTAATAGTTCCACGCTTCCCATTTCACGCATATACATACGCACAGGATCTGTAGTTCTACCAATTTCAGCCTCTACTGTGGAAAGTACCTGAGTTGCTTCTTCCACTGCATCTTCATCAGCAATAGTTTCACTAAGCATAAGATCATCTGCATCAGGGGCAGCTTCTAAAACTTGAATCCCCATATCGTTGATCATTTGAATGATGTCTTCAATTTGCTCCGCATCAACCAATTCTTCTGGGAGATGATCATTCACTTCCGCGTAAGTTAAATAACCTTGCTCTTTGCCTTGGGCAATTAATAATTTCAATTGAGATTGTGGATTTTGATCCATAATGTAATATCCGCCTTGATTAAATAATGATGAAGATAAAACGCCGCGCGATTTTATCATTGTTAAAGGTGTTTCACTATGCCTTTTGTTGGTTTTTTAATAACTCGGCCAGTTGAAGTTTTTCAGTATCTGTTAAGCCTTGACTGCGCTCTTTAGCGATTAATAAATCAATTTCTCTGTTAATTAATTGCATATAGAACAATCTTAAGGTTGCAATAAAAGTATCCTCAATATCCTCTTCTGGAACAAGATGATCCCAAGTAGATAAATGGCGTAAAATCTCCGCCTGTTCCTCTCCGCGCCAATATTCTAAAATCTGACCTGTACTAATACCTACCTTTTGCTGACAAAGCTCAACTAATTTTTCAAATAAAGGAAAACCGGCTTCATTTAATACTTTCAATGGGGTCAAATCTGGTACAACCTGTGCTAATTCAGGATTCTGCAACAATAAAGTAACCAAAATACGCATAGGCGTACGCTTACCTGTTTTCTGTACCGACTTAGATTTAATTTGTTTTGTTGGCGTCGGGAGCATTGCTTCTAACTGATTTTGATCCAACAATCCGATTTTCTGAGCCAGCATATTACGCAAAGACAAGCGCAACATTTCACCAGGAATTTGTTTAATCAAAGGCACAGCTAACGCAGAAAGTTTTGTTTTTCCCTCTTGCGTAGAAAAATCCACTTTGGGAGTCAAACTGGCAAATAAAAAATCACTGAGAGATTGAGCATTATGTAAATATTGCTCGAAACCCGCCTTACCATTTTGACGAATAAAGCTGTCGGGATCTTCACCATCTGGTAGGAAAATAAATTTTAGTTGACGACCGTCTTCTAAATAAGGCAAGGCATTTTCAAAAGCGCGCCAAGCAGCTTCTCGTCCAGCACGGTCGCCGTCATAACAACAAATTACCTGCTCAGTGGTGCGAAAAAGTTGCTGAATCTGTTCTGAAGTCGTCGCCGTTCCTAATGATGCGACGGCATAATCCACGCCAAATTGTGCTAGCGCCACCACGTCCATATAACCTTCGACCACCAATAACATCTGAGGGGAATCATTAGCTTGTAACGCCTCATACAAACCGTATAGTTCATTACCTTTATGGTAAGTTACACTTTCTGGTGAATTGAGATATTTCGGTTTATCGTCGTTAAGCACTCGACCGCCAAAAGCAATGGTTCTCCCTCGGCGATCACGAATCGGAAACATGATACGATTGCGAAAACGATCGTAAATATCGCCTCTTTCATTACTGGAAAGCATACCTAAATCAAAAAGCTTTTTTTGTTCTTCTTTAGTTTTTCCAAAGCGTTGTAATACAGAATTAAAAGCGTTCGCAACATAGCCAATTTGAAAACGTTGAATAACCTCGTTAGACAAACCGCGTTGCTGTAAATAAGCTTGTGCAGGAATATGTTGTGCTAACTGCTGTTGGTAAAAAGACGCAATATTTTGCATTAACTCATACAAATTGCGCTTGGTCTGATAATTAACTTGCTTACTATTTTTCCCATTAAATTGACTTGAATTCTCTATTGGAACTTCTAAGCCTAACAAACCAGCCATTTCTTCAATCGCATCAACAAATTCAAGTTTGTCATATTCCATAAGGAAAGTAATGGCATTACCGTGGGCGCCACAACCGAAACAATGATAAAACTGCTTTTTTTGACTTACAGTAAAAGAAGGTGTCTTTTCGTGATGAAATGGACAACAAGCTTGATAATCTCGCCCAGCCTTCTTCAGCTTCACACGAGAATTAATCAACTCTACAATGTCGGTTCTTGCTAAAAGATCGTCTATAAATGAACGAGGAATTGACCCTTTCATTGATTATCCATCAGGTTAGAGAAAAGAAAATCAAGTAGTTTAAGATGAAACAAAACCGTGATTCCTTATGGTTTCACGGTTTTTATAACTCGAGTTAAAAAATACTACTAAGTATTAGTATAAACGTGTATTACGAGCGTTTTCACGAGCAACGCGTTTCGCATGACGTTTCGCACGAGTTGCATTTTCACGTTTGCGAATTGTTGTTGGTTTTTCGTAGAACTCACGGCTACGAACTTCTGCTAAGATTCCTGCTTTTTCGCAAGAGCGTTTAAAACGACGTAATGCAACGTCAAATGATTCGTTTTCACGTACTTTAATTACAGGCATAAGCCAATCACCTCAATGGAATTAATTTTGCAATTGCTAATTTAGTTTACTATCAATTAAGACAGCGAATTCAATAAAGGTCGCAATTCTAATCTACTTTTAAACTAAAAGCAAAGGGAAGTTTCTCGGTCTGTGCAAAAATCCTCTAGCTTGCTAGTTAATGAAAAGGAAAAAAGGTAAAATCACGCCAAAATATTTATCCAATTAGCGTTTATAGGAAATTATATGCGAGTTTTAGGCATCGAAACCTCTTGTGATGAAACAGGCGTGGCTATTTATGACGAGCAAAAAGGCCTCGTAGCAAATCAGCTTTACACTCAAATAGCGTTGCACGCTGATTATGGCGGTGTCGTGCCTGAATTAGCTTCACGCGATCATATTCGCAAAACCCTGCCTTTAATCGAAGCGGCGCTAGAAGAAGCTCATTTATCGCCATCGGATATTGACGGCATCGCTTATACAGCAGGCCCCGGTTTAGTGGGCGCGTTATTAGTGGGTTCAACCATCGCACGTTCCTTAGCTTATGCTTGGCAAGTACCGGCGCTAGGCGTTCATCATATGGAAGGACATTTATTAGCGCCGATGCTTGAAGAAAATGCCCCTAGTTTTCCCTTTATCGCCTTGCTCGTGTCTGGTGGACATACTCAATTAGTACGCGTGGACGGTGTGGGGCTGTATCAATTACTCGGAGAATCTATCGACGATGCTGCAGGTGAAGCATTTGATAAGACAGCTAAGTTATTAGGTTTGGATTATCCCGGCGGCGCAGCCTTATCTCGTTTAGCAGAACAAGGCATGCCAAATCGTTTTATTTTTCCTAAACCGATGACAGATCGACCGGGGTTAGATTTCAGTTTTTCAGGCTTAAAAACTTTCGCCGCCAACACCATAAACCAATCTATCAAAGAAGAAGGGCAACTGACCGAACAAACAAAATGTGATATTGCTTATGCGTTTCAACAAGCGGTTGTAGAAACCCTAATGATAAAATGCAAACGCGCACTCAAGGAAACAAATCTAACACGTTTAGTTATCGCCGGCGGTGTAAGCGCGAATAAACAACTTCGCCATTCTCTTGCGGAACTTATGCAACAATTAAAAGGTGAAGTTTTCTATCCTCAACCGCAATTTTGTACAGATAACGGCGCAATGATTGCCTACACAGGTTTTCTACGCTTAAAACAAGGGCAACATCAAGATTTAGCCATTGAAGTCCGTCCACGTTGGGCTATGACAGAGTTAAATCCGATCAATAATTAGTAAGGAATCACAATATGGCAAAACTGTATTTTTATTACTCCACAATGAATGCAGGAAAATCCACCACCCTATTGCAATCCTCATACAACTATCAAGAACGCGGTATGCACACATTAGTTTATACCGCCGCTATTGATGATAGATTTGGTGTAGGACGCGTAACTTCTCGTATTGGCATTAGCCAAGAAGCTTTGCTGTTTTATAAACAAACGGATCTATTTAGCGATATTCAGCAACGACATCAACAACAAAAATTAAGCTGTATCTTAATAGATGAAGCGCAATTCCTAACCAAAGAACAGGTGTATCAGCTCAGTGAAGTGGTGGATAAATTACACATTCCCGTGCTTTGCTATGGCTTGCGCACAGATTTCCAAGCAGAACTGTTTGAGGGCAGCCATTATTTGTTAGCTTGGGCAGATCAGTTGGAAGAACTAAAAACTATTTGTGAATGTGGTCGCAAAGCTAACTTTGTGTTACGTCTAAACGAGAAAGGCGAAGTGGTTAAGGACGGCGAGCAAATTCAAATTGGCGGGAACGATAGCTATCTTTCCGTATGTCGAATGCATTATAAAGAAAAGCTCCATGGAAAAAGTAACGAATTGTAAAGTTTATCCTCTTGCATCACTTAAACTACAACAAATTTCGTCTAAATAGTGCTAGCGTCGCTAGCCTTAAACCTTGGCATAATAAGCCTGCTCGAATAACTCATATACCTCTCAATACGAGTGAAACTTTTTAGGAAATAGCAATATGAATCAACCTCATTCTCTGATCTGCCCTTTTTTTGTTAACGAGTATGGACAACAAATTTACCCTAGCGATGAAACTCTCCATAAGATGTCCAGCCTTTTAGGTGAAAGCAAACCAGATTCCCTGCTACCGCCAGTGAGAGTTATCAAACAGGGGGAAAAAATTGTTTTTGCGTTAAAAGAAAACACAGCTCAGCCTTGGCGATTAGCGCTAGAAAATCACAGTATTTTGCAAGGCCATTGCCAATCCAATCAAATTGAATTACCCAATGACTTACCACTTGGCTATCATCAATTAACTCTAGGTGAGTCTTCTTGCCGTCTAATTATTACCCCTGAAAAATGCTTTCAACCAGTAGAAATACAAAGCAAACAAAAACTTTGGGGTGCCATATTACAACTTTACACCTTGCGTTCTGAACATAACTGGGGCATCGGTGATTTTGGCGATTTAAAACTATTTTTAACCAAACTGGCAGAAAAAGGTGGCGATTTCATTGGCTTAAATCCAATCCATGCCTTATTCCCCGCCAATCCTGAAAGCGCTAGCCCATATAGTCCGTCCTCTCGCTTGTGGTTAAATATTATCTATCTTGATGTTACAGCTATTGATGCCTTTCAACAGAGTTCGACGGCACAAATTTGGTTCTATTCTGATGACATTCAACGGCAATTGAATGAAGCAAGAAACAAAGACTATGTAGATTATTCCCAAGTACTTTGGTTGAAACTCACAGGTCTGCATTATGCTTACGAGCACTTTAAACAAGAAGATCAAAAGGAATTTGAACAATTCATCGCTACGCAAGGGGAAAGTCTAAAAGTACAAGGAACTTTCGATGCGCTACATCAGTGGCTAAGCTCGCAATTTACAGCACAGTGGGGCTGGAATAATTGGTCAAAAGAATATCAACATTACCAAAATCCAAGTGTACAACAATTCCAACAAGAACAAGCCGACTCCGTGCGCTTTTATATGTGGTTACAATTTGTGGCCCAGCAACAACTAAAATCCTGTGATGAATTAGCGCAACAACTAGGTATGCCGATTGGTTTTTATCGCGATTTAGCCGTAGGCGTTGCAGATAACGGTGCAGAAACTTGGGCTGATAAAGAGCTTTATGTTCTAGATTCTTCCATTGGCGCGCCGCCCGATGTACTCGCACCACAAGGACAGAATTGGGGCTTATCGCCGATGCACCCAGAAGTATTAGAACAACGAGGCTATCAACCATTTATCGATTTACTGCGAGCCAATATGCAGCATTGTGGTGCATTGCGCATTGATCATATTTTGGTATTTGCGCGAATGTGGTGGGTTGCAAAAGGCGATTCCGCTCAAAATGGTGTTTATATAAAATACCCATTGGAAGATTTATTAGCGATTCTCGCTTTAGAAAGTCAACGCAACCAATGTCTAATTATTGCAGAAGCCTTGGGGACAGTGCCTGAAGGAATGCTAACGGCGCTAGAAGATAAAGGCATCCTCGCCTACAACATTTTCTATTTTGAGTTTGATCATAATGGTAGCAAACCTCTTGCTAATTACCCTTATCAAGCCATGACCACCTTAAGTACTCATGATCTACCGACGATACAAGGCTATTGGAAAACCTATGACTTTGAATTAGGTCAACGCTTTGGTGTGTATCCAAATTCGGATGTGGTTGATATGTTGAAAAATAATCGCCACCACAACAAGTTGATGATTCGTAAAGCCGTAGAAGAAACACAATATCTTGAACCAGACTATATGGGGATCACGCAAACTTTTAATCATCAATTACAGATGTATGTGGCGGAGACTAACAGCGCCTTATTTGGTACACAGCCCGAAGACTGGTTACATATGTTAGAACCAGTGAACATTCCCGGCACTAGCACGGAATATCCAAACTGGCGACGCAAATTAAGCCGTAATATCGAGGAAATATTTAACGATGAAGGGATTCGTCAATTGCTAAATGGCATTAAACGTAAACGAAAAAGCATAAAATAATTCAGTAAAATAATAAGTCATCAATCTGCGATAAATTTTATCCTTGATTTATTTTTATAAAGCCTCATATTGGGGCGACTTGTCTAATCCTTAATAAAAGAGAGTTTTTGGAATGAGTGCCAAAAAAACAAAATTACAGAATCTTCCTGTTCTGCCGCTACGAGATGTCGTGGTTTTCCCTTATATGGTGATGCCATTATTTGTAGGTAGAGCCAAATCTATCCGTAGTCTTGAATTAGCAATGGATAGCAATAAAGAATTATTATTAGTTTCTCAAAAACAAGCGGATATTGAAGAGCCTAACACAGAGGATCTCTATGCTGTAGGTACGGTTGTCAATATTATTCAGTTATTAAAATTACCCGATGGAACGGTAAAAGTACTTGTTGAGGGCCAACAACGTGCGAATATCCACAAACTTGAGGACAACGGAGAGTATTTTTCTGCTCAAGTCACTTTGATTCCAACAGAGTTAGGCGATTCCAGCGAACTAGAAGTAGTCCAAAAATCCACATTAGATGAATTTGAACGCTACACCAAACTCAATAAAAAAGTACAGCCAGATGTTTATCATGCCTTAACTCGCATTGATGATCCTGACCGCTTAAGTGATACCCTTGCAGCTCACTTGCCGGTTTCAGTGCAACAAAAACAACAAGTTTTGGAAATACCAAATATTGTAGCTCGTTTTGAATATTTGCTTGGATTAATGTTGAGCGAAAAAGATTTGCTCCAAATTGAAAAGAAAATTCGTGGTCGCGTAAAAGAACAAATGGAAAAAAACCAGCGAGATTACTATCTGAACGAGCAAATTAAGGCTATTCAGAAAGAACTTGGCGACGAAAATGGCGATGAAATTGAGCAGCTTCAACAAAAAATCAATGAAGCTAAAATTCCAGCAGAAGTAAAACAGAAAGTGGAGTCAGAATTACAAAAATTAAAAATGATGTCCTCTATGTCTGCGGAAGCTACGGTAGTGCGGAGCTATATTGATTGGATGATTCAAGTGCCTTGGCATAAACGTAGTAAAGTGAAAAAAGATCTAACCAAAGCACAACAAATATTAGATCAAGATCATTATGGCTTAGAACGCGTGAAAGAGCGTATCTTAGAATATCTTGCCGTACAAACTCGACTAAATCAGATTAAAGGCCCGATTTTATGTTTAGTTGGACCGCCGGGTGTCGGTAAAACTTCCTTAGGACAATCTATCGCTAATGCCACAGGACGTAAATATGTGCGAATGGCGTTAGGTGGTGTTCGTGATGAGGCTGAAATTCGAGGGCATCGTAAAACCTATATTGGCGCTTTACCGGGCAAACTTATGCAAAAAATGGCAAAAGTCGGTGTGAAAAACCCACTGTTCTTATTAGATGAAATTGACAAAATGACATCGGATATGCGTGGCGACCCTGCTTCCGCCCTATTAGAAGTGCTAGATCCAGAACAAAACAATGCCTTTAATGATCATTATTTGGAAGTAGATTACGATCTTTCTGATGTTATGTTCGTTGCGACTTCTAATTCAATGCAAATTCCAACGCCGCTATTAGATCGTATGGAAGTGATTCGTCTTTCTGGCTATACGGAAGATGAAAAATTAAATATTGCGAAAGCACATTTGATCAGCAAACAAATTGAACGCAATGGTTTAAAAACTGGCGAATTAGAAATCACAGACAGTGCAATTTTAGACATTATTCGCTACTACACTCGTGAAGCGGGTGTGCGTGGTCTAGAGCGTGAAATTTCCAAAATCTGTCGTAAAGCAGTCAAAAATCTATTGCTAAACAAAAAGCTAAAAAGTATTAAAGTTGATGATAAAAATCTCTCTGAATTCTTAGGCGTTAAACGCTTTGAATTTGGAAGAGCAGATATTGAAAATCGCATTGGTGAAGTAACAGGTTTAGCTTGGACAGAAGTTGGAGGTGATTTATTAACCATTGAAACTGCATCAGTGGTGGGTAAAGGAAAACTCAATTATACGGGCTCTTTAGGCGATGTGATGAAAGAATCTATTCAAGCAGCGATGACTGTTGTACGCGCTCGTGCGGATAAACTAGGTATTAATTCAGATTTCCATGAAAAACGCGATATTCATATTCATGTTCCTGAAGGTGCAACACCTAAAGATGGTCCTAGCGCCGGTATTGCAATGTGTACCGCCTTGGTTTCCTGCTTAACAGGTAATCCTGTGAAATCTGATGTTGCGATGACTGGAGAAATTACTTTAAGAGGAAAAGTCTTACCAATTGGTGGATTAAAAGAAAAATTGTTAGCCACTCATCGAGGTGGAATTAAGACAGTTATCATTCCGAAAGACAATGTGAAAGACTTGGAAGAAATTCCAAATAATGCGAAAAACAACCTAGTTATTCATGCGGTAGAAAACATCGACGAAGTCCTTAGTATTGCTCTAGAAAATCCACCTGCTGGTGTGGAATTTGTGAAGTTAACGCCGATTAACCAGATGGTTGCGCGAGGCAAAACTAAGCGTTCTAGTGGAAAAAATAACACAGTAAATTAGTTCAAAATTAAACAGCCAAAAGGGGGATTTTTTATCCCCCTTTCATTTCTTTACAAAACCTATTTTGAAATTAGTTCTAGCGTCTGTTGCCAAATATCTGCAACCGCAATATCTACCATAGTGGATTTAGCAATATGAACTTGGTTTTTACCATAAGTACCAATTAACTTCGGATCGGTGGCGCCATAAAGAGTTAAATTTGGTTTATCTAGCGCCGCTGTGAGGTGCGCTAAACCGGTATCAACGGAAACCACTAATTTGGCATTGGCTAATTGTTGCGCAATCTGGGTGAGATTGGATTTGGGTAAAATCACCACATTGGCTAATCCTTGTGCAATCCATTCAACCCGTGCTTGTTCTTGCGCATTAGACCAAAGCAAGCGTACTTCAATATTTCTCTCGGCTAATTTTTCCGCTAATTGTCGCCAATATTCGCGCGACCAACACTTATCTTCTCGCGTTGTGCCGTGCAAAAAGATCACATAAGGTTTTTCCGTTTGTGTATTAAGAAAGTGTTGCGCGATGCCATAATCGGCGACGCTAGTGGGCTGAGGATAAGCTAAACTTTGTGCGAACAAATGACGAATGCGCTCTACGGCATGTTGTTGGTAAGAAATATGCGCTTTTTGATCATAAAAAAATGAAGCAATAGGTTCACGAATGGAATGGCGATCATAGCCGTATTTTTTGCCTTTCGCTAAACGCGTGGCAAAAAAAGCGCTTTTGAACAATCCTTGCGCATCAATCACCGCGTCATATTGCGTTTGTTGTAACTGCTGGCGATATTGCTGCCATTGTTGGCGAGTTTGTGAAGCAAAAGGGGATTTACGCCAACGTCTCAGGGCAATGGGAATAATTTGCTTCACCGCGCTATGCCAACGAGGAATTTCCGCGAAATTTTCTTCCACCACCCAATCCACTTGCAAATTAGGAATATGTTGTTGCGCATCCGTAAGCGCAGGTAGACTGTGTAAAATATCACCCATTGATGAGGTTTTCACTAAACAGATTTTCATTGCTAAACTCCCTTTTATGCTTGCGCTGAAGTTAATAATGGCTGTAATTTTTCCCACACCATATCAGGTTGAATATCAATGAGGCTTTGGTGATACCCCTCGGCGCTGTCATCGCCTTTGCGGATTTTAATTAAACCGCCCTCAATTAAACGAATAATGACAGCCTTATCAGATAACGGCGGTGTGTAAGTCGGACTAGTTGGTCCGTATAGCGCCACCAAGGGGCAATTAACCGCTGCGGCAATGTGCATAAGACCGCTGTCATTGGTAACAACTGCCTTGCAATTCGCGATTAAATCCACGGCTTCATTTAAGCTTGTTTGGCCAGCAAAATTCACACAACGCGATCTTAATTCTTGCGGTAGCGCCTGACGAATTTGCTCGCCAACTGCTTCATCTTTCTGCGAACCAAATAAATGAATGACATAACCCTGTTGGATTAAACGCGCCGCCAAAGCAGCATAATGATAATGTGGCCAACGTTTAGCAGGGCCAAATTCTGCGCCGGGACAAAAACCAATAGATGGGAGATTTTCATTACAGCTAGGTGAAATAAATTTTTGCCAAGTTAGCGCCTGTTGCTCAGGCAAAACCTGTAAATAAGGCTGAGGAATAGGCAACAAATCTGCTTTCGGTTGTGCATTTTTTTCAAAACCTAAGGCAGTATAACGTTGCACCATCATGGGATAGTCATTTTGATGATGACGAAGATCATTTAATAAAAAATAACGACTTTCCCCCTTCCAACCACGGCGTACAGGAATTTTGGCAAAAAAAGGAATAAACGCTGATTTTAATGAATTAGGTAAAACAATCGCCATATCATATTGATTCCGCAAGGATTTTCCCAAGCGGTAGCGTTCGCCTAGCGCCAGCGTGCCATGTCCCAAAGGCATGGTAAGCGCTTGGCTTACCTCAGGCATACGAGAAAGTAACGGCTTGCACCAATTTGGCGCCATAACATGAATTTGGCAATCAGGATATTGTTGCTTTAATACTTGGTACAAACTGTGCGACATCATCATATCGCCTACCCAAGAGGGACCAATTACTAAAATTTTCATCTTGTGTTCTCGTATAGCTCAAAAAGATACAGACACTCAAAGTAAAACTTTGGCTGTCCTTGCATTGAAAAATCTTAACTCAATGTGCAAATCGCAATAGCCACCACAGCAATGACAATCACAATAGGTAATAATTTACCAAAGCTACATGGGCATTTTTTCGCACAACTTGTCGCAGATTCAGATTGTGCATCATGGCAGCAGGTTTTATCAGTAGTGTTACAGCTACCTTCTACTTTTGCTTCTGTTAACGCTTTTTCAAATTCCCCAGCGATATCTTTCAATGCAGCTCTAGTAGAAGTGCGATAAACCGGTTTGCCTTTAAAGGCAGATAGATCTACATCCACATCTGCTGCAATAAAAACTAAATCTGCTTGCGCGATTTCTTCCGCGGTTAATTCGTTGTTACTGTTATTGGCAACCACTTGTCCGCGCGTTTCCACTTTGCTGTTCCAACCTTGTTTTTTGCTGTACAGCATAATGGCTTCCGCCGCCATAAAAGTTTGGGTAACGCCTGTTGGACAGGCTGTAATTGCGACAACATTTTTAATTTGGGAGTTTTCCATAATTGATCCTTTACACTGAATTAACTGATATTGATTTAAGTTACGCGTTATTCGCCCAACCCTAATGAAATAATTTTGCCAAGCGCGGTAATGGCTTGTTCTGCATCACATCCACAGGCGATAACGCGTAAGCGATGACCTTGTGCTGCGCCTAAGGATGAAATACGAATTGCACTTTTTCCGTTGATAATTTCCTCACTTCTATCAAGATTTTGCAATTCAATAGATGAGCTATACTTCTGGGCTTCCTTCGCTAACAAGCTAGCTGGGCGTGTATGTAATCCATGAAAATGACGAACCACAAAAACTTCTTCAACTACATTCTGGTCTGTTGTCTTGTTTTCATTAGATCTGGTCTCATGGGAAGCTTCACATTGTCTATTAACCTGACCGCTAATCACTTCGAAAAATTGTTGTAAATCTGTTGTTTTCCACAAACTTTGTGCTCGTTGTTCATCAAGCAATACATGAGTTAATTGGCGTAATAATTCTAAATGCTCATTAGAACAAGCAGCCATACCAATCACCACATAGGCTATATCGTCTTCACCCCAATCTATGCCCTGTGGGAACTGAAAAATATATGCGCCTGTTTTTTTAACTTTATCTCTGTATTCGATAGTACCGTGGGGAATAGCAATACCATTGCCCAAATAAGTCGAAATTAGCTCATCACGAGCTAACATAGCATTAACGTACTCGGTCTCCACATATCCTGACTGAGCTAGCGCCTCTGCCACCATGTGAATCGCCTCAATTTTGTTACTGGCTTGAGCGGATAAACGAATATTTTGTACAGACAACATCCTTTTTTTACCTTATTTTGCACAATATTTGAGTAATTGTTCCGTGCCCTCGACTAAATAAGGATCCTCATCTTGGCGAACCTGCCCTTTTTTTAAATCCGCAAGGGCAGCATAAATCCCTTTGACTAAACTTCGGCTATTAATTTGTTCCCAGCACCCTTTCTTCATCTGTTGAAATTTTTGTTGCAAATTCGCACCCAATAAGATGCCGTTAAAATAGGTGTGTTGTTTTAATTCAAGTCCTGATTTCTGGTAAATTTGCCCTTTAATTTGTTCAAGAGATAGGCTAACTCGTTGGCGCAGCCAATCGTCCACGCCACGGATAAAGGTATTAATAAAATAATTTGCATTAATACGTCCCTGATAGCTCAATATTGTGGTGGTGTATCCAATGGCATAAGAAGGTTGATCGGGCGCTTCTCTAGTTAATAAAACCATTGGCATGGGATCATCTTGCACTACATTTTTAATTTTTGGACTAGAACAAGCTGAGAGTGCAGCGATACCAAGAACAAAGCACAAGGTTGCAAGTTTTCTTAACATAAAAAGACCTCATTCAAGCAAAAACGAGATATTATACGCCTTAAACCTGAGCAATTCGATCATAAATTTAGGGAGATAAGGGATTCTTATTCTCGTAAATCATCAATAGTATTAAAATTACGAAAACATTCTTTTTGTTCACAAAAATCTACTGCAATCGCTTGATTTTGTTGCATAAAACATAACATCTTGCGTTGACCTGTGGCCAGATAATCCGCTAGTTCATCTTTCAAAGAAGTAGAGATTAAACAAAAAGTGGGGTGCGCTCGCTCACCATCATAAGCATAAGCAATCTTAGCTTTATGCGATAATAAACTTTCCAATAGTTTTTCTAGCAAATTATTCGGTAAAAAAGGGCAATCACAGGGAACAAACAGCACAAGATCAGTTTTGGCTTGCCCAAGGGCGCTATAAATACCCGCAAGAGGTCCTTGAAAATCTTTAAATGGATCTGCAAAAACCGACAATCCACTTTGTGCATAAATATCCTGATGACGATTGGCGCTAATAGAAATATTATCAATTTGAGGCAATAACTTTTGATACACCTGTTTAAACAGTGGTTGATTTCGCCAAAGTTGTAAGCCTTTATCCACACCGCCCATGCGTTTTCCTTGTCCGCCAGCTAAAATCACTGCACTAATTGTGGTTGTCATATTTTATTCTTGCCTAATTTCAAGTATGATTTGCTCTTTCGTCATCATAAGGAAAAGGCTATGAAATGTCATCGTTTAAATGAAGTGTTAGAACTGTTACAACCCTATTGGGCACAAGATCCTGACTTACATTTATTACAAATTTTACAAAAAATTGCTAATGAAGCAGGCTTTGATAAGCCAGTGTCAGAACTTACCGATGAAGTCATTATTTATCAGTTAAAAATGCACGGAACAGATAAACATGCACCTATCCCTGGTATTAAAAAAGACTACGAGGAAGACTTTAAAACTGCTTTATTAAAAGCTCGTGGTATTATGAAATAGGATATTCCATGAAAAAATTATTATTTATTTTAGCTACCTTATTTAGCGTAACTACTTATGCAAATGCCTTAGTTGAAGGTAAACAATATGTTCAAGTAAGTAACTCTCAAGCAACTTCTTCAGCAGAAGTTATCGAATTTTTCTCTTTTTATTGTCCTCATTGCTATTCTTTTGAATATCAATATCAAATTCCAACTAAGGTGAAAAATAGCCTACCGCAAGGCGTAGAATTTAAACAATATCACGTCAATTTTTTAGGTCGCCAATCCGAGAATCTCACCCGAGCTTGGGCCTTTGCAATGGCAACAGGCAATACAGATAAAGTAAAAGAAGATTTATTTAATGCTGCACAAAAAGATAAATTACGCTCCATGAACGATATCCGTGAAATCTTTATTAAACATGGTATCAGTGCAGAACAATTTGATAGCGGAATCAATAGCTTCGTTGTCAACGCCTTAGTGAACAAACAAATCAATCTTGCCGAGCAAATGAAAGTGCGTAGCGTGCCTGATTTTTATGTAAATCAGCGCTTCAGAGTAAATCCTGAAGGCTTGAATCAACAGGATTTTATCCAAGATTATGTTCTGACAATCAAAGGCTTATTGCAAAAATAAGAAAAAATTGTTTTAATGCGCCGTTTTTATCAGCTGTGCCGTAAAACCACGTCCTTTAGGGTGTGGATATAAGACACAAGATCAGGTACAATCTTTTTGCCAACAGAGATATGCTTAGGCTTTCTCAATGACGGCAAAATCAGGGCGGGACACGTCCGTAGCGCTTGTGAAGTGAACCGCAATAGCGGTCAGCAACAAGAACCCACCGAGAGTAGCCCACGCAAAGCGTGGGAGCTAGTAGGAATCCCCATCCTTTAGGGTGGGGAGGATGTCAAAATTAATCATAGATATAGAGGATATTATGGCTGACAGTTTTAGCGTTACTCGTCGTTTCTTCGACGACAAAAATTACCCAAGAGGCTTCTCTCGTCATGGTGATTACACGATCAAAGAGTCCCAAGTATTGGAGCAATATGGTCAAGCATTTAAAGAATTAGCATCTGGCGAAAGAGCACCCAAAACCAAAGAGGAAAAAGCCTTTGTTGCGTTTTGTAAGGGTGAGCGCCCAGCGGAAACATTCTTTGAAAAAACTTGGCACAAATATTGTTCTCGTATTTCAACTAATAAACGTGTTTATACGCTGTCAGGTGTAGTAGGCACGGAAAATTTAGAAGATTTTTCTGCCGAATAATTCCTTTATTTTTAATGACTTAGGGACGCAATGCGTCCCTTGTTCTATTTTTTGTTCTATATCATTCGACATTATGCAATCCCAATTACCCGCCGAACAATACGAACATTTACTCAAGGATAAACAACAGCGATTAGCAACACTGCTTGCGCCTTTTAACCCACCGACGCTTGAGGTATTTTCTTCACCTCAGCAGCATTACCGTATGCGTGCTGAATTCAGAATCTGGCATGATAAAGGGGATTTTTATCATGTTATGTTTAATCAACAGACAGCTCAACGTTATCGAGTGGATCACTTCCCTATTGCGAGCCAACTTATCAATCAAATGATGCAAAGTATTTTACCTTTGTTAAAAAGAGAAAATATTCTGCAACATAAATTGTTCCAAATCGATTATTTAAGCACTTTAAGCAATAAAATTATCGTGAGTTTGCTTTATCACAAAGTGCTTGATGAGCAATGGGAACAAGCAGCAAAACAATTAAGAATAGAGTTACAAAAACAGGGTTTTGATATACAGATTATCGGTCGGGCAAATAAACAAAAAATTTGTTTAGATCAAGACTTTGTTGATGAAGTCCTAAGCGTTCACGGCAAATCCTATGTTTATCGTCAAGTGGAAAATAGTTTTACCCAGCCGAATGCCATGGTAAACCAAAAAATGTTGGAATGGGCGGTAGATTGTACAAGAAATAGTCAAGGGGATTTACTTGAACTCTATTGTGGTAACGGTAATTTTTCCATTGCTCTTGCACAAAATTTCCGCCAAGTATTAGCCACCGAAATTGCGAAACCTTCGGTTGTCGCTGCACGATTCAATATCGCCGAAAATAGCATTGATAATTTACAAATTATTCGGATGTCCGCAGAAGAATTTACCCAAGCCATGAACGGCGTGCGTGAGTTTAACCGCTTGAAAGGCATCGATCTGCATTCCTATCAATGCAATACTATTTTTGTAGATCCACCACGAGCAGGGTTAGATTCTGAAACAGTGAAACTCGTACAAAATTACGACAATATTTTATATATTTCCTGCAATCCATATACCCTTTGTGACAACCTCAACACATTATGCCAAACCCACCGCATTGAAAAAGCGGCGTTGTTCGATCAATTCCCATACACAGATCATATAGAAGCAGGCGTGTGGCTAACGCGGAAATAAAATATGTATATTCAACTCATTTGCGAAACAGAAGATACTGAAAACTTCCACACGCTTTGTAGCAATCAAGGATTGGCACATTCTCCCGAAAGTTATTTAGCTTTGGCACAAGTCTATGATAATCAAGGAGTAAAATGCCTGGAGCTACGCAAATTAGATGAACCTAAGCTAGGAGCTGTTTTTGTGGATTTTGTCTCTGGCGTTATGGCACATCGCCGCCAATTTGGTGGAGGCAGAGGTGAAGCCATTGCAAAAGCGGTAGGAGTAAAATCAGGGTATTTGCCAACAGTTATTGATGCCACCGCAGGACTTGGCAGAGATGCCTTTGTGTTAGCAGCGATTGGCTGCCAAGTGAAATTAGTAGAGCGCCACCCTGTAGTTCGTTTGTTGTTACAAGATGGTTTACAACGAGCTTACGCAGATGATGAAATTGGTGAAATGATGCGACAAAATATGCAGCTATTGCCCATTAAGCATATTTCTGAATTAGACCCGACAAAAGATTTTGCCGATGTAGTCTATCTTGATCCAATGTATCCCCACAAACAAAAAAGTGCGTTGGTGAAAAAAGAGATGCGTATGTTTCAACATTTGGTCGGTGCGGATTTGGATGCCGATACACTGCTAGCGCCAGCGTTATCTTTAGCGCAAAAACGCGTTGTGGTAAAACGTCCTGACTATGCGCCATTTCTAGCAAATAAAACGCCACATTTCAGTAAAGAAACTAAAAATCACCGATTTGATATTTATATACCAACATAAAGGCGAGTATTAACAAAAGAAATCCTTGTAACTACAGAGTTTATGAGGATTTTTTATGTTTTTCTAAAGACTTGTGTTGAACCTGAATACTCTTACCTTTTGCTTGGAAATAATTTGCTAATTGCTCTGTTACATAAACAGAACGGTGCTTACCGCCGGTACAACCAATAGCAATTGTCAAATAGCTACGGTTATTTTGTTCTAGCATAGGTAACCAAGTTTCAATGTAATTACGAGTGAGGTAAATAAAGTTATTCACTTCATTATGTTTATTTAAAAAAGAGGCGACAGGTTCATCTAGCCCTGTTAATGGACGTAATTGAGGATTCCAATGGGGATTTGGTAGAAAACGCACATCAAAAACATAATCTGCGTCTAAAGGTAAACCATATTTGAATCCGAAAGATTGAAAGACTATTTTGAGGGTTTTATCTGAAGAACCGCATAAAAACTGACGTAAACGCTCAGCAAGTTCATGAGTAGATAAGTGGGTCGTATCCACAATTAAATTGGCATATTGAATCAACGGCTCTAAATAACGTTGTTCTTCTTCTATCGCCGCTTCCAAAGAAAGATCTTGTACGGATAATGGGTGCAATCTTCGAGAATCACTGTAACGACGAATTAACACGCTACGCTCAGTATCCAAAAAGATAATTTTCACTTGATGTTCTTGCTGAACTTGGCTTAATAAATTCTCTAAACTCTGCGAGGCCGTAGATAAATTTCGAATATCTAAACTAATTGCTACCGCTTTGTGATTGCTAGATAAAATATTTGCTAGCTGCGGTAATAAATCTAGCGGAATATTGTCCACACAATAATAACCAATATCTTCTAACGCCCGCAAAGCCACAGATTTTCCTGCACCTGAACGTCCACTAACAATAATAATCTCCATTGGTTTTATTGGTTGATTCATATTCGTTCTCACTAATTTATAGATTCAGTCTGCTCAATATCTGATGGGGAAGGTTCTTGCAAGGATTTTTCATAGCGCACTTGATCCAAATGCTCAAACAACCGCCAAATTTCCTCGACACTTTGCGCTTGTCTTAATTGTTTACAAAGATTTTTATCTTGTAGTTGCTCTATCATCTCCGCCAAATGAGGAACATAGTCCGCACAAACTTTTTCAGGAATTAATAAAGCGAAAACTAAGTCAATCTCTCGATTATCTGATGATTCATATTCTACGGCTTCAGTTAACTGCAGAAATACAGCAATAGGTTTTTCGCCTAATGGAATCTTCGCCTTAGGCATAGCAATGCCATTACCTAAACTAGAATTTCCTAATTTCTCCCTTGTGAGTAAACATTCAAAGCAACACTGTGTATGATCACCTTCATGAAGATAGTCAGACACAATTTCCGCAATGATTTCAAACAAACGCTTTTTACTCGAACAAATGACTCCATGACGAATTTGTCCCGGAGTTAATACATCAGTAAATTTAATCATAGCTATAATTTAAACTCTTCGCCCAAATACACACGTTTAACCTGTTCATTATTTAAAATATCAGTTGATGTCCCCGTAGCAATAACATGGCCGGCGCTAACAATATAAGCACGTTCGCATACATCTAAAGTTTCTCGTACATTGTGATCGGTGATTAACACACCCAATCCACGATCACGCAAATCCATAATAATCTTTTTAATATCAATAACCGAGATAGGATCAACGCCAGCGAAAGGTTCATCTAACAAAATAAACTTAGGATTCGCCGCTAACGCCCGAGCAATTTCAACGCGACGTCGTTCACCGCCGGAAAGCGATTGCCCAAGACTATGACGAATATGCCCAATATTAAATTCATCAATTAATTCATCTGCTTTTTGTTGACGTTGTTGTTTGTTTAAATCTTTACGAATTTCTAACACCGCCATCAAATTATCATAAACAGATAAACGACGGAAAATAGAGGCTTCTTGCGGTAAATATCCTACACCACGCTGTGCACGGCTGTGCATAGACAAGGTACTGATATCTTCATCATCAATGCGAATTTTGCCTTCATCATGAGTAACTAACCCAACGACCATATAGAATGTTGTGGTTTTTCCTGCCCCATTAGGTCCTAATAATCCAACAATTTCATTAGAATGAACTTGAAGGCTAACATCAGACACAACTTGGCGACTTTTGTAGCTTTTTGCAAGATGTTCAGCATATAGAATCGACATACATTCTCCACAAAATTAATTTAACTGCTTTGGAATAAGCACTGTCTTCACGCGAGAATTGGTGGAACCATTAGCTTTTAATTGCTGTTTTTTCACATCATAGCTAATGGAATGGCTACGGATTTTACTATCTTGTTGATGCAATTCTGCATTGCCAGACAAAGTTAAAAACTCTTTTGTTAAATCATAATGGATCTTTTTTGCTTTCCCCTTAACTATTTTGCCGTTATCAAGGGTTTGTTGAATGGTTACAGGTTCACCAAATGCTTCCACCGTATCTTTTTTATTTGATTTTTCTGGTGGGCGTGTAATCACCACCTTTTGCGCTTTAATCAAAATAGAACCTTGTGTAATAACGACATTGTCGCTAAAGTTAACGACTCTATTGTCCATATCTAAAGATTGGTTATCGGAAGTGATATTAATAGGCTGATTAGCATCGTCTTTTAAGGCAAAGGATGATGTCGTTCCCATCAATAAAGTGATAATAAAAAATAAAAGTTTATTTTTTGATTTCATAATATGTTTTTACCTGTTCTTTTAAAGTCGCGATTTGCTGTTGTAAGTTACCTTGGAGTTTTAATCCTGTGGAATAAAAATTATAACCGTTAATTTTAACGCTACTATCGGAAGATATATCCTGTGTTTTCAGATCAATAACCGCACTTTGTGTTTCAATTTTTTGCAACTTACGGCTTTCTAAAAGACTATCAACTTGAACATTTCCATTCAAAAACAATAGGTTATCTTTAGTTAAAATAGCATTATTAGCACTAATAGACCAACTTTGTTTTGGCGAGTCTTGGGTTAGTTCATATAAGTAAAGTTTCGGCAGGATAAATTTAGTTTCACCATTATTGGCATAATGCTCCACTTTATCTGCTGTAGCGAGATATTGTTTTTGCCCCACAGGAGAAAATACCGCCGTGTGCATATTTGCACCACTGTATTCAGGACCATTCTCCGACTTGACTAGAGCGCTATGTTCCTGTTTTTCCTGATTTAATGAATAAAACCAAGCTAACAAAGTAATAGCGATGATAGATAAGATAATATTCCAACGAATATTCATATAGACATTTGAATTAGAGTTAATTAACAGCGCGCAATCATAGCATAAATTTATCAAAACCAATAAATAAGCGATCCGATTTTTCGCTTGTTAAAACTAAGCGCAGGTAACAAACTGTTGTAAGATTTCTTGAGTAAATTCCTTGCGCAAATAAAATCCTAAAGGCAATGTCTCGATCACTTCGCCATTTTTACCAATACCTTTAGTTAAAGAACGGCTATTAGCGCCCTTGGGTCGTAGCTGTAGAACTTCGCCTAAACGAGCATTAATTTTTTCAACTTGGCCAAGTACAATATAATCCATTAACTCTTCCCAATCTTGTTGCAAACGTCGCTCTTGTTCTGCATTAGGTTGCCACAAAATGCCCTGCCCGACATAACGTTCTGCAAGGGGAATAGCTCTCTCACCTTGAACAGGAATCCACAGCACTTTACTCAACTTATGTCTCACATGAGAACTATGCCAACTCACCCCTGAATTTTGAATCAATGGAGCTAAACTCACAAAAGTGGTTTCAAGAGGCTTGCCTAAAGAATCAATAGGAATAGTTTTTAATTCAATGCCTAAATGGGCAAAATCTTGTTCAGGTTTACTCCCTGCTTGTGCGCCAAGCGCCGTTTCAATTAGCGTTCCCACCCAACCTTTATCTCGTTTCAGATCAGGCGGTATAGGAATTGCTAACTCCCTCGCGATTTCACCTAGCGTTAACCCCGCAATGTAATTAACTCTATCTAATAATTCTGATTCAGTAATTAATTTCATAAATGATGATAAAGATTCGATTGTTTTGGCCGAACAAATTCGATACCGCGTTCCTTGTAAGAAATACCTTCAAGTTGTAATAGATAACGTTTTGCAGGCAAGCCCCCTCCAAATCCAGTCAGTGCCGCATCTTTAGCTAAAATACGATGACAAGGAATAATAATGCTAATGGGATTACGTCCTACCGCGCCACCTACCGCCCTAACAGCCTTAGGATGATTGACCTTGATCGCCAAATCCGCATAACTACGCCATTGACCATATTCCAATTCACGTAATGCTTGCCAAACGGATAATTGAAAAGCCGTACCTTGCGGCGCTAAAGGGATTTTGCAAAAGTGTTCTATTTTTCCAGAAAAATAGTTATCTAAAGCTTCAGAGACTTGAAGGAATAAAACATCATTAGGCTTATATCGCCAATTTGGGTGTAGCGCCAGTTGCTCTCGCTCAAAATCTAAACGAATTAACTTGCCTTGTTGCGACAACATCAATAAACGCCCAAGGGGAGATTGGAAATAAGCATAATAAATTTCAGTCATATAAAACACCTAAAAAGAAAGCGTACCAAGGTACGCTTTCTATTATGCTTGTTTTAAATTAGAAACGATAGTTCAGATTTAAACCGTAAAGATTAGCTTTTGCCTTAACTGTAAATTTAACACCATCTTCTACGAAAGTATTTTTCTTACCTTGTAAATGTGAGAAACCGGCATCAACAGAAAGATTTGGTGTAAAGCGATAGGTCGCACCAACGCTATACCAAACACGGTCTGTATCAGGAATTGAAATGCTGTGATGATCTGATGCAGCAGTTTCATCATAAGCAATACCTGTGCGTAATGTTAATTTATCGTTTACGTCATAAGTTGCACCAAGGGCAATACGAGAAGAATCGCGGAATTGCTCTTGTTTGGAGAATAAAGTTTTACCATCTTGCGATGTGGCACGCAACTCTTTGAATTTACTCCATTGGGTGTATTTATAACTATAGTGCATTGCAAATCTGTCAGTCATTTTGTGATAACCAGAGATTTCGAGATAGGCTGGGAGTGGTAAAGACAAAGAACC
Organism: [Haemophilus] felis; assembly: GCA_002015125.1. Classification (GTDB taxonomy): domain Bacteria; phylum Pseudomonadota; class Gammaproteobacteria; order Enterobacterales; family Pasteurellaceae; genus Pasteurella; species Pasteurella felis. The sequence continues at coordinate 43,883 of MUYB01000041.1, forward strand.
AGCAATTTCTTTAGAATCCGTCGGAATAATTTTTGCACTCGCTAGCACAGTCGTTGCTGTATTAGGTAATTGATTGGAGTATTTACCTTTGAAATTGAGTTTTACCTGTGAATGATAAGCCAAACCAATACGATTATTTTCATTAAACTCATACACTAAACCAATATTCCAACCAAAGCCCAATTTATTACCAGTTAAACGAGATATTACAGCGTTGGCTGGTATGTTATCTAATGCACTTAGTGGATTTGCAGAGCCACTAGGTGATGCTGTGCTTCCTCCCGCGCTGGTTGAACTTGCTCCATTTTGTCTCGCTGTAGCTTGTGCTTTTATTAATGCTGGTAACTTCCCTGCATAACGCTCAAGTTCTGCCTTAGCATAAACTGCATTTAACCCTAAACCGACACTAAAACTATCTGATACGCGGTATGAACCACTTAAATTAAGGTTAACGGTTTTTAAATCCGTTTTTCCGCCTAAGAAACCTGCGTCGTAATTTTTATCAAATTTAGTGGCTAAGCCATAGTTCACATTAATGCCACCGCCGATAGCAAATTTATCATTAATTGGATACACCGCATAAATATTTGGCACAAGGGCATTAGGCGCAATATTTTTGTGAGACGCATCAAAAGAACTTAATTTACCAGAAACATCAATGCTAGGATCTACATAAATTGATCCTACAGATACTTCAGCTTGTTTAAATTTCGCCATCAATGCTGGGTTTGTAGCAACGACGCTAGCATTATCAGCGATAGCTGCTTCACCCGCATAAGCACGGCCTAAACCTGTTGTTGAAACTTCAGCTAATTGGAAAGCCGCTGCAGATGCCGTTCCTGCACTTGCCATTAAAAGAGAAGAAAGAATAACTTTGGTTAATTTATTTACAGTCATGTGTAAACCTCTAGAGTAAAAAATCTGGTAGTTGATTAAAAAATACCACCCTGAAAAAAAATTCAGGGCGATTTTAATGAAGTTAAGATCCTAGAGCAAATGTAATATAGCTTTTCACAAAGTGTTCAGACCAGTATAGATGTTTGATTATACTCAACAAAAACAGCACTAAAATTTACCCACCAACATAATAATGCTAGAATAAGCGCATTTTTATATGTTAGGAGAAAACCAAATGGCTACATTGAAATGTAATGCTGAAGAAGCAAAAGCTTGTTGCTGTGTTGATGTAGGTACAATTATTGACGGTTCAGATTGTGCTGTAGATTTTGAGCAAGTCTATGCCACAGAAGAACAAGCAAAAGAAGCGTTAAATTATTTAACGGAAAAAGCAAGAAAAGCGGAAAGCGATCCTTGCAAAATTCAGAGCCAAATTAGCGCCGTCGCAGAAGGTTTTAAATTGACCGCTAACTTTGAATTTAGCTGCCAAGCGGAATCTATCATTTTCCAATTATCAACTCGCTAATTATCATTCCAAACACTAGTGATGTATTGACATCCTCCCCTGCCTAAAGGCAAGGGATTCCTACTAGCTCCCACGCTTTGCGTGGGCTACTCTCGGTGGGTTCTTGTTGCTGACCGCTACTGCGGTTCACTTCACAAGCTCTGCTGCGATGTCCTCGCCTGATTTTCTTTACGCTTGGACGACGACCCGTCCACGTGCTAACACATTGATTGCACCAACCACATCAGCATTTTCTATGTAACCACATTCAACACATTCAAAATGTGCTTGTGTTTCACGGTTTGCTTTTGCAGTATGTCCACAGCAAGGGCAAGTTCGACTGGTGTTTTGCGGTGGCACAGCCACTAAAAATCCGCCTAACCATTGCGTTTTGTAATCCAGTTGTCGTCTAAACTCAAACCAAGACTGATCTAATATCGCACGGTTTAAGCCTGATTTTTGTTTCACGTTTTTTCCGTGTGCCTCTAGCGTACCTTTCGCCGATTTGGACATATTCGCAATTTGTAAATCTTCAACGTAGATCATGGCGTGGTTTTTGCTGATTTGAGTTGATATTTTGTGCAAAAAGTCTTTACGGCAGTTAGCGATTTTATGGTGCAATTTGCTGATTTTTCCTTTCAATTTTTGCCAATTTCGGCCGAATTTCATTTTGTTTTTGAGCTGTTTTTGCAGTTTGGCGAGTTTGCCTTTGTCGGTTTTAAACGCATTTAATGGCTCAAAAAATTCACCATTGGAAAGTGTCGCAAAACGAGCAACACCCATATCTATACCGATTTCTCCGCCTTTGTGTGTTGGAATTTCGTGTTCAAATTCCGTTTGAATGCTCACAAAAAAGCGACCGCACTTTTGGCTGACGGTAACATTTTTGATTTCGCCTAATACTTCACGGCTATTGCGATAGCGAACCCAACCGATTTTCGGTAGATACAAGCGGTCATTTTCTTGCTCAATTTTGCAACCTTGCGGAAAACGAAAACACTCTTTTACGCCTTTTTTCTTGAATTTGGGAAAATCAGACCGCTTGGAAAAGAAATTTTTAAACGCACTTTCAAGGTCTTTTAACAACTGTTGAAGCACTTGAGAATGACAATTTTTGAGCCAAATTAGCTCTTTTTTCCATTGCGGAAGAAGATTGGCAAGTTTGGTATAGCTGAACTTGTCATTATTATCCTGTTCGTACTGTGCATTCTGCCACGCTAACGCCTTATTGAACACAAAACGAGAACAACCGCAAAATTGCTTAATTTTACGGGTTGTTCACCATTTGGTCTG
>MUYB01000042.1 GCA_002015125.1 [Haemophilus] felis
ACGTGAAATCCGACGCCACGGGCAAAGAGGTTTGGTTATTCAAAAAACTCACCACATCCAACAAACTGCTCGCAATATGAGTTTCCTGCCCCGACACCAACGCCGCCTCATTGGCATTTTGCTTGGCGATCACCAACTCTCGCCGTGCTTTTTGCCCTGCCAAAATCGCAGGAATCACACCGTGCACCCCACGCAAGTCCCCCGTTAGCGCCAGCTCGCCCACAAATTCAAACTGCTGTAACTTCTTGCCGTCAATCTGCCCTGACGCCACCAACATCCCAATGGCAATAGGCAAATCAAAACGCCCGCCTTCTTTCGGCAAATCCGCTGGCGCCAGATTCACCGTAATCCGCTTCGCAGGGTATTTAAACTGCGCATTAATAATGGCGCTACGCACCCGATCCTGCGCCTCTTTCACGGTTTTCTCCGGCAACCCAACCAGCGTAAAACTCGGCTTACCGTTACTCAAATGCACTTCAATGGTCACCAACGGTGCTTGCACACCAATAGACGCGCGACTATAAACAATGGCTAAAGACATACATTTCTCCACAATCAATTGAAGTTGTGGACTATAAAAAA
>MUYB01000043.1 GCA_002015125.1 [Haemophilus] felis
ATCAAGTCTGATCTTCTACATATTAACGTCCCTTTGTTGAATTATTCTTCAGGTGTAACCACTTCTATTTCTACATCACTATGTAATCCTCGTGGTAACTGTGTTCCTTTTCTACCTCGTTCTGCTCGGAATTTTTGCAGATCTTCAGGTTTTAAGGTGATTTTACGTTTACCTGAGATGAACACTAAACTTGAATTTTCTTCAATGAGCAATAAACGCACTAATAGCTCTGAACGTGCTTTAGCGTTTGCGGCAGGAATGGTAACAATTTTATTGCCCTTCCCTTTGGATAATGAGGGTAAATCTTGCACCGGGAAAATTAACATTCTGCCTGCGGAGGTTAGGGCAACGAGCAGCAAATTTGGATTAGCAATTTCTTGCGGCGCAAGCACTTTCGCATTTTCAGGTAAGGATAGTAGGGCTTTTCCTGCTTTATTGCGTGCAATTAAATCTTCTAATTTACAAATAAAGCCATAGCCAGCATCAGAAGCCATTAACAGCATTTGATTTTCTTGACCAATTAAAACTTGTTCCACGCTAGCGCCTGCTGGGAGTGTTAACTTACCAGTTAAAGGTTCACCCTGAGAGCGCGCAGAAGGCAAACTCAGTGGATCAATAGCGTAGCTACGTCCTGTGCTGTCAATAAAAATCGCAGGTTGATTACTTTTACCACAAGCATGAGAGAGATATTTATCTCCCGCTTTATAGCTAAGGTTTTGTACATCAATATCATGACCTTTAGCACAGCGCACCCAACCCATTTCAGATAAAACGACTGTTACTGGTTCAGCTGGTGTCATTTCACTTTCTGAAATTGCTTTCGCTTCTTCGCGTTCAACTAACGGCGATAGACGAGGGCTAGCATAGTTTTTCGCATCTTGTTGAATTTCTTTTTTGAGTAAATTATTTAGGCGACGTTCAGAAGATAAGATTCGCTCAAGGCTTAAACGTTCATCTTCCAATTTTGATTGTTCTGCTTTGAGCTCTTGTTCTTCTAATTTAGCTAAATGACGTAAACGTAAGTTTAAAATGGCTTCCGCTTGTTCATCTGTTAAATTAAATCGAGCCATTAATTCTTGTTTCGGATCTTCTTCGTGGCGAATGATCTCAATAACCTCATCAATATTTAAGTAGGCAATGAGAAGCCCCTCTAAAATATGCAAACGCGAGAGTACTTTATCCAAGCGATGTTGTAAGCGACGAGTAACGGTTTGACGACGGAACTGTAACCATTCTGAGAGAATTTGAACTAAATTTTTTACCGCAGGTTTATTATCTAAACCGATCATATTCATATTCACACGATAGCTTTTTTCGAGATCTGTCGTGGCGAATAAATGGGCCATTAAGGCATCACAATCAACGCGATTAGAACGCGGTACTAACACGATCCGAATCGGATTTTCATGATCTGCTTCGTCTCGAATATCTTCAACCATTGGTAATTTTTTTGCCGTCATTTGCTCGGCAATTTGGGCGATAATTTTTGAAGGGGAAGCCTGATGTGGTAACGCCGAAATAACGATTTCTCCATCTTCTTTTTTCCATACCGCACGCATTCTAATTGAGCCTTTTCCTTGTTCGTATAATTTACGAATTTCTTGTTTCGGCGTGATAATTTCTGCTTCAGTTGGATAGTCTGGTCCTTGTAGCACAGTCAATAAATCATCAAGGTTTGCTTGTGGATTATCAATTAGCATTACCGCAACATTTGCGATTTCATTAATGTTGTGCGGTGGAATATCCGTCGCCATACCAACGGCGATACCAGTTGTGCCGTTTAATAAAATATGCGGTAAGCGAGCGGGCAAATATTGGGGTTCTTCAATTGTGCCATCAAAGTTTGGTTGAAAATCTACTGTGCCTTGTCCTAATTCCGACAATAGCACTTCCGAAATTTTCGACAGGCGAGACTCCGTATAACGCATCGCCGCAAAAGATTTCGGATCATCAGGTGCCCCCCAGTTCCCCTGACCGTCAACGAGAGGATAACGATAAGAAAAGGGTTGAGCCATCAACACCATGGCTTCATAACAAGCGCTATCGCCGTGAGGATGAAATTTCCCCAGCACATCGCCGACGGTACGAGCAGATTTTTTATATTTTGCGGCGGCATTCAAGCCCAGTTCTGACATTGCGTAAACAATGCGACGTTGCACAGGTTTTAACCCGTCGCCGATAAAGGGCAACGCCCGATCCATAATGACGTACATGGAATAATTCAAATAGGCTTTTTCCGTAAACTCACGCAGTGGGGTTTGTTCAATGCCTTCGTAGTTGATTGTGTTCATAGTGTTTTTTTCGTTTATTTATGAAAATAAAAATATATTTAAGCTATGATTTAAAAATCACATCATCAATATTATCCTGAAAAACAAATTTACGATGATAATCGAGATATTTTTCTCTGCCTTCAGGATAAATTCGCATTTTATTTTTTGCATTTGGATTGATATGCAATTTTTCCCAAGTATAAATGCTGAGTTGTGTGCCACAGATTAACTCACCATTATCCGTAAATGTAATATATCCTTGATCAAATAACCAATCATATGTTGGTGTGAGAGATAAGCCATTCAAATAATCCAATGCTTCATTTTCTTTACCCTCTGATATGCAAACGCTATAAGGTTTGATATGGCTTGCTTTTAATAACACATCATCTTTAATTAACGTAAATGAGCATTGTGGCATATGATCTAACACTTTTCTGCGATATTCTGACTGCCCTTTTCGCCCTGTTCGTTTAACTGAAACTTTATGTTCATCAATTAATTTTTCTGTAATTTTCGATGATGATTCTGTCAATTTTGGATGTACAATGGATCTAAATTGATAATCCAAAAACACCCTAAAATAGAACAAGGGTTTTTGCTCTTTTCCTTGAGTTTTTTCTGGAAGTAATTTCAAAATAGACAAATAGCTAATTTTAGGCAAAATTAATGCTCGCCATATATTCCAAATATCTGCATCTGAACGAATATAACCTCTACGACGTGTAGGATTGCCAGTAACTAAATCAGATACATCATAAATTGAAAATGTATTTATCTCATTTTTTAAGTTAACAATAGAATTTAAGTATTCATTATAATATTTGGAAATATCTGTATGATAATGTTGCTCTTGTTTATGAAATTCAACTCTAGCATCATAAAGATATTTCAAGAGGTTGCTTTTACTAAAAAAAACAATTTTCTTGAATAGTTGGATATTCTGCTCTCTTATTATTAACTTGCTTGGCTTCACCCCATTTATGATATTCAAAAAAATCACTTAATCTATTACCGCTATTGCCAACATAACTACCGACATATTTTCTTGCTTCGCCATTTCCTGTAAAAACGGATAATTTATTTTTGCGATGAATGAAGCTATCTTCAGCTCGTAAATTTTGAATAGCATCAATAATGATAATTTTCACCATTAATATGGATTTTTTGAAAATTTTGCATATTTCTATTCTCCGTACTGTGTAATATCCATTTGTTTTAGCAATGCAATTAACACATCAACGACAATGCTATTTCCTGCTTGTCTGTATGTTTGGGTATCACTGACGACGATTTGAAAATCATCTCTAAATCCCATTAAACGTAAACATTCCCTTGGGGTAAGTTTTCTTATCCGTCCTTGATTATGAGTAACATAATTATCGACACCTGCACGGTGCATTTTATGCATTGTTTGCAATAATGGACGCGCAATTGCAAGATCAGTTTTTGAGCTTGTTTTAAAATTTTTTGTTCCGCCCGCTAATACATAATCACGAATTTTATTAGATAAATAATATTTTTCTTCTACATCATTGACATTAAAAATAAATTCATCGAAATTACTTTTATTGATTTCAGGCACAAAAACAAAATCACCGTGCCAATTAAATTGTTGGTTAGCTTTTTGACAAAGCATTATTTCACCATTAATTTGTGTATAACGTTTTTGCCGATTTTTAGAACTAGTTACAAATTTAATCCCTTTTTCTTTAAGAAAATATTTGCTATCTGTGTAATCTTCTAGAAAATCCTGCATTGTATGCTCTAAAGGAATTTCAGTTGGAAATTGGAATCCGTCTTTTGGTGAATTTTTAAAGCCTACAACAAAAATACGTTCACGATGTTGCGGAATACCATAATTTTTGCTGTTCATTACTTGAAAATATAAATCGTAGCCTAAGCTATGAAAGACATCTTTTACGACTTGCCAAGTATTTCCGCTATCGTGATTTAATAACCCTTTTACGTTTTCATAAATAAAAACTTTTGGCTGTGTTTCATTTACTACTCGTGCAAAATCATAAAAAAGCGTACCCCTAGTATCTTCCAATCCGTGTCGTTTTCCCACCATAGAAAAAGCCTGACAAGGACTACCACCTACTAAAATATCCACTTGATTTCGATAGGGTGTTGCATCAAAAGTCGTTATATCAGAATGCCAATGATTTTCAGATAAATCATAATTGGCTAAATAGCTTTTTTTAACGTGGGGATCAATATCGCCAGCAAAAACAATGTGGTGATTTAGTTCTAAGCGTTTAAATGCTTGTTCAATCGCACCAATGCCACTAAAGGTGGTGGCTAATCGTATTTTTGCATTGGGGTTTTTGAATGCTTTAAAACGCCAATCACCCTTATCAAATAAGGGTAATTCAAAATTTAAGTTTGTTTTATCAGCGAGATTTGTCATATCTATTTGAAATATAAAATCCTTTATTTTTAGTGGGTATATTGCAACATAATTCACACCGCCAAATCCACCTGATCGCCTTTAGTTTGTAGCCAGTTTTTGCGGTCTTCGGCACGTTTTTTGGCAAGTAGCATATCCATTAGCTCAAGGGTTTCGCTTGCGGATTCTTGTTCCCGATCATAGGTTAATTGCACTAAACGGCGTGTATTTGGATCCATCGTAGTTTCACGCAATTGGCTTGGATTCATTTCGCCCAGCCCTTTGAAGCGTTGTACATTTGGCTTGCCTTTTTTATTTTTTAAGCGATCGAGAATGGTGTCTTTTTCGCTTTCATCAAGAGCGTAAAACACCTCTTTGCCTAAATCAATGCGGTAAAGGGGCGGCATTGCTACATAAACGTGTCCGTTTTGCACGAGTTTGGGGAAATGGCGTACAAATAAAGCACAAAGTAGGGTAGCGATGTGTAAGCCATCGGAGTCTGCGTCAGCGAGAATACAAACTTTGCCGTATCGTAATTGCGAGAGGTCGTCACTGTCAGGATCGATGCCTAGCGCCACCGCAATGTCGTGGATTTCGCTGGAAGAAAGCACTTGATCCGATGCCACTTCCCACGTATTCAAAATTTTGCCTCGCAACGGCAAAATGGCTTGATATTCCCGATCACGGGCTTGTTTGGCGGAGCCACCAGCAGAATCCCCTTCCACTAAAAATAATTCGGTTTTGTCTAAATCCTGTTGGCTGCAGTCCGCCAGTTTGCCAGGCAGTGCAGGACCACTCACCAATTTTTTACGCACCACTTTTTTAGCCGCACGCAAACGACGCTGAGCGGAGCTGATCGCCATTTCTGCTAATTGTTCTGCTAATTGCACATTTTGGTTTAGCCATAAGCTGAAGGCATCTTTCACGACACCGCCCACAAACACTGCACTTTGACGAGAAGAAAGGCGTTCTTTGGTTTGCCCTGCAAATTGCGGATCTTGCATTTTGAGGGAAAGCACATAGGCACAACGCTCCCAAATATCGTCGGCGGTAAGTTTAACGCCACGAGGAAGCAAATTTCTAAACTCACAAAATTCACGCATTGCGTCGAGCAATCCTTGACGCAAGCCATTAACGTGCGTGCCGCCTTGAATGGTGGGGATTAAGTTAACGTAGCTTTCAGATAAAAGATCGCCGCCGTCGGGCAACCATAGTAACGCCCAGCTCACCGCTTCTTTATCCCCTTTAAAATCGCCGATAAATGGGGTTTCAGGTAGGGTAGTTAAGCCGTTGACTGCTTCGCTTAAATAATCCGACAAACCGTCTTGATAGAGCCAAGTATCCTCTGTGTTGTTGATTTTATCTACGAATTTGATTTCAAGACCAGAACATAACACCGCTTTGGCACGCAACAAATGGCGTAGGCGAGAGGCTGAAAATTTTTCACTGTCGAAATATTTTTGATTAGGTTTGAAATGTACCGTTGTGCCGGTATTACGTCGTCCGCAAGTGCCGACCACTTCCAACTCAGACACTTTTACGCCGTTTTCAAAGGCGATTTTGTAAATTTCACCATTGCGTTTGACGGTAACGTCCACACGCTCCGAAAGAGCATTGACTACCGAGATACCGACGCCGTGTAAACCGCCTGAAAATGCATAGTTTTTATTGGAAAATTTGCCGCCAGCGTGCAACTTGGTGAGAATGACTTCCACCCCAGAGACTTTTTCCACAGGGTGAATATCCACAGGCATACCACGCCCGTTATCAATCACTTCAAGGGATTGATCTTGATGTAAAATCACTTCGATTTTATTGGCGTATCCAGCAAGGGCTTCATCCACACTGTTGTCGATAACTTCTTGCCCCAAATGGTTTGGGCGAGTGGTGTCTGTGTACATCCCCGGACGGAGTTGAACGGGTTCAAGATCTTTTAAAACGGTGATTTCGTTGGCGGAGTAATTGCTCATTGTTGGTAATGTTCGCTATTGAATTGAAAATGGACGAAATTCTAGCAAAAAAAATTTTTCTGTGCATTAGCTGAAATTGTTAGAAATGCAACGCAGCATTATTGCAATAAAGTTTTCGGCTAGCTTTTAGCGGCAGCATTTAATTTATTAATTGCCCAATCTAATCCTGAATAATAATCTTCGGGAAGTTCTTGGCGGAGTTTTTCTAAGCTGCGAATAAGTTGATTTCTATCGGGATGACTAAGGTTGATGTGTCCAACCTTTCTTCCTTGCCGCACTTCTTTGCCGTACCAATGTAGTTGGCTAAATGGCGTATTTAACCAATTTGGATTGTGCGCTGTGCCAATTAAATTCACCATCACACTTGGGGCGAAGACCTCTAGCGCCGGCGTTGGTAAGTCGAGTAGAGCACGCAGGTGAAGTTCAAACTGGCTAATAGAACAGCCTGATTGAGTCCAGTGTCCGCTGTTGTGTACACGAGGCGCGAGTTCGTTGATCAGTAACTGATCGCCCACCACAAAACATTCCATTGCCATAACGCCGACATAATCCAAGTGTTGCATAATTTTGCCGAGCATCATTTCTGCTTGTTTTTGTTGCTGCGCTTGTTGTGGGAAGTTCGGGGCGATGACGCTATAACGTAAGATGCCGTTTTGTTGTAAATTGTAAGTAACTGGATAAAAACGGGTTTCACCATTTCTAAAACGAGCGCCGACAAGAGAAACTTCATAATCAAAGGGAATAAATTTTTCTGCGATAGTTTCGCCAAATAAATCGTCGCTGAGTACGGATTTATTTTCATCGGTGATAATCCATTGTCCTCTACCGTCGTAGCCTCCCATACGGCGTTTGACCACCACTTTCTCGCCGATGTTGGCAAAAAATTGCGGAAGTTGTTCGGCGCTTGAGAGCAAGCACCAAGGGGAAGTGGCTAAGCCAAGTTCATCTAATAAAGATTTTTGGCTAAGGCGATCTGCTAATTTGCCAGAAACCGATTGATTGACGAAATTGGGGTGGCGAGCGAGATGTTCGGCGAGGGGCGTTGGCTCCCAGTGTTCGATTTCTGCGGTAATCAGGCTATTTTCAGGAATGTCGAAAACTGGCGCATCAAAGGCGAGAGGTTGAACTTCAATGTCTAATGGCGCGCCTGCATAACGCAGCATACGTCCAAGTTGACCATCGCCGAGTACATAAACTGTTGGATATAAAGCACTTTTTTGCATAATGTGATCTCAAAGTAATGAAAGGGTTATTGTCTCGGGTCGGGATGGTTGAGTACGTCGTCGGTTTGTTGTTGCCTAAATTGCTGCAGGCGTTGACGAAGAAGTGGATCTTCCGTCGCTAAAATTTGTGCAGCGAGCAATCCTGCATTTGCTGCGCCAGCTGGTCCGATAGCGAGGGTTCCCACAGGAATGCCTTTGGGCATTTGCACAATGGAATACAAACTATCTACGCCACTGAGTATAGCGCTTTTCACTGGCACACCTAACACCGGCACAAGGGTTTTAGCCGCAATCATACCAGGCAAATGTGCCGCACCGCCGGCGCCAGCGATAATGACTTTGTAACCTTTTTCTAAGGCAGTTTCCGCAAAGGTAAATAATTTATCGGGGGTGCGATGTGCTGAGACGACTTCCACATGATATGGCACTTGTAATTGATCAAGGATTTGGGTGGCTTCTTGCATCGTTGCCCAATCTGATTTTGAGCCCATTACGATAGCAATTTGAGGTTGTGTTGACATGGTATTCCTTTTAAACGAGTGGGTAAAAAAAACGGGCGTAGCATATCACAAGCCATAAAATAGTAGCAAACGTTTGCTTTTCCTTGAAAGCTGAAATTACCTTTGCAACAAAGAACATAAAATTATATCCTTATAGCCGTTTTTCCCCGATAAAAGCAGATAGGTTGTCTTATGCAAAATAAAGCGAAATTCCGCAAAGATTACAAAAAACCAAATTTTATTGTCAGCGACATTTTTCTTGATGTGCAACTTGATCCACAAAAAACCGTAGTGACGGCGACAAGTCAATATGAACGAGTTAATCCAGAAACGACAGAATTACGGTTAGATGGTCACAGTTTTCAATTTTCCAGTCTTAAATTTAATAACCAGCCTTTTCATTCCTATCAACAAGATGATTCGGGTTTAACCCTCGATTTAAAAGGTATCGACGCCACAAAATTTTCCTTGGAAATTGTGACGATTTTAACGCCAGCCGCTAATACATCCTTGCAAGGGCTTTATCAATCGGGGGAAGGTATTTGCACGCAATGCGAGGCTGAAGGGTTCCGCCAAATTACTTATATGTTGGATCGCCCTGATGTGTTGGCACGTTACACCACTAAAATCACCGCCGACAAGCAGAAATATCCTTACTTACTTTCCAACGGTAATAAAGTTGCCAGCGGCGATTTAGAAGACGGACGCCATTGGGTTGAATGGCAAGATCCTTTTCCAAAACCTTGCTATTTATTTGCTTTGGTGGCGGGAGATTTTGATGTGCTGCAAGACAGTTTTACCACTAAAAGTGGTCGTAACGTGGCACTAGAACTTTTTGTGGATCGAGGCAATTTAGATCGTGCAGACTGGGCAATGCAAAGTCTTAAACGAGCGATGAAGTGGGATGAAGAACGCTTCGGCTTGGAATACGATTTGGACATTTATATGATCGTCGCCGTGGATTTCTTTAATATGGGGGCGATGGAAAATAAAGGGTTGAATATCTTTAACTCAAAATTTGTGCTAGCCAATCCGCAAACGGCGACGGATGAGGATTATATTGCCATTGAAAGCGTTATTGCTCACGAATATTTTCACAATTGGACTGGCAATCGTATTACTTGTCGAGATTGGTTTCAATTAAGTTTAAAGGAAGGGTTAACGGTGTTCCGTGATCAGGAATTTACCGCTGATCTTTGGTCTCGTGCAGGCAAGCGTATTGAAGATGTTCGCTTTTTGCGAGCCAATCAATTTGCGGAAGATGCCAGCCCGATGTCGCATCCTATTCGCCCTGAAAAAGTGATTGAAATGAATAATTTTTATACGCTTACCGTGTATGAAAAAGGGGCAGAAGTGATTCGTATGATGCACACGCTACTGGGCGAGGAACTGTTCCAAAAAGGGATGCAGCTTTATGTGGCGGAACAAGATGGCAAAGCGGCGACGTGCGACGATTTTGTATCGGCGATGCAACGTGCATCAGGCATCGATCTTTCGCAATTCCGTTATTGGTATAGTCAATCGGGTACGCCTGAATTGACGGTTACAGATAGCTATGACGAAGAGCAACGGCGTTATACACTCACCATTGCACAACTCACGCCAGTCACGACGGATCAAATGGAAAAAGTCAACTTGCACATTCCTGTGAAAGTGGCTTTATATGATCAACAAGGGCACGCCGTCGCCGCAGAAACGGTGTTAAGTTTGACCCAAAATGAACAAACCTTTGCGTTTGACGATATTGCCACAAAACCTGTACCCGCTTTACTCTGTGATTTTTCTGCACCAGTGAAATTACAATATGCTTACAGTACTAAGCAGATGATTCATTTATTGCGTTATGCCGAAAATCACTTTGTGCGTTGGGACGTGGCACAAATGCTCTTTGCTCAGGTTTTACGTCATAACGTGACTCAGTATCATCAAGGCAAAGAATTTGAGTTTCCAGCGGAAATTTTATCGGAGTTCTATCAGCTCATCGAACATTATCAGCAAGAATCCGAATTGACGGCGTTGATTTTAACCTTGCCGAAAGCCACGGAATTTGCGGAATTGTTCAAAACCATAGATCCTGACGCCATTAGTGCGGTACGTGATTTTATGCAACAAACTCTTGCGGAACAACTCAAACCAGCATTGCTGAAAGCCTACAACAGCATCAATCTTAATCAATATGAAGTAACGGCGGAACATATCGCCTTGCGAGCAATGCGAAATCTTTGTTTGAACTATTTAGCATACACTTCTGTGGGAAATACGCTCGTTCAAAAACACTACGAATACGCCAACAATATGACGGACACCTTAGCGGCGTTAGCGGCGGCGACAAAATCGCAAGTGCCTTGTGCAGAAGTTTTATTAGCGGATTTTGAAGCAAAATGGCAGCACGATGGTTTAGTAATGGACAAATGGTTCGCCCTGCAAGCCACACGCCCTGAAGCCGACGTGTTAGAAAACGTGCAAAAATTAATGGATCATCCAAGTTTTAATTTCAACAATCCAAATCGAGTGCGTTCATTAATTGGAGTGTTCGCAAATCAAAATTTAAAAGCCTTTCATAATTTAGACGGACGTGGCTATCGCTTCTTAACGGATATTCTTATCCGCTTAAACGAAAGTAATCCACAAGTGGCAGCGCGTTTAATCGAACCGCTAATTCGCTTTTCACGCTACGATGGACAACGCCAAACGTTGATGAAGCGTGCGTTAGAGCGGTTAAATCAAGTAGAAAACTTATCTGCAGATTTATTTGAAAAAATTGAAAAGGCGTTGGGACGATAGGAGAATTTGTAAATGTGGTCTGATATTGCAATAGGTTATGGTGTTTTTGTTTTGGAACTAGTTACGATTTTGTTGGTGGTTGGTGTTTTTGTGGCGGTAATTGTGTCTGTTAAACAGCAAAAAGGAAAGTCGCAAGGCGTGCTGGAAATTACGGATCTCAATGAACGTTATGAGGAAAATTATAAAAAATTACGAGATTTTCACTTGTCCGAAGAAGCTTTAAAGCAAGTGGAAAAAGCGGAGCGAAAAGCAGAGAAAGCGAGAAAAAAAGCGGAGAAAGCAAAAGCGAAAAAACAAAGCGCTGAAAGTTCCTGTGCGGAAGGGCAAGAGGTGGATAGAAAAGCAAGGTTGTATGTGCTGTCTTTCAATGGGGATATTAATGCCTCCGATACGGCGTCGCTGCGAGAGGAAATTAACGCTATCGTGAGTGTGGCAACGCCGCAAGATGAAGTGTTGCTGTGCTTGGAAAGTCCTGGCGGCGTGGTGCACGGATATGGCTTGGCGGCGTCGCAGCTTGCTCGTCTAAAACAGCGAGGCATAAAGTTAACGGTTGCGGTGGATAAAGTGGCGGCAAGCGGTGGTTATATGATGGCTTGTGTAGCGGATAAAATTGTGGCAGCGCCTTTTGCTATTCTTGGTTCTATTGGTGTTGTTGCACAAGTGCCAAATATTCATCGTTTGCTGAAAAAACACGATGTTGATGTAGATGTGATGACAGCAGGAGAATATAAACGGACGGTAACCTTGTTGGGTGAAAATACGGAAAAGGGCAAGCAGAAATTTCAGCAAGAACTTGATGAGACGCACGGATTGTTTAAGCAATTTGTCGCACAGTATCGTCCACATTTAGTGTTGGATAAAGTGGCAACAGGTGAGCATTGGTTTGGGCAGCAAGCATTAGATCTTCATCTTATTGATGAAATTGCTACAAGTGATGAAGTGATTTTGTCTGAGCTGCAAAAGAAAGACGTGTTAATGGTGAAATATCATTTTAAAAAATCCTTGTTGAAAAAAATGGGTAAACAAATGGAAGAGAGTGTGCAAGCCATTTTATTGAAATGTTTGAAAGGAAATCAGCGTACCTTGTTATAACAACCTTCTTAAGATTTTTTGACATTCGTGTTATGATTAACACATTAATGTCAGACTTATTTTGAAAGATAAAATGCAGAGGAAAATTTATGAAATTATCTCGTTTATTATTGGCAACAACAGGGGCGTTAAGCCTAGTGAGTTGTGGCAGTTTAAGTGAAATAACTCCTGAAGGCTCATCAACGAAGTTGGTTTGGCCTAAGCCTGAAAAAGCTACAAGGATAAATAATAATTACGTCGGTGCTTGGACAAACTGGGACAACTTAGGCACTATTGAAGCGGGAATGGATAAAAGACAAATTTTTGATTTGATTGGTCCGCCGCATTTTTCGGAAGGATTTTTTGGTGTTCGTGAATGGGACTATGTGTTTAACTACCGTGAAGGTGGCGAGAAAAAATATTGTCAATATAAAATTCTCTTCGATAGAGAAATGATTGCACAGAACTTTTTTTGGTATCCGAACGGTTGTAATGGCAACATTAGTTTCAGTTTGAATGGCAGTTTACATTTCAAAACAGCTGAACACGAACTCACGCCACAGGGCAAACAGGTGGTTGATAAAGTTGCAGAACGTTTGAAAAAATCTCCAGCGAAAAGCGTGATGATTTCGGGGTATGCAGATTTGCGAGGAACAGCAAAAGGCAGCTTGCTATTGTCGCAACGCCGCGCGGAATCGGTGAAAGCTCGCTTAATTGAACAAGGCGTGGAGCTTCCGATTACCGCCGTCGGTTATGGCGAAACAAATTCTGAAATTGAATGTAAAGATAGAATCGGGGACACTTTAGCTGAATGCTTAAGAAAAAATCGTCGTGTTGATATTTCTGCTTCAGGCAAAGAAGTGAAAAAAACTGAACCTGGTAAAGAAGCTGGCGATGTGGGGCCAACTTTGTTATACAAAGGGAAAAATAATCAAACAGCCACAGGCAAAACAGAGATATACAATGTGATTGAGTCTGCACCGATGATAATCAAAGTGCCGACTGAGTCCAAAGAATCAGCTAAAAATGCGAAGGTTCGTTTGATTGAAAAAGACATCACCAAAGTGATTAATGCACTGGGTTATGGTGAGCAAAAATCCTTAGCCTCTTGCAAAGGCAAAACTGGAGATGCATTGAAAGCCTGCTTGAAATTAAATTCTCAGTTGCCGACAAAAACGAATGAAACAAAAAAATAGAGTCTAGCAAGTAAAAATTCGGCGTCGGCACTTTTTGTGCGTCGCCGTTGCAAGTGCATAATGGTGAAAGATGATTTAGGCTTGCAAAAACTTGTGTTAGACTAACGCCCTCGCCGCACTTGAGGTTATTCAATGTAGGAATAAGTAAGAGTGCGGTTTATTTTTGAAGAATCTTAATTAACATTAATCAACAAGTCATCTCTCGTATGGATGACCACTGTAAAGGAAACATTATGCCAATTATTACCCTTCCAGACGGCTCTCAACGCCAATTCGATAATCCTGTTTCAGTTTTAGAGGTCGCTCAAAGTATCGGGGCAGGGCTTGCCAAAGCAACCATCGCAGGGCGTGTGAACGGCGTGCGTCGTGATGCCTGCGACATTATTAGCGAAGATGCTTCTTTGGAAATTATTACTGCAAAAGATGAAGACGGGTTAGAAATTATTCGCCACTCCACCGCCCACTTGCTCGGTCACGCCATCAAACAACTTTTCCCTGATGTGAAAATGGCGATCGGTCCGACCATTGATAATGGTTTCTACTACGATGTGGATTTAGACCGCTCTTTAACTCAAGACGATATTGATGCCCTTGAAAAACGAATGCTCGAACTGGCGAAAACCAACTATGATGTGGTGAAAAAAGTGGTGAACTGGCAAGAAGCGCGTGATACCTTTGAAGCCCGTGGCGAGCCGTACAAAATGGCGATTTTAGATGAAAATATTGCCAAAGACGACACCCCAGCCCTTTATCATCACCAAGAATACACCGATATGTGCCGTGGGCCACACGTTCCCAATATGCGTTTCTGCCACCATTTCAAATTGATGAAAATCGCAGGGGCGTACTGGCGTGGCGACAGCAAAAACAAAATGTTGCAACGTATTTACGGCACCGCTTGGGCAGATAAAAAGCAATTAGCGGAATACTTAACCCGTTTGGAAGAAGCGGCAAAACGTGACCACCGCAAAATCGGTAAAGCCTTAGATTTATACCATATGCAGGAAGAAGCACCAGGTTTGGTGTTCTGGCACAACGACGGCTGGACAATTTTCCGTGAGTTAGAAACTTTTGTGCGTACTAAACTCAAAGAGTACGATTATCAAGAAGTAAAAGGCCCGTTTATGATGGACAGAGTGCTGTGGGAAAAAACAGGGCACTGGCAAAACTACGGCGATTTAATGTTCACCACCCAATCAGAAAACCGTGAATATGCCATCAAACCGATGAACTGCCCAGGTCACGTTCAAATTTTCAACCAAGGCTTGAAATCTTACCGTGATTTGCCAATTCGTATGGCAGAATTTGGTTCTTGCCACCGTAACGAACCGTCAGGCTCATTGCACGGCTTAATGCGTGTGCGTGGCTTCACTCAAGACGATGCACATATTTTCTGTACCGAAGAACAAATCGAAAGCGAAGTGACCGCTTGCATTAAAATGGTGTACGACATTTACAGCACCTTCGGTTTCCAAAACATTCAAGTGAAACTGTCCACTCGCCCAGAAAAACGCATTGGGGCGGACGAAATGTGGGATCGTGCCGAAGAAGGCTTGGCGAATGCCTTACGCCACAACGGCTTGGAATACGAAATCCAAGAAGGCGAAGGTGCCTTTTACGGGCCGAAAATTGAATTTGCTTTGCGTGACTGCCTAGATCGTGAATGGCAATGCGGCACCATCCAACTCGACTTTGCCTTACCAGGTCGCTTAGATGCCTCTTATGTTGCAGAAGACAACGGTCGACGTGTGCCTGTGATGATTCACCGTGCGATTTTAGGTTCGATCGAGCGTTTCATCGGCATCATCACCGAAGAATACGCTGGCTTCTTCCCTGCGTGGCTAGCCCCAACCCAAGCGGTGGTAATGAACATCACCGACAGCCAAGCGGATTACGTTCAAACGGTCGTGAAAGCCTTGTCAGATGCGGGTTTACGTGTGAAAGCGGATTTACGCAACGAAAAAGTCGGCTTTAAAATCCGTGAACACACCCTACGCCGAGTGCCGTATATGTTAGTCTGTGGCGATAAAGAAATCGAAGCAGGCAAAGTGGCAGTGCGTACCCGTAAAGGAGCGGATCTCGGCACCTTCACCGTGGCAGAATTCACCGAAATGCTCAAAAAACAAGTGCGTTCCCGTGAGTTGAAATTGTTTGGGGAAGAGTAATATATCAAGGATATTAAACTAGTTTAATATCTCCATATATGTATCCGTAATAATTAAATGTACTTGCTTATAGAATTGAGCAAGTACATTTTTTCACTTATATCATTATTTTATATAAGGAAATATTATGTTATTTTTAAAGCAACTCAGCCAGCTATTGTCTAAATACACCGCACTTTTTATTATTTTATTAGCTGGGATAACATTTTTTAAACCAGAGCTTTTTACTTGGGTAAAAGGAGATTCACAAGTCATTGTGCTTGGATTGATTATGCTTTCTATGGGAATGACTCTAGGTATTGATGATTATAAAATTCTAGCACAGCGACCATTAGATATTTTCATCGGTACAGTAGCACAATACAGTATTATGCCATTCGTAGCCATTGGCATTTCAAGACTTTTTGATTTATCGCCAGAACTCACTTTGGGATTAGTTTTAGTTGGTTGTTGCCCTGGCGGTGTTGCTTCTAACATTATGAGCTTTTTATGTAAAGGAGATGTGGCATTTTCGGTGGGAATGACAACCGTATCAACTATTTTAGCTCCGGTGATGACACCATTATTGCTCAGTTTTCTCATTGGTGAAACGGTTGAAATGGATGGATGGGCAATGTTCCGTTTCATGTTGCTAGTTACCCTATTACCTGTGGTGATAGGCTCTATTTTAAATATCTCCTTGCAAAAATATAAATGGTTTCAAGATTTACGAGAGTTAATGCCAGGTGTTGCAGTAATTAACTTTGCTTTTATTGTTGGTGGTGTTGTTGCTGTTCATGGTAATAAATTCTTAAATATTGGGTTTATTATTTTTGTCTGTATCCTATGTCATAATGTGATTGGTTATATTTTAGGCTATTTGGCTGGTCGCATTGTTGGAATGAGTAAAGAGAAAAAACGCACATTAGCTATTGAAGTCGGAGTGCAGAATGCGGGATTAGCAACTGGACTGAGCTCTAAATTTTTCCCAAATTCAGCAGAATCTGCAATTGTTTGTGCTGTTTCAACGGTGTGGCATTCTATTTCAGGTACAGTATTCGCTAATCTCTTTATTTGGTGGGATAAACGAATCAGCAAATAATCTTTTTCAACTCTTTTCCAAACAGGTGCGTAATTTTAATCTGAATGACCGTATTTTTATTGGTGTATATTATTAATTCAATAAATTCCTAGTAATGGAATGGAACATTTTTATTGTAAAAATTTAAAATGAAAATTGTGATTGCCCCCGATTCTTTTAAGGAAAGTTTAACCGCACTTGAAGTGGCACAAGCCATTCAAACGGGATTTGCACGGATTTTTCCGCAGGCGGAATTTGAGCTGGTGCCAATGGCGGACGGGGGCGAAGGCACGGTGCAGTCGTTGGTGGATGCAACGGGAGGGATTTTGCAGAAAATTGGGGTGATCTCACCCCTTGCACAGCCTGTGCAAGCCACTTTTGGCTTATCGGGAGATGGCAACACCGCGTTTATCGAAATGGCGGCAGCATCAGGCTTGCATTTAGTGCCGTTTGAACAACGCAATCCATTGAAAACCACCAGTTTCGGCACGGGTGAATTGATTAAAGCCGCTCTCGATCGTGGCGTGCAAAAAATCCTGCTTGGTATTGGTGGTAGTGCCACTAATGATGGTGGCGTGGGAATGTTGCAAGCCTTGGGCGCGAGATTTTGCAATGCTCAAGGGCAAGAAATTGGCTTTGGTGGCGAGCAGTTAGCCGACATCATACACATTGATCTTAGCCAGCTCGATCCCCGTTTGGCACAGGTGGAGATTGAAGTCGCCTGTGATGTGAATAATCCACTTTGTGGCGAGCAAGGGGCATCAGCTATTTTCGGTCCACAAAAAGGGGCAATGCCTGAAATGGTGCAACAGCTTGATAATGCCTTAGCTCATTTTGCCGACAAGGTGCAACAGCAGTTAGGCTTAAACATCGCCGACCACGCAGGAGCAGGAGCTGCGGGTGGAATGGGCGGTGGCTTGTTACTGTTGCCAAAAGTGCGGTTAAAATCGGGCGTGCAAATCGTGGTTCAAGCGACTAAATTAGCGGAAAAAATCCAAACGGCGGATTTAGTGATCACAGGCGAAGGGCGAATGGACGCTCAAAGTATCGCTGGTAAAACCCCCGTTGGCGTGGCAAAGGTAGCGAAGCAATTCGGCAAACCCGTGATTGCAATTGTCGGCAGTTTACGAGCCGATTACCCCGTGGTTTATCAACACGGCATTGATGCCGTTTTCCCAATTATTCGAGAAATCAAAGATTTAAATGAGACGTTGCAGGCTGGGCGAGAGAATTTGATTTCTACGGCGGAAAATGTGGCGAGATTGTTGAAAATACATTTACGGTGATAATGATCCTTTTATTTCAGATTTACTGATAAAAATCATTTGGAGGGGGATAACCGCTCCTAATTTTTGTTAGTAAAAATTTATAGAACTGACCGTTTCAATTACTAAAACCAATTGAATCAATAGATTGCCATCTCAATATAACTTCTTATAATTCCCTACACATAGTGAGCGTTTATGGCTCAATATGAATAAATACTTTCTATTTTACTTTAACAGAGGAATTTACTATGTCTAAATGTCCATTTGATCATGGTTCAAAAACTTTAACTAACGCTGCGGGCGCACCAATCGTTGATAACGACAACACAATGTCTGCTGGCGCGAAAGGTCCATTACTTTTACAAGATGTTTGGTTCCAAGAGAAATTAGCTCACTTTGCTCGTGAACGTATTCCAGAGCGTGTGGTTCACGCAAAAGGTTCAGCAGCTTACGGTACATTCACTGTTACTCACGACATCAGCAAATATACCAAAGCGGATTTATTCAACGGTATCGGTAAACAAACCCAAGTTTTATTACGCTTCTCAACCGTAGCAGGTGAGCGTGGTGCAGCAGATGCAGAGCGTGATGTACGTGGTTTTGCGTTAAAATTCTATACCCAACAAGGTAACTGGGACTTAGTGGGTAACAACACACCTGTGTTCTTTATCCGTGATCCATTGAAATTCCCAGATTTCATTCACACACAAAAACGTAACCCACAAACTAACTTACGTGACGCTAACGCTGCATGGGATTTCTGGTCTCGTCACCCTGAATCATTACACCAAATTATGATTCTTTTCAGTGACCGTGGTATTCCAACAGATTTACGTCATATGAACGGCTACGGAAGCCATACTTATAGCTTCATTAACGCACAAAACGAGCGTTTCTGGGTGAAATTCCACTTCAAAACACAACAAGGTCATAAATTCTACACCAATGAAGAAGCGGCTAAAGTGGTAGGTGAAGATCGTGAATCAAGCCAAAAAGACTTATATGAAGCCATTGAGCGTGGTGAATTCCCACGTTGGAATGTTCAAGTGCAAATTATGCCAGAAGCCGATGCGCACAAACATAACTATGCCTTTGACTTAACCAAAGTATGGCCACACAAAGATTATCCAATGATCGAAGTGGGTGTATTAGAGTTAAATCAAAACCCAATTAACTACTTCGCAGAAGTGGAACAAGCGGCGTTTGCACCTTCTAACATCGTACCGGGAATTGGTTTCTCACCAGACCGTATGTTACAAGGCCGTCTATTCTCATACCAAGACGCACAACGTTACCGTTTAGGTGTTAACCACCACCAAATCCCTGTTAACGCACCAAAATGCCCATACCACACAACACATCGTGATGGTGCAATGCGTGTAGATAACAACGGTGGTACACACCCTAACTATGCACCGAACCGTTTCGATACTTATGTGCCGACTCACCAACAAGAGCCAGCATTAGAGTTAGAGCGTTCAGCTGCACACTTTAACTTCCGTGAGTACGATGAAGATTACTACACACAACCTGCTGCACTTTATAACTTATTCGATGCAGGTCAAAAAGCACGTGTGGCAGCAAACTTTGCAGCGGGCTTAGCAGGCGTCACCGAGCCAGCAATTGTTGAAAGACAATTAGCCCACTTCGATAAAGTGAGCAAAGAATTAGCGGATGCAATTCGTGCGAACTTAGCGAAATAATTTTATTAGCTATCATTTAGGAACTTTTTTAGGCTTGGGGAAACTCAAGCCTTTTCTCCAAAAACTCACCGCACTTTATTAATACAAGTCAAAATCCCTTTCAATTTATATTTTTCTACAAAAATTTATGATTTTTATCTACTTTATAGGTAAAATACCGCTAATTTTTCTTAATAAAATCAATTAATTTCAATTTTATCGAAGCAATAAGGTCTGCTATGAAACAATACTTATTAAAAGTTATTCTACCTAATCAAACTGAAGCGCAAATTCTTTCTCTCACTGCCGAAGATATTTTAGATTTAATTATTCAAGAAGATGCACAATATCAGCTTTTTGATAGTCAAGGCGAATTAGTCTTTGAGTTTGGTTACCCTGTGAATGTTGAAGACGTAGTGGCACACCTAGAATTTCAACCAAAAAACACCGCACATTTCCAACAAAATCTCAATAATACAGCAACAGCAATAGAACAGACCTTAGATATAAATGATATTCGTGCTGAGGAAATTTTTCAGGTTAAACAAGGCAAAGTAGCACAGCCTCAGTCTGAACAACCTCAACCACAACCGTCTATTCCAGAGCCGCCACAGCCTCAACCTGAGCCAGAACAACCTACTCCAAAACCTGAGCAGCCACAGCCGCAACCTGAGCCAGAACAACCTACTCCAAAACCTGAGCAGCCACAGCCGCAACCTGAGCTAGAACAACCTACGCCAAAACCTGAGCAGTCACAGCCACAACCTGAGCTAGAACAACCTACACCAAAACCTGAGCAGCCACAGCCAAAACCTGAGCAGTCACAGCCGCAACCTGAGCCAGAACAACCTGCACCAAAACCTGAGGAACCAGAAAAACCACCTGTTCCAGAGCAGCCAGAAACGCCACCAGCTACACCGCCAAAGGTAAGTTTGACTGTGAATGATATTACAACAGACAACACCCTCAACAAGCAAGAAAGCACGCAAGCGGTGAGTTTGTCGGGTGATATTACCATCGAGAATGTGGAAGCGTCTGCGTTGAGCTTGAAAGTGCGGTTAAATAATCAAGAATTTAATGGCACAATCAGTGGTGGCACTTGGTCGGCGGAAATTCCAGCCAATATCGCAGCGGCGTTACCGCAGGGACAAAATCAGTTGATGGTGTCGGTAATGAAAGGCAATGAGACACTGGCGAGTGAGAACAAAGCTTTCAGCGTGGATACTGTGTTGGATGAGCCGCAGATTATGATCGACCCGATCACCAGCGACAATATTATCAGCAAAACCGAAGCTGAGGGGCAAACGGCGATCACCGTGTCGGGTAAGGTGATTAACACGCCAAACAGCAATGCCAAAGTGGGCGATCTGGTTACTATCAGCGTGGGCGAGGTCAGCCAGCAGGTGCAACTGATCGCAGGTAGTAAAGCAGGCGAATTGCTATTTTCAACGATGGTCGCCCCACAATCCTTAGCCGCTCATAAAATGCTGACGGTGCAAGTGCAAACCAGCGATACGGCACAAAACCAAGCCACGGGCGAGGCAACGCACGCCTATGAAGTGCTAACCGAAACCAGCAAACCTGTGTTAACACTCAACGACATTGCAGGCGACAACGTAGTAAATTTTGCCGAATCAAAAGGTATGGTGGCGATTTCAGGTACCGTGCAAAACGGCGTCAATGGGCAGAAAGTCGTGCTGACTTGCGGTTGTCCAAGCTGTACTGGTGTGAAATGGCAGGATGTGGAAGCCACGATTAATGATGGTACATTCAGTGTCAATGTGCAGGGAGCTAATTTAGTCGTCGCCGCCAAAGATGGCAAGATGATCATCAAAGCCGATTACACCAAAATTGATAAGGCTGGTAATCAAGCAGAAGCAGATCCAGTACAGATAGAATATAGTGTTGATGCCCAGAAACCTAACGATCCTGTCATTATTATTATCGATCCTATTGCACAAGATGGTATTATTAACATTGAAGAAGCAAAAGAACAGAATATTACTATTACAGGCTATGCTATTACTAAGCCTGGTGTTGTAGATACTGGATATTCAAGTATCACTATTGGTTCTCATAAGCAGAGTATTAAATTTGATGAAAAATTTAGATTTTCCACATCTGTTTCTAAAAGTATTTTAGAAGCCAATGAGGGGAAAATGCTCGTTGTTAATGGAGAATTTGAGAATGGTAGAACTTATGAATATCATCCTGTTAAATCTGCTCCAAACACCAACTCCCCACCTGCTTACTATCGCTTTGATCTTGATCCGCCAGCCCTTGAAGTGACTATCGATCCAATTCCAACCATCAACCTCGAAAAAGCCAAACAGCAGATCTCGCTCACGGGTACTTTCACCGCTGATCTCACCAAAGTGCAAGCGGAGAGTTTAGCCGTAGAAATTACACTTAACGATAAGAAATATCAGCAACAAGTGCGGTTAGATTTAGCCGAAAAACGCTGGTTGCTCACCTTGCCAGCAGGGGAACTCACTTTCCAGCAAGGCGAACAGGTGCCTATTTCCGCTAAAATCACTGGCACTAGCCACAGCGGTAACGCAGGTGAAAACACCGCCAGCAAGCACTTACCACGTTGACACTATCGCCCCACAGGTAGAACTAACCCTCACCGTAGGCGATGAGAACAAAGTCTCCACCACCGCCACAGGCAACATCACCCTCAAAGGCACCGTGCAAGGCGAGTTTAACGACAGCGATAAAGTCACCTTAACCATCAACGGTACACCATATCAAGCCAACCTGACACGAGAAGCCGAAACCCAAAACGGCAACTTTACTGTGGAAGTGCCTGCCAGCGAGCTACAAACTGGCACGCCAGTGGTGCAAGTGGCGTTCCAAACCCAAGACACCGCTGGCAACCGCACCGAACTTAGCGTTGAGCAGCCATACAGCCTAACCACAGGCGAAGTCAGCATTCAGCTCAACCCAATCACACCAGACAACCATATCAAAGTCACCGAACCGAAAGCGGGTAAAATTACGGTTACAGGACGCATTGACGGCGAGGGCTTAGGCAGCAGCCCAACGGTCACCCTCAAGTTAGGCGAGGAAACCCTAAATGTTACGCTAGATAACCGCACTTTCACCGCTGAAGTGCCTGTGGATAAACTCAAAGCCAACCCGAACTACCAGCTCACCGCTACCGTCAACGGCACGGAGGGCAACACGGCAACTACCACCGCCAAATACAGCCTAAGCCCCGAGTTGCTAGCAAGCGTGGACATCACAGGCATTGGCGAGAATTTTGTGGTGGGGGCAGAAAAATTGGTTCGCATTTCAGGCTCAGTGGAGTTTGAAGGCACCTATGCTGTTGGCTACAACAGCCGTTTCTTGCGTACCGTGAAAGTGATGGTGGGCGAGAAAACCTATCTCACAGGTTTCAACGGCAAAGACCGCACCTTCTTCTTTGATGTGGCAGAAAAAGACATTCCAACCCTCAAAGGCAAACCGATTACCATTAGTTTTGACGACGATCGCTCAGGGCCTTATCCGAAATTCCCTGTGGTGTTGGGTGAGCCAGAGCCATCTACAAACGCAAATCCTTTTTTACCAAAATATTATCCAACAAAAATTTTGGAGAATGAAAAACCTGTTATCAAAGGATTTGAGCTGAAAGGTGAGGTCGTTAAAAATGGAGAGACTTACCATTTCAACGCAGATGAGCCGAAAGTTACCATTAGCGGCACCTTAACCAATGCTAAAGAGGGTGATCAGGTAATGATTTGGGTGGGTGAGACCTCTTATCAAGCGGTGAGATCGGGCAATAATTTTACACTTACCCTGAATAAGAGCCAGTTAGCAGAACATCAGCAAGTGAAAGCCGTACTCACTACTACTAATAATCTGGGTGAAACCATTCAAGTCAGCGACCAAGAAGCCTTTGCTCGCCCACTTACGGTGAGCAGTGCTTTTGTGAATAAGCACGAGAAAGTTGAGAAAAACACAGCGAATATTGATACGAACAGCCCAGACTACAATTTCCCATATTTTATTCACGGTTTGGATTCTAATGCTTCTACTGGCTTCTTAAGCAAGATCCCTTATGGTGGAGGTGATAAACCTGTGACGTTAAAATACCATTTTGTTGATCCTGCGTTAGCAAATTCAGATGAAAAATACCGTGGATGGGGTGTTTCTTTAGATAAACAGAGCTATGTCGCCTACTCAGATGAATATAAAGGCATTATCCGACAAGCCTTAGCTAAAATTGGGAATTACATCAATGTAAACTTTGAAGAAAGTTCGGAATTCGTGAAAGGGAATGAAGGTATTCGCTTTTATCAGGCGACATTTACTGGTACATCTGCAAGTGCAGCAGCTGTGGGCGGATACGGTAATGATGTGCATTGGAACACATTGAATGTTCGCCATAAAGATCCAAATGCCACTGAACAAGAAGATGCTTATCGCATTTCTACATTATTCAGAATTGCAATGCACGAGATTACTCACACCTTGCAAATGCAACATGCAGAATATAACCCAAGTTATACGCACGTCCAAAGAGGCTTCGGTGAAGGAGATTACAGCTCAAATACTTACCACACTGAAGCAAAAGAGGCCTCTTCAGAGTTTACCCTAATGTCCTATCGGGTCAATAAAGAAGCGGAAGGTGTACGGGATCTACGTTTGTATGATTTAGCTTTCTTGCATTACCGTTTAGGCGTAAACAAAGAGCAACGAGCAGGTGATGATGTGTATAGCTTCAGAGATTACGATTTCTACTCTGCTGACGGTGCCTTGTATATTTGGGACGGCGACGGCGTAGATACCTTTGATGCTTCCAGCGAAACCCAAAAAGTCTATGTCAATTTGACTCCAGGTTCTTGGATTTATAGTGGCGACAGCCGTGCTTCTCATTTAGTGGTGAAAGATCGGGAATACTATACGCCAGAGGGTGGAAAATGGGCGGCAATTCCTAATACTACAAAATTCTTTAATGAGTTAGATGGTCGAACCAATAGATTCGATGAAAATAATAGCAAAGGGCTAGATCCTTGGTTTGTTAGAGAAGAGGATGTTAATCGCCTAGGCCCTCGCCCAATTTCCTTTATGAACTACAACAAAGGACAAGCCTTTATCGGCTACGGCACTCAGCTAGAAAATCTGATCGGCTCTAAATTCGGCGACACCCTTATCGGTAACAACGCTGATAACAACATTTCAGGTGGTGCAGGTGACGACATCATCAAAGGTGGCGAAGGTAATGACTACCTTGACGGTGGAGCAGGCAACGACCAACTTTACGGTGGCACTGGTAACGATATTTATGTGCTTGATAACGCACAAGATCGAGTACATGAAGATGAAAACCAAGGAGAAGACACCGTTTACGTCAGTTTTGATTACACTTTAGCGGCAAATGTGGAAAATCTGGTGATTTTGGGTAGCACAAGCGTCACTGCCAATGGCAACGCCCTAAACAACAGCCTCACCGCCAACAATCAAGGCAATACCTTAAACGGCGGCGAGGGTGATGACCGTTTAATTGGCGGATTGGGCGCGGACACCTTAACGGGCGGCAGCGGTGCAGATACCTTTGTATTCAACACACTGCTCAATGGCAAAATCGACATCATCAAAGATTTCACCAGCGGCACAGATAAAATCGAGCTTTCTCGCCAAGTGTTCGATGCCTTACTGGAAAACACCACCAACCTCGCTGATTTTATTAAATACGACAGCGAGACAGGTAACCTCAGCTATGATCCTGACGGCAGAGGCATGGCTGATGCCATTGTGTTTGCGAATTTGCAACGGGCGGCGTTTGATGTTAACCGAGATGTGGTGATTATTTAATTCAAAATTTAACGAATTTAGTAATCCAAAAGATGGCAACATAAAATGATCTACCCTAAAAAATATGGACTAAATAATTCGCTGATTAAGGGGTAGATTTTTTTATGACTAAATACAACCGATTTTAGCAACTATTTTGTCCATTACACCGCTATAATTTGGGATATTTTTAGGCTTGAGGAAACTCAAGCCTTTTTTGTATTAATTTGATGAAGATAAATTTTTGTGAAGGAGCCAATTTATAATTTCTGGACTGTTAAAAACTAAATCCCAAGTATTATGTGGATTATTATTGATAATGCCATAACCCCCTTCATTTTGAATATTCAATTCAGTATATCTAACTTGCTCGGATTTTAATTGTTCTTTTAATATATGGTAGTTGATACGAGATCCTTTAACTGGTGATACCTTGTCTTCTACGCTATGAAAAAACCAAATGGGTTTGTTTTTGAGCATTGATAGTTTTTCTTTTGTTGCATTTCCATCAATCCATTCAACGCTATTGGCTTCTCTACCGCTCATTAATAAGGCGCCTGCAAAAAATTTTGGTCGTTTTTGTAACAAATACAGACCACCCTCAGCACCACGAGACAATCCAACAATATATATTCTATTTTTATCAATATTAGGGTATTGAGATATTAGATTATCTAATATTTTAAAAATTAATTGATGGCGGTTATTCGTTTGCCAATGTATCCCTTGATTATCAAATGGATCAAAAATATGTTCATATTGTGGGGCTACCACAAATCCTTCTTCGTATTGTAATGTTGAAATTGCTCCTTTACTCGAAAGTAGATGTGCTAGATTATCTTTCCCTACTTGACCTGAACCATGTAGAAATAGAGTAAGTGGGTATTTGCGATTGTTAGTTAATTTAGGTGTATATAGTCGATACCGTAATTTATTTTCTGATTCAGATAAACTTATTTCATGAAAAGAAAATTTATCTATATAGGTAATATTAGTATTTTCTCTGTTGACGGATATAGCAATGTCTTCAGGCGTTAAAATATCACCATTGCTAAGGGATATTAATCCTTTTTGGGTGATTTTATACTGTAGTTCATCCTTATAAAATTGAGGTACTTTATTTGCTTGAATTTTCTCAATGGGAATAATTTCACCATTTTCATTTTTTGCTTTAAACATTATTTTATGATTGTTTTCTATTTTTAGACTATAAAAATCAGAGTTTTTATCACGCTCATCCATCTCAATGATAATGAAATTACCAGATTTTGGCGTGTTTGAAATATTCGCCTCATTGTTTACATAAGCTTTTGTTATGGTGCGTAACTCAGGAGTATTTTTATTAAAAGATGTTGTTACCTCGTATAAATTTCTCAAATCACTATTAGCAAGAACATTATTTTCATATTGTAGTGCGATAGCTGTGATTTTGGCGCCCTTAGGTGTAACTTCTGCAATAAATGTAGTAGCTATATTTTTTGCAAAATTGGAAAAAGAGCAAAAAGATAAAAATAATATAAAGATTTTTTTTAACATCTGATTCTCCTTAAAAGGACTGAGCCCTGTACAATACAGAACACAGTCCTTAAAATAACAGTCTAACTTTTTGGGGTCAGATCATTTCAGGCGGTTTTGTTTTTTTTTTGTTAAAAAATGTTTGCAATCTTGTTTCCTTTGAGTTATCGTTTTGTTGGCTGTATAACGTAGCTATTCGTATTTTAGTTTGATTCAAAGGATCTCATTATGCTAAGTAAAAAAATTTTATCAGCTAGTATTGCTGGTCAATCAATGGAAGGTTAATAAAAAAGCCAAGCAAACGCTTGGTTTTTTTTATCTTTTATACTTTTTAAAATTTAAGGAGATTTATATGAAAAATTATAGATGGATGGAGATTTCTCCAAAAATCAAAAAGGCTTACCCTGTTGTTTTTACAGAGGGAAAAGTATATGTGGGAGGGTTTGGAAAGATAACAGAATATGATGATCAGTATGGATTTGTTAAAAGCATTTTTGAAATGATTGATGGGGTTAACTCAATTTCAGAAATAACAGAAAAAATGTTATATAAACATAATGCATTAACAAAAGGCGATATTTTAGAATTTATAAATGATTTAAATGAAGAAGGGTTTATTGAGGATAATGCTCTAATAGGCTCGGACGTTTTAGATGATTACGAGATGTCAAGATATCATAGGAATATCAACTTCTTTTCATCTTTTTTAAAACTAGATCAAAATAAATTTTCAATACAAAAAAAGATCTCTGATAGTAGAATTGGAATATTAGGGCTAGGCGGTTTAGGGTCTCACATTGTTTATGATTTAGCTGGTTTAGGTGTCGGAAAAATCAAAGCTATAGAATTTGATCAAGTTGAATTATCTAATTTAAATAGACAAATATTATATAATTTCAATGATGTAGGTAAAGATAAAGCAGAATTAGCAAAAAAAAGAATTAATGAGTTTAATCCTAAGGTTGATTTTGAATATAAAAAAATCATGGTTTCATCATCTCAAGATATTGAAGATTTTTTCCATGATGTAGATTTGTTAATTCTTGTTGCAGACAGACCAAAAACAAAGTTAGCTAACTGGGTTAATGAAGCTATTTGCAAATTAGGCATACCTCTTTTCTGTGCGGGTTTAGAGGCGCAAAGAGCGATGCATTATACGGTAATACCTGGTCAAACAGGATGCATAGCTTGTTGGAGAAAACAAGTTGAGATGGACTCTCCTGTTTCAGATCTGATTCTTAAAAAGAAAACCGAACTTAATTTAGTTGGAGATAATACTGCAATTGTTCCTTTAGTTTCAACTATCACGGGATTTATTTGTGTAGAGATAGTAAAGTATTTGACAGGAATAGGACAAATGCAATCAGTAGGAAAATTAATCTCTATTGATTTCAATACAATGAAGGTTGTCGAAGCTGAAACATGGTCTAAGCAAAATGGATGTGAGGTCTGTGGAAAAAATGGATAATTTTCGCAAATTATGGCTATATGTAACTTTTTATAAAACAGGAGATTGGATCAGAATTATTGCAATTCCATTGGCTATTTATAATAAAACAGGCTCGGCATTTTATATGGCAAGTGCCTACGGGGTCTCTTTTTTACCATGGATGTTATCTATATTTGGTGGATTAGTTTCAGATAGATTTCCCAGAAGGAATATATTAAAAATTAGCAGTCTACTTTCATCAATTATGATGACTGCTATTGCATTGTTAATTATTTCTGATGAATTCAATATTCATTTGTTAATGGTTTTATTATTCTTTCTGTCTCTTATAGAACCATTTTCACATCCCGCAGAACAAAGTATTATACCGCTAATAGTTGAAAAAAAATCACTTTTTTCAGCTAATAGTTCTATTCAGTTAGTAAATAATACTTTAAGTACTATAGGTCCTGTATTAGGTGGGGCAATTATTGCTTTTCTTGGTGTTAAAAATTCTCTTTTTATAAGTTGTTTTTTATATTTATTATCCTTCATCCCGATATTTAAAATGAATTTATCGGAAAGTATAGATTTAACGAAAAAAATAAACATACTTACAGACATAAAAGATGGATTACGAATCACATATAAAACAAAGTTTGTTTTGTATGGTTCATTTTTGTTTTTTTTCACTAATTTTGCAATACATTTGTTTCAGGCAAACCTTGTTTTCTTTATCGTTGACTTTTTGGGTTATTCTACATTAGAGGTTAGTATTGTTCTAAGTATCTCTGGTATTGGAGCTATATTTGGGGCATTTTTCGCAAGACATTTAAACGAAAAATCTCGCTCACCTAATATCATTATTTCATCAAGCACGTTTTTAGCAGGTATAACGACATACCTAATGTACTATGCGAGTAACTATATCATTATTGGAATAATTCTAGGGATAACCTATTTTCTTGGAAGTATTAATGTGGTTACCTATTTTTCCTCAAGACAAAAATTGGTTCCTCAGGAATTTCTTGGGAGAGTAGTTAGTGTAACAAGATTAATATCTTTCTTATCTATCCCTATAGGTTCGGTTTTAGGTGGATGGTTAATTACTAACTCAAGTTATTCTATCGGGTTAATCATTGTTTTATCTGCCACTGTTAGAACTTTTGCTGGTGTATTTTCATTTTTATTCTTAAAATTCAAATAGCAAAAAACCGCCGTTTTGATCTGCACCCCAGAAGT
>MUYB01000044.1 GCA_002015125.1 [Haemophilus] felis
AAGGGCGGTGGAGAATAATTATTTAAAAAAACAGAACTCCTTAGAGTTTGAAAGAGAAATGGTTGAATGTAAGAAAAGGGGAGGAGACTGTTCCAATATTATTCAAAAATATATAGAAGTCAGTAATCGTAATTTTATTGAACTAGGTCTTGATAAATGTCAAGGTGGGGGAGTGTCTTGTGTTGCTAGAGAAGAAATAGTTGAGGCTGAGACAAATATTGCTTTAGTTAAATATGATTCTAATGGTAGGGTTTATTTGGGGAGAGCATTACAGGATGATGAAACAATTAATATTGTGAAATATTTAAATGGTAGTGATCTAACTTTCTTAAAAAATAATATTACAACATCAGATAGAGTGTTAGCTATTGTCATGGATCCTGTTAGTTGGCCATTTGCGATATTTGGAGCAAGAAATTTGATTCAAAATAATACTAAATCAAATTTACTTAGCTCAGGGATTGCAGTAGCAACGAATGCTGGATTTCAGTATTCAAATTCAGGAAAGGTTGAATTTAGAGATCTAGTTTCAGCTGGTTTAGTTAGCCATATTTCTGCTGGTAAGAATTTTTCATCTACTGCAAATTGGAATACCATCGGAGGATATTATTCTGCGAAAGTAAAAGGAGAATCTCCGTATGAGAGTGCATTGCTATCTAGAGTTGCAGCTCAAGGTGGATATGCGGTAGGAAAACTAGGGGAAAATAGTTTACAGCCAGTTTTTAATCCATATAGAAATAATTATGGGGATAGAGCTTGGAAGGAACTGGGTATGGGAATTAGTAAATCTATCCCACCAAATAATATTCCTAGCAGTGTCGGATCAATATCTGGTTCTAATACCTCAGAAGGAATTAACTTGCTATTAAATATGAATAAAGAGGAGCAGAAATGATTATTCTCCGATTTATTTTATGGGCGCTAAATAAACATTTTATTTTTCTTATGCAAATAACGTTAATTTTAACAATTGCCTTCATATTACAATGGTTTTTTTGGGGAGTGGTCTTGCAATTGATGTCTAATCAAAATGTGAATTGGCTCTTATTAAAAGGATACTTAGGTGGAATAATAGGATGTATTATAGGAGGAGGGGGGATTGCTATATTTATTGAATTAATAACCTTAATTTATTATAAAACTAAGAAATAAATAATTTTATTGAGTAAGTTAGCTTTCATTGTATCGATATCGGGTAAAAGAACAGCAAGAATTATTAGAAAATTCTATAAATACGTTTGCAGATTTTATTCCAGTGATTGGGATGTAAAAGGAATTATTGAAGCAGATTTACATCCCAATCTGCTGCTATTGGTGCGGATATTGGCAGAAGGGCGGTGGAGAATAATTTCTTTGATGTGGTTGTGAATAATCCTCAAGTGGATTGGTTTGCAAAAGGAGAGGGGGAAAATAGACTCAAAAAGGTTAATGATGACACTATAAATCAATTGAAACAAGAATATCCCATAGCTTATGCTGTGATGGAAAATGGTGTTGTGATAGCTACTGAAACAGGTAAGGTCATTTTAGTTGCAAGAGAAGCTGTGATTGAAGTTGCACCGTTTCTTTTAACTGGAGGTGGTGCTATTTCAATAAGCCCTGCATTATGGGGGCAATTGACTAAATTTGCTGTAACTCACCCTAAATTAACTGAAGCAGTTATTTCAGGGACAGTATCAACGGCATATGATATAAAAAATGGAGAAGCCAGTTTAGAAAAAACTGGTATGAATTATGTCATGGGAAGAATCAATGCAGGGAAAACAGTTCCTCAGCAGTTAGCAATAGGTTTAATTTCCACAGCAATTGAAGAGACTAATAACAAAGAAAATACAAATAAGGATATTGCCATTAAACTTGTCTCTGAGCCTGTAGGAACTATTGGATCTGTTATAACAGATAAATCTTTGTCTAAAGTTGGTGCAGGAAGTTTAACGAAACAAGTTTTGTCAAATGTGGCTTCGCAAGAAGTTAAAGAAAAATTCAAAGAAAAATCTGAAAAGATGGACAAGAAGATGAATAGGGAAAGCAAATGAGAAAGTTTATTTATTTCTTTTTAGCCTTTATAGCTCTTTATGTAACTATACTTTCAGGAACATTGTTTGCTGCAATTCTTTTTTATAAAGAAAATGGCGATTTTATATTAACCTCAGAAGAGTTTTTATCTCCAATAAAACCTGCTATTTATGGATTAATTATTCAGATTTTCGTAGCTAAGTTATTGCCCTCGAAAAATAAAGGGGGTAAAAATGACATTAAGAAAAGATAGAACTTATAACCTTTATGATTTATTACAAGCTGAATTCTCAACGATATTAACTCGAAACAAATCTTTAGGACAACAGGCAAGTATTAATGAGATGTTATCGACATTAAATACGGAAAACTCTAGTGATTATGGGTGGAATGCGTTGGGGGCTGTTTCAGGAACTATAGCTGGATCGTCTGCATCAAATTATAAATTTGGAAATAAATATGCGGACTATTTCTTTAAGCCTATTTTATCCAACTATATGGGAGAATATTTTGGCGATTCAGA
The DNA here is from genome assembly GCA_002015125.1 of [Haemophilus] felis. Lineage (GTDB taxonomy): Bacteria > Pseudomonadota > Gammaproteobacteria > Enterobacterales > Pasteurellaceae > Pasteurella > Pasteurella felis. Next base: position 2,540 of record MUYB01000044.1, read on the forward strand.
CAGAATAAAAGAATTTTTTAAAAATAGAGGAAGATAATCATGAGAATAAATAAATTTTGGTTATCTAGATTATTTTTATATATACATATTTATTTAATTTTATTATGTCGAGATATTCTTTTTTCTATTTATATATATTTTAAAAAAATATTTTTTATTGGGATAATGTCGCTTTTAAAGAGGCTTTTGTTGCCTCGTTAATCTTTTTTATCCCTATTTTATTCATTCAATTTCTTTTTTATAAATACGGAAAAGGTTCCAAATATGATAAAGAAAAAAGACTAAAAGAAAAACTCACCTATAAAATCATTAATGAGCGTTATAGAGAAAAAAAGAGAGAAAAAGATTAGTGTTCTATAAAAGCCCAATATTATTGTTGGTTTTTTGATGATGAGATGATCTTTTATAGAACAATTAATATAAACCCACCGCACTTAATATGCTTAATCACAAAACGCCATTTAGTTTTCTGCATTTCAGCCTGATGTTTGCACTCGGATTAGCTTATTTCCCTGCACTGGCTCAGGATAAAGATATTTACCTTCAAGGCAAAAACATTGCGTTAAAAGCTGCAACTGAAACCCAGATAAAAGAACATCAATCCGCGTTGAAGTCTGCCAGCATGGGAATAGGTATGACTTACAAACCCAAAGCCACCTTTAAACAAGCCTATGGAGAACAGGAAGGACAAGGCTCTGCGGGAAGTGCGGTAGGAAAAGTGATTACTGCAGGCGAGGCATTAGATAAAACCTCTCATAAAGTTACACAACAATTTGCGCCTTATGTAAGTGCTAAGGCAAGTCAATCGACACATCAGGAACAACATAACAATGCCGTAGTCAGTCAGCTAAACGCTGGAGGTAAGCTCAGTCTTATTGCAACCGAAGGCAATCTCAGTACAGAAGGTGCTTTACTTTCCGCCAAAGAGGATGGCACGCTTTGGGCGAAACAGGATATTGATTTAGGTGTTGCGTTAAGCACTCAATCACAAAGCGCAAAAGGTACTCGCATAGGATTTGATTTTGATGCTAGTCGCCGTCCAACCGATGTGGTGGGTAAATATCTTGGTAAAGAGCAGGGAGAAGGTGAAAGTGAAAAACAACATGCCAGTGTACTTTCATTTGGTGGTAAAGGCTCAATAACCGCTAAAGAAGGCAACTTAACCTTGCTTGGTAGCCAAGTTGTGGCAAATGATAATGTAAGTTTAAGTGCGGGTAAAAATATCCGTTTAGCTACATCGGTTGATAGCATAGCGCAAGGGGATAGCAATACTTTCCATGGTATGGGCGAAGCGGTTGTTTCAGAGACAGAGCGTTTTTCAGGTTATAACCGCAAACTTGGCAATCAAGAAGGCAAACAAACCACTCACACAGGCGCAAGCATTGCGAGCTTAAAGAACAACGTTGATATTTATGCAGGGAAAGACTTGCACCAAACAAGCGCGCAAGTTTTAGCCAAAAATCATATTAATATCAGTGCGGAGAATGTTATTGCAGATACAGCCTATAACAGCACATCACACAACAGTCATCAAAGTGATTTAAAAGTGGGCATGTTTGCTCGGGTGATTTCGCCGATTATTGACTTAGTAAACAGCGTGGAAAAAAGTGTTAAAGACAAAGAGGCAAGTGATAGAGTAAAAGCCGCTCAGCTAATGGGCTTAGCAACACAAGGATATAACCTCAACCATGCTTTAAATCATGATGATAAAGCGGTGTTATTCCGTGCGGAGGTGGGGTTTGGCGTTGCCCATTCTCGTCAACGACAAAGTAGCGAAAATCAAGAAAGTATTGGTAATCAACTGAATGCCAAAGAGATTAATGTAGAAGCTCGCCATGGTAACTTGATGGCGATGCAAACGGATTTCAGCGCTAGAGATGAAAAAGGTGAGCGAATAGTAGGGAGTCATATCAACCTCAGCGCAACAGAAAACATCGAACTTTACGCAGGAAAAAGTCATTACAGACAACAAGGCAAAAACCAAAGTTATGGAACGGAGGTGGGTACTGCCTTTAGTGTGGGGGCAAAAACAGGTTGGTCATTCTATGCCAAAGAAGGGTTTAGCAAAGGCAAACAAACGAGTGAGGGCAAAACCTATCACAACAGCCATCTTGACACCGAAACCCTCCACCTCGAAAGCGGTGGCGACACCACTTTAACAGGCACCACTGCTAAAGCCAATACTATCAATGCCGACATCAAAGGCAATCTCACTATCGAAAGCTTACAAGACGAACACAAACAGAAGAACAACCAAATTGGGCTAGGAACCAAGGTTGAGTTTGGTTTTGGTAGCGCGTGGGAGTTTAGTGGCAATGCCAATGCAAGCACTGGCAAAGCAACTGGAAAACAGGTGAATGAACAGGCAGGATTATTTGCTGAGGAAGGCGGTTATCACATTAACGCCGATAATGTACATCTTGAAGGTGGCGCAATAGCGAGCACCAATCCAAACAACAGCGAGCTAACAACGAATAAACTCACGTTTGAAAATATCAACAACAACGCAAACTATGGTGCTACTAGTGGCGCTATCTCGGGAGGTTATTCACAATCAGGTACCAGTGTAAACCCAAGTTTACCTATGCACGAACAGGGAGAGGATAGCACCGCAACCAAAGCCACATTAACAGAAGGCAAAATCACCCTAAACAAAGATAGCCAACCGACAGAAACCACCGCAGCGGCATTAGGGATTAACACAGACCTTAGCCAAGCGAATAAACAGGTGGAACAGCCGAAGGATGTTAATCAGCTATTAAAAAAGCAGAAAATGATTACTGAAGCGGTAGGACATATTGCAACAGCCGCAACGAATTTTAGTCATAGACAGGCTAAAGATTTAGAGGAGGAAGCAAAAGAGGCTGAAAAAGCAGGTGACTATTAAACAGCAAAAGCCAAACGAGAAGAAGCGAAAAGCTGGGAAACAGGGGGTAAAAACAAGCGTAAAGTTGACGCAATTACAACCGCACTTAGTCTTGCATTAGCAGGACAAAGCCCACAAGCGATAGCTACGGGAGCGGCTTCGCCTTATATCAACCAAGGGATTAAAGAGATAACAGAACACTACCCAGAACTCAATATTCCAGCGCATATATTATGGGGTGCAATTGAAGCAGAGCTCACAGGCGGAAAAGCTGCAACAGGCGCTATTGTGGCTGGTGTTGGCGAGCTATCCGCACCAATACTAAGCAAAGCCCTCTATGGTAATAAAAAAACAAATGAGCTTACTGACGCAGAAAAACAGCAAGTCTTAAACTTAAGCAAACTGGTTGCAGGTATCGCCAGTGGTTTAACGGCAACAGGGAATAGTGCTGAAAATATCGCAACGATAAGCCAAGGAATGAAAATTGCTGAAAATGCGGTGGAGAATAATC
>MUYB01000045.1 GCA_002015125.1 [Haemophilus] felis
CTCGCTGAATTGAATTTCAACGGAAGAACCAGCAAACACGAACACGATGTACAAGGCAATGTGAAATTTACCTATAAATTTTAATTAGGTGTAATGAGGATAACGGGCGTAATCATACGCCCGTTTTTTGTTGCCCTGAGTCAATTTGCTATTGGTTACTTTCGATTTGATATGATAAGCAGAAGCCATTTCCCAAAGCTGGGCAACTATGGTATAACTTGCGCTTCTTTTTTCCACATCCAAATAAACTATGATACATAATCAACAATTGGTCGAGCAGATCCAAGCCGATCAAGTACAGCATAATTTACACAGTATTCAAGATTTTCTCCGTTGGGTTTACAGCACGTTTAATCGTTCTGATATTTATTATGGGCACGGCTACGATAATGCGTGGGATGAAAGCCAGCAATTGGTGTTTGCTTGTTTAGATTTACCGCCTGATTTTCCTCGTGAATTTTATACTTCACGGCTCACTAATGAGGAAAAAAATCACATTATCTCAATGGTCATTACGCGCATTAGCGAACGTATTCCTGTGGCGTATTTAATTAATCAAGCGTGGTTTTGTGGCTTGAATTTTTATGTGGATGAACGGGTGATTGTGCCGCGCTCTCCTATTAATGCGCTGATTCAAAAGGGTTTTGCGCCTTTACTGAATAAAGCGCCAAAACGTATTTTGGATATGTGTACAGGCAGCGGCTGTATCGCCATTGCTTGCGCCGCGCAATTTCCTGAGGCTGAAGTAGATGCCGTTGATTTATCTTTCGATGCGCTGAATGTGGCAGAAATTAATATTGAACAACACAATATGCTGCACCGCGTTTTCCCAATTCAATCGAATTTATTCCAGCAATTGCCGCAGGATCAATATGATCTTATTGTGACCAATCCGCCTTATGTGGACGCAGAAGATTTGGCGGATATGCCTGAAGAATTTAGCCATGAGCCTGAATTGGCGCTGGGTTCTGGCGCTGATGGTTTGGATATTACCAAGCAGATTTTGTCTCAGGCGGCGGACTATTTAACGGAAGAAGGCGTGCTGGTGTGTGAAGTGGGCAATAGTATGGTGCATTTAATGGCGCAATATCCTGATGTGCCGTTCCAATGGCAAACATTGGACAATGGTGGCGTCGGCGTGTTTGCCTTGAGCAAAGCGGCGCTGCTTCAATATCGTCATTATTTTGCTTAAAAGCATCATATACGCTAGCGCCAGCGTTACTTTTTAGACAAAAAACCAGTTGCAAAACGATTAATTATGCAGAATAATAGCATAATTAATCGAAATTAACTTTTCACAAACCCTTGCTCCTCATCCTTAACACATAATGATGACGAGCATTTTTGATTTCACTGAATAAAGAGGATGTTATGGCACTTTGGGGTGGACGCTTTACACAAGCGGCCGATAAGCGTTTTAAAGATTTTAATGATTCGCTCCGTTTTGATTATCGTCTCGCGGAACAGGATATTGAGGGTTCCATTGGCTGGTCAAAAGCGCTAGTGAGCGTGGGCGTGCTAACCACACAAGAACAACAACAATTAGAGCAAGCGCTCAATGAATTACTCATTGAAGTTCACTCCAATCCACAGGGGATTTTACAAGATGATGCGGAAGATATTCATAGTTGGGTAGAAAGTAAGCTCATTGATAAAGTGGGCAGCTTGGGGAAAAAATTACACACAGGGCGCAGCCGTAATGATCAGGTGGCGCTAGACATCAAAATGTGGTGTAAGCAACGAGTGATTGAATTGCAACATTCTGTGCGTCAATTGCAACGAAAACTCGTGCATACCGCCGAACATACCCAGCACGCGGTGATGCCAGGTTATACCCATTTGCAACGTGCGCAACCTATCACTTTTGCGCACTGGTGTATGGCTTATGTGGAAATGTTAGAACGCGATTATTCTCGCTTGGCGGACGCCTACGCACGTATGAACGCCTGCCCTTTGGGTAGCGGCGCCTTAGCGGGGACGGCTTATGCCATTGATCGTGAACAGCTCGCGCAAGATCTCGGCTTTAGCTTTGCCACGCGCAACAGTTTAGATAGCGTGTCCGATCGCGATCATATTGTTGAATTACTTTCTACGGCGGCGCTAAGTATGGCGCATCTTTCTCGCTTCGCTGAAGATATGATTATTTTTAACAGCGGTGAATCCAATTTCGTCGAGTTATCGGATCGCGTCACCTCTGGTTCTTCCTTGATGCCACAAAAGAAAAATCCTGATGCTTGCGAATTGATTCGCGGTAAAGCAGGACGGGTGATGGGGGCGCTAACGGGTATGTTGATGACCCTCAAAGGCTTACCACTGGCGTATAACAAAGATATGCAAGAAGACAAAGAAGGTATTTTTGATGCGCTGGATACTTGGCAGGATTGCGTGGATATGGCTGCTTTAGTATTAGAGGGTATTCAAGTGAATGTGGAACGCACTAGAGAAGCGGCGCTAAAAGGCTATTCTAACGCCACTGAATTGGCGGATTACTTAGTGGCAAAAGGCGTGCCGTTCCGCGATTCTCATCACATTGTGGGGGAAACCGTGGTTTATGCAATCAAACAACACAAAGCCTTAGAAGCCCTAAGCGTAGAAGAATTTAAACAGTTTAGTGATGTGGTGGAAGAAGATGTTTACGCCATTTTATCTTTGCAATCTTGTTTAGATAAACGCTGCGCAAAAGGTGGTGTATCGCCGTTACGGGTGGCGGAAGCCATTGCGGAAGCAAAACAACGTCTCGCCTAATTTACCTTCTTTAATCTGCATTTTGCCTAATAATCCACTGGAAAAATGCAGATTTTCTTTTTATAACCCTAAAGCATATTTCAACGCTTGTTTTTTCAATGGCGTTGCTTTGTCGGCAACAAATAATGCTAAGTTACGCGCTACTTTTAAAGGCAATAACTCTTGTTTAAAGGTTTTATAAAACAGATCCATACCCGATTGCATCAGTAAATTATCCGCTTTGCGCAACCGCTGATAACGACTAAGCACGGTGGCGCCAGCGAGTTCTTCCCCTTTGTCTTTCGCTGACGCTAACACTTCTAACAAGGCTTTCACATCTTTAAAACCAAGATTCACCCCCTGCCCTGCCAATGGATTAATGGTGTGCGCCGCATCGCCTACTAGCACAATGCCTTGTTTAAAATAACTTTGCGCATGGCGACGCGTTAAAGGGAAGCTAGCAAAATTTTGCACCTGCACTCGCCCTAAACGCGCGGGAAAATGATGGGCAATTTCTTCAGTCAATTTTTCTTTAGTCAATTGATTGAGTTCACGAATACGTTGTGGACTGTCATACCAAACCAAACAACCTTGATTTCCCACTAAAGGCAGAAATGCGCGTGGTCCCGACGGAAAAAATTGCTGCCAAGTCACATCCTGTTGCGACAGCTCGGTATCCACCAAAATCAGCATACAATCTTGACGATATTGCCAGCCAGTCAAACCAATTCCTGCAATATCACGCAACTTTGAATTGGCGCCGTCTGCCGCCACCAACAAAGGCGCTTGATACAGTTCGCCATTTTCTAGCTGCAACTGCCATTGCTCCCCTACTCGGATGACTTTTTGGATTCGCTGTCCAAGGCTGGTTTGCACATTGTCAAAATCCGCTAAAGCCTGCCAAAGCCCTAACTGAATCACATTATTTTCCACCATAAAACCCAGCTCTGGTAGATTGAGTTCTTGGCAATGAAATGCCGTAGAAAAACCGTCTAATTCCCAAGTTTCTAAACCGCGATAAGGACAAATGCGTTTATTTTCAATATGTTGCCACGCTCCCAAATCCTTAAGCAAATTCACCGAAGCTACGCTAATAGCAGAAATGCGTAAATCATAAGCAGAGGAAGAAGAAAAACTTGGCAACGCCATATGTTCGATAAGTTGAATCTGATGCCCTTGCTTCGCCAACCCCAAAGCACAAGCCGCCCCTACCATACCGCCACCGACAACAATAATTTCTTTTTGTATGACCGCCATAATTGAACTCTCTTATTATATTAAATAGCCGATATTTTAACGCGAATAGTATGAATGCAGTAGTGGGGAATGGGAATAAAAACAAAGCGCCTTAATCGGATAACTAAGGCGCCTAGGAGGAATTGAGGATTATCAATCTCAATCTTGGAAATTTTTCAGAAAATATTCGCAGTTTTCCATTCTTGTAGACTTTCAGCCAACGCACCGTTAAACAATGCGCTACCAGAGATAATCCAATTAATATCAGTATTTTGGCTAAAATATTGTGCTAAAGCCAAATTCATAGACCCATCAACATTAATCAATTTAGTCATGCGTCGCTCGCTAAGTAAATTACAAAGCTCATCAATTCTATGTTTGATAAACTCTTTTTCATACTTTTTGCCAGTTCTTGGATCCAATGTTAGCACCTGAAAAACATCAACTTTGTCTATGTATTCTACACAGCCCACAATGGGCGTTTCAGGACAAATACTTAGTCCGGTGAGGACGGGGTAAACTTTATCTTGAAAAACATTATTTTGTTCTGCTAACCAATCTAAGGTTTTCATAAGATCCTGCTGTTGCTCAATTTGTAAAGTTACCAAATTTGCCCCTTGAGATACCGCCTTTTTAGCGACATTTAATTGATCTTTTACCATTAAATGTACATCTTTGAAAAAATGAGAAGGAAAATTTGCAATAGCGCCAGCGCCGACGGTAAACAATGGGCAAAATTGCCCATCTGCAACATCAAAATGAAGGACTTCACACTTATTTTTCTGCAACACACACAATGCTTCAGATAAAGCAAGCCAGTTAGCAGATAAAATACCAACACTTAGCTTTTGTAAATTCAAAAGATCAATTAATTGCGATTTCAAATTTGAATTACTCATAGTTTTTTCGGTAGAACCCATTCAAAGATTTTTTTACTTCTCGCTTTTGTCATCACATCTTCAAGTTCTTTTACACAACGATGATAATGTGGTGTTTGGCGATGTTGATCTAATGCTTCCTCATTTGTGTAAACTTCATAAGCATAAAAACGCGTTCGGATTTCAGGATCTCGTAACACATCAAAACGCAAATTACCTGGTTCTTGACGCGTTCCAACTTGATTACGCTCAAAAATTTCTAAGAACGCTTGTTCTTTCCCCTCTTGAATATTAATTTCTACCAACATTGCAAACATAACGATCTCCTTGATCAAAAATAAGGTTGGTGGTTAGAACACCAACCTTGATTACAATTAGCGAGCTTTTTCGTCTAAAAAGAGTTGATAAGCTTTTTCTGCATTTTCTCCACCATGAACAACGGCTTGCACGGCTTTAAGCATTGCAATTGGTGATTCTGATTGGAAAATATTACGCCCCATATCAACACCTAAGGCACCTTGATCAAGGGCTTGATAGCACATTTCTAATGCTTCTTTTTCTGGTAATTTTTTACCACCTGCAATCACGATAGGAACAGGGCAACCTGCGGTAACTCGTTCAAAACCTTTTTCAACATAGTAGGTTTTTATAACATGAGCTCCCATTTCTGCAGCAATACGAGTTGCTAGTGAAAAATAGCGCTGATCTCGAGCCATATCTTTACCAACACCTGTTACTGCCATAATTGGCATACCATAACGGTTACCTTGATCAACCAGCTGGATAATATTTTTAATTGACTGATGCTCATATTCTGAACCAATATAAACTTGTGCAGCCATGCAAGAAACGTTTAGTCTTAATGCGTCTTCAATACTTACCGCAACCGCTTCATTGGACAACTCAGTTAAAATAGAGTTTGCACCAGAGGCTCGCAATGCAACTGGTTTGCGTGTTTCAGGTGGTACAACACTGCGTAAGATGCCTCGAGTACACATTAATACATCAGTATGTTCAAATAATGGGGCAATATTTATATCAATGCGTTCCAATCCTGTGGTTGGTCCTTGGAAATATCCATGATCAAAGGCGAGCATAATAGTTCTGCCGGTTTTAGGATTAAACATACTTGCTAAACGGGATTGCATTCCCCAATCTAATGCGCCAGAGCCTTTTAAATAAAAAGCTTTGTTGGTTTGAGGTACGCCTAAACCAAAATCTTTACCATCTTTAATATCGTCTAAATCTGCCATTTTTATTTCCTCTACTTAAACTAGAAATCATAGTTGTCAATATTATCTTTAGTGAATACTACACGCTCAGGTAATAACACAATGCCATTATCTTTCGCTTCGTACTCATAACCTTGTAGTTTATTTGGTGAAATCTCTACTTGACCAACACCATCCACTGTTAATTTGTCGCCAATGTTGAGTGTTTTTCCTTTTAATAATTCATTTGCTACCGCTACGGATAATTTACCTTGTTTAACCACATCCCATAAACCGAATTGATTTACTGTACCGCGTTTAACATAAGGTCTCATCACATTTGGTGTACTGAAACCAACTACTACCGTACCTTGACGTTTTAAGTTTTCTACCGCTTGTGCAGCTGCTGGTAATGCATTTGCATCAGGCGCAATAATTGCATCAAGATCAGGATAGGCTTTTAAAATACCCTCTGCAGTCTGTAAAGATTTAATTGCGTCATTGTAACCAAATTGCGTTGTTACGATTTCCCATTCAGGATGTTCTTTCGCAATTTTATTTTTCGCTTCTTTCACCCATTGATTTTGGTCTGTTACTGTTGGGCTTGAATAGAAGAAAGCCACTTTTGCTTTAGGTTTGGAAATTTGACTTGATGCCATTTCAACCAGCATTGCACCTAATTGTGCTGGCGTACCTTGGTTTATATAATAACTACGGCACTCAGGTTGTGTGTCTGAATCCCAAGTTAACACTTTGACACCTTTTTTCATTGCTCGTTTTAAAGTAGAGCATAATCCCTCTGGAGAAACCGCAGAAACCACAATAGCGCTATAACCTTGATTAACAAAGTTATTAATCATTTGTACTTGATTAGATACACTAGGTTCTGCAGGACCATCATAGGTAACATCAACCCCTAAATGTTTTCCCATTTCAACAGCACCTTGACCACCACTGGTAAAGAAACCGACGCCAACTAATTTTGGAATGAAAGCAATTTTATCTGCTGCTTGAGCAGTACTAAATGCAGATAATCCCAAAGCAAGTGCCAATGCTGTAGTTTTTAATGAACGTTTCATAAAACATCTCCTATAAAGTTGAGTGTTGATAAAACATACCAAAACAACAAGTATGTTATAGATTGTGAAATTACTTCGTAAATATCCCGCTTAATGTCTAGATATTTGTCAGAATTTTTCTGCTTGGTAATATCACGCTTTCGTTTTATTCAATAGCATTCGATTCCACCATGCGAAAATAGCAGCTCGATGACTATTAAAAGATTTTCCAATAAGTACGATAATGAGTAATGCGCCCGATAATGCACTCGATGTTTCATTCGATATTCCGACCATTTGTAAACCCTGTTGTAAATAACCAATCAAGAGTGAAGCAATTGCCGTGCCAATTACAGAACCTGCACCACCATAAATATTCGCACCACCCAATACAACCGCTGTCAATGCTGGCATTAACAATGAACTACCAAGATCTGAACGGGCAGAACCGAAATAGGAAACTAATAGAACTGCGACAAATGCGGCAACAAAACCAATTAAGCCGTAAATAATGAATAAGGTTTGATTAATAGGAACTGCACTGTAACGAGACACACGCTGACTTTGTCCAATCAAGAAAGTACTACGTCCAATACGCGTTTTGTGCATCAATAACCAAAAGATAAAAGTGATAAATAAAAAGTACAGAATTGGGGTAGGAACAATACCAATGCTTTGATTGGCAAAATCCAATAGAACCTCTGGAAAGCCTCCAATACCCTCATAACCAGTGGCACCAGCAAAACCAGATAATAACAAAGCACCACCGCCAAAAAGATACATAGTCCCTAACGTAATCACTAATGGATTAACTTGGGTATAAATAATCAAACCAGCATTAATCAAAGCACAGCAAACACCCACAACAAAAGTAACGACAATAGCTAAACTCAAAGGCACATCCAGTTTAAAAAGAACACCAAGTGTTATAGCACACAGTCCCACAACTGATCCGAAGGATATATCCATTCCCCCACTCACAATAATTAACGTAAGCGGTAGCGCCAACATACCAATGTAAATAAAATCGCTAGTACTATTGAGTAGAACATTAAGATCTAATAAACGAGGATTAAAAACACCAAAACCAAGTATTTCAATGATAAGCAAACAAAATAGTGCAATTTCCCAGCTATATTTTTTCGTCATTCGCATTTCAGTTTCCTCACTTATTCATCTTTCAAAAAACGTGCATAGCGTTGTTGTTTAATATTATTTGCAATCATTACTCTGATTCTGCCGTCGAAAACTAATACCAAAAGTAATACCACACCAGCCACAAAGTTATTCCAGTACGCAGGCACTTTCATTAACACCAAAATGGTATCTATTTGAATTAAGAAATAAGCCCCAAGCACTGCGCCCACAACATTACCAGCACCACCAAGCAAACTAATTCCACCTAGCACGCAAGCCGCGATAGCTTTCATTTCTAGTCCACTGCCGGTGGAGTTAGGAACAAATCCAATTTGCGAAGCAAAAATAATCCCAGCTAATGATGCCATTAGGCCGTTTATTGCAAATGCACTAATTCGAATCGCATTCACATTAACTCCTAATTGCAGCGCCCCTTGCAAATTGTCTCCAACCGCATAAAAACGACGACCAAGTTGTGTGTAAACGAAGAATAAATACGCAAGTAAAACAAATAAAATTACAAATAAACCAATCGGTGAAATATTCCAGAACAACGGTTCAGATAAACTTTTTAGCGATTGTGGTAATCCTTCGATCCATTTTCCTCCTGTTAATACCAACATTATTCCTTTATATAGCCCCAATGTACCTAAAGTCGCAACTATGGCTGGAATTTTTAAAATCGCAACTAATACACCATTTAACGAACCAACCAACAAGCCACATAACATAGTAAATAAACAAACTAAAGGGAGTGAATAGCCCAAATTAAGCAAACTACCTGCAATAACAGCACACAATCCCATTGTTGAGCCAACTGACACATCAATGTTACGAGTAAGAATAACGAAGGTCGCGCCAACTGCTAGCAAAGCTAAAATCTGTGCCGAGTTAAAAATCATTGTTAAGGTTTGCAAACTGAAATCCGAAAAACCAGCTTGTAAGCAAAATAACAATAAAATCGCGACCAATATGGTCAACTCACGATTATTTTGAATAAATTTCCACATACACTCTCCCTAAAATTTCTAGCAAATAGTCTTTATACAATTCTCAAAATCTATCCACTAAATGCCATGCGCATAATATTGTCAGTATTAATCGCATCTCCGACTAATGGTGCACTTAAGGCACTATCGTGCATAACTAATACACGATGAGACATTTGTTCTATTTCTTCCAAATCAGAAGAAATAAACAAAACAGCAACATTCTGTTTAGCAATACTTTTTATTAATTGATAAATATCTGATCTAGCCCCAATATCAACACCTCTAGTAGGTTCATCAACAATCAATAATTTAGGATTTGCCTCTAAACACTTGGCAACAAGAATTTTTTGTTGATTACCGCCAGACAAGGTTCGAATTGCTTGTTGAGGTTGATTAAATTTTATTCCAATAGCGCGTTGATAACGTTCTAAGATCGCATTCTCTTTGTTTTCATTGATCCAAAATCCCATATCGTTATAGGTTAAACCGCAGTTATTCCAACTCAATGGCGCATCAAGATATAAACCTGATGCTTGTCTATCTTCTGGTAAATAAACTAAACCAGCATCTAAACGTTGCTTAACAGAAAAGGATTGAATATCTTCATCACAAAAAGATACTTCACCACATTTTGCACGACGTAAACCATATAACGTTTCCGCCAATTCAGTGCGTCCAGAGCCAACAACCCCAGCTAATCCCAGAATCTCACCAGGATAAATTTCAAAAGAAATATCTTTAAATCCTTCTCCTGTTAGCTTTTCCACCGTCAAAATAGGTTTATCTGTAAATTTCACCCTCTTATGGCCTGGCAAATCTAACCAAAGCTGTTGGCTCTCTGTTAATGGCGTATTTTTTGCTCTCGGTGTAATTGCGCTAATGACTTCATCATGATCTAATGAACCAGTTGCACCACTTAAAGCAATATATCCGTCCCGCATTACACTAACCCAATCAGAAATTTTCCAAACTTCAGGTAGCTTATGCGAGATAAAAACAATACCTACGCCTTTCTGTAATAAAGAATCGATCTGTTTAAATAAATTGTCAGTTTCAGCTGGTGTTAAAGAAGCTGTAGGCTCATCAAGAATTAAAATAGATGCATCTCTCATCAATCCGCGCATAATCTCAACTAGCTGTTGATCTGCAACATCAAGCAACCCTGCTGTCATTTCCAAGTTCAAATGACAATTTAATTCTTCTAAAAGCGCAGTTAATTTTGATAACAGATGTGTGGAAGAAGGTAAACCAAACAAAATATTTTCTTGCACGGTCAAATTAGGAAATAACAAAGGTTCTTGTGGAACAAGATAAACTCCTAATTGATGGGCTTTACTCGGAGTTAGCGCTGTCTGAGTTTCACCTTTGATTTTTAAAGTACCAGTATCCTGAGATTGGATACCCGCAATAATCTTCATTAACGTAGATTTTCCCGCGCCATTTCCTCCTAGCAAGGCTTGTACTTGTCCAGGAAAAAGAGAAAAATTAATATCTTTAAGTACAGCAACACCAGAAAAGGATTTGCTGATATTAATTGCCTCTAACAACGGTAGCGCCTTTGATGTTTTCTCTATCATTACCCACTCCAGAATGAACAAATGATTTACTTAAATTACATTTGTGCAAAATAATAAATCAAAAATTGATTTTCATATGTGATAGAGATCACATTTATAAAAAAACACATTCAAAAATAAGTATCAAAAGAGTAAAATGTGAACTAAATCACATTTCTAGCAATTTATCAAAATGAACATTTGATTTATAAAATTACAAATGAATAATAAAAGAGTAACAAGATGACAAATTTAGATGAACAAGACATTAGTATTAATGAAGAAGAATTGTTGGCTCGAATTGCCTGGTTTTATTACCATGATAATCTTACCCAAAATGAAATTGGAGAAAGGCTGAAATTACCTCGTCTAAAAGTTTCACGCTTATTAGAAAAAGGACGGCAAATCGGACTAATTAAAGTTCAAATCAATTCTCGCTATAAAGGATGTCTAGAATTAGAGGAAGCGTTAAAACAACGATTTCAATTAGATTATATTCGAGTCTTACCTGAATTAGAAAATTATGAAGTCAATAATAGACTTGGAGTAGGAGCGGCTCAAATGCTGATGAATTTACTCAAACCCAAGCAAGTACTTTCATTTGGCTTTGGTGATACTGTCATGCATACAATCAAATACAGTAATGACTTCATCAAACAAAATAAAATTAAATTAATTACTCTAACTGGTGGTGTTGGGCCTTATATGCAAAGTATTGGGCAACTAGATGGTAGTTGTTCCGTTAGTATTATTCCTGCCCCTTTACGAGCATCATCCGCAGAAGCTGCTCAACTATTCCAAAAAGAGAGTTATGTACGAGATACCATGTTAGCTGCAAGTATGGCAGATGTTGCTATTGTCGGAATAGGTTCAACAACACAAAAAAATGCATCAACGCTAGTAAAGTCAGGCTATTTGTTAAATACAACACAACTCGATCAATTCAGAAAACTTGGTGCTGTTGGAGATATTTTAGGTTATTTCTTTAAACAAGATGGAACGCTCCAAACCGAAATGGCAATTCATCAAGAATTAATCAGCGTTTCACTAGATAACTTAAAGCGAATTCCTACTGTTATTGGAGTTGCCGGTGGAGAAGATAAGGTAGATGCTATCCTTGCGGCATTACAAGGAAAATATATTAATTCATTAGTCACAGAAGAAAAAACGGCTCGAACCATTCTCGCTAAATTAGTTTGATGCCGCTTTTTCTCACCAATAAGGAGAGAATATGCTTAATCAAACCTATTTAATGGCACTTGATGCTGGTACTGGTAGTATTCGTGCTGTCATATTTGACTTAAAAGGAAATCAAATTGGGGCTTCCCAACGTGAATGGAGCCATTTAACCGATCCAAATATTCCAGGTTCAATGGAGTTTGATCTTACGAATAATTGGCAACTTGCTTGTCAATGTATTTCTGATGTACTACAAAAATATCATATTCCTGCCGAGAAAATTGCTGCTGTATCCACCTGTTCTATGCGAGAAGGAATCGTATTATATAATGAACAAAAGCATCCTATTTGGGCTTGCGGTAATGTAGATGCAAGAGCAGTTAACGAAGTCATAGAACTAAAAGAACTTTATGACCATACTTTTGAGCAACAAGTTTATCAAAGTTCAGGGCAAACTCTTGCTTTAAGTGCATTACCTCGTTTGCTATGGTTAGCTCATCATCGTGGTGAGCTCTATCGCCAAGTCAAGTACATCACAATGATAAGTGACTGGCTCGGTTTTATGTTAAGTGGAGAATTAGCAGTAGAACCATCGAACGCTGGCACAACAAGCATGTTAAACCTGAAAACACGACAATGGGATAAACACCTGCTTGAAATGGCTGGGCTAAATACCGAAATACTACCTAAAGTAAAAGAAACAGGGGAAGTTTTAGGTAAATTAACATCACTTGCAGCACAACAAACAGGATTGCTGAAAGACACACCTATTATTGTAGGCGGGGGTGATGTACAGCTTGGTTGTGTTGGGTTAGGGATCACCGAGCCTGAGCAAGCTGCAATTATTGGAGGGACATTTTGGCAACAAGTTGTTAATTTGCCCTCTGCGACCTGCGATCCAGAAATAAACATTCGAATTAACCCTCATTTTGTAAAAAATCTTGTGCAGGCCGAGTCTATTAGCTTTTTTACTGGGTTAACCATGCGTTGGTTTAGAGATGCTTTTTGTGAAGAAGAAAAAAATGTGGCACAAAAATTAGGTATCGACACTTATACTCTTTTAGAACAAATGGCAGAAAAGGTCCCTGTCGGTTCAAATGACGTCATTCCTGTTTTTTCCGATGCAATGCATTTTAAATCTTGGTATCACGCAGCACCCTCTTTTATTAATCTTTCCATAGATCCACAAAAATGTAATAAAGCTGTTTTATTCCGAGCTCTACAAGAAAATGCAGCAATTGTATCTTCTTATAATCTCGATCAAGTTCAACAATTTAGTGATGTCAATCTAAAATCGATCGTTTTTGCAGGTGGTGGTTCAAAAGGAAAACTTTGGAGCCAAATACTTGCAGATGTAACTGGGCTCACAATCAATATTCCTGTTGTAAAAGAAGCTACCGCTCTAGGCTGTGCAATCGCTGCAGGCGTTGGGGTAGGAATTTATTCATCTCTCTCAGAAGCAGGGAAAAAATTAGTACAATTTGAGCGACAACATAAACCCAATATGGAAAACCATAAGCTTTATCAACAGCATAAATTGAAATGGTTGGAAGTTTATAAGAAACAATTACAACTCGTTGATCAAGGAATAACCACATCTTTGTGGAAAGCACCCGGTTTATAAACGCAATATTAATAGTGAATAACTTTTTAAACGGCTTTTAATTCTTTTGAAAAGAGGTTTTAGAAGCCGTTTTTTTATTTCAAATTACACACACCAAAACCCACCATATTCAAACTCTTAGTTTCATCAATAATCATTTTTATTAAATCCGATTATCACTAACCAGATCAATCAATATATCACTACATAGTTTTTTGAATTTTTCTATACACGTCAAAATCTAAAATCATCATTAGACAATATATAAAGTATGATAATACCGCCTTCTTAATTTTAAGAGTTATATTTTGGAAAAGAATATGGAATTTTTACGCATAAAAGGGATTTATAAACTGCTACAATTCAGTGATAGACAACACTTGTGAAATGGTCAATAAATACACGTAATTCACCTTTTGGCTCACGAAAACAAAGTAAAATTCAATGGTACATTTACGACACACATTACAAAACCACATTATCTGAAACTTTTTGGTGTAATGGACAAAAATGT
>MUYB01000046.1 GCA_002015125.1 [Haemophilus] felis
GCCGTAGTGGGTTTTTTAATAGTAGTTATAAAACGCTCTCGCCTTCATGGGTATAAAAGAAAAATTTTTATTAAAAACAGTAAGTGGTCTAATGCATCCTACCTTGGCATTAAACCACTTATCTAGCCCTTTAAAATTAGGTACTCATTATCATCGAAACAGCTCATATCAATTAAATTACTCTCACTCTTATTTCATTTGTCGTATCCTTGGCGACTAACTTACCTACTTCGATCAACTCAATTCCTTGTTGTTGGGCGATATTTTTCACTTGTTGTTCGGCGCTTTCCTGTACTGCGATTAATAAACCGCCAGAGGTTTGTGGATCGCATAAAATGGCTTTTTGTAATTCCTTCATTTCTGAAACTTTATGGCCATAACTTTCAAAGTTACGAGTTGTACCGCCGGGAATACAACCTTTTTCAATATAATTGAATACTCCATCTAAGGTTTTAATTTGCTCGAAATAGACTTCTGCATTGAGATGAGAACCTTCACAGATTTCAATAAGATGTCCCAATAAGCCAAAACCTGTTACATCAGTCATTGCAGTAACACCGTTAAGTTCGGCAAATTGGCTACCAATGTTATTCATTTGGCACATAACTTGGGTGGCTAATCCTTTATGTTGTGCTTTTAGTTTGCCTTTTTTCTCTGCAGTGGTAAGAATTCCTATGCCTAATGGTTTGGTCAGAAATAGTTTATTTCCTGATTGAGCTGAGGCATTTTTCTTTACTTTCGCAGTATCAATAACCCCTGTTACAGCCAAGCCAAAAATCGGCTCGGGAGTATCGATAGAATGCCCGCCTGCAAGAGCGATACCAGCTTGTTTGCAAGCGAAACGACCGCCGTCAACAATATGTTGAGCAACTTCTGGCGGTAGCAATTTAACTGGAAAACCTAAGATAGCAATCGCCATAATAGGTTTGCCACCCATAGCAAAAATATCGCTAATGGCGTTAGTCGCAGCAATGCGTCCAAAATCAAATGGGTCATCTACAATAGGCATAAAGAAATCTGTAGTACTAATGATACCGATGCCATTACCAATATCATATACCGCCGCATCGTCTTTAGTTTCATTTCCAACTAACAAACGAGGATCAATCCATTTTTCCATTTCTGAATGCAAGATCTTATCTAAAACCTTTGGCGAAATCTTACAACCGCACCCCGCTCCATGACTGTATTGAGTAAGGCGAACTGTGTTTGCAATTGTATGATTTAACTCTTGTTCTAATGAATCTAGGGCTGAATCCTGTTGTTTCATCGTAAACTCCTTAATAGAAAATTGATTGCTTAAAACTTAAGACAGATTAACCATTCGTTGTGGACGAATTACATTATTAGAATCCACCTCTGCCACACCTAAGAATACTTTATGGACGGAGAATAAACGCACTTGTCCTTGTAATTTTTGTGAATTGATAAATTTAACGCGTTGCCCAAAACCAACAGCTTTCGTTTGTTGCTCGTCTAAATACAATGCAGGAAGCACTGAAAGGGCGCTATCTATAGGCAATAAATGTTGATCTAATAGAGATAAATCTTGTTGTTCTGCGAGCTGTTGAAGTGTATCAATACTCATCATTTTTTCTGCAGGATATTGAGCTACAGCCAAGCGTCTTAACATAGTTACATGAGCCCCACAGCCTAAATGTTCACCCAGATCATCAATTAAAGTGCGAATGTAAGTTCCCTTTGAACAAAGTACTTCTAAAGTTAAAAATGGAGGTTGATATTCAATGAATTTCAGTTCAAAGATTTGAATTGGACGAGCTTCCCGCTCAACTGTAATTCCTTGTCTCGCGTATTCATATAAAGGTTTTCCTTGATGTTTTAACGCCGAGAACATAGTAGGAACCTGCAAAATATTGCCACGGAACTGTTCTAGCGCAGCAAGAACATCCTTCAGTTCACAGTTCACTTCTCGCACTTGTACTACTTGCCCATCGGCATCAGAGGTATCTGTACGTTCACCTAATTTAGCTATCACAAGGTAACGTTTATCAGAATCCAATAAGAATTGAGAAAATTTAGTGGCCTCTCCTAAACAAATAGGCAACATTCCTGTTGCTAAAGGATCTAAAGCCCCTGTATGCCCTGCTTTATTAGCATTAAATAAACGTTTTACCTTCTGCATAATATCGTTGGAACTCATACCTTGAGATTTATCCAACAGAAAAATACCATGAATATCTCGGCCTTTTTTGCGAGGTCTAGCCACAATTATTCCTTCTCTGATTCCAATTCATTTTCTGGTACATGACGCGCTTGATCTTGACGCACAGTTTGAGTAACTAAATTCGACATTCTCATTCCCTCAACCAAAGACTGATCATACATAAAGCGCAACTCAGGCACGATACGCAAACGCATAGCTTTACCCAATAAGGTGCGAATATAACCAGAAGCATTATTTAAACCTGCTAAACCGCGTTCTACCGCCACGTCATCTTCATCAAATAAAAACGTAACAAAGACTTTTGCATAAGCCAAATCACGGCTAATTTCTACATCAGACACCGTTACCATACCAATTCGTGGATCTTTCACTTCACGCTGTAAAATAATTGCAATTTCTTTTTGTAATTCTTGTGCCACTCGATCGGCACGGCTAAATTCTCTTGCCATAATATAATTTCCTAATTGAATAATTTAACAAGCCCGAGATTATAGCAAAGTTTTGTTTTCATTAATGAAATTAACTTAAACAAATTCTCTTTCGTAATCTAACATTAAGTGCTGATAGCATCTGTGTTCAAATGAGGCATATAAAAGACTAAAGAAACAAGTTAGATGGAATCGCGACGCTTTCTTTAGCACTAAAAAATAAGGGCTCATACAGGCCCTTATTTAAATAATTAGATTGAACGTTTCACTTCAACCACTTCGAATACTTCGATTTGGTCGCCGACTTTGACGTCGTTGTAGTTTTTCACGCCGATACCGCATTCCATACCGTTACGCACTTCGGATACGTCATCTTTAAAACGGCGGAGTGATTCAAGTTCGCCTTCAAAAATCACCACGTTGTCACGCAATACACGGATCGGGTTGTTACGTTTAACTAAACCTTCGGTCACCATACAACCTGCGATAGCACCAAATTTCGGGTGTTTGAACACATCACGCACTTCCGCCAAGCCGATGATTTCTTGTTTAAATTCAGGCTGTAACATACCGCTCATTGCTGCTTTGATTTCGTTGAGCAATTCATAAATGATTGAATAATAACGTAAATCAATGTTTTCGTTTTCAATAATGCGACGAGCTGAAGCGTCCGCACGAACGTTAAAGCCAAGCACGATAGCATTTGATGCTGCCGCCAAGGTTGCGTCGGTTTCAGTGATACCGCCGACGCCAGAGCCCACCACTTTCACTTTCACTTCCCCCGTTGAAAGCTCGTTCAACGCTTGGCAAATGGCTTCCACAGAACCTTGTACGTCCGCTTTCACAATCACGTTCAACTCTGCCACATCGCCTTCTGCCATATTGGTGAACATATTTTCCAATTTGGCTTTTTGCTGACGAGCCAATTTCACATCACGGAATTTGCCTTGACGATACAACGCCACTTCACGAGCTTTTTTCTCATCACGCACCACGGTTGCTTCATCCCCTGCTGCTGGCACACCTGAAAGACCAAGTACTTCCACTGGAATGGATGGGCCTGCGGATTGAATGTCTTTACCGTTTTCATCACGCATTGCACGCACACGACCGTATTCAAAACCACAAAGCACGATGTCGCCACGGTTTAGCGTTCCTGATTGCACAAGGATTGTCGCCACAGGACCTCTGCCTTTGTCGAGATAAGATTCGATAACCACACCGCTTGCCATTCCGTCTTTCACCGCAGAAAGCTCTAACACTTCTGATTGCAACAAAATGGCTTCGAGTAACTCGTCGATCCCTGTCCCTTTTTTCGCAGAAACTGGCACAAATTGCACGTCTCCACCGAATTTTTCGGAGATGACTTCGTGTTGTAACAATTCTTGTTCTACACGATCTGGGTTGGCTTCTGGTTTATCAATTTTGTTCACCGCCACCACTAACGGTGCCCCCGCCGCTTTGGCGTGCTGGATCGCTTCAATGGTTTGTGGCATCACGCCGTCGTCTGCTGCCACCACAAGCACCACAATATCCGTTACCTTCGCACCACGCGCACGCATTGAGGTAAAGGCGGCGTGTCCTGGGGTATCTAAGAAGGTGATCATTTTGCCGTCATCGGTTTCCACGTGGTAGGCACCGATATGCTGGGTAATACCGCCTGCCTCGCCTGCTGCCACTTTCGCCTTACGAATGTAGTCGAGCAAAGAAGTTTTACCGTGGTCAACGTGTCCCATAATGGTTACCACTGGCGCACGTTGCACTTTTTCCGCATTCACATCACGATCTTCTAACACCGATTCTTCCAACTCGTTTTCTTTGCGGAGAATCACTTTGTGTCCCATTTCTTCGGCAACCAGTTGAGCGGTTTCTTGGTCGATCACTTGGTTAATCGTCACCA
Organism: [Haemophilus] felis; assembly: GCA_002015125.1. Lineage (GTDB taxonomy): Bacteria > Pseudomonadota > Gammaproteobacteria > Enterobacterales > Pasteurellaceae > Pasteurella > Pasteurella felis. The sequence continues at coordinate 4,514 of MUYB01000046.1, forward strand.
TCTCGCCCATTTTCATCATCGTTTTGATGATTTCAGTCGCTTTTACTGCCATTTTGTTGGCTAATTCGGCAACGGTGATGGTTTCGCCGATCACCACATCTGCTTTGGTGGCTTGCACTGGCTTGGTAAAGGCTTGTTGCAAGGCACTGCCTTTTTTGCCCTTGCCTTTGTTTTTCACATCTTTTTGATGACGACGGTCAGATTGACGCTCGTTTTTATTACCTTCTTCTTCACGTCCGCCTTTTTTCGATTTAGCCACTTTATTTTTGCCGCGTCCACGCCCTTCATTACGACGCTCTTCTTCATCTTCCGCTTCACGAGCATAGCTTGAAGTTAAGTGATAATCTGAATAATCATCGGAGCTGTCGTCGTTATACTCTTCTACATCCGCATAACGTTTAGCATCCTCTGCGGCTTTGCGAGCACTTTCTTCCGCTTTTTGACGAGCTAATTCTTCCGCTTTGCGACGCAATTCTGCCTCTTCCGCACGGCGTTTTTCTTTTTCAGGATCTACCGCATTTTTTGGCTTATCCGCTTTTTTGGCTTCTTGTACTTTCGGCGCTTCTTTTTGTTGTGTTTTTTGTGCTTCCGCTTTAGCTTTCGCCTCTGCTTGTTCAGCTTTGGCTTTTTCAGCTGCTAATTTTTCCGCTTCTAATTTCGCTTTTGCTTCTTCTGCACGTTTTGCTGCGTCTGTCGGAACCGTGCGTTTCTTACGAACTTCTACCTGAACTTCTTTGGCTTTACCGCCAGCTGTAGTACCGCTTACAGTCGTTTTAGTTCGGCGTTGTAAACTCAGTTTTTTTGGAGCTGCGCCATCAGCTTTTTTTACATCAGTCATTATTTTTCCCCCAATTATTCACTGAACCAACAAATATTACGCGCAGCCATAATTAACGCCGCTGCTTGTTCTTCTGCTAAGTTATCAATATCAGATAAATCATCTACCCCCTGTTCAGCCAAGGCTTCAAGCGTTGTGATTTGTTTTTCAGCCAGTTTTAATGCGATATGACGATTCATTCCTTCTAAATTCAGTAAGCGTTCTTCAATCTGAGCTTGCTTTAACGCCTCTTCTTCAGCAAGAGCTTTCGCCGTTAAAGCATTTTTTGCACGAGTCTGTAACTCCTCAACTAAATCCTCATCTTCAAGTCCGTCAATCGCCGTCAATTCATTCACAGAAACGTAAGCCAACTGTTCCAAACTTGAGAAACCTTCTTCGATAAGAATTTGAGCAAATTCTTCATCAATCTCCAAGGCATTCATAAAGAGTTTTGCGATTTTATGGTCTTCAGCTTGGTGTTTTTCTTCCAATTCTTCCGTAGTCATCACATTTAAGGTCCAACCTGTAAGTTGCGTCGCCAAACGCACGTTTTGACCGTTGCGACCAATAGCTTGAGCAAGATTTGCAGCGTCCACCGCAATGTCCATTGAATGCGTATCTTCATCAACCACGATAGAACTTACATCCGCTGGAGCCATCGCATTAATCACAAATTGAGCAGGATTATCGTCCCAAAGTACAATATCAACACGCTCACCACCTAATTCATTAGTGATTGCTTGAACTCGAGAACCTCTCATCCCCACGCAAGCGCCAACAGGATCAATGCGTTTATCATGAGTTTTCACTGCAATTTTCGCACGAGAGGCTGGATCTCTTGTTGCGCCTTTAATCTCAATCACACCTTCACCAATTTCAGGTACTTCAATGCGGAATAATTCGATTAACATTTCAGGTTTAGCGCGAGTTACGAATAATTGCGCACCTTTACTCTCAGGCGAAACTTTGTATAACACACCTCGTACACGATCACCCGGACGGAAGTTTTCGCGAGGCAACATATCTTCACGCAACATAACAGCTTCTGCTTTTAATGGCTCATCTTTACTTGCTGATAATTCTAAAATCACAGAATCACGAGTTACTTTTTTAACTGTACCAGTAACAATCTCACCTTCTTGAGATAAGAATTTCTCTACCACTTTATTACGTTCAGCTTCACGAATTTTCGTACTAATTACCTGACGAGCGGTTTGCATTGTGATGCGATCGAAAGCAATGGACTCAATTTCATCTTCCACATAATCACCAATTTGGATATTAGGATCATCAAACTGAGCAGCTTCTAATGTAATTTCTTTGGTTGGATTCACCACTTCTTCAACCACTAACCAGCGACGGAAAGTATCAAACTCACCAGTTTTAGGATTGATCACAACACGAACATCAATTTCTCGCTCATATTTTTTCTTAGTCGAAAGTGCGATCGCACTTTCTAATGCTTCAAAAATTTTTTCACGCGGTAATAATTTTTCATTAGAAACCGCTTCTGCTGCTAATAAAATTTCTTTACTCATTTATTTATGCTCCTTTTAAAATTTCGGAATAACATTGGCTTTTTGAATATTGCCAAATACTAAAACTTGTTCCTGACCGTCAACATTTAATGTCAACATATCATTTTCAATTTTCTCTAATTTACCTTGCCATTTACGACGATCCATTACAGGAATGCGTAAATGAACTGCAATATCTTCGCCCACATAACGTTGGTATTGAGCAAGGGTAAATAAAGCACGGTCTAACCCAGGAGATGAGACTTCTAAGTTGTATTTATCCGCAATAGGATCTTCAACATCAAGTATTGCACTCACTTGGCGACTAACGTCGGCACAGTCATCTATGCTTACACCACCCTCTTTATCAATGTATAAACGAACGGTTAAATAACGCCCAGAGCGTTGACATTCAATACCCCAGAGCTCACAGCCTAAATCTTTCACGCTGTCTTCCAATAATTCTTGTAACTTTTGTTCTAAAGTTGCCAAAACAATCCTCACTTAAATCCATAATATGAGAACTTAACAAATTTTAGACGTAAAAAAAGGACTTGATTTACAGTCCTTACATCTAAAACGCTAAGTTCAGATATGAAAAAACCCCAACTTTGGGGCTTCTTTACTAAACTTTCTGTAAAGTGGTTGCGGGGGCTGGATTTGAACCAACGACCTTCGGGTTATGAGCCCGACGAGCTACCAAGCTGCTCCACCCCGCGTCCGAAATATGCGCGGTATTATAGAGTTTCTACATAAAATAGCAAGGGAAAATTTGTATTTCACCCAATTTAGTTATTTCTTATGCCCTAAAAAAAAATTAGCTATACCTTCAATTAAAGATATAGCTAAGTTTATAAACGCTACATTTATCTACAAAGGTAATTCCGTAGTGTTTTTAACAGTTTTAAGTGCGATTTCAGATTTTATATTTTTGATGCCAATTTCCTTAGTAAGATAACGCACTTTGATTTCATGGAATTCTTCGAGATTAGCCACAAATAATTTTAAGATAAAATCATAATTACCAGCCATTAGATGACATTCAGCAATTTGTGGTAATGATTTCATTTCAAAAATAATAGAAACTCATTTCCTTTGGTTCGATTGGCAAGTGCACCTAATCCAGCGTTAAAAGAGCCCGTTTTATTAATCACACCAATCATACCGCCAAGCACAAAGATGAATACCATAACATCAGCAGCTTCGATGGTTCCGTGTACCATACTTGTTGTGATGTCTTGTAGGCTTTTTGGATTTTGCTCTACACGTTGGTAAGTTCCTGGAATAGCAATTGGTTTTTTGATAGTTCCTTCAAGGAAATTAGATAATTCAATTTTGATATTTAAACTATCTAATGATTCCTTAGTTGCAGGAAGCACTTTGTCTTCTTGTTGGTAAGTTTTTACTACAAAAACATTATCAGATGAGTTGTAAGTTAATTTGGAATATGAACCTGCTGGTACGAGCCAAGTCAAGCCTACTGCAATAATCAAAATAATGAATAAAATTGAAAATGCAGAGGGGAAATTAAAGGTCTTTTTAGTTGAGTTCCCATAATATACTCCTTAAGATAAGCAACGGGGATATGTAAAAACATATCCCCTAGCTAACTTAGTAATAAGTAATACCTGTTGTTTTGTTAGTAATACGAGTACCAGCTTTACCCTTGACTATATCAACAATGTCAGAGAGTGAGCCAATCACTGCATCTTTGCCAGTGTTCTTAACAAAATTCACTGCAGCCTGCACTTTGGGCCCCATGGAGCCAGCAGCAAAACCAAGTTTTTCAATTTCTTCTGGCGACGCTGTGGCAATGGCTTTTTGTGTTTCTTTACCCCAATCAATGAAAGCAGCAGAAACGTCTGTGGCGATAATAAAGAGATCAGCTTCCAAATTATCCGCTAATAATGCCGAACAGAGATCTTTATCAATTACCGCTTCGACACCGCAGAGATTATTCTGCTCATCATAATAGGTAGGGATACCGCCAGCACAGATTACGATGCTGCCTTTTTCCAATAACCATTTAGCTGGACGTATTTCAAAAATACGTTTTGGTAATGGACTTGGTACAACGCGACGATATTTATCGCCGTCTTGAGCAATAGACCAGCCTTTTTCTTTAGCCAATTTTTCTGCTTCTTCTTTGCTATAAACAGGACCAATTGGTTTAGTTGGATTTTGGAATGCAGGATCGTTTTTATCTACTTCCACTTGTGAAAGTAATGTAGCAAACGGCACTTCAAAAGGAACTAAGTTACCTAATTCTTGTTGAATCATATAACCAATCATTCCTACAGATTCCGCACCCAACACATCTAGAGGATAAGTTGGAACATCTTTATATGCTGCACCTTACAACGCCAATAAACCGACCTGAAGACCGTTACCATGTGCAATTACCAATTCATTATTCGGCCAAATTTTAGCGATTTGTTCACAAGCAATACGCACATTTTGACGTTGGTTTTCCGCAGTAAGAGGTTCACCTCTGCGCAATAACGCGTTACCGCCTAATGCAATAACAATTCTCATAATATTCTTCTCCTTTAGAAGTAATTAGATAAGGCTAGAATAAAGAACCGCTTTGATTGTGTGCATACGGTTTTCAGCTTGTTCAAATGCAACATTCATTGGTGATTCAAACACATCTTCTGTTACTTCAATACCGTTGGCTAATTCAGGATATTTTTCTGCAATTTGACGACCTACTTTCGTTTCGCTGTTGTGGAACGCTGGTAAACAGTGCATGAATTTCACTTTTGGATTACCTGTACGTTTCATTAATTCAGGAGTTACTTGATATGGTAATAATAATTTAATGCGTTCGCCCCAGCTTTCTAGTGGTTCACCCATGGATACCCAAACATCGGTATGAACGAAATCCACATCTTTCACTGCTTTATCTATATCTTCTGTTACAGTGATACGAGCGCCACTTTCTTTAGCGAATTTTTCGCACATAGCCACTAATTCTGCATCAGGTAATAATGCTTTTGGACCACAAATACGCACATCCATACCTAATTTAGCGCCGATTAATAATAATGAGTTACCCATATTATTGCGCGCATCACCAATATAAACGTATTTGATTTCGCTTAATGGTTTATCGCAGTTTTCGATCATAGTGAGTACATCAGCCAACATTTGTGTTGGGTGGAACTCATCAGTTAAACCATTAAATACTGGAACACCTGCATATTCAGCAAGTTCATCAACTACAGATTGTTTAAAGCCACGATATTCAATAGCATCATACATACGACCCAACACACGAGCAGTATCTTTCATACTTTCTTTGTGACCAATTTGTGAAGAATTTGGATCGATATAAGTTACATTTGCCCCCTGGTCATAAGCAGCAACTTCAAAAGCGCAACGAGTACGAGTTGAGGTTTTTTCAAAGATTAAAGCAATATTTTTGCCTTTCAATTTCTGTTGTTCAGTTCCCGCATATTTCGCTCTTTTTAAATCTCTTGATAAATCTAGAAGATATTTAATTTCACGTTCACTGTGGTTTACCAAACTTAACAAATGTCTGTTTTTAAGATTGAAAGCCATAATATTCTCCTTATCATTAATCTAATGAGTGTTTTAAGTGATATAAGCAACATACTTATGCGAACGACAACTAATGCTTAAGTATGGGCGTATTATAGGGAGCCTCAATTCGTATAGGGTGCCGAATTTCAGCCTGTAATGTAAATTTTTCGAATAAAATTCGAAAGATGTTGAGAGGGATTAAAATAAAATTTCAAAAATAATTTTATTGTTGTAGGAAGTTAACCCACACAAAAAATTACTGCATCCAAATTTGGAAATGCAGTAATTTTTTTATCATTTATTTAGTCTTTCTTATTAAGCTGAGGAAGAAAGGATTCTTTTGAAACGCTCAACAAGCCAGAATTTGTATAAATGCCGAGCTTATCGCGCGTATCGGTAATATCCAGATTACGCATGGTTAATTGACCAATACGATCTACCGGATCAAATGGCGCATTTTGAATTTTTTCCATACTTAAACGCTCTGGATGATAAGTACTATTCGCTGATGACGTATTTAAAATAGAATAATCATTTCCACGACGTAATTCTAAAGTAACTTCCCCAGTAATCGCACGAGCAACCCAACGCTGTGCGGTTTCACGTAACATTAACGCTTGTGGGTCAAACCAACGACCTTGATATAACAAGCGACCTAAACGTAAACCATTAATACGATATTGCTCGATAGTATCTTCGTTATGAATACAGGTTAATAGACGTTCATAAGCAATATGTAATAACGCCATTCCCGGCGCTTCATAAATACCACGAGATTTCGCTTCAATGATACGGTTTTCAATTTGATCTGACATACCTAATCCGTGGCGACCGCCGATACGATTTGCTTCTAAGAACAATTCCACAGGATCATCAAAGGTTTTACCATTTAACGCCACTGGCACGCCCTCTTCAAAACGTACGGAAATCTCTTCAGCTTTAATTTCTACATCATCACGCCAAAATGCAACTCCCATAATCGGCTGAACAATGCGGATACCACGACTTAATAGCTCTAAATCTTTTGCTTCATGAGTCGCACCAAGCATATTGGAATCGGTGGAATAGGCTTTTTCTACAGACATTTTGTATTGAAAGCCATTAGCAATGAGAAACTCAGACATTTCATGACGACCGCCAAGTTCTTCAATAAATTGATTGTCTAACCAAGGTTTGTAGATTTTCAAATTTGGGTTAGTTAATAAACCATAGCGATAGAAACGTTCAATGTCATTTCCTTTAAAGGTGCTACCGTCGCCCCAAATATTCACATCATCTTCACGCATTGCAGAAACCAGCATTGTTCCCGTTACTGCACGACCCAATGGCGTGGTATTAAAATAAGTAGCGCCACCAGTTGAAATATGGAAAGCACCACATTGGATTGCTGCAATACCTTCGTGAGCTAGCTGCGTGCGACAATCGATCAGGCGCGCATTTTCTGCACCATATTCCATTGCTTTACGAGGGATGGCATTGTAATCATCCTCATCAGGCTGACCTAAATTAGCGGTGTAAGCATAAGGAATCGCGCCTTTTTGACGCATCCATAATAACGCTGCACTGGTATCCAAACCACCTGAAAAGGCGATACCGACTTTTTGTCCTTTAGGGAGATTTTGTAGAATTGTGTTTGACATACTATACCTTTTAATTTAAATAATTACGCAAAAAAAGTGATTAAATAATCAATTTTATTATTTCAAAAAACTATCCGAAAGTCCACTGCACTTTTCCTTATTAGATAACATTAAATAAGGATCGGGATACTGATAAACAAAGTCCATTTCTTGGCAGATCTTGTTACCAGTAATAATTCTTATAGGATCTTGCTCAGAACAAACAAAGTGTGGGAGATCAACTCCAAACTTCTCCGCCATCACTGAATAATATTCTGATTTTATTGGATTGTTTGGTGCGACCAAATTATATAAGCGTTGATGACTAGGCGTTTCTAATAACAATTGAATAGCTCGCGCACAATCATCAAAATGGACTAGATTAACTGGAGAATGCCCTCCCTTAACTTCTTTTCCCGCAAGGGAAAAAACTGGGTGCCGATCATCTCCAACTAATCCTGCAAAGCGAATAATATCGCAATCAATATCATTTAATTGAAATAGCCAATTTTCTATTTCAACAAGTGCTTTTGCACTGTCTGTTGCTGGTGTTGGCAGAGAGCTTTCATCAAATACTCCTGTTGTTTCTGCAAATACAGAGGTTGAACTAATGAAAATAATATGGTGAATATTATGCAATAGCGCTTCATTCACTATATTTTTTATACCAACAACATAATCATTGCCATTAAAAAAATATTGGCTTGGAGGAATATTAATCACTAAAGCATCCACATCAAATAGTGCGGATAGATCATCTGGATCGGCGTTAATCGCTGGCGTTAGCTCCAAAGTATAGGTTTCTAAACGCAATAAACGCATTTGCTCTGCTCCCTCATGAGTACGCTTACTCCCTGTAACTTGCCAACCTAAATTTTTCAAATGGCGAGCTAAGGGCAATCCAAGCCACCCTAATCCCACTATTGAAACAGATTTCATAACACTCCTCACATTGATATTGAAAAAAGCTTTCTCTCAAAGGAGAAAGCTTTTTATATTATTTAGTTAATAAATCTAATGCTTCCTGGTACTTATCTACCGTACGCTGTATAACATCTGCGGGCACTTTAGGCGCAGGCGCCTGTTTGTTCCAACCGCTATTTTCCAACCAATCGCGGACAAATTGTTTATCAAAAGACGGTGGATTTGTGCCCTCTTGATAAGTATCTACAGACCAAAAACGACTTGAGTCCGGCGTTAACACTTCATCCATTAGGGTAAGCGTGCCATTTTCATCTAAACCGAACTCAAATTTTGTATCGCAAATAATAATGCCTTTGGTTAAGGCATATTCTGCCGCCGCCGTATAAAGCGCAATGGCTTTTTCTTTCACTTGCGCCGCTAAATCCGCACCAATTAATTTCTCACATTCGGCATAGCTAATATTAATGTCGTGATTTCCCACTTCTTCCTTGCTTGAAGGCGTAAAAATCGGCTCAGGCAACTTGCTCGCTTCCACTAAGCCTTCAGGCAATTGTAAACCACAGATAGTCCCTGTTTTTTTGTAATCTTTTAATCCACTGCCTGTTAAATAACCACGCACAATAGACTCAATTTTAATCGGTGTTAAACGCTTACACACCACGGCACGATCTTTCACTGCATCCGCCTCTGCTTTTGGCAACACGTCATAAACGCTGTCGCCTATGAAATGATTTGGCATAATATGTGCTAACTTGTTAAACCAAAAGTTAGAAATTTGAGTAAGAATTTCACCTTTACGAGGAATTGGATCTTCCAAAATCACATCAAACGCAGATAAACGGTCTGTGGCAACCATCAACATACGTTTGTCATCAACTTCATAGAGATCACGCACTTTTCCCGAATAAATTTTTTTAAGACTGAGTTGTGTCATTTGTTTGTACCTTTTGACATCCTCCCCGCCCTAAAGTACGGGGATTCCTACTAACTCCCACGCTTTGCGTGGGCTACTCTCGGTGGGTTCTTGTTGCTGACCGCTATTGCGGTTCACTTCACAAGCGCTACGGCGATGTCCTCGCCTGATTTTCTTTACGCTTGGACGACGACCCGTCCACGTGCTAACACATTGATTGCACCAACCACATCAGCATTTTCTATGTAACCACATTCAACACATTCAAAATGTGCTTGTGCTTCACGGTTTGCTTTTGCAGTATATCCACAGCAAGGGCAAGTTCGACTAGTGTTTTGCGGTGGCACAGCCACTAAAAATCCGCCTAACCATTGCGTTTTGTAATCCAGTTGTCGTCTAAACTCAAACCAAGACTGATCTAATATCGCACGGTTTAAGCCTGATTTTTGTTTCACGTTTTTACCCTGTTCTTCTGCTGTCCCTTTCGCTGATGCCGACATATTTTGCACTTGCAAATCTTCTACAAAGATCATTGCGTGGTTTTTGCTGATTTGAGTTGATATTTTGTGCAAAAAGTCTTTACGGCAGTTAGCGATTTTATGGTGCAATTTGCTGATTTTTCCTTTCAATTTTTGCCAATTTCGGCCGAATTTCATTTTGTTTTTGAGCTGTTTTTGCAGTTTAGCGAGTTTGCCTTTGTCGGTTTTAAACGCATTTAATGGCTCAAAAAATTCACCACTTGAAAGGGTAGCAAACCGTGCTACGCCCATATCTATACCGATCTCTCCGCCTTTGTGTGTTGGAATTTCGTGTTCAAATTCCGTTTGAATGCTCACAAAAAACGACCGCACTTTTGGCTGACGGTCACATTTTTGATTTCGCCTAATACTTCACGGCTATTGCGATAGCGAACCCAACCGATTTTCGGTAGATACAAGCGGTTATTTTCTTGCTCAATTTTGCAACCTTGCGGAAAACGAAAACACTCTTTTACGCCTTTTTTCTTGAATTTGGGAAAATCAGACCGCTTGGAAAAGAAATGTTTAAACGCACTTTCAAGGTCTTTTAACGACTGTTGAAGCACTTGAGAATGACAATTTTTGAGCCAAATTAGCTCTTTTTTCCATTGCGGAAGAAGATTGGCAAGTTTGGTATAGCTGAACTTGTTATTATTATCCTGTTCGTACTGTGCATTCTGCCACGCTAACGCCTTATTGAACACAAAACGAGAACAACCGCAAAATTGCTTAATTTTACGGAGTTGTTCACCATTTGGTCTGATTTCAAATTTAAAGGCTTTACGTAGTAACATTGCACAAATTAGAATACAAAAATTGTGTTCATTCTACACTTGGTTTATGAAAAAAGAAATAGAGATTAGACGTGGTCGCCACGTTGTTTTTAACTTACACGTTCATTTGGTTTTCGTGACTAAATATCGCAGGGACGTTTTTACTAAGGCAATTTTGGACGATTTACGCACCATTTTTGAAGCCGTCTGTGCTGATTTTGAAGCAACATTAGTCGAGTTTGATGGCGAAGACGATCACGTTCATCTTCTCGTGGCGTATCCTCCCAAAGTGGCAGTTTCCAATCTTGTGAATAGTTTAAAAGGCGTTTCAAGTCGTTTAATCAGACGAAAAAACTATCCTAACATTCGCCAAAAATTATGGGGAAATCAGCTTTGGTCTCCGTCTTATTTTGCGGGCAGTTGCGGTGGTGCACCTATATCTATTATTCGTCAATACATCGAGCAACAACAAACACCTGATTAGTTAGGTTTGAAACGGCTACGACGTTTGTGCCTTATATTCACACCCTAAAGGACGTGGTTTTACGGCACGGAGCCAATAAAAATAAGTCTAAAAAAAAACGGGCGATATTGTAACGCACTTTGCTTTTAAAGGTAAGCAAACGTTTGCTTTTTTAGAAAATATTTATTAGACCAGTCAACTTAACCTTAGCCTCTCATAGTGCGAATGAAATTTAACGATGAGAAAAGTTTGAGCTACAAAGCAAAATAAGGGAGAATACTGCACTATTTTTCATTCACATAAAAATTCGTAACAACTTATGTCATATCCACAACAAGTCAATAAACGTCGCACTTTTGCGATTATTTCTCACCCCGATGCGGGTAAAACCACCATTACCGAAAAAGTGTTACTTTACGGACAAGCCATTCAAAAAGCAGGTTCGGTAAAAGGCAAAGGCTCGCAAGCCCACGCCAAATCTGACTGGATGGAAATGGAAAAACAACGGGGAATTTCCATTACCACCTCCGTGATGCAATTCCCATATCACGACTGCTTGGTTAACCTGCTCGACACCCCTGGACACGAAGACTTCTCGGAAGATACCTATCGCACACTAACCGCCGTGGACAGCTGTTTGATGGTAATCGACTCGGCAAAAGGGGTGGAAGAACGCACGATCAAATTGATGGAAGTCACTCGCCTGCGTGATACGCCGATTTTAACCTTTATGAACAAGTTAGACCGTGATATTCGCGACCCGATGGAACTGTTAGACGAAGTGGAAAGCGTGCTGAAAATCCGTTGTGCACCGATCACGTGGCCCATCGGCTGCGGAAAATTGTTCAAAGGCGTGTACCACATTGCCAAGGATGAAACCTATCTCTATCAAACAGGGCAAGGACACACTATTCAAGACGTGCGTGTAGTGAAAGGCTTAAACAGCCCAGAGCTTGATGCCGCCGTGGGTAGCGATTTAGCCCAGCAGTTGCGTGACGAATTAGAACTGGTGCAAGGGGCGAGCAACAAATTTGAATTAGATGCCTTCTTAAAAGGTGAACTCACACCAGTGTTCTTCGGTACCGCACTGGGTAACTTCGGCGTCGATCATTTCTTAGACGGTTTAACCGCTTGGGCACCGTCGCCACAGGCGCGTCAATCGGACGAACGCACGGTTTCTGCGGAAGAAGAAAAATTCAGCGGTTTCGTGTTCAAAATTCAAGCGAATATGGATCCAAAACACCGAGATCGGGTGGCGTTCTTGCGTGTGGTGTCAGGCAAATACGAAAAAGGAATGAAGCTCAAACACGTCCGCATCGGCAAAGACGTGGTGATTTCCGATGCCCTCACCTTTATGGCAGGCGATCGTGCCCACGCTGAAGAAGCCTACGCTGGCGATATTATCGGCTTGCACAACCACGGCACGATCCAAATCGGGGATACCTTTACCCAAGGCGAAAACCTGAAATTCACCGGCATTCCAAACTTCGCCCCAGAGCTGTTCCGCCGTATTCGGTTGAAAGATCCGCTCAAACAAAAACAGTTACTTAAAGGCTTGGTGCAACTGTCCGAAGAAGGTGCTGTGCAGGTTTTCCGCCCATTGATAAACAACGATTTAATCGTGGGTGCCGTAGGCGTGTTGCAGTTTGATGTGGTGGTATCTCGCTTGAAATCCGAATACAACGTCGAAGCCATTTACGAAACCGTGAACGTCGCCACCGCGCGCTGGGTGGAATGCACTGATGCGAAAAAATTTGAAGAATTTAAACGCAAAAATGAGCAAAATTTAGCCTTAGACGGTGGCGATAATCTCACCTACATCGCCCCAACCATGGTGAATTTAAACTTAGCACAGGAGCGCTATCCTGATGTGACTTTCTTTAAAACGCGGGAACATTAATCTCGTTTGCTATCCAAGCAAAAGGGAGTTGTCATCAAACAACTCCTTTTTTTTACTCAAGAACTTATTTTATGCGAATTAAATGCGTTTATCTCTCATTGTGCATCTCAAGATTTGTTGCGTCTTTTGCTCGTTTTTTCTTCGCTGAATCATTACGTTGATCGGCGATAGTGTCTAAGTATTCTAGCGTGATGTCGCCAGTCACATATTTCCCAGTAAACACCGAACAATCAAATTCTTTGATGGCAGGATTTTCTTGCTGAACAGAACTTGTTAACGCTTCCAAATCTTGGAATATGAGCTTATCTACGCCAATCAATTTGGCGATTTCATCTACATCACGGCCATAGGCGATCAGTTCATTTTTGGTTGGCATATCAACACCATACACATTTGGATAGCGAATTTCTGGTGCTGCTGAGGCAAAATAAATTTTCTTGGCGCCAGCGGCTCTTGCCATTTCCACAATTTGTTCCGATGTTGTACCACGCACAATGGAATCGTCTACCAACAGCACATTTTTATCTTTAAATTCTGACGCAATGGTATTGAGTTTTCGTCTTACAGAACTGACCCGTTGCGCTTGTCCTGGCATGATGAATGTGCGTCCGACATAACGATTTTTCACGAACCCTTGACGATAAGGTTTATTTAAAACGCGAGCGATGCGCAAGGCAATATCGTTAGAGGTTTCAGGAATAGGAATCACCACGTCAATTTCCACATCTTTCCATTCTTTTGCGATTTTTTCACCCAAATGTTGTCCCATGTGTACGCGAGCGGCATAAACAGAAACACCGTCGATACAAGAGTCTGGGCGAGCAAAGTACACATATTCAAAGATGCATGGCGTCAGCGTTGGATTTTCTGCACATTGTTGCGAATACAATTTACCATCAAAAGTAACATACACCGCTTCGCCTGGTTGCACATCACGCACAAACTCAAAACCGGCGGTATCCAATGCAATGCTTTCGGAAGCAAACATATAATCCGTTTTGCCATTTTCTTCCCGTTTGCCTAACACCAATGGACGAATGCCATGAGGATCGCGAAATGCCACCATACCGTGATCGATGATCATTGCCACGCAAGCATAAGCACCTTGAATATCTTGGTGAGTCTGTTTAATCGCGTTGAATACATCTTCTGCATCAAGGTGATATTTCTCAATTTGATCGAGATGATAGGCAAAAATATTGAGTAATAATTCTGAATCCGAAGTGGTGTTTACATGACGACGAGCAAGACGGAATAATTTGTCTTTCAAATCTTGAGAATTGGTGAGGTTGCCGTTATGCACCAAGGTTAATCCATAAGGCGAGTTCACATAAAAGGGCTGCGCTTCGGAAACACTTGAACACCCTGCGGTAGGATAACGCACGTGTCCGATGCCCGCGTTGCCTTGTAAACGCATCATATGTACTTGTTGAAATACATCGCTTACCAACCCATTTGCTTTTCTTAACCGAAAACGATTTTCATCATCTACTGTTACAATGCCAGCGGCATCTTGTCCGCGATGTTGTAATACTGTTAGCGCATCATAAATAGATTGATTTACTGGTGCTTGACTAACAATTCCTACAATGCCACACATGAGTGTTGATCCCCTATTTGCTTAATGTTGAATTTAAAAAACTTGAACTGGCTTGTAGCTGTTGAAAAAACCATTCCACCACAAAACCGAAATGCGGTATTAACTTAGATTCCTTCCACCAATCTGTTTGGCTGAAGTTAGTGAAAGTATCCATAAAAAAGAGCAACGTCGCCACAATTAACACACCTCGAAGCAGCCCGAAACACGCTCCCAGCACACGATCTGTGCCGCTCAATCCTGTTTTGTCCACCAGCTGACCAAATAAATAATTTACTAACGCACCAACAATTAAAGTTGCAATAAATAAGGCTGCAATGGCGACGCCGTTGCGTAAATAAGGGGATTCAATTTGAGTGAAATAAGTAGCGAGATAAGGATAAAAATGGCTTGCCACAAAAAATGCAATAAGCCAGCTGGCTAAGGACAATACTTCTCGAACGAAGCCACGCCAAAGGCTAACCAGCACGGAAAAAACAATAATGCCAATAATAATGTAGTCAATCACGGAAATTTCTCTTGGTAAGCAAAATTAAAGAGGTGCATTCTAGCAAAAAAAGCAAACCTTTGCGTAGTGAAATATGACGCCGTTAAGATTAAAGTTCTTGCCAAAAATCCTGACCTAATTTTTTCGCTGCCTTGTTCAAAACTTCCGCAAGATCCTGATAACAAGGTGTTTCTCGCGGCGTTATATAAATGTCAGCGTCATCCTTTAATTTTTGACAAGTTTGATGAAAAACCTGTTCTGTTTGTGAACTCAGCGGACTTTTTGCTCGCTTACCTAACCAGTATAACCCTTGCATTGGCAGCATCAGGGCAAAAATAGCGGTCAATAGTGCAATAGCTAACGCCGCCGTATCCTGTCTAGCATAAAGTTGCTGCCAAACTACGGCGAAAACCGCCATAAAAGGCATAAATTTTTGTGCAAACAGTGTGCTTTTAATGATTCGATTTTCAGGGAAAATACTGCCTAATTTAGGTTGCAGTGGCCAACTTTTTAAATAGCGTTGACCTTGTTTTAAGGTGTGGAAAAAAGACATCACAGTTCCTCTTTATAATAAACACAAACAACATAACACATTTTTAACTTTATTGACGATATTTCATCACCATTAACTTATCTAAAAAAAATTGAAATTTTCACTATTTTTTTGAATTTTTCGACTTTTTAACCCTCGATGAATTTATTTTATCGCCCGAAAAGTGTATCCTATGCGGCATCAGATTTTTATCTGCCTATTCCCTTTTTCAAGGGAATAATTTTTTTAACTTAATCAAATCAATAGGTCTCTTATGTCTCAAAAATTAGTCCTAATCTTAAACTGTGGTAGTTCTTCTTTAAAATTCTCAATTTTAGATCCTGTAAGTGGCGATGAAAAATTGTCTGGCTTAGCAGAGGCATTTCATTTAGACGATGCACGTATTAAATGGAAACTACATGGTGAAAAAGGTAATGCTGATTTAGGTGCTGGTGCAGCACATAGTGAAGCACTTAGCTTTATCGTGAATAATATTTTTCCACTAGATCCGTCCTTAAAAGATGACATTGTTGCTATCGGTCATCGTATTGTTCACGGTGGTGAGAAATTCACTTCTTCTGTAGTTATCACAGATGAAGTGGTTGAAGGAATTAAAGATGCAATCCAATTTGCACCATTACACAACCCTGCGCACTTAATCGGTATTGAAGAAGCATTCAAAATGTTCCCACATTTGAAAGACAAAAATGTTGCTGTTTTTGATACTGCATTCCACCAAACTATGCCAGAACATGCTTACTTATACGCACTTCCGTATTCTTTATATAAAGAACATGGTGTTCGTCGTTATGGCGCACATGGTACTAGCCACTTCTTTGTTAGCCAACAAGTGGCTGAGCGTTTAAATGTACCAGCAGACAAAATCAATGTAATTACTTGCCACTTAGGTAACGGTGCATCTATTTCTGTTGTTCGTGATGGTAAATGTATTGATACATCAATGGGCTTAACACCGTTAGAAGGTTTGGTAATGGGAACACGCTCTGGTGATTTAGATCCAGCAATTATGTTCTATCTCCATGACAATCTTGGTTTATCCGTTGCTGAAATTAACACTATGTTAACCAAAAAATCCGGATTGTTAGGCTTAACTGAAGTAACTAGCGACTGCCGCTACGCAGAAGATAACTACGATAAAGAAGCACCAGCAAAACGTGCTTTAGATGTATTCTGCTATCGTTTAGCCAAATATATTGGTTCTTATATGGCGGTTATCGGCGAACGTTTAGATGCTATCGTATTTACTGGTGGTATCGGTGAAAACTCTTCTCTTGTTCGCGAATTAACTTTAAATCACTTAAAACTTTTCGGCTACCAAGTTGATGCAGAGAAAAATAAAGCAGCTCGTTTTGGTAACGAAGGTGTTATTACCGCAGCAAATACTCCAGTAGCGATTGTTATTCCAACCAATGAGGAATTAGTAATCGCACAAGATACAGCTCGTCTTTGTATCTAATCTTTCAACACAAACTGCCGAAAATCTCGGCAGTTTGTTTTTTTACCAAAGATAATTAAGGTTTACTATGTCTCGTACTATTATTCTCATTCCAATTAGTGCTGGCGTTGGTCTTACTAGCGTAAGCCTAGGTTTAATTCATTCTCTAGAGCAAAAAGGAACAAAAATTGGCTTCATGAAACCAATTTCCCAACCAAGTTCTGATGAAGATACCATTGACCGCACGACCTCCATTATTCGCGCTAACACAGCTTTAGAAACTGCCGAACCTTTTATGTTAAGCGTGGCAGAATCTTTAATCGGACAAAACCAGTCTGATGTAGTGCTAGAAAAAATTGTTGAAAATCACCAACAATTATCAAAAAACAATGAAATTATCGTTGTTGAAGGTTTAATTCCAACTCGCAAACATACTTATGCAAATAGTATCAACTACGAAATTGCACAAGCTTTAGATGCAGAAATTATTCTTGTTGCAGCACCTTCCACAGAAACGCCAGCAGAGTTAAAAGAGCGCATCAAAGCGGCGGCTTCTATGTTCGGTGGCAAACACAACCCAAATTTATTAGGGGTAGTAATTAACAAATTTAACGCGCCAATTGATGAATCAGGTCGCACCCGCCCAGATCTTGCAGAAATTTTTGATTCATTCCAACACACGAAAAATCAAATTTCCGAAATTTATCACTTATTTGAAAAAAGCCCAATTAAAGTGCTTGCTTGTATTCCATGGAACGCAGATTTAATTGCAACTCGTGCCATTGATTTAGCTAAACACTTAGGTGCAGCAATTATTCACGAAGGGGCAATTAAAGAACGCCGTATTCGTGGTATTACATTCTGCGCACGCAACCTCACTAATATGGTTGAACATTTCCGTGTGGGTAGTCTTCTTGTTACCTCCGCAGACCGCCCAGATGTTATCGTTGCAGCGGCCCTTGCCGCAATGAATGGAGATGAAATTGCAGGTGTACTATTAACTGGTGGTTACAAAATTGATGCGCAAATCAAAAAATTAACCCAGCACGCTATCGAAAGCACAGGTTTACCAGTCTTCCGCGTAGAAGGTAACACTTGGCAAACCGCTCTTGCATTACAAAGCTTTAATTTAGAAGTTCCTGTAGATGACAAAGAACGTATTGAGAAAATTAAACAATATGTGAGCGAACAAATTGATACCCAATTTGTCGATTCTTTAGTTGCAACAACTTCTCGTATGCGTCGTCTATCACCGCCAGCGTTCCGCTTCCAGTTAACTGAATTAGCTCGCGCTGCGAAAAAACGCATTGTATTGCCAGAGGGTGATGAACCTCGCACCGTAAAAGCGGCTGCAATTTGTGCGGAACGTGGTATTGCGGAATGTGTATTATTAGCGAACCCAGAAACCGTTCAACGTGTTGCAGATGCACAGGGGGTAACCTTGGGTAAAGGCATTACCATCATCGATCCTGTAGATGTGCGTGAAAATTATGTGGAACGTTTAGTCGAGTTACGCAAAAACAAAGGTATGACCGAAATTCTTGCTCGTAGCCAATTAGAAGATAACGTGGTATTAGGCACAATGATGTTAGAAGCCAATGAGGTTGATGGATTAGTATCAGGTGCAGTACACACCACTGCGAACACAATTCGTCCACCAATGCAAATCATTAAAACCGCACCAGGTAACTCAATCGTTTCTTCTATTTTCTTTATGTTGCTACCAGATCAAGTGCTTGTTTACGGCGACTGTGCAGTAAACCCAGATCCAACAGCAGAGCAATTAGCGGAAATCGCAATTCAATCCGCAGATTCCGCAAAAGCCTTTGGTATCGATCCAAAAGTAGCGATGATTTCCTACTCTACTGGCACATCAGGCAGTGGTGCTGATGTAGAAAAAGTGAAAGAAGCAACGCGTATTGCACAAGAAAAACGACTAGATTTGGTTATTGATGGTCCATTGCAATATGATGCGGCGGTTATGGAAGATGTTGCACGTTCTAAAGCACCAAATTCACCAGTTGCAGGTAAAGCAACAGTATTCATATTCCCAGATCTAAACACAGGAAACACCACTTACAAAGCGGTACAACGTTCTGCTGATTTAGTCTCTATCGGACCGATGCTACAAGGTATGCGTAAACCAGTCAACGACTTATCTCGTGGCGCATTAGTTGATGATATTGTGTACACCATTGCATTAACAGCAATTCAAGCAACACAATAAATTCAATAAAAAAATTAACCGCTCTTTTCGTCTTGTACTAAAAGAGCGGTTTTTATTATAGCGAGATATTGGTGTAATGGACAAAAATGCGGACTTATCAAATTAAAGATAACTGACAAAACTACTACTATCTAACTGCTTGCGATCTCTGATTATTTTTTCTTCTGCACTGCCAATCATTAGCAATCCAATCACTTTATCTGTCGCCTCACAATGAAAAGCATTACGCAACTCTGCGCCATCAACCCATTTACCGCTGATCCAAACATTAGCATAACCTAAAGCATTTGCGGCAAGTTGAATAGCATAAGTCGCACAGCCTGCCGTTAACATTTGCTCCCAAGCAGGTATTTTCTCAATATCTCGTCGAATTTTAGCCACCACACCAATTACCATCGGCGCTCGTTTCGCTAAATTCTCCGCTTTTTTAATGCGCTCTTCCCCAAGATCAAACTCGAAAACCACATCTTTAAGTAATTTTTCTAATTGTTCCAAACCTTCATTTTCAATCACGATAAAGCGATACGGCTGTAAATGTCCATGATCAGGAACATGCAAAGCAGCTTGGAACATTTGTTCAAGCTCCTCTGCACTTGGTGCTGGTTCAACTAATTTTTTCTCTGAACGGCGAGAAGTTAACAATTGTAAAGCATTCATAATTTTCTCCTTTAGAAAGGCCCGAAGTTTAACATATTTTTTCTTACCCATTTATTGCCAAAGCGCTTTATGCTATGTTAACGCGCTTTTCTTCATGTTCTCATAGGTTATTTATGAAAATATTCAGTTTAATTTGGCGTATTTTTAAATTCATTCGCCAATTAGTGATCAATTTGGTCTTTATCGTATTTACACTTTGTTTAATCACAGTTATCAGTTTAATTAGTCATTATTCGACGAAAAGCTCCACAGAATTAATTGGTGATCAAGGTGCACTAGTATTAAAACTAGATGGCTATCTCGTTGATAGTCGCGAATCGCCTATTGTTTGGCAAGATGCTCTGCGTGAATTAAATGGCCAATCTATCCCTCGCCAGCTTTCTACTTTCGACATTGTTTATGCTTTAGAAAATGCAACAGATGATGATCGAATTAAAGGTTTAGTATTAGATTTAAACCAATTTGAAGGCGGAGAGCTTGCTAATTTAGATTACCTTGGTGAGGCAATCCTAAGTTTCAAAAAAAGCAATAAACCTGTTATCGCCGTTGCTGATAGTTATGATCAAAAACAATATTTTCTTGCAAGCTTTGCGGATCATATTTATTTGAAT
The DNA here is from genome assembly GCA_002015125.1 of [Haemophilus] felis. Taxonomy (GTDB): domain Bacteria; phylum Pseudomonadota; class Gammaproteobacteria; order Enterobacterales; family Pasteurellaceae; genus Pasteurella; species Pasteurella felis. The sequence continues at coordinate 25,071 of MUYB01000046.1, forward strand.
CCTATTGGTGATGTAGAAATTACAGGTTTACAGGCTGAGAATCTTTACTTTAAGTCCTTGTTAGATAAGTTGGGGATTTCTACCCATATTTTCCGAGTAGGCACTTATAAATCTGCTGTTGAGCCGTTTTTGCGCGATGATATGTCCGCTGAAGCTAAATCAGATTTACAACAATGGCTAGGTAAAATGTGGCAAAACTATCAGCAAACAGTGGCTAATAATCGTCAAATTAATCTTGACCAAGTGTTACCTGATGCCCAAACCTATATAAAAGAACTCAAAAAATTAAAAGGCGATAATAGCCAATATACACTGCAACGCGGTTTAATTACCGAATTTGCGGATCGTTTTACGATTAATCAAAAGCTAATTGAATTCTTTGGTAAAGATCATCAAAAAGATTCAAATGCACCTAAACTATTAGCGTTGGATGATTACCTTGCTAGCTTGCCTGATTTATCTGAATCCGATGCCACACATAAAATCGCAGTGGTCAATGTAGAAGGTGCAATTATCGACGGAGAAAGCTATGAACAAGAAGTGGGTGGAGATACTATCGCACGCCTACTACGTCAAGCTTATAATGATAGCGCCGTTAAAGCAGTAGTCTTACGAGTGAATAGCCCTGGCGGTAGCGCCTTTGCTTCTGAGATTATTCGCCAAGAATTAGTTCATTTACAGCAAGCGGGTAAACCTGCGGTTGTTTCAATGGGCGGTATGGCTGCTTCTGGCGGTTATTGGATTTCAAGTACCGCCGACTACATTGTGGCAGAAAAAAATACGATCACAGGCTCTATTGGTATTTTCTCTTTATTCCCTAGCTTTGAAAAAACACTGAAAAAGATCGGTGTTTCTGCGGATAAAGTATCTACTTCTCCTTTTGCAGAAATGTCTAGTTATAGCGGACTTTCTCCTGAATTAAACGATATTTTACAGCTACAAATTGAGCAAGGTTATGATCGTTTTTTAAGCCTAGTTAGCCAAGGACGAAATTTATCCAAAGAACAAGTTGATAAAATAGCTCAGGGCAAAATTTGGTTGGGTGGCGATGCGCTAACTCATAAATTAGTCGATGAAATTGGTTCTTTTGATATTGCAGTTAATAAAGCGATAGAACTCGTTAATGGGAAACTAGAAAACAAACTAGAGGAAAGTGAATTTGACGTAATTTGGCTACAAGAAGAGGATAAATTCTTGTTAGGCTCAATGCTGAAAGGATTTCAATCTCAACTTAAAATTGTTTTAACAGATCTTCTCTTAGAAAATATTCCGCTAGCTAAAACACATCAAAAAGCATTACAAAATTTTGGTTTATTAACTCAAATGAATGATCCAAAAGGGCATTATTTATATTGTTTAACTTGTGCTGAAATACGCTAATTAAGTTGATCGGCGCTAATAAGAAGTAGCAGCTTTCAGGAAGAAAGCACTACTTCTGTGCAGAACCCTCAAATTTTTTTAATTCCACAATATACAAAATTTCTTATTGTTCAATTTCCTATAAATAGCGATAATACGCCGTTTAATTTAACGCCTTTGATTTTGAGGCAACAGTAATTTTATCCTATTGATATTTATTCCCTAAATATGATCGAATACATTCTACTCATTATTAGCACCGCCCTAATCAATAACTTTGTGTTGGTGAAGTTTCTAGGACTTTGCCCATTTATGGGTGTTTCAAAAAAAATTGAAACCGCTTTGGGAATGAGCCTTGCCACCATGTTTGTTCTTACCGTTGCTTCTCTGAGTGCTTATTTGATCGAACAATATATTTTATTACCTTTAAATGCGGGCTTTTTGCGCACTTTAGTCTTTATTTTAGTTATCGCCGTTGTGGTGCAATTTACCGAAATGGTAATTCATAAAACAAGCCCAGTTCTATATCGCTTGCTAGGTATATTCTTACCGCTTATTACCACTAACTGCGCGGTATTGGGCGTAGCGTTATTAAATGTCAATCAAGCTCATAATCTTACCCAATCGGTGATTTATGGCTTTGGCGCATCTTTAGGATTCGGTTTAGTCCTCGTGCTTTTCGCAGCTCTGCGAGAACGTCTTATCGCCGCTGATGTACCGACACCTTTTAAAGGTGTTTCCATTGCGCTAATTACCGCGGGTTTAATGTCTCTTGCATTTATGGGCTTTACTGGCTTGGTGAGATTGTAATGATTCCAACGACCTATTTACTGATTATCGCCATTGTTGTGCTAGCTATCATTTTTGGTAGTTTGCTTGGTCTTGCCTCAATTAAACTAAAAGTAGAAGCAGATCCTATTGTAGAAAAAATTGATGCCCTATTACCGCAAAGTCAATGCGGACAATGTGGCTATCCTGGCTGCAAACCTTATGCACAAGCTGTGGCTAACGGCGATGACATTACGAAATGTATCCCCGGAGGACAAACCGTTATTGTCAATATTGCAGAGCTTATGGGAGTTGAGCCACCCTCAATGCAAGGCGAAGAGCCAGTTCCCAAAGTTGCTTTTATTGATGAAGAAATGTGTATTGGTTGCACTAAATGTATTCAGGCTTGCCCTGTGGATGCCATTATTGGTACAAACAAAGCAATGCATACGATTATTCCTGATCTCTGTACAGGCTGTGAACTATGTGTAGCGCCTTGTCCAACTGACTGCATCAGCATGTTAGCGATTAAGCCTAATATTGATAATTGGAATTGGAAATTTGATCCTAATTTAATTATTCCTATTGTGGATACCACAACCACCCCAAAAAAGATAATTAAGGGGAAATAAATGGACGTATTAACCGCTTTTAATCTAGGTAAATTGTGGGATTTTAGTGGAGGAATACATCCACCAGAGAACAAATCACAATCCAATAAAACACCAATTCAACCAACAATATTGGTCTCCGATTTTTACGTTCCTGTCAAACAACACGCTGGCGGTGCGGGAAATATTCTTGTGCAAGTAGGCGATAAAGTCTTAAAAGGACAAGCGTTAACACAGGGAGATGGCTTACGCAATTTACCTGTTCACGCCCCTACCTCAGGTACAGTAAAAGCAATTATGCCTTATGCTGCGGCTCACCCTTCAGGTTTTGCAGAACTGAGTATTCACATTGAAAGCGACGGTAAAGATGAGTGGATAGCACGCCATCCGATTGAAGACTTCCTAACGCAAACGCCTGAACAACTTATTGATAAAATTTATCGCGCAGGTATCGCAGGTTTAGGTGGTGCGGTTTTCCCTACCGCCGCTAAAATCCATTCAGCTGAAAAAAAAGTCAAACTCTTAATTATTAACGGTGCAGAATGTGAACCTTATATCACTTGTGATGATCGTTTAATGCGTGAGTATGCTGATGAGATTATCGAAGGTGTTCGTATCTTACGTTATATTTTACGCCCAGAAAAAGTAGTTATCGCCGTAGAAGATAATAAAGAGCAAGCTATCACAGCTTTACAAGAAGCATTGCATGGTGCAAATGATATAGAGATTCGCACCATACCAACCAAATACCCTTCTGGTGCAGCAAAACAACTTATTCGTATATTAACGGGCATTGATGTCCCCGCAGGTCAGCGTTCCTCAAGCATTGGCGTGTTAATGCAGAATGTCGGTACAGCCTTTGCGATTAAACGTGCAGTGTTAGATGATGAGCCGCTAATTGAGCGAGTGGTTACCCTCACAGGCGATAAAGTTGGTAATCAATGTAACGTTTGGGCGAGATTGGGTACGCCGATTTATCAGTTATTACAACAGTTTGATTATCAATATGATGAACGCTTCCCTGTGTTTATGGGGGGGCCGATGATGGGCTTTATTCTGCCAGACTTAACCGCGCCAGTAACCAAGGTAACCAACTGCTTGCTAGCGCCGGATCATTTTGAATATATGCCACCACAAGCCGAGCAAGCCTGTATTCGCTGTTCTGCTTGTTCTGATGCTTGCCCTGTGCAGTTAATGCCTCAACAACTTTATTGGTTTGCGCGCAGCGAAGAACACGACAAATCGGAACAATACGCCATTAAAGATTGCATGGAATGCGGTATTTGTGCTTATGTATGCCCAAGCCATATCCCATTAATTCAATACTTCCGACAAGAAAAAGCGAAGATTTGGGAAATTAAACAGAAAAACCAACAAGCAGAAGAGGCAAAAATCCGTTTTGAGGCTCGTCAAGCTCGTTTAGAAAAAGAAGAAACTGAACGTAAAGCGCGTGCACAAAAAGCCATGGCGGCGCGTCGCCAAGAAATGCAAAATGAGCAAGGCATAGATCCTGTTCAAGCGGCGTTAGAACGGTTAAAAGCGAAAAAAGCTTCAGAAAATACGCAGAATGCAACAAGAACTTTAAAAACTATTGTTGATGACAAAGGGCAAATTCAACCAGACAATAGCGACATTACGGCACAACGTAAAGCGCGTCGTTTGGCTCGACAAGCGGAGCAAACCAAAGAAACCTCAGAACCAATAAATACAGCACCATCGGAAAATCAAGAAAACAGTTCAGACAACAAAAAATCAGCAGTGGCAGCAGCTATCGCTCGTGCTAAAGCGAAAAAGCTTGCGCAACAAAACGCCAGCGCTGTTGATGTAAAAACAGAATCTGTTGAAACAACACAAACTGAAAACACACAAACGGATACTACGTTAGATCCGAAAAAAGCAGCAGTGGCAGCAGCTATCGCCCGCGCTAAAGCAAAGAAACTTGCTCAACTGCAAACTAAACAAACCGAAAATTCATAGGAGCGAAAATAAACAAATGTTTAAAATGGTTAGTTCGCCGCATACTCATTCAGGTAAGCTTACAATGCGCATTATGCTATGGGTCATAGTTGCAATGTTGCCTGCTTTTGCCATGCAAATTTATTACTTTGGCTTCGGCGTGTTAATACAAAGTTGTTTAGCAGTTAGCTTTGCCGTCTTTTTAGAAGGCTTAGTAACATTATTACGTAAAAAAACCTTATTCTTTTATTTGCGCGATTTAAGTGTTGTGCTCACGGCGTTAATTTTAGCTATGGCCATTCCTCCTTATGCGCCTTACTGGATTATTTTAATTGGTATTTTCTGTGCAGTTATTTTAGGCAAACAGGTTTATGGTGGCTTAGGACAAAATTTGTTTAACCCTGCAATGGTTGGCTATGTGGTGTTGCTCATTTCTTTTCCTGTACAAATGACTGCTTGGTTACCGCCGTTACCTTTACTACAAGAGCCCCCTACTTGGAATGATGCTTACCAATTAATTTTCACAGGCTTTACCACCGATGGATTTACCTTGCATCAATTAAATCATTCCATAGATAGCATTTCTCAAGCAACACCGCTTGATAGTGCCAAAGTAAGCTTGTTGAAAGCTGATACGAATGTTCTAAAAATAAATTATGAAATGTTATTACAATCTCCTTTATTTCAACATTCCCTGCCATTTGGCTGGTGGCAAGTAAACTTGGCCTTCCTGCTTGGTGGGTTAATACTTATATTTAAAAAAGTTATTCACTGGCATATTCCAGTGGCAATGCTAGTAAGCTTTACCGTTTTTGCTAGCCTAACAACGCTATTCTTACCAATGGCACAATTAAATCCCTTATCGCAGTTATTTAGCGGCGCTATGATGTTTGGTGCATTTTTTATTGCAACAGATCCAGTTACCGCCTCTATTACACCTAAAGGAAAACTGTTGTTTGGTGCTCTCATCGGTTTATTAATTTACGTTATTCGCTTTTATGGTAGTTATCCCGACGGCGTTGCATTCTCCATATTGCTTGCGAATATTTTTGTACCTCTTATCGATCATTACACACGTCCTGTTGTGACGGGTTACCAAATGCGAGGTGGACGATGAAAACTTGGCAAGTCTCTCTTCGTTATGCTTTGATTCTCGCCTTTGTTGCGTTCCTTTGTACGTTGCTCTCCGTTAGTATTTATTTCCTAACCAAGGACAGAATTGAAGCAGTAGTTACTCAGCAACAACGTACCTTGCTAGCACAGGTAATACCTACAGCATATTTTGACAATGATTTACTCTCTAGCTGTTATCAACCAAACCATAAAAACCTGTTAGCGCAACGCATCAGCTCCATTTGTATCGCTCGTAAGCAACAACAAATTAGCGCCTACGTATTTGAAACTACCGCCCCAAACGGTTATTCAGGAAATATTCGATTATTGGTTGCGGTAACACCTGAACGAGAAGTACTTGGAGTTCGCGTGTTAGAACACAAAGAAACACCTGGGTTGGGCGATAAAATCGAGTTACGCATTTCAAATTGGATTTTGACATTTAACCAACAAAAATTGACTTCCGAAAATCTATCCGATTGGGCAGTAAAAAAAGATGGTGGAAAATTTGATCAATTCTCTGGAGCAACCATTACACCTCGAGCTGTGGTCAATCAAGTAAAACTAGCTGCATTAGCTTTATTTGATGCCTTGGAGCAGGGAGATAATCTATGAGCAATAAGTTAAATGAATTTGAGCCACAAGTAGAAATCGAGCTATCGTCGATGAAAACAGAAAATCTATGGAAGAATCTTTTTCTACAAGGTGTTTGGAAAAATAATGGTGCATTAGTGCAACTACTGGGTCTATGTCCTTTATTAGCGGTTTCTAATACCGCTACTAATGCTCTGGGACTAGGCTTAGCGACGATGCTCGTACTTATCTTCAGTAACACAGTAATATCTTTGTTCCGCAAACATATTCCCAATGAAATTCGGATCCCTATTTATGTCATGATTATTGCGACTACTGTTACCATAGTGCAATTATTAATGAATGCCTTTACTTATTCTTTATATCAATCCTTGGGTATCTTTATTCCATTAATTGTAACCAATTGTATTGTTATCGGCCGTGCAGAAGCATTCGCCTCTAAAAATCCACTTATGCAAGCAATGTTTGATGGTTTTTCTATGGGATTGGGAATGTGTCTAAGCTTACTTGCTTTAGGTGCATTAAGAGAGATTTTAGGAAATGGCACATTATTTGATGGCATCAAAAATTTATTGGGGAATTGGGCAAGTGGTTTAAAAATTACTTTCTTTCAGCTAGATAGTCATTTCTTATTGGCCATTTTACCGCCAGGGGCATTCATCAGCTTAGGACTCATCCTGGCAATAAAAAATATCATTGATAGAAAAAATAATGAATAAACAAAAACGTGTTGAAATTTTAACTCGGTTGAGAGAGCAAAATCCTCACCCAACCACAGAGCTTAATTATAATTCACCTTTTGAGTTGCTTATCGCTGTGATCCTATCTGCACAAGCGACGGATAAAGGTGTAAATAAAGCAACGGAAAAATTATTTCCTATAGCTAATACACCACAAGCTATTCTAGATCTCGGATTAGAAGGGCTAAAAGAGTATATAAAAACCATTGGGTTATATAACAGTAAGGCAGAAAATATCATTAAAACCTGTCGAGATTTAATTGAGAAACATAATGGAGAAATTCCTCAAACTCGTTCAGAGCTAGAAGCTCTTGCTGGCGTTGGTCGAAAAACAGCAAATGTTGTGCTCAATACAGCTTTTGGTCAGCCAACTATTGCGGTAGATACGCATATTTTTCGCGTATCCAATCGCATGAAATTTGCGCCTGGAAAAGATGTAGTGAAAGTAGAAGAAAAACTATTAAAAGTCGTTCCAGATGAATTCAAAGTAGATGTTCATCATTGGTTAATTTTACACGGTCGCTATACCTGTATCGCCCGTAAACCACGCTGCGGTTCTTGCATTGTTGAAGATTTATGTGAATTTAAGGATAAAACGGAATAATCAAAGAAAAGGGGAAAGATCATCAAATCTCTCCCCTTTATTAAAGTTACATAGCTGTTTTTATCAAGAAAATTGTATAGACTACATAGCTAAAGAATAAACTCCCTCCCGCCAAACGACCTATACGCCCCTTCATTAAAAAAGCTTTCAAGGAAAATATAAAGATGCCTAAAGTTAAGGCAGACATCACTAACATATCACGAGATAATACAGCTTCTTCCACTTGAATTGGGTGAATAACGCCTGCTAATCCCACAACAGCCAATGTGTTATACAAATTCGAACCGATGATATTACCTATAGCTAAATCTACTTCTGATTTACGCGCTGCGGCAATTGAAGCAGCCACTTCAGGTAAGGAAGTACCTACCGCAACGACGGTAAGACCTATAACGAGATCACTTACACCGAAGTATTGCGCCACTTGAATAGCTCCCCAAACCAACAATTGAGAACTCGCCATTAATAATAATAAACCTAAGATTAACCAGAAAATTGCTTTCTTAATTGGCATTAGCTGAGAATCCATTAATTCATCACCCGTATTTAACGTATTTCCTTTCATTTGTTGCATTTGTTTACGACTTTCTCGAATCGTAGCAATTACATAGAGGATAAATACGACTAACAGAACAACAGATTCTTCACGAGAAATTGTGGTATCCCATAATAACCAACAGGAAAGTGCAGTAACGATGATTAACACAGGTAACTCTTTTGTGATCACCGTCTTATTTACACCAAGAGGAGAAATTAACGCAGTTAACCCTAAAATCAAGGCAATATTAGTGATATTAGAGCCATAAGCGTTGCCTAAAGCTATACCTGAACTGCCATTTAATGCAGACAATCCTGAAACCACCATTTCAGGCATAGATGTGCCAAAACCAATGACTAAAATCCCAATCAATAAGGAAGACATTCCTAAATGACGAGCCAAAGATGCCGCACCGTCTACAAATCGATCCGCACTCCAAACCAACACAACTAAGCCTACTACAATAGCAAGCAACGCTTCTAATAACATCTAAAATCCTATGAAATAAAAAGACAAGGCAAGTATCATATCTTCAATTAAAAATAAAAAGAAGAGTTCATACTCGAATAAAGGTAGTTACAGAAAAAAAATAAAAGCCCATAAAAGGAGATATGGGCTTAAAGTCTTTTGGCTAAATGCAAGTTTTCATAAAAGGAGACAAATAAAAACTTGCCAAAAGAAAATTGGCTCCTCCTGCTGGACTTGAACCAGCGACATATGGATTAACAGTCCACCGTTCTACCGACTGAACTAAGGAGGAATAATTCTTTGCTACACAGAAAGAGCGCTAATAATAATGATCAGCTTATATCTTGTCAATAAAGAAAAATAAAATTTTTGGAGCTGTATTAGATTAGCATCAATGCTATACTACAAAAATGAAAATAACTCATGGGGCTAATCTACTTCAGCCCCTTATATTTTTTATCATCAACTACTTTTCATTAAGGAAAAATCAAATGCAATCAAAATTAAACTTAAAGTCGAGTAAAGCTTTGTCTGTATTAGTTTCGTTGACAATTTGCGGGGGGGGGTACGCCTACGCAAAATATTTAGGAGTTAATTCAGGGACGGGTATTGAAGGTTATCAGGCAAATGCAGAAAACCAAAATGATGATGGGGCAAAGGGTAATGGTTCTTTAGCGGTAGGTAAAGCGGATTATCGCCGTGAGGATTCCGTATTAGTTTCAAACGGTATTTTCGACCAAGGGAATGGTGCCTATCTAACTATGGTAGGTAATCAGCATTGGATACAACAAAATCAAGGAGATTTTGGGATTACCGTCTTAGGCGCAAAAGGTCAAATTAATGGACGTGGAATTATCCAAGTAGGTTTCAATAATTTTACTTACGGACCTGGAAACATCTCAATTGGTAATAAAATAGAGGTAAACGGTACACAAGGGGAATCCATAGGGATTATTGCGACAAAACAAACTGGCGGTGCTAGAGATTTTGGCAGTTCACGAAGAGATAGCTTCGTCTTCGGGGACGGTAACGTGGGTATTGGCTCAGGGGTGCAAATTGGCGTTCGTGGACAAAATACAGGTCAACCACAATATGCTGTTGCTATAGGTTATGATACTGTAGTAAAAAAAATAGGATCTATCGCCATCGGTAGAAAGGCAGAAAATACCACGTTGGCAGGGATTGTGTTGGGTGAAGATTCCTATAGTTCGGGTTCAGGCACAAAAAATGGAGAAATGAAAGAATTAGGCTATAACCCTGCTGAAGCGACGACCACTGATAACGCCACTTGGAAAGCAACTTTAGGGGAGTTGTCTATTGGTAGATATGATGATACAGGGGTAACCCAAAAATCTCGTCGGATTGCCAACGTAGCGGCGGGAGTATTAGAGGCTGATGCGGTTAACGTGGCACAACTTAAAGCTGTTGAACTTAAGATTCAAGATGACGCAACTCAGCCTAATAAGGTCAATATTAATCTTAAAAATGACACTTTAAAAATAGGTGGTGATGCTAATATTGAAGCAAGAGTTGTTCCCTCAACCACAACACCTACTACAACAACACCTGCTACAACAACGGAGAAAAAATTATCCGTTACGTTAAAGCCTAATCTTACAGGTATTAGTAGCATTAGCGGTCCTAATACTACAACTGGTAATCAAACAAGCACAAAAATTGACTTTACCGACACTGCTTTAACCCTTAACGACAAAAAAATAACTGGTCTTGCAGATGGCGACCTTTCTAATAGTTCAACAGATGCCATTACAGGCAAACAATTCGTAGAAAAAGCCAAAAAACTTGCAGAAGCATTAGGTGGAAATGCCACTGTTAGTGATACAGACGGCCAATTTACGCAACCTACCTATAATTTAAAAACAAAAAATGATGGCACGATTGGCACAACGGCAGGCAACGGCACTGGTGGTTCATATAATAATGTAGGCGATGCGTTGAATGCGTTGGATAAAGGGCTTGCCAAATTGCTTGATGAAGGGATGAAATTTAGCAATGGCCAAACAGAACAGAAAGCAAAACTAGGTAACAAAGTAACGATTGAAGCTTCTGGAACGACTGATGCAGATAAGCTAATTACGGTAAATATTGCAAGTGATAACGCAGATGGGGCTAAATTCACACTAGGCATTGACACCACTAAACTCGCAACCAAACTGGCAACCAATACCATAGCGAATCCCCCTAATGGTGGCACGAATAATGCTGATGCTAACAAATTAGTTACCGCTTCAGGCGTTACCTCTTACACCACAGATAACTTTGCGAAAAAAGACGGTTCAAATTTAGTGAACAATGACCAAGGTGCATTAGAGGAAGTTGCACAACAAAATTATGCGAAAGCACTTTCCAAAAATGCCAATATTACAGAGACGGCGAAACGTAAAAATATTTTAGTTACGGATACGCAAGTAGGTAACGCCCTTGATAGATTAGAAATAAAATATAAATACAACACAGAGGCCGCAAAATCAGTCAAGCTTTCCGATGGGTTGACCTTTAAAGCAGGAACGGCGAATGGTAGTGATGTTGGAGTGGTTAAATCAGGTATCGCAATCTCAACGGAAGCAAATGGCATTGTTACTATCGGGCTTGATAAGGCAACAAGAAATAAAATTGATTCGGCCATTGCTTCTACAAACGAATTTATTGTAGAAGCAAGTACGAATACCACTATAGCGAAAAATGACACTGAGGCAGGAAAAATCAAATATATTGTGGATGTTAAAGAAAATCTAACCAATGTAAACGCTATTAAATCAAAAGAAAACCACAACTTAACCTTGGCACGCCACAATGGTTCGCAAATAGTGTTACATTCAGACAGTATTTCGTTGACGACAGGTAAGGGTGCTGATGCAAAAACAATTCGTATCGACCAATATGGCAGACTTTCCGGTGTTGCTGATGGGGTAGAGGATGATGAGGTGGTCAATGTGAGACAATTAAATGAGAAATTTGCCCCAGTTGATAGACTTACCTCAAAAGTTAATCGTCTTGAACAAAATGCTTATGGTGGTATTGCTAGTGCAATCGCTTCTGCTAACGTGCCAACTGCACAAAACAGTACTCAAAGCCAAACCTTTGGTATTGGCGTTGGCTCATACCGCGGTGAAGCAGCCCTTGCCCTTGGTTTATCTGGACAAAACAATACAAATAATATGATTTGGAAAATTACAGGGGCTTATGACACAAGCGGTGCTTGGGGAGTTGGTGCAGGTATTGGCTTTGCTTTTGGAGCTAAAACGACACACAGTCAGCAACCAACGCATAGCCACACAGAAATTGGTGCGTTAAAAAATGCAGTGAGATCCTATGAAATGAAAATTAACGACCTTCATAAAAGAAATCAAAGTTATGAGGAAAGAATTCGTTTATTGGAAAGTAAAATAGAAAAATTGCTTAATAAATAGATATAAAATAACAATCCGCATGTGAAAGGTGCGGTTTTTAGAACACGCTTAAGAGCCAAGTACTTCACATGCCACCAAGGGCATGTGAATTCTGACAATCACACAATAATTTTAACGTTATATCCTAAAAACCGCACAGTAATTTTTACCATGCGGTTTTATTTTTAATCTTAATCACACATCATAAGTGGTTGAAGCGGTATTTCCGCCACGTCCTGTCCAGTTGGTGTGGAAAAATTCGCCGCGAGGTTTGTCGGTACGTTCGTAGGTGTGGGCACCGAAGTAGTCACGTTGTGCTTGCAATAAATTCGCAGGGACTTTTTCAGACGTGTAACCGTCTAGGAAAGTGATCGCACTTGCCATACAAGGCATTGGAATGCCCACTTCAATGGCTTTCGCCACCACTTTACGCCAGTCGCCCAAGGTATTTTCTAAAATGCCTTTGAAGTACTCATCTGAACCTAAGAACACGAGATCTAGGTTCGCTTCATAGGCATCACGAATGTTACCTAAGAAACGACTACGAATAATACAACCTTCACGCCATAACAACGCTGTTGCCCCATAGTTGATGTCCTAACCAAAGTTTTCAGAGGCTTCACGAATCAACATAAAGCCTTGAGCATATGAGATGATTTTAGAGGCAAGCAACGCTTTACGCACCGCTTCAATCCACACTACGCTGTTCTTTGAAAGAAGACACGCAACGGGCGAACACCGATTCGGTAATCAGCGTTAATGGAATACCGAAATCAAGGGCGTTGATCCCAGTCCATTTGCCTGTGCCTTTTTGCCCTGCGGTGTCTAAAATTTTTTCCACTAACGGCACGCCGTCTTCGTCTTTGTAGCCCAAAATATCTGTTGTAATATCAATCAGATAGCTGTCCAGTTCGGTTTTTTCCAGTCAGCAAAAATCTGTTGCATTTCGTCATAGCTTAAACCTAAGCCGTCTTTTAAGAATTGGTAGGCTTCGCAAATCAACTGCATATCGCCGTATTCAATGCCGTTATGCACCATTTTCACGAAATGCCCTGCCCCTTCTTTGCCAACCCAGTCGCAACACGGCTCACCTTTGTCGGTTTTGGCTGAAATCGCTTGCAAAATCGGTTTGACATATTGCCACGCTTCTTCATTACCACCTGGCATAATGGACGGTCCAAAACGTGCGCCTTCTTCACCGCCAGAGACGCCTGAACTGATAAAGCGAATACCTTATTTAGATTTGGTGTATCGCGTCAAACAACATTTCGGCGTCCCCACCTTTGCCTATCAAGTATCAGGGGAATACGCAATGCACCAAGCCGCTATTCAATAAGGATGGCTCAAAGAAAAAGAATG
>MUYB01000047.1 GCA_002015125.1 [Haemophilus] felis
CATTTTTGTCCATTACACCGTTTTTCTAATGCTTGTTACAAAAGCTCTAACAAGGATTTTCGCTATTCTGGATATATTATCTGGTTAGCGGATCAGTTTAAGATGATTTAAGATATCTTAGTTTTCAACACTTCCAGCAATTGATCTTTGGCAATCATTTCTTTTTCCCCTGAGAGGCGATTTTTATATTCAACTTCACCTTTCTCAAGATTTTTCTCACCAATCACAATCATATGTGGCACGCCGATTAATTCCATATCTGCAAACATCACACCTGGGCGTTCTTTGCGATCATCGAAAATTACCTCTACACCTTGTGCGGTTAAAGTGCGGTATAATTCTTCGGAAAATTGTTGCACGCTTTCAGATTTGTGCATATTCATCGGCACAATCGCTACTTTAAATGGTGCAATATTGTCTGGCCAAATAATGCCGCGTTCATCATGATGTTGCTCAATGGCGGCGGCGATAACTCGGGTAACGCCGATGCCGTAGCAGCCCATAATCATGGTTTGCGGACGGCCGTCTTCCCCTTGTACCGTGGCATTCATCGCCGCAGAATATTTGGTACCTAATTGGAAAATATGCCCCACTTCAATACCACGTTTGATTAAGAGCGTGCCTTTGCCATCTGGACTCGGATCCCCCTCAACCACATTACGCAAATCCGCAATCTGTGGTACTGGCAAATCACGCTCCCAGTTAATGCCAAAATAATGTTTGCCGTCTTGGTTTGCACCCGCAGAAAAGTTATCCATATTGGCGACGGTGCGATCAATCACAATGGGCATCGGTAAATTAATTGGACCTAATGAACCTGTACCAGCACCTACCACCGCACGAATTTCTTCATCCGTAGCAAATTGTAACGGACTTGCTACTACATCGATTTTCTCTGCTTTAACTTCGTTTAACTCGTGATCGCCACGCACTAATAACGCCACCAACTTATACCCACTTTCTTCTGTGGCATGCACAATTAAGGTTTTCACAGTTTTTTCAATAGGCTGATTAAACTGCTCCACCAATTCGGCAATGGTTTTCGCATTTGGGGTATCCACCAAACGAAGTGCTTCAGTGGCGTCGCCACGTTCACCGAGTGCTACCGCTTCCGCTAATTCAATATTCGCCGCAAAATCGGACTCGGTGGAAAACACTACATCATCTTCCCCACTTTGTGCTAACACTTGGAATTCGTGAGAAGCGCTACCGCCGATTGATCCAGTGTCTGCTTGTACCGCACGGAAATCTAAACCTAAGCGATTGAAAATATTGGAATAAGTTTGATACATCACATCATAGGTTTTTTGCAAACATTCTGTTGAGGTATGGAAAGAATAAGCATCTTTCATCACAAACTCACGGGAACGCATTACGCCAAAACGAGGACGCACTTCATCACGGAATTTGGTTTGAATGTGGTATAAATTAAGCGGTAATTGTTTGTAAGAGCTGAGTTCGCGACGTACCAAATCCGTAATCACTTCCTCATTCGTTGGTCCAATCACAAAATCACGTTCACCACGATCTTTAAAACGCAGCAACTCAGGACCATATTCTTCCCAACGACCTGATTCTTGCCAAAGTTCCGCCGGCTGCGTTACCGCCATTTTCACTTCCAGCGCCCCACTTTTATCCATTTCTTCACGGATAATCTTTTCCACTTTATTTAAGACACGAAGACCCGTCGGTAACCAAGTATAAAGCCCCGACGCTAAGGGGCGAATCATCCCTGCACGCAACATTAACTGATGACTTACCACCTGTGCGTCGTTCGGTGTTTCTTTTAAGGTTGAGAATAAATATTGACTTGTACGCATTGAGATACCTGTTAAATTAAAGCTGTTTATAAATTAAAAATGTGGCTAAGTTTATCATTTCATAGAGTTTGCACAACATACTATTGATTTTGATTATTTATATTGAAGCGATATGGGTAAACCGCTACTTGATTTTTTCCTCAATAATGCCACCACCCAAGCAGACTTCCCCTTGATAGAACACGGCGGATTGTCCTGGGGTGACGGCGATTTGCGGTTCATCGAAAATCACGCGAATATTATCATCATCAAGTGGTTGGATTTCGCAGGAAATATCTTCTTGGCGGTAGCGTGTTTTGACTGTGCAACGTAGTGGTTCACGGATGGGTTGGCGATCCACCCAGTGCAGCTGGCTGGCGATTAAGCCTGAGGATAATAAGGCGGAGTTGTCGTGTCCTTGCGCTACCACTAACACATTGTTAATTAAGTCTTTTTCCACCACATACCACGCATTTTCCGCAGCCCCTTTCACGCCACCGATACCTAACCCTTTGCGTTGCCCAAGGGTGTGGTACATCAACCCATCGTGGCGACCGATCACTTGCCCGTCAAGGGTTTTGATGTCGCCTGCTTGGGCGGGCAAGTAGCGAGCCAAGAAATCTTTGAATTTGCGTTCGCCGATAAAACAGATGCCCGTTGAGTCTTTTTTCTTCGCTGTCGCCAAACCTAATTCTTCCGCAATGGCACGCACCACGGGCTTTTCAATGTCGCCCACGGGGAACAAACTATTGCCCACTTGGGCTTCACTTAGGATGTATAAAAAGTAGCTTTGATCTTTGTTGCTGTCTAGCCCACGCAACAATTTTGGGGTTTGCCCAAGAGGCGTGCGACGCACATAATGCCCAGTGGCGATAAAATCGGCATCCAAATCTTCTAAGGCGTATTCCAAAAAGGCTTTGAATTTGATCTCTTTGTTACACAAAATATCGGGGTTCGGCGTGCGTCCTGCTTTGTATTCCGCCAAAAAATGCTCAAACACGTTATCCCAGTATTCCGCTGCAAAATTGATTTTGTGCAATTTAATGCCTAATTTATCGCATACCGCCTGTGCATCCGCCAAGTCAGCGGCAGCGGTGCAGTAATCGGTGTCGTCATCTTCTTCCCAGTTTTTCATAAACAAGCCTTCCACTTGGTAGCCTTGTTGTTGAAGAATAAAGGCGGACACGGAAGAATCCACCCCACCTGACATCCCACAAATCACTTTTTTGTTGGCGTTTTCCGCTAATTCAGAAGCGGTGAGTTGCGGAAAGTTTTTTGCATAAGTTGCTGATTTCATTGTTGTTCTCGTTGGTAAAAAAGTTGCCCCACTCGGTCGATATGTTCAATAAAAGGGGCGTGCGTAAGTTGGTGATAAATGGAAAGATCGAAAAGATAAGGCAGATAGGAATCATCCAAATCATTCCAAATGCGAGCTGCAATTTCATGGGTGAGTTGGCTACCTTTCAAGGTTAAATCCACATCAGATCCTTCTCGATAGTTGCCCTTTGCTCTTGAGCCATAAATGATCGCTTGTTCCACTTCGGGATATTTGGCTAAAATTGCTTTAATGCGAGCGGTGGAGCGTTCGCTTAATCCAAAGTCTGCCATAATCCCTCAATACGTTGCGCAAATTGCAAAAAGCGCGGCAAATAATCTTGTACGATTTTATTAAATTGGGCGTGCAAAATTTCGGCATCGTAGGTATGCACTGTGATATTACGGCTTTCAATCATATCTAGCCACACTTCGCCGTCTGTAATTAGTCCGTAATTAAAGGCAATTCGAGTGGCACTTTTAGAGCCAAACACATTTGTTGCCCCTTGGGATTTCAGCATATCTTGCATCACTTTCCACGCTAATTCGTGCGTAAATTCAAAGCGTTGAACAATACCCTCTTTAATAATATCAATATCCGTATTGGCATATTCTGTTATTGCATTTTCAAGATGGGACAAGGCATTTTTATATTTTTCAAAGCGCTGGCGCCAGCGAATGTCTGCATCCATTTTCGTTTCCTTAGTGTTATTTCACTTCATAAAACTGCGGCGCTGCTTTTTTGGCGAATTTTTCTTCGTATTCGGCTTTAGCGGCTTCATCGCCCGCTTCTAGTTTGGCTTGTAGGTTGTCGCAGGGTTCTTCGCAGTCGCAGACTTTTTTTAATCCCAAGGCAGAAATTCCACCGCAGCTTCCAGCAATGCTTTTCTTTTTGAAAATATAACCAATTGCCATGCCTGCGATGACAAGAATAAAAATCACAAAAGTGGCTAGAAATAATTTCATACATTTTCCTTAATGTTAGCTAAAGGCTAACTATTTAGTGTTGAGTAATTTTTCAAAAGCGCTAGACATTTTATGTTCAAAGCCTTGCGCTGTTTTTACGATTAAATAGACTGGCAGATTGTATTGCTCCGCTAGCGCCAACGCTTTCTCTGCGCCTAGCACATAAAGCCCTGTGGATAAGCCGTCTGCTGTCATAGATTGTTCCGCTAACACGGTGATTGACGCTAAGTTATGTTGAATTGGTGCACCTGTTTGCGGATCGATTTCGTGGGAAAAACGTTGTCCGTTTTCTTCAAAATAGTTACGGTAATCCCCCGAAGTTGCCATAGCGAAATCTTTTAGACCAATAATTTGCGAGACGCTTCTAGAACCGTCTAGGGTCGGTTTTTCAATAGCGATTTGCCAATATTTTCCCTCTGCATTTTTGCCCTTGGCACGGATTTCACCGCCGATTTCCACTAAGTAATCGGTAACGCCAATTTCACCTAAATAGTTGGCAAGCTTATCCACGCCAAACCCTTTGGCGATAGAGGAAAGATCTACATAAAGTTGAGGAACGGCTTTTTGTAAAAAGTATTGTTGATCCTGTTGCGTTAAGGCTAATTTTTCAATCCCAACCCAAGCTTTACGCTCTGCAATTTGCGCAGCGGTTGGTTTTTTTTCTACGCGTTTTTCTGGTCCAAATCCCCACAAGTTGACAATGGGTCCAACGGTAACATCTAAAGCCCCATCTGTAATTTGATTTAAACGAATGGCTTCAGCGATAACTGTTGCGAGATCTGTTGAAATAGCAATAGGTGCTTCAGTATTGGGGTTTTTGTTAAATAGACTCAATTCAGAATTTGGAATATAAGTGGACATCTTCGCATTGACATCTTTTAACAACTGCTCAAGGGCTTGATGCACTTGCTCTTTAGTTTGTTTGCCATTGTCTAAATATTTCACATGATAGGTTGTGCCCATGGTTTTCCCAGCCAAGGTAATGGTTTGTGGGCTGTTATCGCAAGCGATAAGCAGTGCTACCATGAATAACGAAATTATTGATTTAATGTAGAGTTTCAATTTCATAATTATCTCCGTATAAACATTATAAATTTGTTTTTTGCGCAAAAAACAAATGTAAAAGGTTTACTGAATATAAAAAGAACAGACCGCACTTTTAAAAAGTGCGGTCGATTTTCACTGAAATTATTCGTTTAGCCACCGAAGTCATCTAACAAGATGTTCTCGTCTTCCACACCTAAATCTTTCAGCATCTTAATGACAGAAGCGTTCATAATTGGTGGACCACACATATAGTATTCACAATCTTCTGGTGCTTCGTGATCTTTGAGGTAGTTTTCATAAAGCACATTGTGAATAAAGCCAGTGTAGCCGTCCCAGTTATCGCCCGGTTGCGGATCGGAAAGTGCCACGTGCCATACGAAGTTGTCGTTTTCCGCTTGCAACATATCAAAATCTTCCACGTAGAACATCTCACGTCTTGAACGTGCACCGTACCAGAAGGACATTTTACGTTTAGATTTCAAGCGTTTGAGCTGGTCGAAAATGTGTGAACGCATCGGTGCCATACCTGCACCACCGCCGATGAACACCATTTCGGCATCGGTATCTTTGGCGAAGAATTCACCGAATGGACCTGAAATGGTCACTTTATCGCCTGCTTTTAATGACCAAATGTAAGAAGACATTTGACCTGGCGCTACATCTGGATTATTCGGTGGTGGTGTTGCAATACGTACATTAAGCATAATGATGCCTTTCTCTTCTGGGTATGAAGCCATTGAGTAAGCGCGAATGATTGGCTCGTCCACTTTAGACACATAACGCCAGAGGTTAAACTTGTCCCAATCTTCGTGGTATTCTTGGTCGATTAACGGTTTGTAATCTTCATATTTTACCACGTGAGCAGGGGCTTCGATTTGGATATAACCGCCCGCACGGAATGGTACTTCTTCGCCTTCAGGGATTGCCAATTTGAGTTCTTTAATGAATGTGGCTTTGTTGTCGTTAGAAATAACGGTACATTGCCATTTTTTCACGCCAAAGACTTCTTCTGGCAATTCAATCTTCATGCTGTTTTTCACATTCACTTGGCAAGAAAGACGATAACCCTCTTTTGCTTCGCGTTTTGAAATATGTGAAAGTTCCGTTGGCAGAATATCACCACCGCCCTCAGTCACTTTTACCACGCATTGACCACAAGAGCCGCCGCCTCCACAGGCAGAGGAAACGAAGATACCTTTGCTTGCGAGCGCACCTAATAATTTGCCGCCAGCAGGTAAGTTAATCGCCTTGCTTGGGTCGTTGTTAATTTCGATTGTAATGTCCCCTGAATTTACCAATTTTGATTTAGCAAATAAGATAACTACTGCTAAAGCCAAAACGATCACGGTGAACATTGCAATACCAAGAGTAATTTCCATTCTTTATCCCCTTATTACAACTGAATACCAGAAAATGACATAAAGCCAAGGGCCATTAAGCCAACGGTGATAAAGGTAATACCTAAACCACGCAAACCAGCGGGCACATCAGCATATTTCATTTTTTCGGTGATACCTGCAAGCGCCACAATAGCTAGCATCCAACCTGTACCAGCGCCGACGCCATAGACTATGGATTCTGCGAAGTTGTAATCGCGCTGTACCATGAAAGATACGCCACCGAAGATCGCACAGTTTACAGTGATTAACGGTAAGAAGATCCCTAATGCGTTATATAGCGCAGGGAAATACTTATCTAACACCATTTCAAGGATTTGCACTAATGCAGCAATTACACCGATAAAGGTAATAAAGTTTAAGAAACTTAAATCAATACCTTCAACCAATGCGCTGTCTTTTAGGATAAAGCTATATACCAGTTGGTTTACAGGCACTGCGATACCTAATACCACGATAACCGCGATCCCTAAACCAAAGGCTGTGGACACTTTTTTCGATACTGCAAGGAATGTACACATCCCCAAGAAGAAAGAAAGTGCCATATTTTCGATAAATACGGATTTAACGAAAAGGCTAATATAATGTTCCATAAATTATTTCTCCACTTGCTCTGGTTTTAAGGTGCGAAGACCCCAAATGATAAAGCCAATAATAAAGAACGCACTTGGTGCAAGTAGGAATAATCCATTGGTTTGATACCAGCCACCGTCTTGGATAGTTTGGAATACTGTCATACCAAAGAGTTTACCTGAACCAATTAATTCACGGATAAATGCCACGGTAACCAAAATTGCACCATAGCCTAGACCATTACCGATACCGTCTACGAAACTTTCCATAGGCTGTGATTTCATCGCAAAGGCTTCAGCGCGTCCCATAACGATACAGTTGGTAATAATCAAGCCAACGAAAACAGAAAGTTGTTTCGATAAGCCGTAAGCATAAGCACGTAAGATTTGGTCAACTAAAATTACCAATGAGGCGATAATTGCCATTTGCACGATAATACGCACACTGTTTGGAATATAGTTGCGAATGAGAGAAATAAAGAAACTTGAGAAAGCAGTTACAAAAGTCACCGCCAACGCCATAACAACGGCTGTTTCTAATTTCGTTGTAACCGCTAAAGCAGAACAAATACCTAAAATTTGTAATGCAATTGGGTTGTTATCCAATACGGGTGATAACAACAAGCCTTTTAACTTTTTAGTATCAGCCATTGTTCAACACTCCTGCTCTAAGTTTTGTTAAGAAAGGACCGAAGCCGTTTTTGCCTAACCAAAATTTAAATGAATTATCCACGCCTTTGCTGGTCAGCGTTGCACCAGAAAGCGAGTCGATACCATATTCTTTGTTTTCAGAGGCTCCTTTACCCACATATAAACCTACTTGGTTATCTGCGGTATAGAGTTTTTTGCCGTGGAATTGTGCTTGCCATTTTGGATTTTCAATTTCACCCCCTAATCCCGGTGTTTCCCCTTGATCATAATAGGTGATGCCATTGACAGTGTTGCCGTCAGGCTGCACGGACATAAAACCATACATCACAGACCACAAGCCAGTGCCATAGAATGGTAAGACAACTTGTGTGACTTCGCCTGCGTCATTTTTAACCAAATATACTTCGGCAAGATTTGCGCGCACGCGAATGCCTGCCAGATCATCCGCTGGCGCCAGCGTGGTGCTTTCTGCTGGATTTTTCACTGCTTTTGCCGCATCAAAGCCTGCTTGCGCAGGAGCAAATTCGCCCGTGTCTAAATTCACGAGGCGAGCTTCAATGTTTTTGGCATAAATGGTTTTAATTTCGCTACTTTTTGTTGCTGGTGTTAATAAACCTGCGACACTTAAAATATTTTTTTGTTTATCAAGTTCTTTTTGTTCAACCTGTGTTGGTTTTAGCAATACTGCTGAACCAGCTACAATAATTGAACAGACCAAACTTAATAAAATAATGACGGAAAGCGTTCCGCCAACGCTATCTTTATTCTTAAACATTGCGAGCTCTCCGACGTTTGATATTGGCTTGAACCACAATATAGTCAAATACTGGGGCAAATAAGTTTGCAAATAAGATTGCAAGCATCATACCTTCAGGGTAAGCAGGATTAACCACACGAATTAATACTGCCATTGCACCGATCAAAATGCCGTACCACCATTTACCTGTATCTGTGAAAGACGCCGACACAGGATCTGTCGCCATAAAGAACATACCTAATGCAAATCCGCCTAACACAAAATGCCAATACCAAGGCATTGAGAATAATGGGTTTGTTGCAGAACCAATGACGTTAAATAATGTGGAAAGTGCAATCATACCAATCATAACGCCAGCGATAATTCGCCAAGAGGCAATGCGAGCGAACACAATAATCGCCGCGCCGATGATGAGCATTAAGGTGGAAACTTCACCGACGGAGCCAGGGATATTTCCAAGGAAAGCATCCATCCAAGTGATTGGCTGACCTGTTGCAACGTGTTGCAAGCCCATTTGTCCAGCCTGTGCCCACTGAGAAAGTGCCGTCGCTCCAGAGAAACCATCAGCAGCAATCCAAACAGTGTCGCCTGAAATTTGTGCAGGATATGCGAAGAATAAAAACGCACGACCAGCCAACGCAGGGTTCATAAAGTTTTTGCCCACACCGCCAAACACTTCTTTTGCAACTACCACGCCAAAAGTCGCCGCTAGTGCTGCTTGCCAAAGCGGTAAGGTTGGTGGCACGATTAAGGCTAAGAGAATAGAGGTAACGAAGAAACCTTCATTGATTTCGTGTTTACGCACTAACGCAAAAACCACTTCCCAAAAACCACCCACTGCAAAAATCGTTAAGTAGATTGGTAAGAAGAAAATTGCACCTAAGGTCATTTTAGCGAGAACACCTGCTTCAGGCGTTAGCACACCTAAGCTGTTAGCTAATGCAAAATGCCAGTCGTTATTTACGCTGTTTAGTGCATTTTGAGCAAAATCACCTACGCTTAAGGCGAAAATAGATTGCTGCCCGACGTTGTACATTCCCCAAAACATTGCAGGGAATAACGCCAACCACACAATGAGCATCATCCGTTTTGAATCGATGGCATCACGCACGTGAGCATCTTTTTGTGTTACCGCACCTGAGGTGTAAACAATGGAATACACCGCTTCAAATAGCGTGTACCATTTTTCATATTTCCCACCTTGTTGGAAGTGAGGCTCCATTTTATGGAAAAGATCTTTTAAAGCCATTTGATTAACCTTCCTTCTCGATCTTATCTAAAGCAGCACGCAACATCGGTGCATAATCATTTTTGCCTGGACAAACGAAGGTGCACAACGCTAAATCTTCTTCGTCTAATTCCAAACAACCTAAGGCTTGGGCAGAGTCTGTATCGCTTGCCGCTAAATCACGCAACAACAACGTTGGCAGAATATCCAACGGCATCACTCGCTCATAAGAACCGATTGGCACCATTGCACGATGTCCACCGTTTACGGCAGTGGTGAAATTAAATAATTTCTTGGTAAAGGCACCGAATACCGTACGAGTAATGGAGAATTTATGTGAGTAAGGGGCAATCATTCCGAAAAATTCTTGCTCACGTCCTTCTGCTAACACGGAAACTTGCAACGCATAACGCCCTAAATAATCGTGAGCACCTGCTGCTTTCGCACCGCTTAACACCGAACCCGAAATCACGCGGTTTTCGCCTGCATTTAACTCATTCGCCGTTAATTCGGATAATTTCGCCCCTAAACGAGTACGCACTAAACGTGGATTTTTCACTTGTGGGCCGGCTAACGCCACCACACGATCGGTGAATAATTCACCTGTGGTGAATAATTTACCAATCGCAATCACATCTTGATAGTTCAAATACCACACCTGTTTGGTGAGGCTAACAGGATCGATAAAGTGAATGTGTGTACCGCTCAAGCCTGCTGGGTGTGGACCCGAGAAAGTTTTTACTTCCACATTAGCAATCGCATCAATGCCCACAATTTCAGTCGTTGGTGCTTTGCACACATAAACTTTTTTCTCGTGTAAACGGCTCAATACAGCTACGCCATTTGCGAAATCTTGTTGATGCGTATTGAGAATCACATTGGGATCAGCACAGAGAGGATTTGTGTCCATCGCATTAATAAAAATGGAGGAAGGAACGGCGTCCACCGCGGGCACTTTACTGAATGGACGTGTGCGAAGTGCTGTCCATAAACCAGAATTTAGTAAATTTTGGCGAACTTGTTCCACAGATAGAGTAGAAAGTTGTTCCGTGCTGTATTTATCGAAAGCGATTTGTTCATCACCTTCAATACGGATTACCACAGATTGTAAAACTCGCTTAGCTCCGCGATTAATCGCAGTTACAGTACCACTCGCAGGGGCAGTAAAAAATACGCCAGGGTTCTTTTTATCTTCAAAAAGAACTTGCCCTTTCTTCACTACATCACCTTCACGCACCTTCATTGAAGGGCGCATACCCACATACTCTTCACCAAGCAAAGCAACTTCAGTGACAGCATTTCCATCACGGATTACTTGTTCTGGACTACCCGCGATAGGAAGATCCAAGCCTTTTTTAATCGTAATCATATTGTTTGCACTACTTTTAGTTAGATTAAAAATATAGTTACAGCAAAAATTGCCGTAACCTCGTCTTGAGCGATGATCAAAAGGCGACGAAGACTTGTTGTACAGACAACATTCTAAACGCCGCCAGATCATATGTATAAAAACTCAAATTCGGTTCACATTGCCCTTTGCCAACAGACAAATTGAAGGCATTAAGCAAAGGTTAGGGTTAAAAAAACGCACCATTTTAACGGAAGAATGTCAATGGTGCTACTTGCAAAAAGGATTTTTAACAAAAAATTACAAATTTGTGAGAGAGTTCAACATTTCTATGAATGTTTCGCCCCCACACAGGAAGGAGATTTGGGAAATTGTGCTTCACACTTTTCCCACTCTAAAGGCGTATATAAATGTAGTGCTAGAGCGTGGATTCCCTGCTGCAAATCTTCTGCGAGCAGTTGATAAACTAAGCGGTGGCGAGCAATTTTGCTCACCGCCTCAAATTTATCACTCACCAGCACCACTTTGAAATGCGAATCCGCCCCAAGACCGCTACTATGCTTGTGGCTTTCATTTTCCACCAAAATAAAATGTGGCTGAAATTCCTGATTTAAGCGTTCCGTTAATTCCATTTGTTTTGACATTTTTATTTTCCTTTATGTTGATTTTAATGAGATCAACCTAACCCACTCACATATTTCAGCATCACCCCTGCGGCAATGGCGGAGCCGATAACGCCTGCGACGTTTGGTCCCATGGCGTGCATCAATAAGAAGTTTTGATGATCGGATTCTAAGCCCACTTTGTTTGCCACTCGCGCTGCCATTGGTACAGCAGAAACACCCGCAGCGCCAATGAGAGGATTGATTGGTTTTTTCGGCGAGAGTTTGTTGAGCAATTTCGCCATTAACACACCGCTAGCGGTACCGATACCAAAGGCGATGACGCCTAATAATAAAATCCCTAAGGTTTGTGGTTGTAAGAATTTATCTGCCACTAATTTTGATCCTACCGATAATCCTAAGAAAATGGTAACGATATTAATTAGGGCGTTTTGAGCGGTATCATTTAAACGTTCAACGACTCCGCTGACTCGCAATAAATTTCCAAAACAGAACATTCCAAGCAGCGGTGCTGCATCAGGGAGCAATAACGCCACCAACGTTACCAACACGATTGGGAACAGGATTTTCTCACGATTGCTCACATTGCGTAACTGCACCATCCGAATTTTGCGTTCTTGTTTTGTGGTTAAGGCTTTCATTATCGGTGGCTGGATCAGTGGCACTAATGCCATATAAGAGTAAGCGGCGACGGCGATAGCACCTAGTAATTCAGGGGCAAGTTTACCTGCTAAATAAATGGCAGTTGGACCGTCAGCGCCACCGATAATCCCGATAGCGGCGGCTTGTGGCAGGGTAAAGGAAATTACCCCAGTCCAGTTAAGTAAAATCGCACCAATGACCGTAGCGAAAATGCCGAATTGTGCGGCGGCACCAAGCAATAAGGTGCGAGGATTGGCAAGCAATGGTCCGAAATCCGTCATGGCTCCTACGCCCATAAAGATCACCAAAGGTGCGACGCCATAACCGATAGCAACTTTATAAAACAACGCTAGTACGCCTGCACTATAACCCATATCGCCAGCCAGCACTTCTAGCTCATTTTGCACCGAAGGCAATGCACTCGCTAAGGCTGCTTTAATAGCGGCAGGATCCGCCGCAGATTGTAGTTTCGCGGCGACGATAGCAAGTTGTTCTGCTGTGCCTTGATGTAACAAATTGTCTAAGGCGGTCATAGCAAGACCCGCCTCAGGAATATTTGACAATAAGCCACCAAAACCGATAGGCAACAACAGAAGCGGTTCAAACTTGCGCGCGATAGCGAGCCATAGCAATACTAAGCTTATCAGGATCATCAACGCCTGACCGAGCTCAAGGTGCATAATGCCCATACCGCGTATTAATGCAATAATACTTTCCATATCAACCTCTTAGCTTAATGTCATTAAAGTATCACCTACGGCGACGCTATCACCTGCTTTCACTTTAATGCCTTGCACTGTACCAGCTTGGCTGGCGCGGATTTCGGTTTCCATTTTCATGGCTTCAAGAATTAACAGCACATCACCTTCTGCCACTTTTTGACCCTCTGTTGCCACCACTTTCCAAATGTTACCAGACATTGGTGCGGTTACTGGCGTGCCTGCAACTGGAGCGCTTGGCGCAGGTGCCACTGGCGCCACCGCAGGGGTTGCTGGCGCTGGCGCGATTTCACCGACTTCACCGCCTTCAGACACTTTCACCACGAAAGATTTACCTTCAAGTTCAACGGTGTAAACCGCAGGACCAGTCGCTGGAGCTGCTTTTGCCGCTGGCGCCACCGCTTTTTCTGCTGGTTTAGCAGAATCTAAGGTAGGTGCTGGTTCAAAGGCATCTGGGTTACCACGATTTTCTAAGAATTTCCAACCAATTTGTGGGAAGAGGGCAACGATTAGCACATCGTCAATAGCTTCTTCTGTGAGTTTGATACCTTTTTCTTTTGCTTGTTGCGTAATTTCTGCGGCAAGTTTATCCATTTCAGGTGCGATATGATCCGCTGGACGGTCAGTAATTGGCTCTGCACCTGCGAGCACTTTGGCTTGCAATTCCGCATTCACTGGCGCTGGCGTGCGACCGTATTCGCCTTTCAAAATCCCTGCGGTTTCTTTCGCAATGGTTTTATAACGCTCACCCATTAATACGTTGATTACCGCTTGCGTACCAACGATTTGTGAAGTTGGTGTAACAAGAGGAATAAAGCCAAGATCTTCACGCACTCTTGGAATTTCTTGTAATACTTGATCTAATTTATCAGAGGCGTTTTGTTGTTTTAATTGGCTTTCGAGGTTAGTTAACATACCGCCCGGTACTTGAGCCACTAAAATACGGCTGTCTGTGCCTCGTAATTGACCTTCAAATTTCGCATATTTTTTGCGAACTTCACGGAAGTAAGCAGAGATGTGTTCTAATTTTTGAATATCTAATCCCGTGTCGTATTGCGTACCTTGTAATGTGGCAACCATCGCTTCTGTGGCTGGGTGTCCATAAGTACCACTCATGGAAGAAATGGAAGTATCAATGCTATCAACGCCCGCTTCTACCGCTTTCAACAACGCCATTTCAGCCATTCCCGTTGTAGCGTGGCAATGCAAATGCAATTGCACGTCATAGCGTTTTTTAATTTCGCTCACTAATTTGTAGGCTTCCACTGGCGTTAAAATACCCGACATATCTTTAATTGCCACAGAATCTACACCGATTTCCATTAGCTGCTCAGTAAGATCTAACCAAGTTTCTAAGGTGTGTACAGGGCTAGTGGTATAACTCAACGTTCCTTGTGCGTGAGCACCGTTGCGTTTTACCGCTTGCAACGCTTGTTTCATATTGCGAGGGTCATTCATGGCATCAAATACACGGAATACGGACATCCCATTTTTCACAGAGCGTTCCACAAAACGATCTACTACATCATCTGCGTAGTGGCGATAGCCCAACAAGTTTTGACCACGTAACAACATTTGTAATGGTGTGTTTGGCATAGCTTGTTTAAGTTCACGCAAACGCACCCAAGGGTCTTCGCCTAAAAAACGAATACAGGCATCGAAGGTGGCGCCCCCCCATGCTTCTAAAGACCAATAACCGATTTGATCCAACTCGTGAGCAATAGGCAACATATCATCAAGACGTAAACGAGTGGCAAATAAAGATTGATGAGCATCGCGTAACACAACATCAGTAATTGCAATTTTTTTGTTTTGAGTAGTAGTCATTTCGTTATTTCCTTTATAAGTTATTTAATTTGTTGTTGACGACGATGATGAGCAATCGCCGCCACGATAACAGGACGTAAACGTTCTAAATCATTCGTTTGTGGTTGAATAGATGAGGGGGAAGTTATAAGTGGTTCAGGGAAAAATCGATTGATAATTTTAGACATTAAGCCAAGGGCGTAAATTAAGATAAGTAAAAAACACATTACAAATCCCACGCCTGCAAACATCAGGTTTATTCCCTCTTGCAGTAGCTCCGCATTGGTCATCATAGCACTCCTATTCGACATTAATTAAGGTTCAAAATAATACTCTTTTTTCCTAAGAAAGAAATTGATTTACCTCATAAAATTTTTAGGGGCTGTAGTATAGCATTGATGCTAATCTACTACAGCCCCAAATTTTAAACATTTACCATAACCTTTTCGTATTCGTGTTATTGAACCTGTAAAAAGAACTACAAGGGCTTATCGTGAAGAAGCCATTTTGAAATCAGGAATGAATCCATTTTTATTAGATAGTGAAGATATTTTTATTGATTTGTTAACAGATAGTGGAACAGGTGCGGTTACACAAGATATGCAAGCTGCGATGCTGCGTGGTGATGAAGCTTATAGTGGTAGCCGCAGTTATTATGCGTTAGCCAATGCAGTGAAAGAAATTTTTGGTTATGAATATACTATTCCGACACACCAAGGTCGCGGTGCAGAACAAATTTATATTCCGGTGTTAATCAAAAAACGCGAACAAGAGAAAGGATTAGATCGCAGCAAAATGGTGGTGTTCTCAAACTATTTCTTTGACACTACTCAAGGCCACAGCCAAATTAATGGCACCACTGTTCGCAATACTTATATTAAAGAAGCCTTTGATACAGGCGTTGAACATGACTTTAAAGGCAACTTTGACCTAGAAAAATTAGAGAAAGGCATTTTAGAAGTTGGTCCAAATAATGTGCCTTATATTGTTTGTACAATTACTTGTAACTCTGCAGGTGGACAACCAGTTTCCCTTGCTAATATGAAAGCAATGTATGAAATTGCGCGTAAATACGATATTCCTGTGATTATGGACTCTGCTCGTTTTGCGGAAAATGCTTACTTTATTCAACAACGTGAACTGGCATACAAAGATTGGACAATTGAGCAGATCACCTATGAAACTTATAAGTACGCCGATGCCTTAGCAATGTCTGCGAAAAAAGATGCAATCGTGCCAATGGGCGGATTATTGTGTTTTAAAGATAGCGGCATGGAAGATGTGTACAATGAATGTCGTACTATTTGTGTAGTGCAAGAGGGTTTCCCAACTTATGGTGGTTTAGAGGGGGCGCTATGGAGCGTTTAGCTGTTGGCTTACGTGACGGTATGCGTCAAGATTGGCTGGCTTATCGTATTAATCAAATGAATATCTCGTAAAAGGTTTAGAGGAAATTGGTGTGGTATGTCAACAACCTGGTGGTCATGCGGCATTCGTCGATGCTGGAAAATTATTACCGCATATTCCTGCCGAACAATTCCCTGCTCAAGCCTTAGCTTGTGAGCTTTATAAAGTAGCAGGTATTCGTGCAGTAGAAATTGGTTCATTCCTATTAGGACGTGATCCAAAAACTGGCAAACAATTACCTTGCCCTGCTGAATTGCTACGTTTAACCGTGCCGCGTGCAACCTATACTCAAACGCATATGAATTTCATTATAGAAGCATTTAAGCATGTTAAGGAAAACGCGAAGAACATCAAAGGATTAACCTTTACTTATGAGCCGAAAGTATTACGTCATTTCACGGCACGTTTAAAAGAAGTTTAATTGTTGTAGCCGCGTTTTTTTATTAAAACGCGGCTTTTTTTCATTTTATTAGCAGGAAATTTATTATGAAAAAAAGTCCTTCCATTTTTGGTGGTGTCTGTATCATTGCAAGTGTTTGCGTAGGTGCGGGTATGCTTGGGTTACCAACTTCAGGCGCTGGCGCTTGGACGCTTTGGTCTATATTCACTATCTGTTTAACCATGATTACGATGACGCTATCAGGTTGGTTATTGTTAGAAGCTTATAAGCATTTTGATTTGCGCGCTTCTTTTAATACGGTAACAAAAGCTTATTAGGCAATACCGTAAATGTCATCAACAATTTATCTGTTTATTTTGTACTGATTTTCTCGTTCTTTGTGTGGCATTCCACACGAATTGTGGATAGAGTTTCCGTAATATTAATTCTTTTCATGACATCCTCTTTTGTTTTTAGTGTGTTCGGCTTAACGGCAAATATTGATCTTGCTACTTTATTTGACACTCAAGCAACAGAAAGCAACTATGCCATGTATGCTATGGGGCTACTACCCGTCGCCTTAACTTCCTTTGGTTATCATCATTCTGTTGCAACCATGCGCGCATATTATGGAGAAGAGCGCAAAGCTAAATTTGCTATTGTAGGCGGTACCGCTATCGCACTGAGCTTATACTTACTTTGGGTGCTATCCATTTTCGGTAATTTACCGCGTAATCAATTTGCGCCAGTGATTGCTAGCGATGGTAATTTAGATGTCTTACTTGGCGCATTAGGCAATGTGATTGAATCAGCCTCCGTGAAACAAGCGATTAACGCGTTTTCTATTGCGGCAATTCTGCCTTCCTTTATTGGTGTTGGACTGGGCGTATTTGATTTTCTTGCGGATGTGTTCAAATTTGACAACACTAAAACAGGGCGAGCAAAATCTTGGGCAGTGACTTTCCTACCACCTCTCATCTTATCTGTGTTATTCCCAATGGGCTTTTTAAAAGCTATTGGCTATGCAGGTGCCGTCGCAACCATTTGGGCTTGTATTATTCCTGCATTATTAGCCAGAAAATCTCGCCAATTAGCAAATGGTAAATCAGGATTTGTTGTAGGTGGCAGCTCAGCAACAATTCTATTAGTTATTCTATTTGGTATTGTTACCGCTTTATTCCACTTCTTGGCAATGTTTAATATGCTACCTGCTTTTAAGGGCTAAGGTAAAAAAAGGGCTTATCAACAATAAAGATAAGCCCTGATTAAGTAGGTTTCTAAGTTTGCATCTAATGCTAATTCTTGCTAATTTTCGGATTTAGTTTTTCGGTGTAATGGACAAAAATG
>MUYB01000048.1 GCA_002015125.1 [Haemophilus] felis
AATTTTGCACTCATATTCTAAACGGGAAACTCTCACTTTTTATAGTGAATTGTCAGATCAAGTCTGATCTTCTACAGTTTATTTAACGAAATAAACGTTAATCAAAGTGCGGTTAACGGTTTTAAACCGCACTTTTTCTTTTCTTTTATTTTTTATCGGATTTGGATTATCGTTTTATGTTTAAACTTATTTTTCGCCGTTTTTTACAGGCTATTCCAACACTTTTTATTCTCATCACCATTTCGTTTTTTATGATGCGTTTAGCACCAGGGAGTCCATTTAGCAGTGAGAAAAATTACCCTCCTGAAGTGATCGCTAATATTGAGGCAAAATATCACCTTAACGAACCGCTATATAAACAATATATTATTTATTTAAAAGATCTTGCTCACGGCGATTTTGGTCCATCTTTCAAATACAAGGATTACAGTGTTAATCAACTTGTGGCAAGTGCCTTTCCAGTTTCTTTTAAACTTGGCGTATTTGCGTTTATTGTTGCATTAATCTTAGGCGTGCTAGCAGGCACCATTGCGGCACTCAAGCAAAATAAATGGCTAGATTATTTTATTATGACCTTTGCAATGACAGGTGTTGTTGTGCCTGGATTTGTGGTGGCTCCTTTGCTCGTTTTGCTCTTTTCTATTTCGTTGCAATGGTTGCCAGCAGGTGGCTGGGAAGGGGGGCAATTGCGATTTATGTTACTGCCAATTACTGCACTCTGTTTATCTTATATCGCAGGTATTTCTCGTATTACACGTGGTTCAATGATTGAGGTATTGCACTCTAATTTTATTCGCACGGCAAAAGCGAAAGGCTTGCCAATGAAATATATTTTATTCAAACATGCATTGCGTCCTGCACTCCTGCCTGTGATTTCATATATGGGACCTGCTTTTGTAGGGATTATTACAGGCTCGATGGTGATTGAAAGTATTTTTGGCTTGCCTGGAATTGGGCAATTATTTGTCAATGGAGCGTTAAATCGAGACTATTCTTTAGTGCTTAGCTTAACGATTTTAGTGGGAGCATTAACCATCGTCTTTAACGCTATTGTGGATATTCTATATGCTCTTATCGATCCAAAAATTCGTTATTATTAGCCGTCAATTTTGCGAGAGATTACATTATGATTAAAAATCAAAAAAATACAGAATTACTTGAAGCCCTCGGCGAAAAATTAGAAACCCTTGAAGGTCGTAGTTTATGGCAAGATGCACGTCGCCGTTTTTTTCACAATAAAGCAGCCGTAATGAGTTTGGTGATTTTATTTTGTGTCAGTTTATTTGTGATTTTAGCACCTTCATTTATCCCTCATAGCTATGACGATACTGATTGGGAAATGATCTCAATGGCGCCTGATTTTGAAACAGCCCATTATTTTGGAACAGATGCTTCAGGGCGTGATTTATTAGTGAGAGTGGCTATTGGTGGGCGAATTTCTTTGCTTGTGGGAGTAGCTGGTGCATTCATTGCCGTATTAATGGGAACGCTATATGGTGCAACATCGGGTTATATCGGCGGTATTGTGGATACTATTATGATGCGTTTTCTTGAAATTCTCGATTCCTTTCCATTTATGTTTTTTGTTATTTTACTTGTCACTTTTTTTGGTCAAAACATTCTCCTGATCTTTGTGGCGATTGGTATGGTTTCTTGGTTGGGAATGGCAAGGATTGTACGCGGCCAAACCTTGAGCTTAAAACAAAAGGAATTTATTGAGGCCGCTATCGTCAGTGGTGTTTCCTCTCGTCAAATTGTTTGGCGACACATTGTACCAAATGTATTAGGGGTGGTTGTAGTTTATTCTTCCTTGTTAATTCCTGGGATGATTTTATTTGAATCTTTTCTCAGTTTTTTAGGATTGGGTACACAAGAGCCTTTAAGCAGTTGGGGGGCTCTACTCAATGATGGAGCAAGCTCAATGGAAGTTACTCCATGGTTGCTTGTCTTCCCTGCGTTATTTTTGGTGATAACCCTATTTTGTTTTAACTTTATTGGCGATGGATTGCGTGATGCACTTGATCCAAAAGATCGCTAATGCTATTTGGAGTGAAGCATGACGAATAATACATTACTAGATGTACAGGATTTGCGAGTAACGTTTAAAACACCAGATGGTGAGGTTACTGCTGTTAACAATTTGACTTTCTCGCTTAATGCAGGCGAAACTTTAGGTATTGTTGGCGAATCAGGTTCAGGAAAATCACAAACTGCTTTTGCTTTAATGGGATTGCTGGCAGATAATGGTTTGGCTTCAGGCTCGGCAAAATTTAATGGTGAAGAAATTTTGAATTTACCTGAAGTACAACTAAACCGGCTACGTGCAGAGCAAATTGCTATGATTTTCCAAGATCCCATGACTTCCTTAAATCCTTATATGAAAATTGGTGAACAATTGATGGAAGTACTTATTTTGCATAAAGGAATGGATCGTCAAACTGCTTTTGCAGAATCGGTGAAAATGCTTGATGCAGTAAAAATGCCTGAAGCTCGCAAACGGATGAATATGTATCCACACGAATTTTCAGGAGGTATGCGCCAGCGTGTGATGATTGCAATGGCCTTGCTTTGTCGTCCTAAATTACTTATCGCCGATGAACCAACAACGGCTCTTGATGTTACTGTACAAGCACAAATAATGAGCTTACTTAACGAACTTAAAACCGAGTTTAACACTGCAATCATCATGATCACTCATGATCTTGGCGTGGTGGCTGGTATATGTGATAACGTACTCGTTATGTATGCAGGACGAACGATGGAATATGGCAGTGCTGAACAAATTTTTTATCGTCCTACTCACCCTTATTCCATCGGCTTAATTAATGCGGTTCCTCGTCTTGATGGAGAGGAAGAAGAATTGATTACCATTCCAGGCAATCCACCAAATTTATTGCATCTGCCAAGTGGCTGTCCATTCCAACCTCGTTGTATTTATGCTACAGAAAAATGCGTAAATTCTCCACCATTGGAGCAACTTAATTTTCAGCATACACGAGCTTGTTTTATTCCAGCAGAGCAATTAATAAGAGGTAATGTTTAATGACTGACATGAAAAAAATGATTTTAGATGTTCAAAATTTGAGTGTGCATTTTAAAATTAAAAATAGTAAATATCTCTTTTTCGCTAAACATCAAACTCTAAAAGCAGTTAATCAAGTATCCTTTAAGGTTTATGAAGGTGAAACCTTAGGAGTAGTAGGGGAATCAGGCTGTGGGAAATCGACTTTAGCTCGTGCAATCACAGGTTTAGTAGAGAGTACTGAAGGTCAGATTTTATGGCTTGGAAAGGATTTGACGCAATATACAGAAGCTAAGTGGAAATCAGTACGTAGTGATATTCAAATGATTTTCCAAGATCCACTTGCTTCGCTTAATCCAAGAATGACTATTGGAAATATCATTGCTGAGCCGTTAAAAATTTATCAACCGCATTTAAGTGCTGAGGAAGTAAAGGAAAAAGTTCGTTCAATGATGTTGAAAGTAGGCTTATTACCTAATCTTATTAACCGCTATCCTCACGAATTTTCTGGAGGACAATGCCAACGTATTGGTATTGCTCGAGCTTTGATTGTTGAACCTAAGTTGATTATTTGTGATGAGCCAGTATCGGCATTAGATGTGTCTATTCAAGCACAAGTGGTGAATTTACTGAAATCGCTACAACGAGAAATGGGATTATCACTGATTTTTATTGCACATGATTTAGCGGTGGTAAAACATATATCGGATAGGGTATTGGTGATGTATTTGGGTAATGCTGTGGAGCTAGGAGATTATGAACAAGTGTATCATCAAACCAAGCATCCATACACAAAAGCTCTAATGTCTGCTGTACCAATTCCTGATCCTAAATTGGAAAAAAATAAACAAATCCAGTTGTTGGAAGGTGATCTTCCTTCACCAATCAAACCTCCTTCTGGTTGTGTATTTAGAACGCGTTGCCCACAAGCAGAACAATATTGTAGTAAGGAAAAACCTGTGCTTAACGGTACTGGACAACATATGGTCGCTTGTTTTAAGGCTTAACTTTTTATGACGCTAAACCATCTAGGTCTAGCTTTAGCACAGAAATAAACCTTTAGACTTAAGTCTAAAGGTTTAAATTTTAGAGAGAAAAATACTGAGGAATAGCTTAAATATTAGGTAAAAATAATTTTGCTAAAATTAAAATAGGGGCTGACGTAGATTAGCCCTAAATTTCACACCATTTTCTCAACGTTTTAAGCTGTTCTTTTGGTGTCCCAAAATTAAACCGAAATTCACATTCCTTCAAGAATAAAGGGAAACTTTTTCGGTCAATTCCATTATATTTTCGGAGTATCCGCTTAGCTTGACTCCAAAAATTCTCAATGCCGTTGATGTGATTTTGTTTCACTGCAAACAGTTCCGAATGGTTAATTCGTTCGTGGTGAAATTCGCTCACATCAAGGGCATCATAACTACGATAAGTGTCTGTATAAACCCAGCTGTCAGGCTTGATTTTCCTTGCTATAACAGGCATTAGCGTTGTTGTTTTCGTATCATTGACGACCACAGTAAACACTTTCCCTTGCCTTTTCAACACCCCAAAAACAGCCACTTTTCCTGCTGCTCCACGACCTCGTTTTCCTTTACG
>MUYB01000049.1:0-35229 GCA_002015125.1 [Haemophilus] felis
TTAGCAACTATTTTGTCCATTACACCCAAATTCAGCTACCTTAATTATCCGATTACTCAAAATAGAACCACATCGTTATTGGCGAGTTGAAGAAATTACAAAAGAAATTCTCATTGCAGATAATCAACCTAATACCCCTGTAAATCGTACCTATATCAAGAATGTTCATGCGGCAATGGATAGGTTGCTCAAAAAGGGGATTGTAGAACGACAGTCAGACAAAGCTCACAAGATGGCTTTATGGCGATTAAAAACCGAGAAATAACGGCTGTTAAAAACCATTAAAACTAAGAAAAAAAGAAATAGGGATTTGGCGGAATTTTTCGGAACTTGGCGGACGGTTGAGCCGTTGAGAATTGGGGCTTCGGGGCGGTAGCCCCTTTTTTATGCCCAAAGAAAAGGAAAAATAATGAATTGCGAAAAATTTGGCGCAGGTGGGGAGTTGAACCGCTAGAACTGCGAAACGCTTGCGCCAAATTTAAGGGTGTTTAAACGGCGTTTAAATTAGGCTACTTGATAATTCTCAAGTGGCTCGCTCTCTTCTTTTTTCTCTTGCATCGCTGCCATTGTTTCGGCGATGTTCAGAATGGCTACGCGCCCTTCTTCGCTAGCGGTGCGGAAACAACGCACAAGGTGGCGTTCGATGTTATTTAAGCCGTCATTTTGCGTGGGTGGCGGTGCTTTGCCGATTTGGGCTAATGCCTGTTCAATAAGCTGCACGGCTTGCAGTAGCTCGCCTGCGCCTGCGTTGCCGTTGTGTCGTTTGGCTTTGAGTTCTACGCCAATTTCTGCGCCTGATGGCGTGGTAACAACGAAATCATCGTGGTTGTATTGGGGGCTGGCTGGAAGTGCTACGCTAAAGCCTAGGGCTTGCTGTACGCTGGTTGGCATATCGCCCACATAGTATTCAAATGTTTTCCCTTTAACCCCTACTCTTTGCCGCTTTCCCCAGTTTTCCCTATCTGCTTTTTTACTGATCCCTTTATCTGTTTTGGGTAACGTTTCCAGCTTTTTTTCTAAAAGTTCTGATACAGACCACCACTCTTTTGAGTTCCCCATAAATGCTCCTTGTAACGAACTCCGTTCTTTTTAAATTATTTCCAACTAACTATTTGATTTTAAAAGGAACTTAAAAAGAACTGAAATTTTCTTGAAAAGAACTATTGAGTTCGTTACAAAGTGGTGTTATAGTTCGTTTCAAGTTACTTAATCAAGTAAATTTTTCAAGTTAGTTAATTATTTAGGATACCACTCAAATGGAAAAGATCAAAAAGGAAGATATGCACCGAGCCGATATTGTTGCTTTGGTGCGTAAATCTGGCACTTCGATCTCAGCCTTGTCGGTCAAGGCTGGATTACGTCCCACAACCTTAAATAATGCTTTAGAAAGACGTTATCCAAAAGGAGAAAAGATCATTGCAGAAGCCGTGGGTTTAACGCCTCAAGACATCTGGCCTACTCGCTACCCATAAAAGATTAGGAGGAACTGAAATGAAAGAATGGTATTCAGTTCAGGAATTGTTAGGAACTCAAGGGCTACCAAGTTCGGATCGCGGAATAACTAAAAAAGCCGATAGAGAGAACTGGGAAAAGAGAACTAGAGAAGGGGTCAAAGGGCTGACCTATGAATACCACTTCTCCAGCCTTCCCCCTGAAACCCAGCAAGCGCTCAAAATGCGTGCGGCGTTAGAAGCTGTGCCAGCGGTGGAAGTGGTGGAGCGCAAGCCTGATGCGGAGCTGATGGCGCGATTTAATCAAACCACGGATGCAGCAAGGGAAAAAGCCAAGGCGAAAGCTGAAGCGGTGCTGAAATTGCAGGATTTCTTAATTAAACGCCTTTTCTTCTCGGCGAACAGTGTCGCCTGATTTTCTTCTGAAAGCACCCATTGCCCGTTTTCTAGCTGGTGATATTCGCTCGGCTGTGGCTCAATTAATATGGGCTTGCCATTTTCAGCGGTGTGAATTTGTTTTCCTGCCGCTTGCCCTTGCAGTAAAGCGGTGTAAGTTTCGTGGGAAATTTCAACCGCACTTTCAGGAATTGAGGTTAAGCCGTCATCGAAATAAAAGCCGTTTTTAAAGTAGATTTGCATTTGTTTTCTCCGTTTACATTTGTTAACATTTCATTTATTATCCTGCCAAATCTCAGGAATTAGGTTATGGCAAAACATCCCAATAAACACATTCAAGCCGCTCTCGATTATGCCGTTTCGCACGGTTGGCAAATCGTGCCATCGGGCAAATCCGCCCATAGTTTTTGCCGTTTGCGTTGTTTGCGTGGGCATAGCGAACATCAAATGAGTGTGTGGAGTACGCCAAAATCCCCTGAAAATCACGCTAAACAGATTATCCGCAAGGTGAATGAATGTTCGGAGGACGAATGACCCTTTATCACTTTTCCATACTCATCCGTGACGCCAGTCGCCACACTGACAACCTTGAAGACCGCTTGTTTGAAGCAGGTTGTGATGATGCGTTGGTTTGCTTTCACAATAATGCGGTGTATTTGGAATTTGACCGCTCCGCCTCTGATGCCAAAACCGCTATTCACTCCGCTTTAGAGAACATCCGCACCGCAGGGTTCGCTGATTTAGTGGTGCAAGAAGCGGGGGTAAGTTC
The DNA here is from genome assembly GCA_002015125.1 of [Haemophilus] felis. GTDB lineage: Bacteria > Pseudomonadota > Gammaproteobacteria > Enterobacterales > Pasteurellaceae > Pasteurella > Pasteurella felis. The sequence goes on from MUYB01000049.1 coordinate 2,617, forward strand.
TTTAAGCGAAATTGCCGCTCGTGCTGGTTTAAGCCGTGCCGCCTTGTCCCAGTTTGCCAACGGCAAACGTGCAAAAGATTTTCCGTCACCTGTTTACGGTGTTGCCAGTGGCTCCGCTCTCTATTCTTGGCGTGAGGTGGCACAATGGCTACACGGTCGCAATTTGCTTTCTCAAGCACAATTTGAAGTGGCAAAAGCAGCGTAAGTAGCTAGCTCAGGATTTCCAATATCAATCTCCATCGTACGGACGCAATGCGTTGCGTCCCTACAAAATATCCCTTATTGTTACCGCCAGCGTCTCGCTGGTTGTTCTCAATAATCACAAGCGAGACGCTTGCGATAGCGGAGTTAAAAATGGTTGATTTATCCTCCTTATGTTGTACAATATCCTGTACAACAAATAATAAAAAGGGAAATTTATGCAATCCATTTCATATTCAAAAGCAAGATCTAATCTTGCCAACACAATGCTTACTGCGGTGGAAAATCACGAACCGATTTTAATCACTCGCAATAAAGGGGAAGATTGTGTTTTGCTCTCGCTTTCCCATTTTAATTCGTTACAAGAAACCGCCTATTTGCTCCGCTCGCCAGTAAATGCAAAGCGCTTGCTTGAAAGTGTTGCACAATTAGAAGCAGGTCAGGGCGTAATAAGAGAACTTGTCGAATGAACCTGACCTTTTCTGATAACGCTTGGGCGGATTATCTTTTTTGGCAAGCCAATAACAAGGCATTGCTAAAACGCATTAATGCGTTAATTAAAGATATTCAGCGTTCTCCCTTTGAGGGTATCGGCAAGCCTGAACCCTTGAAATTTCATCTAAGCGGTTATTGGTCTCGTCGCATTGATGATGAACATCGCTTAGTCTATTCCGTTACCGATAATGCAATTTTAATCGCTGCCTGTCGTTATCATTATGGGTAAATTCATCGATTTATCGGTGGCTAAAGCCCACCCTACGCGCTAATGACCAATAGCTACATAATATGTCGTTCCAACCGCAATAGTGGCGTATGATGTAAAACCAGTTCTTGAGACATCACTAATTCTTGTATCTCGCCCTCCACCCGTTTTCGAGTGAGATACAATAAAACATTCTTGAGGAAAGGCGCGTGGGAATAAAATATCATTTGTTGTCGCAACACCCCATTGAATCATTAATCCGTTAGGCAAAACCGTCCAGCCGTTTGTGCTTATATTCTGAGTAAACCCACTATGTTGATTAATTAATTTAACAACCTCAGGATTAAAATCCGTAATCTGGCTCACAGTATGCGTATGGTCAATATTGGCTTTTTCCGACCGCACTTGTTGCAAATCCTGTGCTAATCGGCTGGCGTCTAGCTGTCCTACGTTGACCACTTCGCCAAAGGCTTTAATCCAAAATTGCACATCATCAAAGCTGTTTTTGGCTTTAATACAGAGTTTGAAGATGATGGATTTGGGGCGGTTTTCATTAGCAGTTGGTACCACTTTTGATGCATCAAAAATGGTGGTGTCTTTTTTTCCATGATGACCACCAGCACCAAATGAGTAATCCGCTTGTCTTCCTGTTACTTCAAATACCCCCGAGCCTGTGGTATATAGGGTGTATCGATCACTTCCAAAGATTGATTTAAGTTCTCCTCGTATATTTCGGATGGCATCTTCCTGCTTCTCCCCAACCCTTAACCCATTTCCTGCATTGCGGATAAATCTATCTTCCGCAAGCGGTACATTAGAGATAGAACGATATTTACCAATAAGGTAGCGATAAAGTTCTGGATAGCTGGTCGCATTGACTGTGCTACGAATGCTATCGAAAGCAATCCAACCTTCAGGAATAGTATCTGTTGGAAAATAGGCTAATTGCCCTACATCTGAACGGGTTAAGTTCGGCAAGCGGTTTTTATTGCCTAACACCCGATATAAATCGGGATAAGTGTTTTGCGAAAAAGTCGTTCCGTCACAACGTAGAAAACCCTGAGGATTGGCGATTTCTTTTGGAAAGGCGACCACCGAGCCAATCGGCAAGCCGTCTTGATTATCGGTGCGTTTCCATTCCGACCAGCTGTTATTGTTGCTTGCGGTTTGCCAGCGTTCGTATGTTTCGCCTGAATAGTGCCGTCTGAAAATCTGATGACACCAGCTCTCATTGCCTGCTCCCCCTGTGATAACTTGCAGATTGCCTGTAAAGCCTTGCGATTGTCGCACGCCCTCTGCAGGGCGGTTGTAGCTGTTGTGAATGGAATTAATGGAATAAATCCCTGCGGTGCGGTAGTCGTTTAGGTTGCCTGTGGCGGCTCTCAGTTGAAAATCCGTAATGCCGTAGCCTGCTAGGGTGGTCGCTGGGCTTTGTTTGCTGTTTGCGAGGTCGTAAGCCGTTTTCACCGCTCTTGAGGTGGCGACCGTGTCGGAGCTGTTGCTGTTGGTAGCGCTGGATTTTTTGCTATTGGGAATGCGTTCATTGAGACTGCGAGCATTGCTTTCCACTTTGTCATTGACCTGTTTTACCGCCTTTGGTGTAGCGGCTCGGTCTTCTGCGTTTGAGTTTGTACTTGAGTCGAGTTGGGTAATGCCTGCTTGGGCTGTGCTGGCTTGGGCGATTTGGTGGCTGTGCCCCGTTTCGTCCACATTATTTTGCGAGCTAGCATTAATGGTTTTTGGGTTGAGTTGATGGCGTGATGCAAAAATAACCGAATTATCCACAGTGAGTTGCACCGCTTCTGATGAACTCACGCGCAAAATCATTCTTATCACTTGGAGTTTGCCCGAGCCGCTTTGTTCGGTAGGTTTAAAACTTTCTGGGCTGTTGGCATACCCTACCAATTTATTCTGTGCGTCAAAGATCCCCATTTCACGAATATAAAAACCGCCTACATTTTCAGGAATGGTTAATTCAAAAATAATTTGTTGAGAGTTGCGAGGATCTCTCGATACCACACTGATATTCGCTCGATAGACTTCTTGTACTAATGCGGTATAACTCGGGTTTGGGGTAGTTTCTCGCCCATTGCCATCGCCTACGGCAAAATGGGTAATATTTAAAGGTTGTCTCGTGGCAATCGCTGTTGCCAATTTTTGTTCACCGTAATGGGTTAATACTGCATAATATTGTTTTGTCATATCATTTCCTACTGTGGATAAACCGTAATAATTTCACCTGTGTATTGGGCTAAAAACGCATTAGCATTGCCTGTTGGCGATATACTAATAGCAAGTTGTGTAAGATGGCGTGAGGCAGGTTTGACATCATTAATTAAGCGAACCAGTTCATTATAGGTTTGTTCATTTAAACCTGTTTCTGATACCTCTACAGTTAGGCTGAATGTACCAGCGATGCCTTGTGGTTGGGTGTTAAACCATTCTTTTAATTCCACTAAATAGCCAATTGGTTCAACCACTCGCTTAACGGCTGCAATAGTGCCTTTGTGTTTATGGATAAAAAAGGCTTGTTCAATAGCAAGACGTTTAACCTCTTCACTCCAATTTTCGTCCCATTTATCCACCGAAAACGCCCAAGCAAGATAAGGCAAAAGATGAACAGGGCAACGCTTGGGATTAATTAAGTCCGCAATAATAATCGGATTTTCTACCGCACTTTTTAAAATGGTTGCGGCACGCTTTTCTAAGGTTGATGAACCCGTAGGGAGTAAGGTTTGATTAGTAATCATCAGAAGTTACCAGTTGTAAATCAATGTCTGTGCAAAATCCTGCTTTTTCGGGGGGTAGCACAATATCTTGAGCGGGTTCAATAAGTTCCACTCGTTGCACGCCCTCAATATGCAAAGCGGCATAAATGCCAGAAAGAGAAATATCACGCCCAAGGCGATGCTTTTCCTCACTGTATTGCTTGAGATTTTTTAACGCCGTTTGTTTAATGGGTTCGTATTCAGGACCACGATAAATATGTAACTTCGCCTGAATTTGATATTCTTGAATTGTGGCACTCTGCACGGTTACACGATCACCAATGGGGCGAATATTTTCATCATTTAGCGTTTTTCGCACCGCACTTAACACTTCTTCACTTGCGATGCCTTGCCCTTCTCAGCTTAAAATAGTTACTGTGACATAAGCAGGCTGAGGGGAAGCAACAGCAACATCCGCCACTTGAGAATGAGCCGAAAGCGCATGAAAAATATAAGCACTGCGAGGACCTGCCACAGATAACCCTTCAAACGCTAGCTGCGCACGCAAGCGCAAGGCGGTGTCGTCTTCGTAAATGGCGGGGATTTTCGGCGTAACCTCATTGTTTTCTGCCTGAATTAATAGTCGCTTCACATTGAAATTGGCGGCAATCACATCTAAGTCCGCCCCCGTTGCATACGCAAGCATCGTGGCGTGAGCGGCATTATTAATACGTTGACGTTCTAAGATTTGTAAATAACAGTTTTCTTGCAATAGTTTGGTAATAGGTTCACTTTCTAGGTTTAAGCGAGCTTGCCAAAATGGACGTTCTTCTTCCGAATACAATGCGATAAAGGCTTGTTTGCGTTGCTCAAGCAAATTTTCAAAGTTCAGTTCCTCAATAACATTTGGCTTTTCTAATTTTGATAAATCCACTAATTCGCTCATTGTTTACCACCTAAAAAAATGCCGTTTAACTCAAATTGTTTTTCTGTGTCAATTCTTCGTGCGATAAGTGTCGCCGTGATTTTGCTTTCTTCCACTTTAGGCTTAAATGCTGTAATTTGTATGCGAGGTTCCCACTTGGTTAATGCCATTACTGCCGCACTTGAAATTTGCAACAATAGGGCGTGGCTCATTGGCTTTGCGAGCAATAGGGGTATTTGGCTACCATAATCACGCCGTTGAATGCGTGAACCAATAGGCGTGATTAAAATATCACCGATAGATTGCTTAATATGCAATCCCTCATCTTTTAGTATTTCGCCTGTGTGTTTGTTCATTAGCTTGGTGTTCCTGTGGATCCGCCACTGTCGCCCGGGTGGGTGTGGGTCACGAGAGAGACGCCTGAAGCAACCACATCAGCAGAACAATCAACATTTCCTGTAATTTGCATATTCCCGTGAATTAAAACATTCCCACCGATTTCTAAATCCTGTGAGCAAATCACTTTCGGGGTTTCGGCGGTAACACTGGTTTTTGCGGTAATGTGTGCAGTATTAATACCGTTTACCGTTAATGCTGAACTTGCTTGATTGTATGTAATCGTTGCACCATCTGCGAATGTAATCACGTGTTCATCTGCACTATGGCTCGGGCTATTTTGTGTGTAAAGCCCTGTTAAAATGGCGGCGGTTGTCAGCTCTCCACTCATTGCAAGCACAACACATTGTTCCCCGACCGTTGGCGGCGACCAGGTTCTTGTTGTGCCAGTGCGTAGGGTTAAAAAGGGTAAAAAATCCGTGAGAATTTGACCGCTCTTTACTCGAGCTTTAGCGGCGTTGTGATCCACTTCAGCAATCACCCCAAAGCGGAGCAGGTTTTCTATTCTTCGGTTATTATCCGCACTCATAAAACACTCATCTATTCAACATAAATACGCTTATTGTTGTTGGTTTTATCAATGTGTGCGAGAGTTTGAGATTGTGAAAAGTGAAGTAACAAAAAACCGCACGGGCAAAGTGCGGTTATTTCCTAGTCCCAATCTCGCAATGAGGAACGCATTTTGACTTGGCGTTGTTGTTCTAACTTTGCAAGTTCTTGACGGACGGCTGTCGCAATATCAACCGCACTTTGTCCTTGTGAGGCATTAATATTAATGGTGATATGCATTGGGCTATTAACAACCGCCCCTGCGCCTGTGCTTAGTGCAGGTCGATTATCAATCTGAATCGGGCTTGCTGTTGCCATACTTGAGCTAAGTCCAGCAGCCAATATACCTGCACGGGCGGATTTGGCATTATGCAATGTGTTAAGAAAGCCCGTGCCAAGTCTTGCGGTTGCGGTTTTGTTAAACACGAACTCACCTCGGTGAACAATACCTGCAGGATCGTATTTTCCACCGTTGCCTGTGTAGCCACCGTGAGAAAAGCCTACATAACCGTTCTCTTCTTCAATTTTTCGGCTTTTATCCCCTATCCCTAGCATATTTTTAACGCCGTTTTTTAAGCCTTTAAAAGAGAAGTTTTTCACGCTGTCGATTATGTCGGCAATTGTCTCTTTTATGCTTAAAATCGGACTTAATGCTTGCGTGATGCTGTCGGTGATCTTTCCCCAAATATTAGTGGCAAAATTCTTCAAAGACTGCCAAAGGGCAGTTATGTTATTGACAACCGCATCCCACATTTCCCCCACCGATTGAGTTAACGTCAGCCAACAGTCGCGAATAAACGCACTCACCGCATCCCAATTTTTCCAAAGGAGATACAACGCCCCAATGATTGCCCCAATCACCAAAACAATCGGATTCGCCATTAAAAGCCCAAATAAAGCAGATATTGCACCGCCTAATACACCCAACATAGGAATGAGAATAGAAAGAGAAAACAAGAGCGGGGCAAGTGCGGTTAAAATGCCCCCTAAAATCGCCCCCATTTGATAAAAGACGCTATTAGCCCTTTATTTTCTCTGGAAAGATCGGCGAAAAATTTCACGCTTTTAACAACCAATAAAACAATGTCCCAAAGCCCTTTAGCAACGTCCTTTATTACCGCCCCCACATCTTCCGCCCATTTTTGCAATTCGCCGTTATTTTTCATTTCGTCTAGTTTATCTAATACGCCTTTTAGCTTGGTTTTTATCCAATCAAACGCCCCCGAACTCATTACGAGCATTTGAAAATTGATCCAATGATCCTCAAGGTTGGATAAAATGCCACCTAAGGTTTCGGATTGCTTTTTCATTGCTCCTGCGTATTTTTTGTTAAAAATAGCCGTTAGCGTTTTTTCAATTTTCGCTCGGTTGTTTTTGTTTACTTTTGCCACTTGCTGAATGCCATTTTTGTCGGTGTATTCATATTCAAAGTTATTGCCTACCGCTCGGGCTTTTATACCAAACTCTTTCAAGCGTTCATTTTCACCCGCTACCGCATCCGCTATTGCCTCAACCGCCTGCATAATTGGCTTACCCATTGCCGCCCCTGTATCCCCTAGGGTTTTCAGTAGCCCATTTGTCGGGTCTAGTCCGTATGCTCGCAACTTAACAAAGGAATCCATTACTTCTTCTAAATTAAAAGGCGTTTCAATTGAGAATTGTTTCACCCAATCCATAGATTTTTTTGCTTTTTCTGCACTGCCTTCCGTGACTTCTAGAATAGACTGAAATTTTTCAAATTGGCTTGCGGTTTTTGTCATATTCACAACACCGCCCCCCACCCTTGAGAGCTGGGCAAAAATTGAACGACCAGCGAATGCCGCCCCTATTCCGTAATGTGCAAAACTTTGTGCACCTTGAAATTTATTTACAATATTGTTTTTTATACTGCTTAACTTGTTGATTTTCTCAAGCCATATTTTTTGCTTAGATAACGCCGTATTTGTTTTATTAATGTCATTTTTTAACTGGGTTTGACTTTGTGAGAAGTGCGTAGTTTTAAAGCCTGCTTGCCGTAATTTCCCTTGTAGCTTTTTGAGTTCGCCTGTGCTTTGGCTATATTTTTCATTCAGTTTATTTAATGCATTTTTTTCACTCTCAAAAGACTGCGTTAAACTCTTGTTTGCTTGGTTTAGCCTCTTATATTCCGCTTTGTAGGCCTTTAAATTTGCACGCAATCCTTTTAATGCTGTTCTTGTTTCGGCAATCTTCGCTTTTGCTTGCCCTCTATCTACTTGGTTCGAACTCGTTTTATAAATCATCTTTAACGCACTTAATTCTGATTTATATTGTTCTACTTTCTTTGCGGCAGGTCCTAATCTTGCAAAACTTGATTTGAGTTGCGTTTCATTGTGTGTAAGTGCTTTTTGGAGTTGTTCTGTGTTGGCTTTTGCTGTGGTTAAAGATTTTGCAAATTCATTCGCATTTTTACGAGCCTGCGCGAACTTCTCGGCATTAACTTTTACTTTATTAAATCCCTCTAGTCGACCTTGCATTTTGCCTATTTCTTGTGCAAGTCGGTTAGCCCCTTTGGTGATATTTTTTAAGGGGGCTGTGGCTTTATCTACGGTGTTTAATAATACTTTTAATTCTAGATTTTTCATAAGCTGTCTCTTGGTTTGACAAAATTAAAAAAATAAATATGATTTTATTTATTTCATTTGGGGGTGTTATGAAAAAAGCGACAAAAAAAACGACTTTCGATCTGCTCTTTGATTTGTTTTTAATTGCCTTGCTTCTCGCCTTTTTAGCCGGTCCCTATGTGTATCTTTATTGTTATTTAGGGATGCCGGGGGAACTCTCTATTGTTTTTGGTTTGGCTATTCAGTTTTTATTGGCTTGTCTGTTATATGGCTTTTTCGGTTCTTCCTCTTACTCTTGTTCGAACGGTTGTAAAAAATAAGACCTTTTTTAAGGAAATAGTATGGCATTATTCCTGCTCTTATTCGCAGCACCCATTTTGATGCTGATTTCTGTTGCTTCCCTTGTTTTTGGTGCGATTTCTGACGCCTTGCCTGTTATGTTGTTACTCGCCCTTTTGTGCGTGTTGGGCGGTTTATTGTTGTTGCCTTTTCAACACAAAATCCAATATGCTCATCAACGCCTTAACGCCTTTCATCAATGGCTTGAAAAACATAATAAATGGGGTGTTTATTTCACTATTGTGGTGTTTACCCTAACATTGATTTATCACCTTTTGTTTGTGTGGTGATAATTGCAACACACCGCTACTACTGCTATTCATACGCTTAACTGCTGAATAATCAACGCCTCTATCATTTCTTTATCTTGTTCCGTAAAACCAAGTAATTCTCGCTTTGCATATTGTGCTTTGTAATTTCGCTTGCGGTGCACTCGGCTTTTTAAACCGTATTGATGCACAGAAGCAATATGTGCATCACTGCCCCAAAATCCGACACTTAACTGTTCGCCTTTTGTGTTGGTTTTTAAGAATTTGGCACGTCTTAATTTCACAAACATTCCTTTGCGTTTGATACGTCCCCTTTTTTGCGGTTTTCTTGGTGCAAAAGGTGTGCCATCAGGATTTTGTTGTTTTGCGATGCGTTGTCTTTGGCTTTGGGCGAGTTTTCGCCCAATATTTCTTTTCAGCTGTTTTAGTGCTTTAGGACTGAGATTAGCTAAAAGTGCGGTAAATTTTGCCTCAATGTCATCAACTGTCGCCTTGACATCCTCCCCTGCCTAAAGGCAGGGGATTCCTACTAGCTCCCACGCTTTGCGTGGGCTACTCTCGGTGGGTTCTTGTTGCTGACCGCTACTGCGGTTCACTTCACAAGCTCTGCGGCGATGTCCTCGCCTGATTTTCTTTACGCTTGGACGACGACCCGTCCACGTGCTAACACATTGATTGCACCAACCACATCAGCATTTTCTATGTAACCACATTCAACACATTCAAAATGTGCTTGTGTTTCACGGTTTGCTTTTGCGGTATGACCACAGCAAGGGCAAGTTCGGCTCGTGTTTTGCGGAGGAACGGCTATCAAAAAGCCTCCTCGCCATTGTGTTTTGTAGTCTAGCTGACGGCGAAACTCAAACCAAGACTGGTCGAGTATCGCTCGGTTTAGCCCTGATTTCTGTTTCACGTTTTTTCCGTGTGCCTCTAGCGTACCTTTCGCCGATTTGGACATATTCGCAATTTGTAAATCTTCAACGTAAATCATGGCGTGGTTTTTGCTGATTTTGCTTGAAGTTTGATGCAAGAAGTCTTTGCGACAGTTGGCTATTTTATGGTGCAACTTGGCGATTTTTGCCTTTAATTTCAGCCAGTTTTGGCTGAATTTTGTTTTATTTTTCAGTTTTCTTTGCAGTTTTGCCAATTTTCCCTGATAGGTTTTAAAGGCGTTCAATGGCTCAAAAAATTCACCATTGGAAAGTGTCGCAAAACGAGCAACCCCCATATCTATACCGATTTCTCCACCTTTGTGTGTGGGAATTTCGTGTTCAAATTCCGTTTGAATGCTCACAAAAAAGCGACCGCACTTTTGGCTGACGGTCACATTTTTGATTTCGCCTAGCACTTCGCGGCTATTGCGATAGCGAACCCAACCGATTTTCGGTAGATACAAGCGGTCATTTTCTTGCTCAATTTTGCAACCTTGCGGAAAACGAAAGCTCTCTTTTAAGCCTTTCTTCTTGAATTTTGGAAAATCTGACCGCTTGGAAAAGAAATGTTAAACGCACTTTCTAAATCTTTTAGCGACTGCTGAAGGACTTGGGAATGGCATTCTTTAAGCCACACAAGCTCTTTTTTCCACTGTGGAAGTAGGTTGGCGATTTTGGTGTAGCTGAATTTGAACGCATTGTCTTGCTCATACTGCTCATTTTGCCAAGCCAACGCTCGATTGAATACAAAACGAGAACAGCCACAGAACTGCTTAATTCTGCGGATTTGGCTGCCATTTGGCATTATCTCGAACTTAAAGGCTTTGCGTAGTTGCATTGACAAGGTTTAGAATAGGATTTTCTATCCATTCTACACTTGGTCTATGCAAAAAGAAACCGATATTCGACACGGCAGACATTGCGTTTTTTATATGCACGTTCATTTGGTTTTTGTGACTAAATACCGCCGTGATGTTTTTACGAAAGCGATTTTAAATGAACTCAAATTGATTTTTGAAAGCGTCTGCCATGATTTTGAAGCGAAATTGGTGGAATTTGACGGCGAAGATGATCACGTTCATTTGCTAGTGGAATATCCGCCTAAAATTGCCGTATCAACATTGGTAAACAGCCTAAAAGGCGTTTCAAGCCGTATGATTAGACGGAAAAACTATCCAAGTCTCCGCAAAAAACTTTGGGGTAATCAGCTTTGGTCACCGTCTTATTTTGCAGGTAGTTGTGGTGGTGCACCTATATCTATTATTCGTCAATACATCGAGCAACAACAAACACCTGATTAGTTAGGTTTGAAACGGCTACGCCGTTTGTGCCTTATATTCACACCCTAAAGGACGTGGTTTTACGGCACGGAGCCGATAAAAAAAACACCTCAGAAAGTCACATAAATTTATTCGCTTTCCAAGGCGTTTGTTCTTTTAAAACGCTCTCAATAACTCAATAGATTATTGGTTTGGCGCCTGCATAAAACGAAAGAAATTGCTATCTGGTTTTAAAATCATCATATTTTCAGAATTTGCAAAACTCGCTTCATAAGCTTTTAAACTACGCAAGAAACCATAGAATTGTGGCTCTTGGGCAAATGCTTCTGAAAAAACTTTTGCTGCACTAGCGTCGCCTGAACCTCGTAGTTCTTGCGCGGTTTTATTCGCATTTGCCAAAATTAAGGTTACTTTGCGATCAACATCTGCTTGGATAAATGCTGCTTTTTCGCGTCCTTGAGAACGATGTTCACGGGCTACTGCATCACGTTCAGCACGCATACGCTGATAGATAGAAGAAGAAACTTCATCTGGTAGATTAATTTGTTTTACACGCACATCAACCACTTCGATCCCCAATTCCGCAGTACTATCCGCACCTGTATTTAATGCCTTACGCGCACCGTCCATAAGTTCTCCACGCGTACCAGAAACAATATCTTTAATTGTTCTAGAACCAATTTCTGAACGCAAACGGTCATTCACTTTACGACGCAAAAGATTAGAAGCTTGATTATAATCACCACCACCAGTTGCGGTATAAAAACGACCAAAATCGCTAATTTTCCATTTCACATAAGAATCAACTAAAAGATCTTTTTTCTCAACGGTGACAAAGCGATCTGCTTGTCCATCTAAAGTACGAATACGCGAATCTAAAATCTTAATAGAATCAATAAATGGAATCTTAAAATGTAAACCTGGGTTATAAACAACCACTTTATTATCAGCATCACGATGTACTTTACTAAAGCGTAACATAATGCCTCTTGTACCTTCTGAGACGATAACGATGCTTGAATACAGCACAGAAGCAGCGAGGATAAGTGCAGGAACTAAAAATTTACGCATTAATTAAATCTCCCTTGACGAACAGGTTGAACTGGTTGTGAAACTTCTTTTTCAACTAAAACAGGCGGTAACACGGCTTTTTCTGTTGCTATTGAAGATTCTTCAGTAGTTTTTTTACCTTTTCCTTTAAGTAGCTGTTCAATAGGTAAAACAGTCAAATTATTACCGTTTTGAGCGTCTAGCATCACTTTTGGCGTATTCGCCATCACTTTTTCCATGGTTTGAATATATAAGCGTTCGCGCAGTAATTCTGGTGCAGCTTTAAATTCTGGTAATAAGCGTTGGAAACGCTCCACTTCCCCTTTAGCATCAAGCACAACACGATCTTTATAAGCTGTTGCTTCTTCTAAGATACGTTGCGCTTCACCTCGAGCAATAGGTTCACGTTCACGAGCATAAGCCTCCGCTTCACGAATATAACGTTGTTCATCTTCTTGTGCTTTAATTGCATCGTCAAAAGCATCTTTCACTTCTTCTGGTGGACGCGCAGATTGGAAGTTAACATCGACAACCTCAAGCCCCATATCGTAGGAAGCGATAATCGTATTTAACACTTTCCAAGTATCTTCACGCACCACAGAGCGACCAGTGGTTAAAATATCGTTCATTGACATATGCCCGATCACATAGCGTAATGCACTGTCGGTAGCTTGATTCAAACTGTCGTCGGCGTTAGTAACGCTAAACAAATATTTCGCTGGATTTTGCACACGATATTGCACAGTCATTTCCACTTTTACCATATTTTCATCCTGCGTGAGCATCGAGCCTTGCGTACGCAATTCCTTCACTCGCTCCACATTCACAGGAATAACACGATCAATAAAAGTCGGTTTCCAGTTTAAACCAGGTTGAACAATAGAATGCTGTTCACCAAAACGTAAAACAACGCCGCGTTCAGCTTCTTTAATCGTATAAAAACCACTAGCGCCCCATAAAATTGCGCCTGCAATAACGGCTACAGGCAACAATTTCCCAATATTTACAGGACGGCCATTATTTTGATTTCTTCCGTTATTTTTTTTGCTATTTCCACCTAGTTTCTTTAACAAATTATTGAAAATTTCTTCAAGATCTGGCGGAGATTGTTGTTGATTATTTTGTTTGGAATTATCGTTCCAATTAGATTGTTGATCTTTACCGTTTGAATGATTATTTGATGATTGATTTCCTGGCTTGCCCCAAGGATCTTGATCAGAACCATTAATTGACATTCTTTTCTCCGTTTGTAAAAAAATTGTTAAAAGTTAGACTTGCGGGACAGTCTAAACAAAATAAACAATTAAGTCTAACGAAACTCGACGTTAGACTTAATAGAAATCATTTCCTTAAAAGATGAAATATAAATAAGTTTAGCAATAGCCATAACTCATTAAACGTGCATAACGACGTTCAATAAGCTGCTCTGTATCTAGGCGAGTTAAATCAGCCAAATCTTTTAATAATCTCTCTTTTAAATTCTGAGCCATAAGCTCAATATTACGATGTGCACCACCTAAAGGTTCTTCGATGATATTATCAATTAACTTTAACTTTTTAAGACGGGCGGCTGTTAATCCCATAACATCAGCAGCGGTAGAGGCTTTCTCTGCGCTTTTCCACAAAATAGAAGCACAACCTTCAGGAGAAATCACAGAATAAGTGCTGTATTGCAACATATTTACTTTATCGCCAACACCGATAGCTAAAGCGCCTCCAGAACCACCTTCGCCAATTACGGTACAAATAACAGGTACTTTTAAAGTAGCCATTTCACGCAAATTACGCGCGATTGCTTCGGATTGACCGCGTTCTTCCGCGCCTACACCGGGATATGCCCCGGGCGTATCAATAAAAGTAATAATAGGTAAATTAAAACGCTCTGCCATTTGCATTAAACGTAATGCTTTGCGGTACCCTTCAGGCGCTGGCATACCGAAATTACGTTTTACTTTGTCTTTCACAGAGCGGCCTTTTTGGTGGCCAATCACCATAACAGGTCTTCCATCTAAACGCGCTAGTCCACCAATAATGGCTTTATCGTCAGCAAAAGCACGATCCCCAGCAAGTTCTTCAAACTCCGTAAAAATATGCTGGATATAATCAAGTGTATAAGGACGACTTGGATGACGAGCCATTTTAGATACTTGCCAAGCATCTAAGTTCTCAAAGGTTTTTTGAGTCAGCTCTGCACTTTTCTTTTGTAAACGCGCAATCTCATCATCAAGATTTATCTTATCATCTTCGCTAGAAACTGCTCGTAAGGATTCGATCTTCGCTTCTAACTCAGCAATAGGTAATTCAAAATCTAAATACTCTTGGCTCATCTTTTTTTCCTTATAATGTTGTACTAGTTAGTACCTAATATAAATTGTTATGCAGAATCAGGGTTATTTATGAGGAATTTCCTCTGTACAATGCGGACAAGTTAATAAATGTTTTTCCTCGTTGTGCACAATAAAATGCCCCATTTTTTCTGCTTTAATAGACAAATATTCAGTATTATATCGGTTTTCCCCCACGTTCAGAGGAACTCGTTCAACAATATTAATTCCAGCTTTTTTCATTGTTTCAATTTTATTGGGATTATTCGTCAATAAACGCACTTGATGAATACCTAATAATTCAAACATTTCAGCACAAACTTCAAAATTACGTTCATCTGCGGCAAAGCCTAAAGCTAGATTTGCTTCAATTGTATCTAATCCTTGATCTTGCAATGAATAAGCACGAATTTTGTTAATTAAGCCAATGCCGCGGCCTTCTTCTCGATGATAAATTAAAACACCACCACCTTCTTGACTGATTTGACGTAAAGCTGCCGCTAATTGAAATCCGCAATCACACTTTAAACTATACAAGGTATCGCCAGTAAGACATTCAGAGTGAATTCGCGCCAACACAGGTTTATCGCTGTTGCGCACATCACCAAACACCAACGCAATATGTTCTTTTTTAGTTTCAGGATATTCAAAGCCAACAATGCGAAACATACCAAATTCTGTCGGTAAATTAGCTTCTGTAACTAATTCAATTTTTGCCATTCTCAATCCTTATTTTTATTGACCGTTCTGCTAGAATAGCGCCTTTGAAATTTTATTTAAGGCACTAGAAATGTTAAAAAGGCTCTCATTATATACTTTATTATTATGCTTTGTACCTATTTTTACTTGGATTATTGGTTGGCAATGGCAAAACTCCGATCAGCTAAGCAAATGGGATTATGGGCTATATTTATTAACCGAAAGCGGTAGTACCCCTTATGCGTTAATAACCTGTGGTGTATTTCCACTATTACTTCTGCCTTTTTTCAAAAACAAAAAGCAATGGGTTTATGCGGTTCTCTTCATGGCGCTAAGTGTCATTATTACTCAAGGCCTTAAATCTGGTTTAAAAAATGCCTTTAGCGAGCCTCGACCTTATGTTGTTTCTATGACAGAACAATTAAAACAATCATCAGATCAATTTTATCAGCTCAATCGAAAAGCACGTTCCACTGTGGTTACAAACTTTTATCGAACACAAACCAATACTCCAGAATGGTTAAAATCTCATTACCAAAAAGAAGTGGGATATTCATTTCCATCAGGACACAGTATCTTTGCCGCTGGCTGGTTAATGCTTGTGATAGGCGTTTTAACATTGTTAAAACAAAAGGGAATCGGTGCCAACATTCTAATTAGCATAACCTTCCTCTGGGCTGTGTTAATGCTAATTAGTCGTTTACGCTTAGGGATGCACTATCCTATTGATTTATTGGTGAGTGTTTTATTGGCTTGGTTAGTCAATAGTTTATTATTTGCGCTATTTACTAAATACTTAAACAGAACCAAATGGGTTCTGTTTTAGATTAAGGTGTAATCTTTAATTTACGTTCGATTTCTTTCGCGCGGACTAAGAATTGCTTACGTTCCGCATTAGCTAAACCACGACTTGAATTTGGTAATTTAACTGTCATTGGATTCACAGGGCGACCATTAATATGAAATTCATAGTGCAGATGCGGCCCGGTAGAACGCCCTGTATTACCAGAAAACGCTATGCGTTGACCTTTTTTAATTGTTTGCCCTGCTTTAACTAATGACTTACTCAAGTGCATATAAACTGTTTGATACTCTTTGCTATGGCGAACAATAATATAACGCCCAGCGCCACTTGCTTGATAAGCCACTTTCTCAACAGTACCGTCCGCAGGCGCTATCACTGGAGAACCAACTGGTAAAGAAAAATCGACACCTTTATGTGGCGAAATACGCCCTGTAATAGGGTGTTTTCGTCTTGGATTAAATGGCGAAGAAATTCGACCTTGACGTTGTAAAGGATAACGAGCGAATCCTTTACTTAAAGTTTCTCCTTGATTGTTATAAAAACGCCCATTACTTGCTTGAATAGCGTAGTAACTTTTACCGCCTGTAACAATATGAATCGCTTCAACATTACCCTGCCCTGTTAATTTATCCTCTATATATTCTCGAGAAATATAAAGTGCGAATTTATCGCCTTTTTTCAATTTTTTAAGGTTAGTTTGCCACTGCAAAGCGCTACTTAATTGGTTAATTTGGCGACTCTGCAATCCTAAGCTATGCAAACTAGAATTAAAAGATCCCTCGATTTTTCCTTTCAATATCTCTCTTTTCCAAACGCTTTGCTTCTTGATTATTCGATGTTTAAATTTTCGATTTTCATCTCTTTCATAAATACGTTCTTCCCTTTCTGAAACCAACCAGTTTAGATACTCTAATTCATTTTGATTATCCGTAATCCAATAAATTTGCTGCCCAGCACGCAGTTTTTTCAATTCTGGGTATTCATCTAATAATGGCAAATAAGCATCAGGCTCAAGCCCCGATAACTCTAAAATATCTTTTAATGTATCGCCATTGACCACAGTATGCGCAAATTGATTTTTAATTTTGATTGCTTGTTCCAAACCATCAAACAAACTTAACAAAGCATCTCTTGCATTTTCAGGCAACCCTGTTAAATCTATTTTAGGCTCGGCTTCAATTTCATCTGATTCATCATCTTTTACATTAGGATCATAGAAAGATGTTGCATCAATAGAAGATGAAGCACTGGATTCAGTCTGATTAGATTGAGAAGCCTCCGTCATAGTGTTGACAGATGGGGTTTGAGGTGAATTTGAACTTGGAGTGAGTACAGGATCTTTAGATGAATAATGAAGCCAAACACCTAGCATAATAGATAATGCTGCAAAAAACACAATTGCTATCTTAATGCGCAATTTCTGCTTTCTTCTATCTCTGGCTAACTTAATATGCTGCACTCAAAAAATCCTTAAAAAATATTGTAATAATGATGACGCCCTATTATGACCAAATTCACAGAAAAAAATTCATCTTTTTTCACAAGAACAGGAATAACCGAAGAAATTATATACAGAATTTGCTTTTTCACTCCCTAAACTTGTATAACTAAATAAAATAAGCTATTTTTAGCCATCTTTTTAATATTTTCAAAACCAATCAATAATGCAGATTAACGCTATTCATTTGCCCCTTGTAGAGCTAAAAAATATCAATGTATCTTTTGAGCAAAAAAATGCGTTACGCCAAATTAATCTCGCTATTTATCCAAACCAAATTATCACTATTGTTGGACCCAACGGCGGTGGTAAGTCCACTTTATTAAAGGTTCTGCTCAAATTACAAACACCCACCTCGGGCAAAGTGATATATCACCCCAAAGTGAAGATTGGATATGTTCCTCAAAAAATCTATTTAGATCCTAGCTTACCAATCACAGTTGAACGTTTTCTAAAACTCAAAGAAAATGTCAGTTCAAAGGAAATCAGCGATACCCTAGATTTGCTTTCGATTCAGCATCTACGTCAAAACAATATGCAAAAACTCTCAGGAGGGGAAATGCAGCGGGTTTTATTAGCAAGAGCAATTTTGAATAAACCCAACCTATTAGTGCTAGATGAACCAACTCAAGGGGTCGATATGAATGGGCAAGCAGAACTTTATCAATTAATACATCAAACACAAAAACAGTTGAACTGTGCCATTTTAATGGTTTCCCATGACCTACATATAGTAATGGCAAATACAAATGAAGTGTTATGCGTCAATCAACATATTTGTTGTGCGGGTAAACCTGAAATCATTTCGCAAGACCCGACCTTTATTCATTTATTTGGCGATCAATTTGCGAAAAATGTGGCTTTTTACACGCATAATCACAATCACCGACACAACATACATGGCGATGTTTGCCATACTAGTAAATAATCAATGAAATTATTATGTTAGAAATTCTTTTACCCGCTTGGCTCTGTGGAATCATTCTCTCCCTAGTTACCGCGCCTTTAGGTGCTTTTATAGTATGGCGTAAAATGGCTTATTTCGGCGACACTCTCGCTCATTCGGCGCTACTTGGAGTCGCCTTAGGCATCTTCCTTGAAATTAATCCCTATATCGCAATTGTAGGTTTAACTTTAGTGTTGGCGGTAGTCATGGTCTGGTTAGAAGGTAAGACACAATTTTCTGTAGATACCTTATTAGGCATAATCGCGCATAGCTGCTTATCACTCGGTATTGTTACCGTCGCCCTACTACAAAATGTAAGGGTTGATCTCATGGCATACCTATTCGGTGATTTATTAGCGATTAATTATGAAGATCTAACCTTAGTTAGCGCCGGCATTATCCTCACCACAGGCTGTTTAGGTTATTTTTGGAAATCTTTAATTTCAACTACAGTAAGCCCAGAATTAGCACAGGTAGAAGGAATAAATGTAAAAAAAATGCGATTTATTCTGATGCTACTCACCGCCTTAACCATCGCCCTTAGTATGAAATTTGTCGGGGCATTAATCATCACATCCCTTCTAATCATTCCTTCCGCCACCGCAAGACGCTTCGCAAAAACGCCAGAACAAATGGTCATTATCGCCATTGGTGTAAGTATGAGCGCGGTAACCATAGGACTACTTTTATCCGCACAATACGATACTCCAACTGGCCCTTCAGTCGTAATCAGCGCCGCATTTCTATTTGCGCTATCTTTGTTGAAAAAAGAGAAATGAACAATCCCAGTATAATAAAAACTCAAGTAATACTTCAAAACCAAGATTTATAAGGATAAATATCGGTTGGAATGTGAATTGGTGGGCTGGGGTCATCTGAATTAGTGGGCTTCAAGCCTTGTAAATAATAGGCTTTAGTCAATTTTATTTTTCTGCGTATAACTAAACGTATAACTAAAATCAAAAGTCATTTCTTTTTCTGCTTGTTTTATATCCACTTTAAATAGCTTCACAACTTGATAATACTTTTTGCAATTCTTGCCCAAATTTTGATTGCGTTATAAGTCATTATACAAGCCTAATATAATTATATTTTCTAAAATGGTTTGGTGGTGGTTCTTTTTTACTGTGTGATTACCCTCTCAAGTCTTGCTATATCTCACTTTCGGGGCGGTTCTCACGCGCGCGTACTGATCCCGAAATTAAGGGCGATTTTCTCGCCCTGTGGTGCTTTGAGTCTATTCTTAATGTTTAATCTCGCTTAATGCTTGCTTTAACTCGCTTTCTATGGCTTTTGCGTTTGGATCGTCTGAAATAACCGCTTGTGCCATTTGCTCAATGTCCCAATCTTTCGCCACTCGTTGCAATGCTTGACTAATAACATCGCTTTTCATTTTTCCGCTCTTATTGTATGAATTAAATCGCTTGAATAAGTACGTCTGCCCCTATGCCTAAATGCTTATTCACATTTCGGATCATATTCAGCGATAGCGGTCTAGTTCGATTTAACACCTCATACACTCGGTTAGCTTTCCCGATAATTGGCTCAAGGTCTTTTACGGTTAGCTCGTCCTGTTCCATTCTGAATTTTATCGCTTGAATTGGGTCAGGTAATTCAACGGGGTAATGCTTGCTTTCGTAGTTTTCAATAAGTGTTATCATCACATCAAAGAAATCTAGCTCTGATTGCGTTAGCTCGTCCTCACGGTCAAATAACGGCTCAACGGCTTGTAATGCTTGTTGATAGTCTTGCTCTGTTCTAATCGGTTTAATCTGCATAATGCCCCCCTATAATTCCACATCGTCCGCATTGATTTTGTCATATTCGGAATGTGTGCCAATAAATTTAATGTAAACCGCCCCTAATCTAAACGCCACCGCCACAATTAGGCGGTAATCATTGCCCTTTATGTTGAAAACCACACGGCGATTTTTTAGTACGCTCGCATTTTTATATTGAGCTTTTATATCGTGCATTGTCTGCCAATTCGCCCGTTTTACTTCTGCAATCCACGCTTTAAGCGGTTGCTCTGTTTCGGGGTGTTGTTGGTAGTAATTGACTAAAGTCGATATGGCAATAATTCGCATAAATCCGCCCTGTTGGTTAAGTGGTTACATTATAGTCCCATTTTGGGACTGTTTCAAGTCTGATCGCTGGTTTTTGCAAAATGTATCTTAAAGCTAAAAGGCTTTATTTGAAGTAGTTAAGAGTAGTTAAGAGTAGTTAAGAGTAGATTGCAAATAATGGTATTAAAAAAGTGTATATATAAAGCAAAAAGTGTAGTCCAATTAGTCCAATAGTCCAATTTCTTAAAAATCAATGAGTTACAAGCGATTTTTTGGACTACTGCTGTAGTCCAATTTTTAAAAAAGTAGTCCAATTTTAAAAAGTGATTTTTTGAGGGGTTAAAATTGTAGTCCAAAAAGTACTAATTTTAGTCCAAAAAGTACTAATTTTAGTCCAAAATCAAGGTAAATTAGTCCAATTTTTGATTAATATATATACTATTTTTTATATAACGTATTGATTTTATTATGACTATGTTTTTTATTGGACTAATTGGACTACTTTTTTTAGGTGTTCTATATAGAAATTTTTTTCAAGAAGTGAAAGGGCAAAAAAAAGAGCGGTTATTTTTTCCGCTCTTTGTGGTTTGTGTTTTTGTTCGCTATGCTTCGCTTTCTTCTTCCTCTTTTTCGTTGATTGGATAAAGTAAAAAGCACCTTGTTCTCTTGGAATCTATTTTGTGTGGCAATCTTCGCAAAAACTTATAACGCCCCTCGCCCTTATCTAGTAACCCTTTTTCTGCCAAAATCTTACAGCTTTGTTCTTTGGGGTGTCCTTTGGTTGCTTCTTCAAACGCCAACGGGTAAAGATAAAAATGTTCATCTTCCCCCTTGTCGTTGCTTTCGGGAATTATTCTATACCCTGCGACATTGTGGACGGTCTGCCGTTGGAAAGGATCGAAAGGGTAGCGAATAAAACGCCCCTCTGCGTTAGCTAATAGCCACCCATTAACCTGTTCTATAATCTGCCGTTCTTCTCGGCTATGGTAACCGAAAATATTGACCCATTCACTAAACGCTTTACTAATTGCCGTTTCGCTTTCCTCTTTTTGCCAGCCTGTGAGGTTTTGACTTAGCAAAAGTGCGGTTTCTAACAGACTAAAACGGCTTACTACTCGCTTAACTTGTGAATGTGCGTCATTGGGTAGGGTTTCCAGTCTTCGGCTTAATATGGCTTGATAAAGTGGCTTTATTTGGTCTTGTTGATGTAAATCAATTAATTGACTGATCCACGCTCTACCCACTACACCATAATTCAAACGGCTTGCTTGGTTTAAATAATCGGCGTGTGTCTTGCCGTCTTGGTGTTGGTGGAATTGTTCCGCCCGTTGAATGGGAATATTAAGCAATCGCACCAACTGCCCCACATTGGTTTTTATCCCTGCGTTAGTAAGATAGGTTTCTAAATCGATTTCTCCAGTGGAAAACGCCACCGTTCGCCAACGTGCTAAATCTCTATTTCCGCCCTCTTTTGCTCCTTGTAGCTTGCCTACGCCATTAAATAGGGTGTAGGCGGTATCTGCGACTTGTTTGCGGTTTGAGCCTTGTCCGATTTCATCTAAAGGCATAAAGCCGTCATTGCGTGCTTGTGCTTCATTGCTTAACCCAAGTGCGGTAGAAAACCAGCTGAGTCTAACTTCTTCAGGGTTGGCATAAATAGAACTAGCAATATTGGCTATCGTGGTTTTTCCTGTGGAGCTTCCCCCAAAAATATGAACGCCAAAACTTTCTGCATTAACAAGGTGAATTAATGGGGCGGACAACGCCACTGCCACCCCTAACATCATAAAATAATTTCCTTTCACATTGTCGGCTATTTCCCTTTGCCAGCTTTCAAGAGTGCCGCTTTGAGTATAAGCGGTTTTATTGGCGGATTGACCTACGAAAAAAACAGGGGTTTGCGGTTTTCCTATGACTTCGCCATTTGGCAAGATGTACGCCCCTTTTTGCCAGCCTGTAGAATTGACAACATTATAAAAGCCCTTGCCTTGATAACGTTGCAAATAATCGGCTAAGTGCGGTCGCAATTTTTGGCTATTGGTAATATTTAGCCCATTTTTGCGGAGTAGTTGCCAGCCAGCCCGTTCGCCTACTTCTCGCAAGGGTAGGGCGATAGTTTTCGCTTCTTCGCTCCCGTAGGGGGTAAATTTCAGCATAGTGTAGTAGTCGTCATCACTTCGACCCATTGCCACCACCTCCACCACATCGGACAACCATTCTACTTTTTCGCTTAATAGTTCCCCTGTGTGATTGTCGTATTTTGGAGTAATGCGATATAAGCCCTTTATTTCGCCCTCTGTGCGGTTTTCGATATAGGGCTGGCGTTTATCTTGCCTTGTGTCTGTTTTTGTTTCTATGCGTCTTTCTGTGATGTTTTCGGCTAATTTCAACGCTTCGCTATTGGTGCGTAGCTTTTTGATGTAATCGCTTAGGTTTTCTTTTTCCTGTCCTAAGCTATCACATAGTAAAACGCTGTCCGCCTCTGTTCTTATAGCGATATTTTGACAAAGTGCTGTAACTTGTCTTTGTGGAAGTTCGCCAAACTGGACAATTTTAATAAATCGCTGTGTTGGTGGAGCGATTTTGAGATCCGCCACTTCCTCCAGTGCCTCACTTGAAAGAATAACGGGCTTATTTGTTGGCTCGGCTGATATCACCTGACAAAGTAATAGCCATTCTTCCCCTTGTCCTTTGCGGCTGTTTCCTTTTCTGTCTGTGCCAGTTCCCCAAGCTTGCCACGCTCCACCACCAGCAAGAATTAACCAATCATCAAACGGGCTTGCTTGTTGTTGTTCTAAGTGCGGTGCTTTTTTGAGTTTATTTGCCATTTTCCACCGCCTTAATAATCAATTTAAAAATGCCCCTGATTTCAAACAACTCCGCTAGTATTGACTGCGTAAGCTCTTCCCGTTGCGGTTCGGTTTTGCTGTGCGAAAGCTGAAAAACGCTATAATTTGCCTTACGCTGTAGCGTCTCGCCACGCTCACAAAGTGCCGTAATCTTTTCTTGAGTAAAGCTATTCATTTGCTCCCCCTTGTAGCTCTGCCACATTGTCCACCACCATTTCAAAGTGTCCCATTAGATAAAACACAGCGTGCTTAAAAGTCTTATATTGCTTTAACTCTTGCTCGGTAAGCTCTTTTTCTGCTCGCCAGTGTTTCATCAGCTCATAGCCTTGAGATAATCGCCCTTTTAAATCCTCGCACTCTTTGGCTAGTTGTTGCTTGTGGTGGAAGTGGTCGGGAAATTCACGCAAGCAACGAGCATTGGCGTCTTTGATTAGCTCAAATTGACGGTTAAACTGCGGATAGACAAAAAACGCCCATTGGAATTTTTCGCCTTTATTGCCTCGCTCTTTTAAAAAGCCATCTAAATTCGCTTTAAAAGGGTTTTTCTGTTTAGGTGTGTCATTTATCGGATTTTTCTTTAAATCCTCTCTATGGGCTTTATATTGCGTTTTTTGAGGGGTTTTAGCTCCCTTTTTCATTTCAGTGATCGGATTTAGCATTTTTTGCCCCCTAGCCAGTAAGCAGACAAAGCAAAATCATTCACGTGTTTAATCTCCACTTCAGAAAGGAAAGGGAAAAGGGTTTTAAAGTTCTTGATAACGCTCTTATCACTCAACCCCTTTATTTTTCCGCCTGTGAGCATTTGCCCTGTAAATCCGCCTTCTTGAAAGCGTAAAACAACAACGTAAGGCGAGATTTCATTGATTAAAAATAATTGTCCTGTTTTGTGAAAATGCTCTTTAGCGAACTGTTCCGCCTCTGCTTTGCTATTGGCAAGGTGTTTAATCACTGCAAGGCTTTTCCCCTCTAGTAATCGCCCTGCGTCGCTTAGGTCTTGATAATCCATAATCGCAAATACGTTACTCATCATTTCCCCCTTTCACTATGCTGATAGTGCTAACATTGAGATAACTAAAATCATTATTGGCTTGTGCTGCTCTGATGTCGCTTTTTATCCGCAAGGCTCTTGCAAGGGTTACGCCCTCCGCACAAATAAATTGACTGCCGTCTTGATAGACTAAAACAACGTTATAGCCTTGTGGCTTTGGCTCTGTGGTTTCGTATAGCTCCACTTTCAGCACATCAGGCTTTGATAACATTGCTTGCTTAACTTTCTCGGCCTGTTCAATGGTTGAATAGTCGCAAGTGTGTTCTAGTTCGTGGTCTGCATTAAAGACTTCTAGGCGGTAAACTTTAGACATAAGCCACCCCCATAGTTTGAGGGTTGCCCAAAGTTGGGCAGTGGGCTTTAACTTCCCCCGTTGGGGTAAGTGCGGTGTGTTTTTGAAAGGTTTTCATTTTGATAGTCTCGATAGTTTTGTTAGTAAAAAGATTTCCGCCCTGTAAAGGGTGTGAAATGGTCTCAACTACCGCTATCGAACGGCTAGCGTTATTCGTGCGACTAGTCGCCTTATTTCCGCTTATCAACCATTTCACAAATTCGGATATAGAACGGGTTAGTAGCCCATTGATAGGAATTTGAGAAATAAAAAATGCACTTGAATAAGGGTAGTGCTTGCCCTCGATAGTTGTAGTGCTTTCAATGATATTCGGTTTTATTAGGTTCTGTAAAGTGATTGAGATCACATTTTTGAATAAAGGGCAATTTTTACGCATAAACGCCCCCTTTTACTCTTGCATAGAAAACGGCTTGATTGCGGTCTAGGTTGAGAAGTTGGCGTGCTTCGGCTTCGCTGTTGGCATAGGTGGCGATTTTTAGGCGTCTTTTGCCTAGTAAAATGAATTTGAATAGCATTTTTGCGGTTGCTCCAATGTTAGATTTTAGGGCTACCGCTCGACTTCTCAGGGTTTGGCGGTAACGTGTAACAGGCTGAGAAACTGCGAACATTGGAACACAGCAAAGGGCGGAACCTTTCCTATTACACGCTACCATAGATAGACGCTCTAGGCGTGCTTTGGGTGTGCGTGTGCTACGAATAAAAAAAGCACGGTTTGGCGTGCTACTATTCGCCAATGTTTTATTATTCGAGTTCTCAGGCTCGGCGGTCGTTTTTTGCGACTGCGCGAATAAAATACCGCACTTTTGGGCTTGTTGTAAAGTGATGGAGATCACATTTCTACAAAAATCTCGTTTTCTTACTGTCATCTTGTTATAATCCTTTTGTTTATTGGTGCTAAATGATTGTCTATAACCCTGTCGGCTTGCTGGTGGGGTTTTTTATTTGGGTTGTTAGTGAAGTTCATCTCCAAAATTCACATTTATTGAGGTAGGCAGCATATCTATATTTTTCAGCTCTATTTGTTGCTTATCAAAGCCTAAAATCTTTGCTTTTCCCATTGTTGCTGATACGGCTACGCTATAAGCCCCATTCTCTAACGCCCCTTTACGTGCGATTTCCAGTTCATCTAATAAATCATTTACTGTAATGTTGTGCCGTTTGGCGTGTTCTGTTTGTAGCTCGTTAATTCTTGCCGTTATCTTGCTGTTATCCATTAACTCTTTTGCTCTACGGTTTACGGTTTCAGGTTTCATATTCTCAGCGTTGTAAACTTGGCGATAGGCTTCACTAGCATTGCCTAGCTCGATATATTTCAAGCAGAAATTTTCTTGTTTCTGTGTTAATGTCATTCCATCACCTCAATTTTTTTATTATTATCGTTCGCCTTTTCTTGCCTTAACTTTTGAGCAAATAAATTCATCAATGAGGCAAAATAAATAAAGTCCAAAACGCTCTTCTTCTCTTGCTCGTATTGCTCATTAGGTAAATTCTCCGCCCCCTCTGAAAAGCCTTTTCCCCCTTTTAAAATGGACTTGTAGAACTGGTTTAATTCTCGCTGTAATGCTTTTCTGTCTTTGATTTCAATCCCTTTAAGTGCGTTGCTGGCAAAGTTAAAAACAAAGGTCAAATTTGGATAACGCTCTTTCATTTCATCAAGGGTCAAAAAAGGGCTTTTCTGTTCTTTCATTGTCTTTTCTCCAGTATCTTGTTTAGCTTAGTTAATGTTTGCCTTGCTCCTAGTGCTTGTTTTTGCAAAAAAGTCGCGTGGTGGTGCTTTCGGATTTTGGCTAATAATTCCTTGTCTTGGTAATCGCTTCCTTTTAGCTTGGCGTTATCGCTTAATAAAAATCGCTCAAAGTCTTTTGCTAGGCGTGAACGTGCTTCTTGCTCACTGTCGGCAATAATGCGGATTTTTTGAATAGTATTGGTTAAGTCGGTGCGTCTAATTGACGCAAAGATGAATTGATACATTTGGGAAAGCTCCAGTAGTAGATTTTTAGTACCTACCGCAAGTTTCCACGCTTGGCGGTAGGACGTAACGGGGTGGAAAACTGCCTCTACTGGAAAACAGCCAACGATTAAACGTTGCCCATTACGCCCCACCATTGATAGAACTGAACGCCCCTGATTTTTCAGGATCGTTTTTTCTTTGGGTGTGCGTAAGCTACGAACAAAAAAAGCACGAATTGAAGGCGTGCTAGTGTTCGCCAGTAGTAAATTATTCGAGTTTCCACGCTCGGTTCTAGATTTTGCTAGAACGTTTTTAAGATAAGCTAAAATGCTTGCTTGTGTAAAGTGATCTAAATCACATTTTTGAAATAAAGTTAAAAATCTCTGCATAAATTGCCTCTAAAGTGCAGTTGTTTTTAGCTGTTTTTTAGTGTGATGATGAATCTTGCTATAGCGTTAATAAGATTGGGCGATTGCCAAAATAACAACGCTAAACCGCCACAAATTGCCATCGTTTTTAAAAAGAACTTAAAGCCTTTGTATAGCTCCATTTCTGCCGCATCGGCTCCCTGTTGCTCATTTGCCCCCTATTCCCTTAGTTTCAGGCTCTGCAATCAACGTATAAACGCCTATTCGGTGCTTAACGCCTGCGGTGTCGGTTTCTTGTCGGTAGCTGGTGGAAATATCAAAGCCCCTTTCTCTTAGTTCTTTTACTCGTGGAGCGGGGGAGCAAATCCCCATTTCTTCACGAAATTGAATAGTTGATTTACTGCCTAGCCTCAAGGCTTTGATTATTTCTTGGCGTTGTGTTGCCGTTGATGTGTCTTTTATGGTGTTCATTGGGTTAATTCCTGTCTGTAAATGGTTTAAATGGTGCCGTAATGTTGCCGTTTTTCTGCAAAATCCTCCCCGTAATCTCCCCGTTGCGTTAGGGTAAAACTTGATCTAATCTTGATCTTGTTTGGCTAATCCTTACGGTAACCTTCCGCCCTTCAACATCGCCGCCAACTGCGTTTTATGCTCCATTTTGGGCGGCCCTGTGCTGTTTTAATTGAATGATTGGGTTTTGCATTGGTTGCCTCCTAGATTTTGCGTGATTGCACGATTTTGGCTAAATAAGCATTGACCTCACTACTTAAAAAGCCAATTGAATTAGTTCCGATCTCAATTCGTTTAGGAAAATCAGGCTTGTAGCGTTTCGATTTTGGATTGAGCCAATCATCAAGGGTAGAACGTGCCACACTAAAAATCTGTGCCACTTCCTTTTTGCGTAAAATGCGATCTTGCTCTGCCACACTATGGCGAATGGTATCGGCTAGATTTTGCGATATTTGTGCGGTTTGGGTTGATGTCATTGAGTAAATCCCCTTATTCTTTCGGTTTGTGGAATATTCGCCATAATTGGCGGATAGGGGTATTTTGAAGAGTAAAAAGCAGTTCAGGGGAAGAATGAACAAATGAACTGGTTCAATGAACAAATGAACTATTTTAGGTGGGTAGAATAAACAAAACCGCCAATAAAGGCGGCTCGTTGATTAAGGTTCTAGATATTTTTTCAGGGTGTTTTTAGCTGGCGTTGGTTCGTTTGGGTAAATACGATTTAGCATTGTGTGAAGTTGGCTATAAGTGGGGTATATGCCGCCATTCATCGCTATAAAATCGCTCTTTTGAATAATTAGCCTAAAAGTATTGGCTAGTTTGTCCTTGTCCGTTTTAAGTGGAATATCTCCATCATATTCTAAAAATTGCTCACTTGTTGATTTTTGGCTGTTGGCGGTTTCTAGCTCTTTTTCAAGCTCTGCGTTGCGTCGATTAAATCCTAATAAGTCATAAATAAACTTCCTCTCAAAAATAAATTTCCTCCAATGTGTTCGCCATTGCTTAACCTTTAATTTAAGTTTTTCGCTTCCAGTCTTTTCTATAAAAAGTGCGTCTATAAAATCAAAAAATGCACTGTCGTTTAGATTTCGCTCTATTTCTTTTGTTGCGTCTGCTAAATCATCACAATAATATGTCGGTAAAATACGCCCTTCATATTCAAAAGATTTAGGATTGAAAGCCCTTAATTTCAACAATAAAAAAGCTCTAATATGTTCTATGTTTATTCCTATTTTGTTTAATAGAAAAAAGGCTACCAGTAATTCAGAAAATGATATGTATTTCTTTTTCCTTTTGGTGATTTCATCATTAATGGTCTTTTCTATATCAAGCATAAAAACACCCCTTTGCGTTGCCCTTTATCGTGAGAGTGCGGAAAGGGAAATAAAGGGCTTTCCCCTTGTCGTGTCGGGTAATTAGTCCGCCACTATCCACACAAATTCAATAATTAATTCATAGGCTAATTATGCCCAATCTTTCACAAAACGCAACAATTTTACTGTATGAAAAAACAGTATTATTCATTCACTATCTTTAGATGAAATTGCGGTAATGCCCCTTGTGAACATTTATCCACAAAATCCGCCCACGCTTGCAATAATTCAAAGCGTTGTTTGATGTAATCCGCTCGGTTGTACGCCATTCTAATTCGGTCTTGATTGATATGTGATAATGCCACTTCGATTAGTTCAGGGTTGTAGCCTTTCTCGTTTAAGTAGGTGCTGGCGATACTTCGCAAACCGTGAGCCACTAACTTACCTTGATAGCCCATTCGCTTTATTGCTGCGTTGGCGGTCTGTGTATTAACGTGTGTTTGTGGATTTTTCACACTAGGGAATAAATACGTTTTACCGCCACTCAATTTTTTAATCTCTCGCAAAAGGGCTAAGGCTTGCCGTGATAGCGTGATTTTATGCTCTCGCCCGTTGTCGTCTTGCTTTATGCCCTTGTTGATGTAAATCGTCCAGATTTTCGCTTTCTCGTCTATATCGCAATATCGGGCGGTTGCCGCTTCGTTTGGGCGTGTCATCGTAAGCAACTGCCACAAAATCAAGTATCTGGTTTGTAGATGAATTTGAGCATTGTTCAGGCTGAATAAAAATTCGGTTAAGTCTTCGGGTTTTATCGTCTTAAAGTGTTCTACTTTTGGACTGTCGAACTCTTTCGATATGTTGGCGGTTGGGTTGCTTAAAATAATCTCCCTATGAAGAGCATAAGTCATTATCTCATTGAGCTTTTGAATTGCTCGTTTTAAGGTTTCCAGCGTGCCTTTATCTTGCAACGGCTTAAAGGCTTTTAATGCCATTGGGGCGGTTATCTGTGTGATAGGGTAGTTGCCAAAGGCTGGCAATAAAATACGCTCTAATAACCGCTTAACATCATTCGCATAACTTGCAGAAAAATTAGCTCTAGTCTGCCGATACTCGAACCACGCCCAAGCCACATTTTCAAAAGTGTTATTTAGCTCTTCTCGCTTGGCTTGCTCTGTTTGTTGGCGGTGGAGTTGTGGATCGATATTTTGAGCAAGCAAAGCAAGATAATCATCTCTAATCTTTCTTGCTTGTTGCAATGTAACATCAGGATATTTCCCCACGCCTAACAAAGCACGCTTTTTAGGGTGCGTGAATGGTTTATAGTAATTGAACCGCCACAACTTCGCCCCACTGGGCTTAATTAGCAAATAAAGCCCCTTGCCGTCCGATAGGGTGTAATCCTTATCCTTTGGCTTTGCTTTATCTACTTCGGTGTTTGTAAGCTGTTTAGTTATACGTGCCATTTTTAGTTATACGGGGTAGTAAAAATAATGAAAGTCCGCCAAGCCTTGATTTACAAGGGTTTGTGCTATTTTTAGTTATACGGCTTTTGGCTATATGTGAGCAGTATAACTAAACGTATAACTAAAATCATCAGTTTTTATTAGTCTATATCAGTCAGGATTAGGCAATAAAAAAGCCTTGAAATGTTGATTTTCAAGGCTTTATCAGTCTGTTTTAGTCTGTATTGTTTAATGATTTGGTGGAGCTGGGGGGAGTTGAACCCCCGTCCGAAATTACTCTACCTTCAGCACTACACGTTTAGTCAGTCTTTAATTTCGTCAATTGACTGCGGACAGACACGCCATCAAGAGACTAGCTTTATTCAATTTAGTGCTTCGATCCTAAAGCGGCGGCTTCAACACGATCTCGTTTGGGTTTGACTCCGCTGGATCCCCGTCTTACGAGCGGAAGCTGGGGAGCGAAGGCTTGCGCAGGTTATTAAGCTGCTAAAGCGTATTGTTCGTCGTTTGCGACTATTGTTTTGCGGTTTGTTTACGAGGCCTACCGCACCTCGACGTGCACCTTGGGCTTCGCTAATCCCGTCGAATCCAGAATCAGCCCCAAAAGAACTGCGGATTCTACTGAAAATTCAGTAGCTTTGCAAAAAATTTTCTTTTTTGTGTTAAACTTGCCCCATTTTTGACTATCAATTCTCAGACCGACGCACTTATGTCTCAATTTAGCTTCTTTATTTACGATTTCGAGAGTTTTGGTGTAGATCCAGCACGAGATCGCCCTGCACAGTTTGCTGGCATTCGCACCGATGAAAATTTTAATATCATCGGCGAACCTGTGATGTTTTATTGCAAACAAACCAATGATTATTTACCGTCCCCTGAGGCGGTGTTGGTCACGGGCATCACGCCACAAGAATGTAATGAAAAAGGGCTATCAGAACCCGAGTTTGCTGCACGGATTTTACAGGAATTTAGCCAGCCGAACACCTGCATCATGGGCTATAACAATATTCGTTATGATGATGAAATGACCCGTTACACTTTTTATCGCAACTTTATCGATCCTTATGAATATAGCTGGCAGAATGGTAACTCTCGTTGGGATTTGTTAGACGTGGTGCGTGCTTGTTATGCCTTGCGTCCAGACGGAATTGAATGGCCCTTGGATGATGAAGGAATGCCTTCTTTTCGTTTGGAGAAGTTAACCAAAGCCAATGGCATTGCTCACGAAAACGCCCACGACGCAATGGCAGATGTGTACGCTACCATTGAAATGGCGAAACTCATTAAACAAAAACAGCCACGATTATTTCAGTATTTTCTAGATCATCGAGGTAAAAAAGCCCTTGAGGAATTAGTGGACGTGGGCGATATGGTGCCGTTGTTGCATGTATCAGGAATGTTGGGGAATTATCGCGGTAATGCTACTTGGGTGGCACCACTGGCTTGGCATCCGACGAATAAAAATTCATTAATTGTGTGCGATTTAGATGCCGACGTAACGGATTTGCTACACAAAAGTGCGGAGGAATTGCGCGAGAATTTATTTACGCCAAAAGCACAGTTATTAGCAGAGAACAAATTACCTGTGCCATTGAAGTTAGTGCATTTGAACAAATCCCCTATTCTGGCACCAGCGAAAACCTTACTACCCGAAAATGCACAGCGTTTAGGCATTAATCGAGAGCGTTGTTTGGCAAATTTACAATTGTTGAGACAGGATTTTTCCGTGCGTGATAAGGTGGAAAAAATATTTGAACAAAATCGCACTTTTGACAAAGATGACAATGTGGAAACGGCGTTATATGACGGCTTTTTTGGTCCTGCAGATAAAAATAATATGGCGATTTTACGCACACTTTCTGCGGAACAGTTAAGCAATGTTGATTTGCGTTTTCAAGACAGCCGCATTCCAGATTTGCTTTTTCATTACCGAGCCAGACATTATTTTTCCAGCCTCACTCGAGGCGAGCAAATTAAGTGGCAGAAATACCGCCGCAAAAAATTAGAAAAAAGTGCGGCGCAATTTGAGCAATCTTTGCAACAACTCGGGGAGCAACATCAACAGGATCCAAACAAATTAGAGTTATTACAAAAAGTGTATGAATACGGTGAAAAAGTATTGGCAGGGCTTTAATTTAGATAAACAAAATTTCTAGCTCTCTTTTATAAAATACCTGTGTGTTTTTAAATAATGAAGAAATTAACGATTAATGACATAGCTAAACTAAGTGGGGTTGGAAAATCTACCGTTTCTCGTGTGCTCAATAACGATCCCAAGGTAAGTGCAACAACAAGAGAAAAAGTCAGAAAAATAATTCATTCCTTAGACTTTCAACCGTCAAAATCAGCCCGTGCTATGCGTGGTATTAAACATCGTACCATCGGCATTATTGTTACTCGTTTGATCTTCTACATTTTATTTTTCAATGTAAAATTTTGCCAAAATCCACCGCACTTTTTAGAAATTTAGAGAAAAACAACAATGAA
>MUYB01000049.1:35565-36567 GCA_002015125.1 [Haemophilus] felis
ACTCATCAGCGTAAGTTTTTGCTATATAAGGTTAACTTAAATTTGATAATGAACGCATAACGAGATCAATATCACGATTTTCTAATTCTTGAATGATGTGTAGATAAGTTTTTTGCGTTGTTGTCATATTAGAATGCCCCAAACGTCTAGCAACACTTGCAATAGATACGCCTGCAAATAATAGTAGGGAGGCATGCGTATGTCGTAACCCATGTAATGAAATAATGGGAATATTTGCCTTTTTACAACGACGAATCAAAATACCATTAACAGTTGAATTGAAAACTTTTTTGTTAACAAAAATGGGTTTTTCTTCAGGCTTATTTTTCACTAATTCTGAAAATTGAATAATGGTTTGCCAATCAAGGGGGATTTTTCGAATTGATGAGCGATTTTTAGTTGGTTGAAAACCGCCACCCTCTTTATAATTCCAAGTCTTGTTAATTGATAAAGTTTGATGAGAAAAGTCAAAATCCTTTGGCGTTAAGGCTAAAGCCTCAGAAAATCGCATGCCTGTTTTAGCGATTAATAAAATCAGCCAATCCCAATTAATATCTTTTGTTAGATTAAGTTGAGTAATTAAGGTATGCAATTCAAATTGGTTAAGGTATTTAGGCTTTTTCATTCTAGGAGGGCGACCTTTAATGATAGCCTTTCTCGTCGGATCTTTTGCTAAAATACCTTCATCAACAGCATCAAGAATGGCACTTTTGAGCTGATGGTGAAAGTCCATTGTTGTTTGTTTTTCATGATAAATCGCGTAGTTATTTAATAATTGCTGATAAGTAATACGATTAAGATCGCATAACAATAGATTTGGAACTAATCTTTTAAGCCATTCCAAAGTACTTAGATATTTTGACATAGTTACTTTCCTAATGGCTCCTTCTTTGTAAATATGAATCCAACGAGAATAGTACTGATAAAATAGCTCTTGAGTTGAATTTGTGTTGTTCATAGGTATCTCCTATCAAATGATTTATTTTACTTACGCTGATGAGT
>MUYB01000049.1:36926-52982 GCA_002015125.1 [Haemophilus] felis
TGTTCCCAAGCGTCAGTAAAAGCAAATAAAAAAAGCTGCCAAGCAATGCCTGACAGCCCTAGAAATTTATTTAATATTTAAGTTATTTCTGATTTTCCTTCGAAGCCTTCACGAATCCTTCAAATAGCGGGTGGCCATCTCGTGGGGTGGAGGTAAATTCTGGGTGGAATTGGCAAGCGACAAACCAAGGGTGGTTTGGTACTTCGATGATTTCCACTAATTTCTTATCTGCGGATAAGCCAGTAATTTTTAATCCTGCTTTTTCTATTTGCGGACGTAAAACGTTGTTCACTTCGTAGCGGTGGCGGTGGCGTTCTTCAATCGTCGCTGAACCGTAAAGCTCACGGGCTTTGCTGTCTTCCAATAAATGACATTGCTGTGCACCTAAACGCATTGTGCCGCCTAAGTCTGAGCTATCAGAACGTGTTTCAATATTACCTTCTGAATCCTGCCATTCAGTAATCAAACCTACCACTGGATATGGACTATTGCGATCAAATTCTGTGGAGTTTGCCCCTGTTAAGCCAGCAACGTTGCGTGCGTATTCAATAAAGGCAACTTGCATTCCCAAGCAGATACCTAAATAAGGGATGTTATTTTCACGGGCGTATTGTGCTGTACGAATTTTACCTTCGACGCCACGATTCCCAAAGCCGCCAGGCACTAAAATACCATCGACGCCTTTGAGAATTTCTGTTCCTTTGGTTTCCACATCTTGTGAATCAATGTATTTAATATTGACATGTAAGCGATTTTTTAAACCTGCGTGTTTTAAGGCTTCATTAACGGATTTATAAGCATCTGGCAACTCGGTATATTTACCCACCATACCAATGGTGACTTCACCTGTTGGATTTGCTTCTTGATATAAAACTTGCTCCCATTCAGATAAATCAGCTTCTTGGCAATTCAAATGGAAACGTTGGCAAATAAAATCGTCCAAACCTTGTGATTTTAGCAATGCTGGGATTTGATAAATAGAACTTACATCTTTAAGAGAAATAACGGCTTTTTCAGGCACGTTACAGAACAACGCAATTTTTGCACGTTCATTTGGTGGAATCATACGGTCGGAACGGCAAATCAACACATCAGGCTGAATGCCGATAGAGAGCAACTCTTTCACAGAATGTTGCGTCGGCTTAGTTTTTACTTCACCAGCAGTTGGGATATAAGGCACAAGGGTTAAGTGCATAAACAATGTGTGTTCACGCCCTACTTCAACCGCTAACTGACGCAATGCTTCGAGGAACGGCAAGGATTCAATATCGCCCACTGTGCCGCCGACTTCCACAATGGCGACGTCGTGTCCTTTTGCACCGTCGATTACACGAGATTTAATTTCGTTAGTAATGTGTGGAATCACTTGAATGGTCGCACCTAAATAATCGCCACGACGCTCTTTGCGTAACACTTCGG
This sequence comes from [Haemophilus] felis, assembly GCA_002015125.1. Taxonomy (GTDB): domain Bacteria; phylum Pseudomonadota; class Gammaproteobacteria; order Enterobacterales; family Pasteurellaceae; genus Pasteurella; species Pasteurella felis. Next base: position 38,346 of record MUYB01000049.1, read on the forward strand.
AATAAATTTTTCCTGTCGTAAAGTTATTACGCTTGGTCATTTTGGTGCGAATAAAACGCTCGTAATGTCCTAAGTCTAAATCCGTTTCCGCCCCGTCTTGGGTTACAAAAACTTCACCGTGCTGAATAGGACTCATTGTGCCAGGATCCACGTTAATATAAGGATCAAGTTTTAACATTGTTACGTTCAAACCACGAGCTTCCAAAATAGCCGCAAGCGACGCCGCCGCAATGCCTTTTCCCAATGAAGAAACCACACCGCCAGTTACAAAAATATAATTTGTTGCCATAAAAAAGACCTAAATTTGTGAAATGAAATGGAAAGAATGAATTAATCAAGACGGGAGCGTAGTCTACAGCAAAGCCCAAATGAACTCAATAAAAAGCATTTGTTTGCGGTGTGGTGGAAAGTGAATTATGATCTTACCCTTTTAATTACATTATCTATTCAATAAAAGGAAGCTAACTATGCGAATTTTACATACAATGTTGCGTGTAACGAATTTAGAACGTTCATTAGATTTTTATCAAAATGTCCTTGGAATGCGTTTATTGCGCACCAGCGAAAACAGTGAATATAAATATACCTTAGCGTTTTTAGGCTATGGCGATGAAGAAAATAATGCGGTGTTGGAACTCACTTATAACTGGGGTGTAACGGAATATGAACTGGGTACGGCTTACGGACATATCGCCATTGGCGTGGACGATATTTACGGTACTTGCGAAGCGGTACGCAAAGCTGGCGGAAAAATCACCCGTGACGCTGGTCCTGTGAAAGGCGGCAAAACCTTGATTGCTTTTGTGGAAGATCCTGACGGTTACAAAATTGAATTTATTGAGAATAAATCAGCAGATTTGGGGCTTGGAAATTGATTTTTTAGGAAGGATCACGCTGGCGTCGAAAAACGGGAATTTTTCACATTTGTGGGAATACGCAACGGATGCAATCGTGAAATATATTTCCTATGCAAATATAAAATTCATTTTGGTCGCAAATTCTAACGGACGCCAGTGGCGTCCGTATTGGTTTTTCTATATTTTCACGTTGTTTTTGAGGTAGATTATTAGGCGTTATAGCGTCCTACGCCCAATTCGTCTTCTTTGCGAGTGCGGTTCATTACCGCTTGTGGGGATTGCACCACACGCAAGCCCATTTGATCTTCGGTGCGTACCACGTCGCCACGCAGAGAGTTAGTGAAAACGTCGGTAATTTTGATGTCCACAAATTTACCGATCATATCTGGAGAACCTACGAAATTCACAATACGGTTAGTTTCTGTTCTGCCAGTGAGTTCCATAATGTCTTTTTTCGACGGACCTTCCACCAAAACACGTTGTTCCGTGCCAATCATCGCACGGCTAAATTGCGCTGCTTGGTTGTTGATGCGTTGTTGCAACACATAAAGACGTTGTTTTTTCTCATCTTCCGTTACATCATCAGGCAAATCTGCCGCTGGCGTGCCTGGTCGCGCAGAATAGATAAAGCTAAAGCTCATATCAAAATTCACTTGGGCGATTAAATTCATTGTTTGCTCGAAATCTTCAGCGGTTTCGCCTGGAAATCCCACGATGAAATCAGAGCTAATTTGAATGTTTGGGCGCACGGCACGCAATTTACGAATGATGGATTTATATTCCAATGCGGTGTGATTGCGTTTCATCATTGATAACACACGGTCGGAGCCGCTTTGCACAGGCAAATGCAGGAAGCTCACCAACTCTGGCGTATCACGATACACATCAATAATGTCGTCGGTAAATTCAATTGGGTGGCTGGTGGTGAAACGTAGGCGGTCGATGCCGTCGATTGCCGCTACCAAGCGCAATAATTCCGCAAAAGTGCAAATATTGCCGTCGTGGGTCGGTCCACGATAGGCGTTCACATTTTGCCCTAACAAATTCACTTCACGTACGCCTTGCTCTGCTAACTGAGCAATTTCAAACAACACATCGTCCACTGGACGGCTCACTTCTTCGCCACGAGTATAAGGCACCACGCAGAAAGAGCAGTATTTGTTACAGCCTTCCATAATGGACACAAAGGCTGTTGGACCCTCCGCTTTCGGTTCAGGCAAACGGTCGAATTTTTCAATTTCAGGGAAACTGACGTCCACCACCGAACTTTTGCCGCCACGAATTTGGTTGATCATTTCAGGTAAACGGTGCAAGGTTTGCGGTCCAAAAATAATATCCACATAAGGTGCACGATCACGAATATGCGCACCTTCTTGCGATGCCACGCAACCGCCGACGCCAATCACTAGCGCAGGGTTGGATTTTTTCAATTCTTTCCAGCGCCCCAATTGGTGGAACACTTTTTCTTGTGCTTTTTCACGAATGGAACAGGTGTTCAGCAATAAAATATCCGCTTCTTCAGGGATTTCTGTCAGCTCTAAGCCATGTGTGCTATTTAATAGATCTGCCATCTTCGCCGAATCATATTCGTTCATTTGACAGCCCCAAGTTTTAATATGTAGTTTTTGTGTCATATTGCTTAATGTAAATAAGTGAGTAGAAAAATAACGGGCTATTTTACTCAGTTGCGCTTCTTCTGGCTAGTTAAAAAATAGCATTGTTGAAATACATGGAATACTGAAAGGTAAAAAAGCAAAACAGCCCAACGTCGTAGGCGCAAATTTTTTTTGCATATTTATTGATCTTTATTATTTCATTCTTCATAATGACCGCCCAATTTTTACTCACTCAGGAACAAAAAATGAAATCCTTAAAAAATAAATTATTAATCAGCCTATTCGCCGCCGTTGCGATTCTCGCAGGTTGCGATCAAAAACAAAATGGAGAAACTGAAATGGCAAAAAAAGCTAAGCAAAAAACGGAACAAACTGCACCTGTTGCAGAAAACCAAGCAACAGAACAAACTCAAACTGTTACACAAGATGATGCTGAAAATCTTGCAATGTTAGAAAAATTTAACGCAGCGTTAAGAATTGAAAACACAGGTCGCGCCCTTGGCGAAGATGAAAATAAAGTGCCAAATGCCGTGTTTAGTTACACCATTTCAAACGTGAGCGACAAACAAATCAAAGGAGTGAAATGGATTTTTGCCTATGTGTATAACGGCAACGTGATTCACACCGCTCCATTTGGCATCGACATCAGCGACACTTTCGAGCCTCAAACAGCGTTCAATTTAAACTTCCTCATTCCGTTAGCGGACATCAATGAAGAAGCAAGAAAAATCATTGCAGATCCAGCAAGTGAAATCGCAAGCGTTACCATCGCACGTGAAATCACTTTCGCCGACGGCAGCCAAATTATCGTTACAAACTAATTTTTAGTTGAGATTAAAAAGCACATTGAAGCAAAATCAATGTGCTTTTTTTTTCTTGAATACTATAATTGTGAGTCGCTTGACTTATGATTAGCTCCTAAATTAGGAGGGCTTACATTCAGAAAAAAAATCTTCAAGACGCTGGATTTCATCTTTTTGCCAGCTAATCATTGCTTCCGCTGCAGGTGCGTCAAAGGATGTTTTTCCAGAGAATAAATCTTCTAAATCTTTTGTTACTTCAGGGTTATCCATTCCAGCCTTCGTTTGTTTTGTTTTTCAGTTAGAAAAATAAATTTTGCGAAATGTTATCACACAAGGTTTTTTTAGCTATGAGGATAGCCAATATCTATTTACTGATCTTCAGCCAAACCAAATAAAATTTCAGATTTTTTAGAATTTTTTAGCATAAGTTATTGTTTTTTTTTTAGAAAAAGTAAAATGTACCGTCTTTTTTCAATCAGTGCTAGATTTAGCGTATTTTTTAGGGGTGTTTATAATGAAATTTACTAAAACAATTTTAGCTACGGCTATTCTTTCTTTAGGTTTAACAGCTTGTGGAGGCGGAGGCGGAGGCGGTGGCGCTAGCGGTGGTTCAAATGCTAACCAGCCTGCACCAGTAAATCCAGCAGCTGAGGATAAATATACAAATAAAGACTTTATTGATCCGCAAGGGCAGCTTGACGATGACCATATAACCTTAAAAGCAGGTGCAACAGAGAAAAAAACGGTTTTAGGAAAAGATGCTGAGATTTCTGTCACTGTAACCAATGCTAGTGGTGTTGGAATCTTTTTTGAGGAAAAAATTAAAAATGGTCAAAAAATTGATGAAGGTCAAAAAGCAAAAGTGATGGCTTTAAACGCACATTTTTCAGGACAAATGTTTGTAGCTCTTAGTAATGATAGTACAAAAGCTGAAAGACGTAATGTGGTCTTTACTGTAAACGGTGGAAAAATTTGGGGGCATTCACTTAAGAAAAGTAAAACAGATTTGCAAGCCAACTTTAAGGAAACTAATATTGTTGCAAAAAATCAAAAAGTTGGTTTTGATGGGATCGGTCAGTTAGAGTTAACACATGATAGTAAAAAAGAAACTGGAAACTATGTAGGTTATTTCTTTGGTCAAAATGGTAATGTTACAGGGTTGACAGGAGAGATGACTATTACTAATCAAAGTGGTGTCTCAAATGTAGGTCGTTCAGGTGGTGTGTTCTACGCTGAAAAAGAATAACCAATCATTGATTAAAGCAAAATCAGGGCGCCTTTGGGCGTCCTGATTTTTATATAAAAAGATTATGGTCTAGCAGCAGGTTTTGGTGGTTCAATATCTTCTTTTTTAGCTGCAAATGCACCTTTAGCCGTATTTGTAATGTCAAAATAACCAACTAATTCTTCTGCTTTTGGTCCAGCAAATACACCTTGATAAGTTCCTGTTCCAAGTTTTTGAGCTTTTTCTGTTAATTCAACATCACCTTCAAAACCGATACCATTTTTATATTTTTTAATGTTGTCATTTCCTTTGAAGGAAATGGTGTATTCCTTATCTCGTTCGGTGAATGTAGATGAACCATTAATCGAACTGCCTTTTACAATAAACGAAATGGGAAGATCTTTCGTTGCTAGCACGTCACTTTTGCTATCTTTTCTATCTAAATCTGTGATGGAGAGAGAACCCAAATAAGTAGCATCAACAACTAGTGCTTTATTTGTTACTGGTTGTTTTGCATCAATAATATATTTTACATCTTCCTGACCTTGAGTTTTGTGAAGTAATATACCTGCGTAGGAAGTATGTTCTTGTTTCAGCCCTTTAAATTTTTGATTTTCATCAACTTTTTTTACATCCTCTGATTTTAGTGGTGTAGCGTTATATTTATCTTGCTCTTTTGTTAATGCTTTTAACACTGCTTTTTCTTGTTCAGTATATTTCTTCATTTCATCGAGAAGCGGATTGGCTATCTCAATCATATCAGCGTTTGTCTGCGCTGAACCACCGCTACCACCGCCGCCACCGCACGCAGTTAAACCAAATGCCATACAAACCGCAAGGGCGACAGAAGATAAATTTTTCATAAAAACCTCTTGTTGATTAAATAGAGTAGAAATTTTGTTTGTTATTAAGTACGCAACATACTTGGGGGCGGTATTCTAGGTAGGAAAATCAAAAAAGCAACATTAAACGGGAAATTCTAGCCTGAATTTGATCGTGGTCAGATTTTTCAGCAGGGTTGCCTGTGGCGCTGAAACAATAGTTGGCGTTTATGGAATAAGAGAGTAAAATCCGCCCTTCATTTTTAAACTCAAGTTATTGGTATGCCTTTTGGATGCCTTTGCGTCCTTAATTTTTATGAAAAAACAACTATCTATTTTATTTGCCCTTATCGCCGGCGCTAACGAGGTGTTGGCACAGGAGGCTAAACCTGAGGTGGTGGCGCCTCAACTATCGGCGGAGCCAGAGGTTAAAATTCCATCGGCAAAGCCGACGCCTGTGGCGCTAGCGCCAGTACGTCATGTGGAGCCAAAAACGTTACGTTTTGCTGTGAAAGAGTTATATCAAAATCAAGCCTTAACCGAGCAAGTGGTGAATTTATCTATTGAACAGCAAAATGCCGTTGCCTTGCAAAAAGCCCTGAAAGTCTATGCCTCTTTTGCTCAGAAAGACGAGATTTTGTTGCTATTTGGACAGGCGCAATTGGCTTATTTGCAAGGAAATTTGCCACAGGCAATTGCCCTTTATCGTCAATTAATCGCCTTGAAACCTGAGTTGGATGTGGTGCGTTTTCAGTTGGCGGTGACGCTATTCGAAGATCAACAAAATGAAGCTGCGCAAGGGCAATTTATGCAGTTGCGTGCAAGACAACATTTATCGCAACAATCCCAACAATATATTCAAGTTTATTTGAATGCCTTGCAGCAACGAGAAACTTGGAATGTGAATGCGTCAGCTTATTATGTGCGTGATAACAATGTGAATAATGCATCTAGTTCACCTGTTATTCACAGCAAGAATTTCCAAACCTTGACAAAAAATTCGAGTATGTTGCCGCAAAAAGCGCAAGGGGTGAGTTATTCCTTAGATGTTAGCCGTCAGTTTAATCTTAAACATAATCATTATTTGCATTTTGAAAACAATTTGAGCGGGAAATGGTATTGGGATAATCATCCGCAAGATGAAATGTATAATCGCACTTTGCTCGGTTACGCCTATAAAGATGCCGTGCAAGAATGGAAAGCCTTGCCATTTTATCAGCGCCAATGGTCGGGCAATAAACGCTATAACAAATCTGTGGGCGTGCGTTTGGAGCATAGTTATTGGTTAAATCCTCGCTGGCAGCTTTCTTCGGTGTTAGATGTGGCGCATCATCGTTATCATGATAACCAAAATTTGAATGGCATATCGGCGTTGTTCTCGCAAACCTTGTTTTGGCAGCAAAGTCCAACCCAATATTTTTATGTGGGTGGCGATATTAGCCGTACCACTGCGCGCGATTCACAATATGCCAATTGGTATAAGGCCTTGCGTTTGGGGTGGGGGAAAAGTTGGGAGCTGTTTGGTCTTTCTTCGCGCTTGAATTTATCCATTGCTAACCGAAAATATGATGATGAAGCACGTTTAAGTGGCTGGTTAAATCTTGGAAAAAGACGTGATGATAATATTTATCAAGCGAATTTAACCCTTTGGAAACGAGATTGGTATTGGTGGAAAATTACACCGAAACTACAATTCACTTGGAAAAAACAGCAAAGTAATTTGCCTGAAATGTATAGCTATCAAGAAAAAAATATCTATTTGATTTTTGAAAAGCGTTTTTAATTACAATCAAAAATCTCGAATAGTGCTATACTTTGCGAACGAAATTTATTTACGGAGAAAGTTTTATGGCAATTCCATTGCGTAGTGAGGCGGAAATTGTGAAGTTACGCGAAGCTTGTAAATTAGCTTCTGACGTATTAGTCATGATTGAACCTTATGTAAAAGAAGGGATAAGCACAGGTGAGTTGGATCGTATTTGCCACGATTATATGGTGAATGTGCAAAAAACCATTCCAGCTTGTTTGGGCTATCACGGTTTTCCAAAATCCACTTGTATTTCACTTAATGAAGTTGTGTGTCATGGTATTCCTAGCGATATTAAGCTTTTAAAACAAGGGGATATTGTGAATATTGATGTTACTGTGATCAAAGATGGCTATTTCGGCGATAACTCGAAAATGTATATTGTGGGTGAAACCAATGTGCGTAGTAAAAAACTATGTGAAGTCGCACAAGAGGCGCTATATCAAGGTATCCGTACAGTAAAACCGGGAATGCGTTTGAGAGAAATTGGGAAAGCGGTGCAAAAATACACCGAATCTCATGGTTTTAGCGTGGTGCGTGAATATTGTGGGCATGGTGTGGGTACTGAGTTCCACTGTGATCCGCAAGTATTACATTACTATGCCGACGACGGTGGTGTTATTCTTCAACCGGGAATGGTGTTTACTATTGAACCTATGATAAATGCAGGTAAAAAAGAAGTGCGTTTAATGGGGGATGGTTGGACGGTAAAAACTAAGGATCGTAGCCATTCTGCTCAATATGAACACCAACTTGTGGTAACGGAAACTGGGTGCGAGGTGATGACTATTCGAGATGAAGAAATCGCCGAAGGTCGGATCCAAAGGATAATGGTAAATATCTAAAAAGAAAATTGGCTGAATTAGGAATATCTGAATTCAGCCATTTTTATATGAGGAACAATATGCTTTTTCCCTATCAGTCTATTGAAAATCATCAACAAGTAAATTTTACCACCAATGAGATGATCGCTTTTGTGAAAACACAAAAGGAGCAGTTGAAACAATTTGAGTTAGCGCAGTTTAACCATTTTTCTGTTTATGAGTTAATGGCAAATCGCACTATGTTTTATGATTGTTTGCTAACTGATATGTGGCGTTATTTTGGCTTGGATTCCTATGAGAATTTAACCTTAATTGCGGTTGGAGGATATGGGCGCAAAGAGATGTTCCCATTATCAGATCTTGATGTGCTGATTTTGCGAGAGCAGGCGTTAAACGAGAAATGTTCAGTAAAAATAAGTGAGTTTGTTCAATGTTTATGGGATTGTGGTTTTGAGGTTGGACAGGCTGTTCGTACTTTACAGGAGTGTGAAGACGTGGGTAGAACGGATATAACTATTGCGACAAATTTACTTGAAGCTCGTTATTTATACGGTTCAAATACCCAATTTGAGCAACTAACGGCGCTAGTTAAACAACCTGACTTTTGGGCTCGAGAAGCCTTTTTTCAAGCTAAAACTGAAGAACGAGTAGCTCGCTATCAACGCTACCATAACACAAGCTATAATCTTGAACCTGATATTAAATACAGTCCCGGTGGGTTGCGTGATTTGCATTTATTATATTGGATAGCCTTGCGTCATAATGGAGCAAAAACCTTAGAAGACATTTTAAATTCTGGTTTTATTTATCCGCAAGAATATGAGCTTTTACAAGACGGTCAGCAATTCTTATTTAAAGTACGTTTTGCCTTGCATCTAATTATAAAACCTTATGACAATCGACTGTTATTTGAACGCCAAATTCGGGTTGCGGAATTATTAGGTTTTAATGGACAAGGAAATGAAGGGGTAGAACAGATGATGAAGCGTTTTTTCCAAGCGCTACAATCTATATCTTTATTAAGCGATCTCATTGTTAAACATTATCGAGAACATTTTTTACAGATCAATCAAAATGTGCAAGTAGAGATCCTCGACAGTTATTTTGAATTACGCAATCAAGCGATTTGTTTGCGTTCGCCCAATGTTTTGCAAGAATTTCCCGAACAGATTTTAGATTTGTTTTTGCATTTAATTCAACTTCCACAAAGTGAAATCCATTCTTCAACCTTGCGTCAGTTACATTTAGCTTTAGATCAATTAGAAGGCTATTTATGTGAGATTCCTGTGGCAAGGGAGAAATTTTTGCGTTTGTTTAACAAACCAAATGCCATTGCGCGCGCTTTTGTGTTGATGCACAAATATGGCGTTTTGACTGCTTATCTTCCGCAGTGGAAAAATATTGAAGGTTTAATGCAATTTGATTTGTTTCATTGCTATACCGTCGATGAACATATTTTGCGAACTATGGGGAAATTAGAATTCTTTTTACAACCTGAAAGCGCAAATATTCATCCGCTTTGTAGTCAAATTTTCCCTCGTATCGGCGATAGAGCCTTGTTGTATATCGCTGCTTTATTTCATGATATTGCCAAGGGGCGAGGTGGCGAGCATGCCATTCTTGGTGCTCAAGATGTTAGAACTTTTGCATTACAACATGGTTTTGATCGCAGAGAAGTAGAAACTTTAGCTTGGCTGGTGGAACAGCATTTGTTGATGTCGGTTACTGCACAACGGCGTGATATTCACGATCCTGAAGTGGTGTTAAGGTTTGCAGAAAAAGTAAAAAATAAAGTGCGGTTAGACTATTTAACTTGTTTAACGGTGGCAGATATTTGTGCTACCAACGAAACCCTTTGGAATAGTTGGAAAGGTTCTTTAATTAATACTTTATATGAATTTACTAACAAGCAATTTGTACGCGGTATGGATGTTTTATTAGATCATCAAGATCAGATTGATGCGCACCGAGAGCAAGCAAGTGCTTTATTATTAAAGCAAGATTTGAACTTGAGTTCTTCACAGATTGAAAATATTTGGCATCGTTTCCCAGCGGAATATTTTTTACGCAATCGTCCAAAACAAATTGCTTGGCACACTTCGTTACTTGCACAAAATGAGGGGCAAACTTTAGTCAAAATCAGTAATCGATTTTCAGAGGGTGGCACCGAAGTATTTATTTATTGTAGTGATCAAAGCAATTTATTCCGTAAGGTTGTTACGACAATAGGCGCGAAGAAATTTAGTATTCATGAAGCTCAAATTATTACCAGTAATGAAGGCTATGTTTTTGATACTTTTATTATTACAGAATTAGACGGTAGTTTAGTTCGATTCGAGCGCCGCCGTAGCTTAGAACAGGCGCTAATACAGGTTCTTAATAAGAATAATGTTCCAGCGCTAAACATTCAAAATAATCACAAATTACAGCATTTTAGTGTGAAAACTGAAATACAGTTTTTCAATGAGCATAGAATAGAACAAACGGAAATGGAGTTATCCACGCTCGATCAGGCAGGTTTGCTAGCAAAAGTTAGTGAGGTTTTTAGTGAGCTGAGGTTGAATATCCTTAATGCCAAAATCACCACTAATGGCGAAAAAGCGGAAGACTTTTTTATTCTCGTTAATGAACAAGATCAAGCGCTTAATGCTGAACAAAGAATGCAATTAACGCAACGATTGCGTGAGATGCTAGCACCGATGTCTTAACATGCCCTCTAAAGAAAAATCTGTTTTGCCGGTTTCAAAGCTATTTTTATCTGAGAAAAGAACTTTCTAAAAAATACTGCTTTGGTTATTTGCCACTCATATGAAGAAAAATGGGATGCGTTTAGTTACACATCCCATTTTTATTTATTTGGAGCCAGCATCGACAGATTATTTTTTTGATTTTTTGTAAAGTGCAATCGCCTCAGGCATTAAACGGAGTAAATTTTGTTGACGATCTTCATCGCTAGGGTGGGTTGAGGACAATGCCGCTAACACGCTTTTTGAACCCTGCGAAACCTGTTGCATTTTTTGCCATAATTTTGGTGCTGCTTCTGGGTTAAAACCAGATTTGGCCATCAGCATTAATCCGACTTCATCGGCTTCTGTTTCATTACTGCGAGAATAAGGTTTATCTAATGCCCAATCTTTGGTTAAACCTACCACCAATGCACTGCCATCAGAACCAATTTGGCTAGATAACGCCACATGAACCACTTCTGCTAAAACGTTGGTGACGTTATTTAAATTCACTCTTTTCTTGCCGTGTTCTTTTAAAGCATGCGCCATTTCATGTCCCATTACTGTGGCAATTTCATCATTCGTTAATTTTAGTTTATCGACTAATCCTGTATAGAATGCCATTTTACCGCCAGGCATTGCCCAGGCATTCAATTCTTTCGATTTAATCACGCTAATTTGCCACTTAAAAGGATGGCCTGTATGGTTTTCTTGATCTGCATAAGGCACCATTTTTTTAAAGACCGAATGGATACGTTTGGCAGTTTGTGAGCTAGTATCTAATACGTTGTGACTACGCGCTTCACTCACTGTTTGTAAATAAGAAGAAGCTGCTTGCTGGTTAATAGTCGCGGAATCAGCACAAGCATTTAAAAATAGCGCTACTAAGAAAACCGGTAGCATTTTTTGGGTTAATTTAATCATGAAGCCCTCGCTCAATTTCAATTTGGATAAAAAATATCATTTGTTAAGGTGGTATTTGGAATATTATTTTAATGTAGCAAATGCAATATCTGCTGCTTGTAAGGTTTTTTCAATATCTTGTTCTGAATGCGCCAAAGACATAAAACCTGCTTCAAAAGCAGAAGGCGCTAGATAAATTCCTTGTTCTAGCATTTTATGAAAAAAGACTTTGAATTTTTCTGTATCACAGCGCATCACGTCTTCGTAGCTTGTTACTTCCGCTTGTTCCGTGAAGAAAATTCCAAACATTCCACCAACGTAATTGACCACAAAAGGAATTTGATGTTTATCTGCTAGGCTTTTTAATCCTCTTGCAAGTTTTTCTGTTAATTGAGCCAAACGCTGTTCATTACCTGCTTTTTTTAGTTCTGTTAAACAAGCGAATCCTGCGGCCATAGCGATAGGATTGCCAGATAATGTTCCCGCCTGATACACAGGGCCTAGCGGCGCTATGTGTTGCATAATTTCTTTTTTCCCACCAAATGCGCCTACAGGCATACCGCCGCCGATAACTTTACCTAGACAGGTCAAGTCAGGCGTAACGCCGTAATGGGTTTGCGCGCCGCCTAATGCTACGCGAAATCCAGTCATTACTTCATCAATGATCAAAACTGCACCATATTGATCACAGAGTTTACGAAGTCCTGCTAAGAAATTTCCTTTCGGCGGAATACAATTCATATTACCAGCCACAGGTTCTACGATAATGCAAGCGATGTCTTCTGGATATTGCTCAAAGGCTTGTTGTACCGATTGTAAGTCGTTGTAAGTACAGGTTAGAGTGTGTTTAGCAAAATCTGAGGGAACGCCTGGTGAATTGGGTTGACCTAGGGTTAAGGCGCCAGATCCTGCTTTTACCAAAAGAGAATCTGCATGGCCATGGTAGCAGCCTTCAAATTTAATAATTTTATCGCGCTTTGTATAGCCTCGAGCTAAACGAATGGCAGACATTGTGGCTTCTGTGCCTGAACTGACCATTCGGATCATTTCGATTGAAGGAATTAATTGGCAAACGAGTTCCGCTAACTCAATTTCTAAGGAAGTAGGTGCGCCAAAACTTAAACCATTTTGTGCGGTTTTAATCACCGCATCTAGGATAGCATGGTGGTTATGGCCGAGAATCATTGGTCCCCAAGAGCCAACATAATCAATATATTGTTTGCCTTCACTATCGAAAATATATGCCCCTTGGGCTTTTTCAATAAATACAGGCGTACCGCCGACACCTTTAAATGCTCTTACTGGTGAATTTACACCGCCTGGAATGGTTTTTTGTGCGCGTTCGAAAAGGGAATTTGAGCTTGTCATGGTTAATCCTATGAGGGGGAGAAAAATAGCCTTATTCTACTTTAAAAAATCCATAAAGAAATAAAATAATTTATGAAACAAATCCTTTGCTGTGATATTCTGCGTGCGATAAAAATTATAGGGATAATTCTATGTTATTAGGTTTGTTGGTTACATTCTTGGGCGCCTCGCTTACATTATTGTTGATGCGTCCTGTAGCAGAAAAAATTGGCTTAGTTGATAAACCAAATTATCGTAAACGCCACCAAGGTGTTATTCCTTTGATTGGCGGAATTTCATTATTTATGGGGAATCTTTGTTTCTATTTATTAGAGTGGGAACAAATGCGATTACCAGGTCTATACATATTTAGTATTTTTGTTTTATTAGTGATTGGTATCATTGATGATCGTTTTGATATTAGTCCTTTTATACGAGCGGGTATTCAAGCGTTGTTGGCTATTTTAATGATCGATCTTGGGAATTTGTATTTGGATCATTTAGGACAAATTATCGGGCCTTTTCAGTTAACATTAGGATCTATTGGTCTCATTATTACTGTGCTAGCGACCATAGCGGCGATCAATGCATTTAATATGATTGATGGGATTGATGGATTGCTAGGCGGCCTTTCCACCGTTGCTTTTGTATCAATCGGTATTCTGCTTATTTTAGATAATCAATGGGATCTTGCTTATTGGAGTTTTGCTCTTATCGCTGCTATTTTCCCTTATTTTATGCTGAATCTGGGTATTCCTTTTGGACCAAAATTTAAAGTATTTATGGGAGATGCGGGGAGTACACTGATTGGATTCACGATTATTTGGATACTATTATTAAGTACGCAAGGCAAAGGACATCCAATGAATCCGGTTACTGCGTTATGGATTATCGCTATTCCATTAATTGATATGGTTACTATTATGTATCGCCGTATTCGAAAAGGAAAAAGTCCATTTAGACCAGATCGCTTGCATATTCACCATATTATGACTCGCGCGGGATTAAGTTCTAGACAAGCTTTTCTTTTGATCACTTTCATCTCGGCACTTTGTGCAACTATAGGAATTTTAGGTGAAATTTTTTACATCAATGAATGGTTAATGTTTGCAGGATTTATACTGTTATTCTTCCTGTATGCCTATTCCATTGTTAGGGCTTGGCGTGTTACCCGATTAATAAAACGAATGAAAAGGAGAGCCAAGCGCGCTAGTCAAAATCTGCAAATATATAAAAAACGAACAAAGTTTTTATGATTTTTGTTCGCCTTGCGTAAAAAAGTAGCTATCAATCGTTTTTTATAAAAAAAATTAAAAAAATGCTAGACAAGAAATTATGAAACTTTTAATATGTGCGACCTCAACGACGCACAGCAAATAACGCGTTCGTAGCTCAGTTGGATAGAGCGTTGGCCTCCGGAGCCAAAGGTCGCAAGTTCGAATCTTGTCGAGCGCGCCAGTGGTAAGAAGTCTGATGCAAAGTTCAATTAATATGGTGGCTATAGCTCAGTTGGTAGAGCCCTGGATTGTGATTCCAGTTGTCGTGGGTTCGAATCCCATTAGCCACCCCATTAAATTATCGAAAGATAAACTGTCGGCGAGTAGCGCAGCTTGGTAGCGCAACTGGTTTGGGACCAGTGGGTCGTAGGTTCAAATCCTATCTCGCCGACCATTTTGTTCTTTAACAACTTATCAGACAATCTGTGTGG
>MUYB01000050.1 GCA_002015125.1 [Haemophilus] felis
TATAATGCTCTAGCAATAAATAATCGCTGGCGTTGCCCGCCTGAAAGGTTGTTGCCCAGTTCACCGAGCAAGGTTTCGTAGTTCATCGGCATTGCCATAATTTCATCGTGAATTTGGGCTTGTTTGGCACACTCAATGGCAAATTCTCGGTCATATTTCGCCTCAAAACTGACAATATTCTCCAAAATGGAGCCTGCAAAAAACTTATCGTCCTGCAGAACGCAGGCGATATGTTGGCGATAATTTGACATCCCAAGCTGTTTGATATCGAGATTATTGAAGTAAACCTCGCCTTTAGTGGGTTTAAGCAGCCCAGCCATCAATTTGAGCAGTGTAGTCTTGCCAAAGCCTGATTTTGCAGAAATTGCTACGCTTTCGCCTTCTTGTATTTCCAAATTTAGATCAGTAAATACAGGCGTGGTGAATTGGTCATATTGGAAGGTCAGATTTTTCACTGAAATTGTCGCCCCTGCATTATCGTTAGCTAATTCGACCGCTTGTGGTTGATAGACCTCTTTTTCGGCTTCTGTGAGGGCAATATCAGCTATCCGTTCTCGGTGTAAGGAGAGCATTTTAAAGCTGAAAAAGATGTTAATCAGGCTCCCCATTCGAGAGGAAAATGAACCTCTGTAGGCGTTAAACGCCATAAACATCCCGATTGTCATCACGCTATCAATCACAGCGGTTGCTCCAATCCAAAGAATAAGAATCTGCTCTAAGGTTGAAATAAAGGTGTGTACGCCTGAAAAGAACATATCTAATTTGGTGACACGAATGGAGGTGTTGAACGCATCGGCATTGAGTGACATCCAGTGTTCCTCTCGTTTCTTATTCAATCCCAATGATTTGAGCGTGGCAATGCCGTAGAGGGTCTCCATAAAGTGAGAGCTGGCTTTGGCATTTTTGATGATTTGCTCTTCGGTGATTTGTCGATACGTCAGGTAAGTGGCTAAACGTAGCAACAAATAGACCACCGAAAAAGCGACTACCACCCAAGTAAGCCAACCGCCGTAGAGAAACATCATAATCACTACGCTGATAGTCATAATTAGGTCGATAATGGTGGTTACAATGCTGTTAGTCAGAGTGCTTTGAATGGTTCTAAGCGAGGAAAAACGAGACTGAATATCCCCAACCTGCCGCTTTTCAAAGAAATCGAGCGGTAACTTGAGTAAATGTGAGAAAAAACTGCTTGTCCACTGGAAATCAATTAGATAGTTCATTTTGAGCGAAATCCACGCTCGAGACATACTGATCGCACTACGGAAAAAGGTAAATAGAAACAGCCCTAAACAGATGACCAACAGCAATGATTGGTCTTTCGCCTGTAAAACGTGATCCATTACCAACTGCGTTCCGATTGGCATCAGCAAAGCAATTAGTTCAATCAAAATCGAGAGAGCGAATATTTTGACTAACGCCCCTTTAATCCCTGAAATGTTCTTGAATGTCTCGTATAGGCTGATTTCTTCCCGATTTTTCGGCTTCTCAAATTTCACTTCAGACCAAACTTCTAACGCTACGCCCGTAAAGTGTTTAGAACATTCTGCAAGAGAGAGTTTTTTCTTACCAAAAGCAGGGTCGTGAATGACCACATAGCGGTCAGTTGCTTTGGTTAGCACCACAAAATGGTTAAAGTCCCAGTGTAAAATACACGGTAGCCGTAGCATTTTTAGTTCATCAAGCTCAAGGGAAAGCGGACGAGTAATCAGCTTGAGGTCTGAAGCAATATCAATAAGGTTTCGGAGGGTCGCCCCTTTTGATGAGATGCCATATTTACTGCGTAACTGAAAGAGGTTTGATTCACCGCCGTAATAGCCTGCAACCATTGCCAAGCACGCTAAACCGCATTCGGCTGACTCTGTTTGCAGCACCACAGGGATTTTTTTGAAAA
>MUYB01000051.1 GCA_002015125.1 [Haemophilus] felis
CGAGCTGATAATACTCTGCCTTCTCAGTGTTCACAATTTGATGATAAACCACCTTTTCACTTAAGCTATCCATTATGACCAAAACGCCAAATTCTCGCCCAAAGAAAGTGGTATCCATAATAACATTCAAATAAGTTGAAATAGGCGATTTTAAGGCTGATTTAGGGGCTTTATCAATATATCTTTGAATGGTTTTAACGGAACATTTATATTTTAAAGCGAGGTCTTTATAGGTTTGTTTTCCTTGTGAATAATTAAACCAAATATCGCTAGGATTTAATTTCTTTTGGAAGGTAAAAGTCTTATTACAGGAAGGACATTTATAGCGTTGGATATTGTTTTTTAATCCGTGTTTATGAATAACAGTATTTTGGCAGTAAGGGCAATTTTTTGGTTCATTTTCAAAAATGTGGGTTAAAGGCTTATAGTATAAGGCTTAACTGCACTTTTTTCCCACATTTTTGTCCATTACACCATTTTTTATAACCAATTTTTTATCCAATAATAGAAATTTAGATCTAGATCACAAAACCTAAAAATAATTTAAGAATGATTCTCAATAACAAGCTATTGATTTTTGTATGAATTTTTATGGTTTTGCTATTTTTCATACAAAAACCACATTATATTGTGGTTGAGTTTTGTATTTTTACTATATATAGTATGCCGCATTTTGGGTCATACATATTAAATAGGATAAAAAAATGTCAGGTTTTTTCGTGATTAAACGTGATGGTTCGCGTTCTGGATTTGAAATTCAGCGCATTATTAATGCCATTAAGAAAGCTGCTATGGCGGCGAAAATTGAAGATGAACGTTTTTGCTACGCTGTTGGGCAGAAAGTTTGTGATGAGATTTTTGCTCATCATCAGCAAGAAATTGATATTAGTCGTATTCAACAAATCGTTGAAGATCAGCTTATGCAAAGTCAATATCCGCAAATTGCAAGGGCTTATATTGAATATCGCCATGACCGTGATTTAGCGCGTGAAAAACGCAGTCTATTAACCAAAGAAATTGAAGGGTTAATTGAGCAGAATAATGTGGAGTTGCTTAATGAGAATGCCAATAAAGACGCTAAAGTGATTCCAACTCAGCGTGATTTATTAGCAGGGATTGTGGCGAAGCATTATGCGAAACATTATATTTTGCCGCGCGATGTGGTTACGGCTCATGAAAAAGGTGAAATTCACTATCATGATTTAGATTATGCGCCATTTTTCCCGATGTTTAACTGTATGTTAGTGGATCTAAAAGGTATGTTGACCGGCGGTTTTAAAATGGGCAATGCGGAAATTGAACCGCCAAAATCTATTGGTACGGCAACGGCGGTAACGGCACAAATTATTGCTCAAGTGGCAAGTCATATTTATGGTGGCACAACTATTAATCGTATTGATGAAGTGTTAGCGCCTTATGTTCAGTTGAGTTATGAAAAACATTTAAAAACCGCAGCAGAATGGCGTATTCCTGATGCAGAAAAATACGCTCAGGCGTTAATTGAAAAAGAATGTTTTGATGCCTTTCAGTCGTTGGAATATGAAGTTAATACTTTGCATACCGCCAATGGTCAAACTCCTTTTGTTACTTTTGGTTTTGGTCTGGGTACAAGTTGGCAAGAACGTCTAATTCAACAAGCTATTTTGAGAAATCGCTTACGCGGATTGGGGAGTAATCATAAAACGCCAGTGTTTCCTAAATTGGTGTTTACCATTAAGAAAGGGATTAACCAGAATTGCGCCGATCCAAACTATGATATTAAGCAACTCGCTTTAGAATGTGCTTCTAAACGTATGTATCCTGATATTCTGAATTATGATCAAGTGGTGAAAGTAACTGGCTCTTTTAAAGCGCCTATGGGCTGTCGTAGTTTTTTAGGTGCTTATGAGGAAAATGGCGCGTTTTTACATGATGGTCGTAATAATCTTGGTGTCATTAGTTTGAACTTGCCTCGAATTGCGTTGGAAGCGAAGCAGCAGGGGAGCGGTGAAAAACAATGTTTAACTCAATTCTTCCATATTTTAGATGAACGTCTTGCCATTGCGAAAAAAGCATTGATGACTCGTATTGCTCGTTTAGAAAATACGAAAGCACGAGTTGCGCCTATTTTGTATATGGAAGGCGCTTGTGGCGTGCGTTTGAAAGCGGATGATAATGTAGCGCAAATTTTCAAGCATGGTAGAGCTTCTATTTCTCTTGGTTATATTGGCATTCATGAAACCATTAACGCTTTGTATGGCAAGCATATTTATGATGATGAAATGTTGCGCCAAAAAGGAATTGAGATTGTGCGTTATTTAAGTGAAGTTGTAGCGCAATGGAAAGCTGAAACAGGTTATGCCTTTAGTCTTTATTCAACACCAAGCGAAAATCTTTGCGACCGTTTTTGTCGTTTGGATACGAAACAGTTTGGCGTGGTTGAAAGTGTAACGGATAAAGGTTATTACACCAATAGCTATCATTTAGATGTGGAGAAAAAGGTTAATCCTTACGATAAGTTAGATTTTGAAATGGCTTATCCGCCTTTAGCTAACGATGGTTTTATTTGTTACGGTGAATATCCTAATATTCAACATAATCTAAAAGCGTTGGAAGATGTTTGGGATTATAGCTATGACAGAGTGCCTTATTACGGAACAAATACGCCAATTGATGAATGCTATGAATGTGGCTTTAGCGGTGAATTTGAATGTACCAGTAAAGGCTTTACTTGCCCTAAATGCGGTAATCATGATAGCGAAAAAGTATCCGTTACTAGACGTGTTTGTGGTTATTTAGGTAGCCCCGACGCAAGAGCATTTAACGCCGGTAAGCAAGAAGAAGTTAAACGTCGTGTGAAGCATTTGTGATGAATTATCAGGACGCTAAGCGTCCTTTATGGAGAGAAAATGAGCTATAAAGCAGCGACGGACGGGGTCATAATTTTGACTTTGGCAAGGCTACGCTGAAACCGTTGGCTATGGTTTAATTCCCACAAATCAAGATTGTTTTGTAAGTTAAGCCAAAATTCTGCTGTCGTGCCAAAGGCTTTGGCGAGTTTCACTGCCATTTCTAAGCTCACCCTGCAATGGTTGTTTACCAAGCTACTTGCGGTATTGCGGTGAACATCCAAGATTTCCGCTAAATCTGCAATTTTTAAATTGAGTGGTAGTAAAAATTCTTCTTGTAAAATTTCGCCAACAGAGGTGGGTTTACGTTGCATAATTTATCCTATAAACGGTAAGAATGTGGATCCAAATAAAGATGAGAAAGTTGATTATCCTCAAACTTAAAAATTAAACGATATTGTTTGTTGACCAGAATTGAATAGTAGCGATTTTCTTTCGGTTCGAGTAATTCAAGGTGATTTGCTGGCGGTGAGCGCAAATCATTAAGATTTTCGGCAGCATTGATCATATCCAATTTGCGAGCCAGTGTTCTCGTTAAGTTTGTCGGGATTTTGCTATTGGGCTCACCATATTGAAAAAAAACGATATAGGTAATCATCTCTAAAATGGGTAGCATTCAACTCAAACATTATCGTTCCTTGAATGTGGCAATTGTAAAGTAAGTTATTGCACAATTCAACTGTGCATTAATGAAGTTATTAATATGGCAGAAGCTAAATGTGAAGCCAAATGTTTTAATTTATTTTCTCGATCTATATCTCAAAAAAGATAAAAAAATAGTATGAACTATCTCCAATATTATCCTGTGGATATTGTGAATGGCGAGGGTACGAGGTGCACTTTGTTTGTCAGCGGTTGTACTCATGCTTGTCGTGGTTGTTATAACCAGAAAAGTTGGTCATTTTCTGCGGGGGTTTTATTCGATGAGATGATGGAACAGCAGATCATTAAGGATTTAAAAGATACCAGAATAAAGCGACAGGGATTAACTTTGACAGGGGGCGATCCGTTACATCCACGAAATCTTGTGGTGCTTTTACCTTTTGTTAAGCGGGTGAAGCAGGAATGTCCTGATAAAGATATTTGGGTTTGGACTGGTTATCAATTGGGAGAACTTGATAATTTTCAACAACAGATTTTGCCTTACATTGATGTGCTTGTTGACGGTAAATTTGAGCAAGAAAAAGTCGATCCTAACCTTGTGTGGCGAGGATCGGCAAATCAAGTGATTTATCGTTTTAAGGTTTGAACTACTTAGCAACGATTAGCTGCTTTTAATAATGCGTTGCAGTGAGTTTTGTTTTGGGAGTGGAACCTTTTGCTTACCAATAAGCAATAACAAATACAGAAAGTAAACTTGCTAAGGCTGCATAGAAATAAATTGGATTTCTGTTATTGCTATTTTTACTGAGGAAAAGTTTTGCAAAAACAATATAGGAAATTAATAGTACAAATTTTGCAATTAGCCAAGTAGGAAAACCATATTCCACTAAAATAAGCATTCCAATGCCTGTAAATAGCAAAATGCTATCGCTGATATGTGGCAAAATTTTTAGTAGTTTGATATTTCGCCAATGTTTCCCTCGTAACTGCATAAGTCCACGCAATAAGAAAAGACCCAAGCTTAAAAAAGCACAGCTAATGTGTGCATAAAGTAGGTAGATCGCCATATTTCACTCGCTAGAGAATTTATAAAAAAACAGTGATGGCAATTCATCACTGTTTATTATGGAAGTTAGTTTTCTGTTTCTGATTCTATTTCGTCATCGTCCACTTCACAAACACGTTCCAAGCTAACGAGCTGTTCATTTTCAGCGGTGCGGATGAGGCGAACGCCTTGTGTATTGCGTCCAACAATACTTACTTCTGATACTCTGGTTCTGACTAGGGTTCCTGCATCAGTGATGAGCATAATTTGGTCGTTTTCTTCCACTTGCGTTGCCGCCACCACTTTACCGTTGCGTTCGCTCACTTTAATGGAAATCACGCCTTTGGTATTGCGGGACTTGGTCGGATATTCCGTTAATTCAGTACGTTTACCGTAGCCGTTTTGTGTCGCGGTTAAAATTGCACCATTGTTTTTCGGAATCACGAGAGAAACCACTTTGTCGATATTTAAATCGAGGATTTCATTGCTGTTATCGTCGCTAGATTCTTCTATTTCTGTGATGTTTTCATCATCAGAAAAATCATTGGTTAGGGCTAGTTTGATTCCTCTTACCCCTGTTGCGGCACGTCCCATGGCACGCACTGCATTTTCATTGAAACGAACCACACGACCTTGTGAAGAGAACAACATAATTTCATTGTTACCGTCGGTGATATCCACGCCGATTAATTCATCTTCGTCGCGTAAATTCAAGGCAATGATACCGTTGGAGCGAGGGCGACTAAATTCCGTTAAAGCGATTTTCTTCACGATACCGCCTGCCGTTGCCATTACCACAAATTTATCTTCTTCATAAGCGGCAACTGGTAGGATCGCGGTAATACGTTCGTTAGCCTCAAGTGGCAGAATATTAATAATTGGACGACCGCGTGAGCCTCGACTTGCTTGTGGTAATTGATACACTTTTAGCCAATATAAGCGTCCACGACTAGAGAAACACAAAATGGTGTCGTGGGTATTCGCCACTAACATACGATCAATGAAATCTTCTTCTTTGGTTTTGGCGGCGGATTTACCTTTACCGCCGCGACGTTGTGCTTCGTAATCTGTCAACGGTTGGTATTTCACATAACCTTCATGAGATAGTGTTACCACCACATCTTCTTGCGCAATTAAATCTTCAAGATTGATATCGCCTGAGGCGGCGGTAATCTCTGTGCGGCGTGGATCATTAAATTGTTCGCGAATTTCAACTAGTTCCTCACGAATCACTTCCATTAAGCGTTCAGCACTGCGTAAAATATGTAAAAGCTTACCGATTTCAGTGAGTTTTGCTTTGTACTCTGCGATGATTTCTTCATGTCCAAGGCTGGTAAGTTTTTGTAAGCGTAAATCTAAAATAGCTTGCGCTTGAGTTTCTGTTAAGAAATAAAGATCGCCACGGATACCAAATTCTTCAGTGAGATCTTCTGGACGAGCATCATCAACGCCTGCCGCCGCTAACATATCTGCAACGTAGCCAAGTTTCCAGCCTTGAGATAGTAGCGCACGTTTCGCTGTTTCTGGATTCGGTGCTTGTTTAATGGTTTCGATAATTGGATCTACATTTGCTAAGGCTACCGCTAAACCTTCTAAGATATGAGTACGTTCGCGAGCTTTACGCAGTTCATAAATAGTACGACGTGTTACCACTTCACGGCGATGCAATACAAAGGCTTCGATTAATTGTTTGAGGTTGAGCAGTTTCGGCTGACCTTTATCTAGTGCGACAATGTTAATCCCGAAAGTCACTTGCAATTGGGTCAGCGCATAAAGATTGTTCAGCACCACTTCGCCCACCGCATCACGTTTGATTTTGATTTCAATGCACATACCGTCTTTATCGGATAAATCCGTAATGGCGCTAATGCCCTCGACTTTTTTTTCTTTCACTAAATCTGCGATTTTTTCGATTAATTTCGCTTTGTTTACTTGATAGGGAATTTCGTGAACGAAAATGGTTTCGGCGCCTTTTTCGTCCGTATGCACTTCCGCTTTGGCGCGTACATATATTTTTCCTCGACCAGTTTTGTAGGCTTCTTCAATTCCTTTGCGACCATTAATTAGCGCCGCTGTTGGGAAATCTGGGCCAGGAATGTAAGTCATTAATTCATCAATAGTGATCTGGTCGTTATCAATATAGGCTAAACAACCATCTAATACTTCACCTAAATTATGCGGCGGAATATTGGTTGCCATACCTACGGCAATCCCTGAGGAACCGTTCACTAACAACGCTGGAATTTTGGTCGGTAACACTTCAGGAATTTGTTCTGAACCGTCATAGTTCGGCACAAAATTCACGGTTTCTTTGTCTAAATCTGCCAATAATTCGTGGGCGATTTTAGTCATGCGGGCTTCGGTGTAACGCATTGCTGCAGGGGAGTCGCCATCAATAGAACCAAAGTTACCTTGTCCATCCACAAGCATATAGCGTAATGAGAATGGTTGCGCCATACGCACTAATGTGTCATATACCGCGCTATCGCCGTGAGGGTGATATTTACCGATTACATCACCAACAATACGCGCTGATTTACGATAAGGTTTATTGTAGGCATTACCGCCTTCGTGCATTGCAAATAAGACTCGACGATGCACGGGTTTTAAGCCGTCGCGTACATCAGGTAATGCACGTCCAACAATCACCGACATGGCGTAATCGAGATAGGAAGATTTTAGCTCTTCTTCAATACTAATTGGCGTTATATCTTGGTGAATGTTATTGTGGACTAAATCGGTCATTTTAACTTCCTAATCATGAATTTTATCAATCAAAAAATTGGCGGAATTATAGCACAAATTCGCCATTTCTTTTTATTTCTTTTTGCTTTTTTGGTGGATTTATTAAAGTTTTGTATTTGCTAGATAAGGCTGATTTCGCTACTATTTGTATATACAAAGATTGAATTTTCATCAAAAGGGTTGATATGCTTCACATTTCACGCAGTGCTCATCAAAAATTGTTACAAAAACACGGATTAACTGATCCTGAAACAGAAATTTTAGAAGCATTTTCAAACCGAACAGGGGCGTTTTTGGTGGATACACGAGAAGAACACCAAAGTGAACCGCCCACAGAATGGTTTATTGTTGAAACGAACCGAGGTATTTTGTTGAAAATTTGTTTTATCTGTAAAGAGGATAGTTTACATATTCGCACCGCCTATTCACCGAATGCGGAAGAAATTCGCATTTATGAAAAATACAAATAAGGAGCTGAAGATGGCGAATTTAAATGAACAATGGGAAAGTGGATTGCTAGGTCGAGATGAGGCTTTTGTGGCGAGATCGAACAGTGCAAGCCAAAATAGCATTGATGATATGTTGGCACTGCAAGCGATTTCTATCCGTTTGCCCAAAGCCTTAATTCAAGATTTAAAAGACATTGCACAACTTAATGGCTTAGGCTATCAACCGCTTATCAAACAAATCTTAAACCGTTTTGTGGATGCTGAAAAACGGATGTTAGCCAATGAAGCTATTCAGGAAAAGCAGAATAAGCTCAGTAACAAAAAAGTGGCATAATCTGCGATTTTTCTTTTTTGTTGCGATTCTAATTTGAGGATGAAATTGTTGCTTTATTAATGAATAATATTTGTGCAACTTTAGCAAAATCTGAAAAGAGAAAAATATGCAAAATGTAGATGAAAAAGAATTGGCAAAATTTGAAAAAATGGCGAAAAGTTGGTGGGATCCTGAAGGGGATTTTAAACCAATTCATCAACTCAATCCGCAGCGTTTATCTTATATTGCACAGCAATCAAATGGGCTTTCTGGTAAGCGCGTATTAGATGTTGGTTGCGGTGGCGGTATTCTGTCAGAAAGTATGGCAAAACAAGGCGCCTTGGTAACAGGTATTGATATGTCCGCCGAGCCGTTGCAGGTTGCTCGTGAGCACGCAAAGGAAAATGGCTTAAATATTGATTATCAACAGATCACCGTTGAAGACTTTTTACAACAGCAGTCAATTAATAATGCGGAAAAATTTGATGTGATCACTTGTATGGAAATGTTGGAACACGTGCCTGATCCGAGTTCCATTATCACCGCCTGCAAGCAATTGCTCAAACCCGACGGTGTGCTATTTCTTTCCACAATCAACCGCACTTTGAAAGCTTGGGCCTTGGTTGTGATTGGCGCAGAATATGTGTTGAAACTGTTGCCCAAAGGCACTCATGATTACGATAAATTTATTAAACCCGCAGAAATGCTCGCTTGGTGTGATGAAGTTGAATTATCTTGTGTAGATATGGTGGGCTATCATTACAATCCTTTAACGGGAAAATTCTGGCTAAATAAAGACGTTAGTGCCAATTATATGGCGAGTTTTAGAGTGCAAGGGTGACGCCAGCAGATACTAGTGGAAGAAAAACGGTGAGCCTTAGGCGTCACCGTTTTTTGTATTCAGGATCACCCAAAAATTAGTGTAATATATGTGCAATGCAATCAAGAGAGGTAAATCGCAATGACAGCTCGCTATAATGAAAAAACTAGAGTTCAAATTCCTGCAGTGGTGCATTTAGGACGCTTGGGGTATGAATACCTTTCCCTAAAAGACACAAAATGGGATCCAAACACCAACATTTTTGGCGAGATATTCAAATCAGCGGTAGCCAATATTAACCCAAATCTCACCGCACTTGATGTGGAACGAGAGCTGAAAGATGTGGCGATGTTGCTCAAAAATGAAGATTTAGGGCAAGCGTTTTATCATCGGTTACTGCAAGCAGGCACCGCCCGTTTGATTGATTTTGACTGCATTGAAAATAACCAGTTTCACGTTGTCGCCGAACTCACCTGTGGGGATAAAGAGAGCGATAATTTCCGCCCCGATATTACCTTGTTGATTAACGGCTTGCCGCTCGTTTTCTTGGAAGTGAAAAAGCCCAATGCCCCCAATGGCTTGCAATCGGAATTTGAGCGTATGCAATCTCGCTGTAAAAATCCAGCCTTCCGCCCTTATCTCAATGCTACCCAATTGATGCTTTTTTCTAATAATCAGGAATATCAAAGTGCAGATCGCCATAAAACCCAAGGGGCATTTTATGCCACCACAGGCTTTCACGGCGTGCAGTTCAATTATTTTCGTGACGACGGTGAAATTGCTGAAGAACAAGCGGTGAAATTAAATGAACACCTTGCGGATTTGCCCGAAGCAGAATTAAACCGCATTTTGCTCGATTTTAATGAACCAATGCTGAAAAATGATAAGGAATTTTGCACCAACCTCAACCCCAATTCGCCAACCAACCGCCTTTGCACCGCCTTGTTGCACAAAGAACGGTTGCTATTTCTGTTGAAATACGGTATCGCCTATGTGAGAGAGCAAAATGGGCTAGAAAAACACATTATGCGGTATCCGCAACTCTTTGCGACTAAAGCAATCCTGCGTCATTTAGCCAAAGGCAAAAAGAAAGGCATTATTTGGCACACCCAAGGCAGCGGCAAAACCGCACTGGCGTATTACAACGTGCGAGTACTCACGGATTTTTACCAACGCCAAACCATTATTCCCAAATTCTATTTCATTGTGGACAGGTTAGATTTACGCAATCAAGCAATGTCGGAATTCAGTCATCGAGGCTTGCAAGTCAACAGCATTAACAGCCGTGAAGAATTTGCCCAAGAAATGCGAAAGGCGTCAGCGTTGAGTAGCCACAGCGGTGAGCCTGAAATCACCGTGGTGAATATCCAAAAATTCCAAAATGCGAATGTGGCGGAATTTATCCCTGATTACGACATCAGCGTACAACGCATCTTTTTTATTGATGAAGCTCACCGCAGTTTTGGCAATCAAGCCCAAATCGTCAGTCAATTTTTAGCCAGCCTCATTCAAGCGGATCCCAGTGCGGTGCATATCGGCTTAACGGGCACACCATTGCTCGGTGGCGGTAAAAACCGAGTCGGCTCAACGGCGATTTTTGGTGATTACATTCACAAATATTACTACAACCAATCCATCGCCGACGGCTACACACTGCGTCTGATTCGTGAAGAAATTGAAAGCAACTACAAAGCCGAACTCAGTCAGATTTTGGCGGATTTACACATTCAGCAAGGCAGTATTAAAAGCCGAACCGTTACCAGCCGCCGCCGTTTTGTGGAACCAATGCTCGATTATATTGTGCAAGATTTTGAACAATTCCGCCGACAAAAAGCCGATAATTCCCTTGGTGCAATGGTGATTTGCGACAGCAGCGATCAAGCTCGAATGATGTACTTTCTGTTCAACCAAAAATACGCAGAAAATCCGCAGGATCTCGCCGCTTACCGTGAAAAACTTGCGGAAAACGATCCGCACTTTTTTGATGAATTGCCGAGAGTTGCCGAACCCACACCCACCTACCAAGCCGCCAAACGCACGGTGAAATCCGCCAGCCTCATTTTGTCGGATGAGGGAGATAAAAGTTACCGCAAAGAGCTGGTGGGCGACTACAAAACAGGCAAAACCGATTTGCTGTTTGTGTACAATATGTTGCTCACAGGGTTTGACGCCAAACGCCTGAAAAAGCTCTACTTAGGGCGAGTGATTAAAGAACACAACCTGTTGCAAGCACTCACCCGAGTGAACCGCACATATAAAGAGTACGAATTTGGCTATGTGGTAGATTTTGCTGACATTCAGGCAGAATTTGACAAAACCAACGCCGCCTACCAAGCGGAATTGCAACTTGAATTAGGTGATGAAGCTGAACATTATTCCCAGCTTTTCAAATCACAAGCGGAAATTGACCAAGACATCGCCCACATCAAAAATGTGCTATTTTCTTTTGAAACGGAAAATGCCGAAATTTTCCGTCAGCAACTGGATGAAATTACCGATAAGCAAAAATTACTTGAACTCAAACGCACCTTGGAATTAGCAAAAAGTTTGTATAACCAGCTCAAAGTGGATGACAAAGCAGGCTTAAATCGCCTTGATTTTGAACAATACAACGTCCTTTATCGCCAAGTGTTAGACCGCTTATTTCAAGTGAACGTGCAAGAGCGTGTGGACAGCGGCGATTTACAAGGCGTGTTAAATGAAGCCTTGGAAAATATTTATTTCACCTTCCACAAAAAAAGCGAAGCGGAATTAAAATTAGCCGATAGTTTGCAAGAACAAATGCGGAAAACCCGTGAAGCCTTCGCACGCAACATTGACCAAAAAGATCCCGAATTTGTCCGCTTGCTCGATGAATTAAAACGCCTATTTGAAAAACGCAACGTGCAATCCGTCAGCCAAGCAGAAATGCAAAAACACATTACTGAATTTGCCGATCTCGAGCGTCAAGTGGCTAAATTAAACGCCGAAAACGACCGCTTGTCGCTTAAATTTGCAGGTGATGCAAAATTTGTCCGTATTTTCAAACGTGGCGTACAGGATTTCGGCTTACAACAAACCCCTAACGACTTTATGCAAGGCTTGCAAAACATAAAATTCAACAACGACCAATTTGTACTAAATCAAGGGGATTTAATCCAAAACGCCCCAAGTTATTTTGAAAAAGAAAGCTTACGTTCAGTCGCAAAACTCAAAAGTGATTTCCACCTTCCACTGGATAACAAAGCCTTAATGAGTTTGAATAAAATGATCGTGAGTGAGTATGTAGGGGGATATTGAAATCGTAGGGGTTCCCAAAACAAAGGGGGACTTTAAATTGATTTAAGATCTTAAAATGAAAAAATCCCCCACTTTAGGACGTAGGATGGGTTTTAGCCCATCAAATCAACAGCAAATGGCGACGTTGGCATTTAATGCCAAGGAATAATCAATGTGTAGGGGCGGATGAAAATCCGCCCGTTGGGTTTAATATCCGCCGTTGAATTTGATATTGTTTCGGGTCGATTGTCATCGACCCCTACGGTCGGGTATCAGCGGTAGGGTCGTATTGCATACGTCCCAAAATAAACGGTGAAAAATTAGGGGAAATTTTGCGAGATGGAAAAATATACAATTGGTAATGCTTGCAATATTACAACAGGAAAATTAGATGCAAATCAAGCAAAGTTAAATGGTAAATATCCATTTTTTACTTGTGCTGAATTTCCTGATTATATTGATGAATACGCTTTCGATGATGATGTTGTGTTAATTGCAGGAAATAATGCAAGAGGTAATTTTCACGTAAATCGTTACTCTGGGAAATTTAATGCTTATCAGCGAACTTATGTATTAACAGCTAAAGAAAATTTTGATCTTGATTTTATTTATTATAGTTTAAAGCTTGAATTAAAACGTTTAAAAGAAAGATCGCAAGGTTCTCAAACTAAATTTTTAACAATACCTATTTTAAAAAGCATTAAATTAAAAGAATTAGATTTACAAACCCAACAAAAAATCGCCCAAGTGCTTTCCGCTTTAGATCGCAAAATTGCCTTAAACCAGCAAATCAACACCGAACTGGAAAAAATGGCAAAAACCCTGTACGACTACTGGTTTGTGCAATTTGATTTCCCCAATGAAAACGGCAACCCCTACAAATCATCAGGTGGCGAAATGGTGTATAACCCTGAGTTAAAACGAGAGGTGCCGAAGGGGTGGGAATATGGCAATATTATGGAAATAGCAAATCTTTTAGGTGGTGGGACACCAAGTAAAAATAGCGATGAATTTTGGAATGGGCATATCCCTTTTTTCACTCCAACAGATTGTAACAATGATGTTTATATACTTTCAACAAAAGATAATATAACTAAAAAGGGATTGGAAAAAAGTAGC
Source organism: [Haemophilus] felis (assembly GCA_002015125.1). GTDB lineage: Bacteria > Pseudomonadota > Gammaproteobacteria > Enterobacterales > Pasteurellaceae > Pasteurella > Pasteurella felis. The sequence goes on from MUYB01000051.1 coordinate 13,241, forward strand.
ACAAAACTATTTCCTGAAAATACTATACTATTAACTGCAAGAGGAACGGTTGGGAAGTTATCGTTAAATGCTATTCCAATGGCAATGAACCAATCTTGTTATGCGTTAATTCCAAAAAATGATATAAGCTATTCTTTCTTATATTTTTTAGCGAGACAACTTATTCATATCTTAGAAATTAAAGCAACAGGTTCTGTATTTAATTCGATTGTTTCTAATGATATTGAAACTACATATTTAGCTATTCCACAGAAAATAAAAATTCAGGCGTTTGGAAAAATATGTGAACCAATTTTTGAGAATATAAAATCTAATGTAAAACAAACCCAAAAACTCACCCAACTACGAGATTTTCTCTTGCCGATGTTGATGAATGGGCAGGTTGAGGTGGAATAAACTTTGGGGCGTATGCAATACGCCCCTACAATCCGTTGATTTTACAACGATTTTTGAAAGACATAGAACGTAGGGACGTATTGCATACGTCCAAAAACAACATTTAACCACAGGAAAACCCAAATGATTGAACAAGATTTTCAACAAAAAACCAAAGAACTGATCGATAGCTTAAAAGCCATTTGTGCGAATTATGGGCTGGGGAATGATGGCAATGAATTTAAAATCATCACCCAAGTGTTTTTGTATAAATTCCTCAATGATAAATTTGCTTTTGAAATCAAGCAGATTGATCCCTCGTTGGCAGAAAGTGAAAGCTGGGAACAGGCATTGAGTGAGAAATCGGCAGCGGATTTCGAGTTTTTAACAATGCAAATGAATGGCGCCACCGCCATTTTGCAACCAAATCAATTTATTAGCCATTTATTTAATCAATCCAACATTGCCAACTTTGCGAATTTGTTCGATGAAACTTTAATGGACATCGCCAGCCAAAATGCGGATATTTTCTCAGTGAAAACCGAAGGCGGGGCGAAAATCAACTTATTCGACCGAGTCAGCCAATATATCGCCGACCCGTCCAAGCGAGATGCCTTTTGCCGTGCGGTGATCAACAAATTAGTCAGCTTCAGCTTTGAACATATTTTCAAGCAGAAATTTGATTTTTACGCCACGATTTTTGAGTATCTCATCAAAGATTACAACACCAATTCAGGCGGTAAATATGCGGAATATTACACCCCACACGCTGTGGCGCGCATTATGGCGGCTATTCTCGTGCCTGAAAATGTGCGTGGGCAAGTGAAGAATGTGAGCTGTTACGATCCGTCCGCTGGCTCTGGCACTTTGTTAATGAACATCGCTCACGCCATTGGCGAGGAAAAATGCACCATTTATACCCAAGATATTTCGCAAAAATCATCGAACTTGCTGCGATTAAACTTAATCTTAAACAATCTTGTCGCCAGCATTCCCAATGTGGTGCAGGGCAACACAATGACGCACCCTTACCACAAATCGGGCGATCAATTTCGCCAATTTGATTACATCGTTTCTAACCCACCGTTCAAAATGGATTTCAGCGAAGTGCGAGAGGAATTAGCCGCCACCGCCCACAAAACCCGTTTTTTCGCTGGCGTGCCAAATGTGCCGAAAGCCAAAAAAGAGGGAATGGCGATTTATCAACTGTTTATTCAACACATTATTTACTCACTCAAAGCCAACGGCAAAGCGGCGGTGGTGCTACCAACGGGCTTTATCACCGCACAATCGGGCATTGATAAAAAAATCCGTGAATATTTAGTGAAAGAAAAAATGCTGGCAGGGGTGGTATCGATGCCGTCCAATATTTTCGCCACCACTGGCACCAATGTTTCCATTCTCTTTCTCGACCGCACCAACAAAGAAAACGTGGTGTTGATTGATGCGAGCAATTTGGGAGAAAAAATCAAAGAGGGCAAAAACCAAAAAACTGTGTTGTCGAAGGAGGAGGAGCAACGCATTATTGAGGTGTTTAATCAGAAAAAAGCGGAAGAGGATTTCTCCGTGGTGGTGTCTTATGCGGACATTGAAGCCAAAAATCACAGCCTGTCTGCTGGGCAATATTTTGATGTAAAAATCGATCATATCGACATCAGCGCCGCCGAATTTGAACAGAAAATGGCAGATTTTCAGCAAAATCTCACCGCACTTTTTGCCGAAAGCAAGGAACTAGAAAACCAAATTCAGCAGCAAATGGCAATGTTAAAATTTAACACTCAAGCGGTGGGGAATTAGGGGAAATTTGCGAGATGAATAAATTGGTATCTTGTCAATTGGGTGATTTAATTGAATTTCAACGGGGATATGATTTACCACGTTCAGAATTTATCGAGGGAGAATACCCTGTTCAATCATCAAATGGTATTTTAGGTTACCATAATGAATATAAAGTAAAAGCCCCAGGAATTACTATTGGGCGAAGTGGAACAGTAGGTATTCCACATTTATTAAGAAAACATTTTTTTCCGCATAATACAGCGTTGTTTGTGAAAGATTTCAAAGGAAATGATGTTGAATATATCTATTATCTTTTACATTATTTAGATTTAGGAAATAAAAAATCAGGTTCAGGCGTTCCAACAATGAACCGAAACCATTTACATCCATTAAAAATAAAGGCATATACTGATTTACAAACCCAACAAAAAATCGCCCAGGTGCTTTCCACCTTAGATCGCAAAATTGCCCTCAACCAGCAAATCAACGCCGAACTGGAAAAAATGGCAAAAACCCTGTACGACTACTGGTTTGTGCAATTTGATTTCCCCGATGAAAACGGCAACCCCTACAAATCATCCGGCGGCGAAATGGTGTATAACCCTGAGTTAAAACGAGAGGTGCCGAAGGGGTGGGAGGTGAAAAATCTTTTTGATTGTTGCAATGTTCAATATGGTTTTCCATTTAGTACAGAATTTTTCAATGAAGAAAAACAAGGTTACCCAGTTATCCGCATTCGAGATATTTTAAATAATCAAATTACGAATTATTCAACGGAAATTGGTGTTGATGAGAAATATAAAATTAACATTGGTGATATTTTGGTTGGAATGGATGGTAATTTTCATATCAATTATTGGTCAGATAATGATTGCTATTTAAATCAACGAGTTGTGAAAATCAATAGCGATGAATTACCTAATATATATGTTAAATATCAAATTGAACCGACAATTAAGGCAAGAGAAAAATCAGTTTCTAGAACAACAGTGGGGCATTTAAGCGATAAGGATTTAAAAGCTATCAATATAATTATTCCAAGCGATGATATCTTAAATAAATTTTGCAAATTATATGATGGGTATTTATCAAAAATGATGGGAAATTTAAAACAAACCCAAAAACTCACTCAACTGCGAGATTTTCTCTTGCCGATGTTAATGAATGGGCAGGTTGAGGTGGAATAGCGTTCAGCAAAACGGAAACCACGCTGGCGCCAGCATAAAACCAAACGCAATAAAAAACGGTGAGCCTTAGGCGTCACCGTTTTTTGTTTTCATTACATTAAAGGGATTAAATCAGGAAAACTATTTTTTCCCGTTTTCATCACAGTTTTGAATATCGCTGCATTTGCCATAAAGATAGAGGCTGTGGGTGGCTAATTCGATGCCGTGTTGTTTGCTGATTTCGCGCTGGCGTTTTTCGATGACGTCGTCGCTAAATTCAAATACTTTACCGCAATCTACGCAGATAATGTGATCGTGGTGTTCGTTTGGTGCGAGTTCAAACACGGATTTGTTGCCTTCAAAGTTATGACGAATTAAAATTTTTGCTTCATCAAACTGGTTTAAAACGCGGTAAACCGTGGCTAAACCGATTTCTTCACCTCTTTCTAAGAGCATTTTATAAACGTCTTCCGCAGAAAAATGTTGCATCGTATCACGATATTCTTGCATCAATGCTAAGATTGTTAAGCGAGGTTCTGTGATTTTCAGTCCAACTTTTTTCAATAGTTTAATATTCTCTTCAGACATTTTTTCTCCCTCTTCTTTAAGCAAGTTCTGCTAAACACATTTCATCGTAAACTTGTTTTACCCAAGTTTCTACGCGTTGAGCGGTTAACTCTGGTTGGCGGTCTTCATCAATGCATAAGCCTACGAAGGTGTTATCATCCACTAATGCTTGAGAAACTTCAAAGTTGTAACCTTCAGTTGGCCAATGACCAACGATAATTGCGCCTTTCGGTTCAATAATATTGCGCACTGTACCCATGGCATCGCAGAAATATTCTGCGTAGTCTTCCTGATCGCCACAGCCAAAAATGGCTACTAGTTTATCGGTGAAATCAATTTGCTCTAATGTTGGAAAAAAATCATCCCAATCACATTGCGCTTCACCGTAATACCAAGTTGGAATACCAATCATTAAGAAGTCGTACGCTTCAATGTCTTCTTTTGTGCTTTTTGCAATATCGCGTACATCGACTAATTCTTCACCAAGTTGCTTTTGAATCATTTTGGCAATATTTTCAGTATTACCTGTATCACTGCCATAAAAAATACCAACAACAGCCATTTTTTTACCTATATTATTGAGAAATTTTGATTTTTGTAATGAAAAGGAATCCTTGAAGATTTATTTCTAATTGAGAATGATAAGCTACAAGGAAATTGTTGCCGAACTATAACATAATTAAACATTGATTAAAACACGATTTATCAGGGCTTTACTTATTAATTTGAATGTAAAAACCTTTCAATCGCGCGAATTACAAAGTCTGATTTTTCCGCATGAACCCAATGTCCCGTGCCATTAATGGTAAAAGATTTCGCTTGTGGGAATTGGGCGAGAATTTCTTCACGATCTTCTGCTTTCACATAATCTGAATTACCGCCTCGAATAAATAAGGTAGGTTTTTCGACGAAACAAGGCTGCCAATCTGAAATTTGGTTGTAGTTTTGTTCTAACGCGGGCCAGTTAAAACGGAATTTATATGGACGATCTTTATCGAAGGATTTTAAAATGAACTGTTTAACCCCTTCTTCTTGGATATATTGCGCCAAAATAGGTTCTGCTTCAGCTCGAGATTGTGCTTCTGATTGCGTTACCGCCGCTAAAGCCGCAAAAACATTATCATGACGGCGTTGCGCATAAACCACAGGTGCCATATCAATAACCACCAGTTTTTCCACAAGTTCGGGATAAAGTGCTGCAAATTTCATTACGACTTTGCCACCCATGGAATGTCCTATCATCACGACTTTTTGTAATTTTAGATGTTTTATGACTTCTGCAATATCTTGTGCCATCAGGTGGTAATTCATCTCTGAATGGATAAAGCTTTTGCCGTGGTTACGTAGATCAATGCGTAAGGTTGAGTAAGTTTGCGCAAAAGGACGGGCGATCATACCTAAATTATTTAGATCACCGAAAAGACCGTGAACAAATACCAAAGTTGGTTGATTAATTTCTTGTTTTAATTGATGAAATTGGAAATTTAGTAAATTAGTTGCTGTGCACATTTTGACATAGAGAATTTGTTAATAAGCCGTTATAATGTGGGAAATTTTTGCTGAGATCAAGCCAGTGGAGGAAAAATGAAAATTATTGAAGTTGATGAAGAACTTTACCAATATATTGCGAGTAAAACAGAGTCAATTGGTGAAAGTGCATCGGATATTTTACGTCGTTTGTTAAATTTTCCATTGGGAATATCCACCAAAATGGAAAGCGAAGACAAAGTTGTCGATGAGAAAGAAGAAGGGGTGCTAAATCCTGTTGTGCAAACTAGTGATGCAAAGGAAGAAGAAAAACCTGTTGTGGTTTCTACGCGTAAACAATCTGATGAAGCGATTTCTCAGGTGGTGAAAAAATTGCGTGCGCTATTGGATTCTGAAAGCTTTCAACAAGAAAATAAAGCCGTTGTGCGTTTTTTAAATATTCTAAGTGTGCTTTATCGCGCTAACCCAGAAAGTTTTGCACAGGCAACAGAAACCTTGCAAGGACGTACTCGCGTATATTTCGCCCGTGATGAAGGTACATTGTTAATGGCTGGAAATCACACTAAACCAAAACAAATTCCTGATACGCCATATTGGGTTATTACCAACAATAACAGTGCGCGCAAAATGCTGATGTTAGAAGGTCCAATGCAGTCAATGCAGTTACCTGACGAGTTGATCGACGAAGTTCGTCGTTATTTCATTGCCAATTGATGATGTTTCCTTGGCAACAGTTTGCATTACAGCCAGAATTTATGAACCGAATCGCCTTGCGTTATGCGCAAGGCGAGGTTTTTACTTGGCAACAACTTTCTTCACGCATTAATTTTGTCGCATCTCAATTAGTTCAACAAGGTATTACACTTAAAGATTCTCAACACGCCGTGGCTTTATGCGGCAAAAATGATGTTAATTTATTGCTATTGTATTTAGCTTGTATTCAACTTGGGGTAAAAGTTGTTGTTCTCAATCCTGCGTTATCCCTAGATAAAATTCAACAGTATTGCCAACAAGCAAATGTGCAATTTTTTTATGCAGCACATCAGTTGAACTTAGCCAATATCAGCTCTTTACATATTGAAAATAGCGAGCGGTTTTGTGAATTTCAGACATTATTTTCTCATGAGGCTGATTTTTACCGTCCTGCCACAATGACATTGACTTCTGGCTCCACAGGGCAAGCTAAGGCGGTGGTACATAATTTGCACGCTCATTTAGCCAATGCAATAGGCGTGTGTGAATTAATGCAGTTTACTGCACAGGATTCATGGTTACTTTCATTACCGCTGTATCATGTATCTGGACAGGGAATTGTATGGCGTTGGTTAACGGTGGGAGCAACTTTACACTTAGCGGAGGATGATTTTTATCTCTCTGCAAGTCAGACAACGCATTTGTCTTTAGTTCCAACACAATTGCAACGTTTATTGAATTATTGGCAACAGAATCCTAATTTGAATAGATGTACTCAGCATATTTTACTTGGCGGTAGTCATATTCCAGTTAGCTTAACCTGCCAGTTATCTGCATTTGGAGTACAAAGTTATTCTGGTTATGGTATGACAGAAATGGCTTCTACCGTTTTTGCCAAGCCTAGCGACGCTAGAGCTGGTGTGGGACAAGCGTTGCGAGGCAGAGAATATTGTTTAGTGAATGGTGAAGTTTGGCTACGCGGTGCTGGGCTAGCTATGGGATACTGGCAAAATAATCAGCTTTTTTCCCTATTGAATGAGCAAGGCTGGTTAGCGACCAAAGATAGGGCAGAATGGCGGGATAATGAATTAGTGTTATTAGGCCGTTTAGATAATATGTTTATTTCTGGAGGGGAGAATATCCAGCCAGAGGAAATTGAAGCATTACTTTTACAGCATGGTAAAGTGAAACAAATTGTTGTATTACCTAAACAAGACCCTGAATTTGGTCAACGACCTGTGGCTTTTGTGGAATTTTTTATGCCTTTTTCAGCGCAACTTGTGGCAGAATTACAAGCTTGGATTGTAGATAAAATAGAGCGTTTTAAACAACCTATCGCCTATTTCCCATTGCCAATAGCTCAAACACAACAAGATAACATCAAACTTTCTCGCCAAGCATTGCAACTTGAGTTTAAAAATTTATTAGGGATAACCCATGAATAAAAGCAAATATATTAATCGAATCCTATTAGGTTTAGGGATTTGTTTTACTGTTAATTTCGCTGCCTTTGCAGAAATTCCTACGGAAGCGAATGTTCAGCAAAAGCTAAAATTAGCCAAGAGTGCAGAACAAAATGACACTGAAAGTAAAGCTGTTGTGCAGCATTTGGAAGAAACATTGGTTTTTTTAGAGAAAATCAAAAAACAAAAAGCAGACAGTAAGGCGTTACAACAAAAAATAGAAACTGCACCTGGGTTGATGGCTCAAACCCAGCAGCATCTTGAGGCATTGAAAAAGCAAGGTGCTCCTAAGGAAGAATTGAGTAAGTTTTCTTTGAATCAATTACAAGAGAAATTAGTTTTACAGCAGCAACGTCAACAACAGCTACAACAAGAAATAAGTGCTTTAAATACGGAGTTAGTGGCATTACGCACCGCGCCAGATCGTGCTCAAGCGACGTTAACTAATAACTTATCTCGTTCCCAAGCGATTAATAATCAATTATCTGATAATAAAACTTCAGAGGTAGAAAAAGCCAAACTTAATACGGAACTTGAATGGCTAAGTTTACAAAATAGCCATAATCAAATGTTATTGCAGGGAGGAAATGGGCTAACGGCGCTATATACCTTGCAGTTAGAAGATAAGAATTTAGAACAAAGCGCCTTGTTGGAAAAATTACAGCAATTGCAAGATGCGATTAATCAAAAGTATTTGCAAGAATCACAACAGCAAGCAGAGCTATTAACTAAAACTCAACAAGAAAATAATCAAAATCTTTCACCATTTATTACTCAACAGCTGGATACCAATGTGCGTTTAAGCCAAGAGTTGGTGGCGGAAACCGCACAAATGAATGATTTATCTCAAGATAATTTACGCATTAAAAATGTCTTGGATAATTTGCAACAAACTCAGCGTAATATTGATGATCAAATTAGCGCCTTACAAGGCACGCTAGTGCTATCGCGCATTATTAATAAGCAAAAGAATTTGTTACCTCAAGATAAAATGATTAGTGGTTTGTCTAAACGGATCACGGATTTGCGAGTGCGGATTTTTGATTTTACCGAAGCAAGGGATGGATTATATGATGTGCAATCTTATATTAATCAGATTGAGCATCGTGAAAATGTTACCTTAAGTAAAGAGGAAAGAGCGCAATTAACTAACTTATTGCAAGAGCGCCGTAAGTTGCTTTCTGATATTGTGAACTTGCTCAATAACCAACTTAATCTTGCTATTAATGTGGAGCTCAATCAAAAACAAGTGGCTGCCATTAGCGATCAATTACAAGGCAAATTGCAGCAACAAAGTTTTTGGGTAAGAAGTAATGCCCCGATTGATTTAGACTGGATTGCTAACTTTGTTCCTGCTTTTCAACAGCAAGTCAAAGAAGTTATTCAAACCATTGACTTTTCAAATTGGCGTAGTGATTTGCTACAAACCATTTTGTTAATTGCTTGTTGTTTGGGATTAACCTTTTTTATTCAATCGCAGAAACAGCGTATTAAACATCGGTTAGGTCATATTAACACGCGTTTGAACAGCTTAAAAAATGACAGTCAATGGAATACGCCTAAAGCTTTAGTGTTGACAGCGTTACTTTCGCTACAAAGCACCTTGTTATTTTTAGTTGCTTTAATTTTTATTACTTATGTGTTGTTTGAAGATCCTATGACCGTCAGTGGTTGGGGTATTCGAATGGCGGCATATTGGTGGTTCTTTTCTTTTATGTTGGCGTTGTTACGACCAAATGGTATTGCTTATCGCCATTTTAATATGCCGAAGCGCAGTGTGGACTTATTCAGAAAAGGATTAAGCCATTCTGTTTGGATTATTGCCTTGTGGGTAAATGCACCGATGCTAACTTATCTTGATTCAGGCATCACTAACGATGTGATTGGTCAAGTGGTTACTATTTTTGTGTTGATTATTTCTTGGTTGATCCTTGGGCCACGAGTGCAATCAGCGGTAAAATCTTATAAAGATTCCGCTAGTGAAAAATTAAAATCAAGCTATTTCTTCTTCAATGTTGTTCGCGTTTTCCTGATTGTTGCACCTCTCATTCTGATTGTTTTAGTGGTGATGGGATATTATTACACCGCGCTAAATCTCATGGATCACTTGATGTCTTCCTATTTTGTCTTTGTGGTTTGGTTGGTATTACGCAATATGGTTTATCGTAGCTTGGCAGTCTCTGCACAACGACTTGCTTACCAACGCTTATTAGATAAAAGAGAGCAGCAAAAATTAGAAAAACATGAGGCGGAAGAAGAGTTAGGCGTTGAGCTTAAACAAGATGAATCCCTTGGTATTGCACAAGTAAGAGATCAAATCCTGCGTGTAACGGATCTTGTGTTAAACGTAACCTTATTAGCGATGATGTACTGGGTGTGGAAAGACTTGGTTACCGTAGCCTATTATTTACAAGAAGTTAGCTTATGGCAGCAGAGTGTTACGACTGAGGCAGGGACGATAATGGAGTCGATTACCTTGTTGAACTTGCTGCTGGCTATTGTGATTTTGCTAGTGATGTATGCTTTGGTACGGAATATCGGCGGTTTACTTGAAGTGTTAGTGTTCTCTCGTATGAATTTTTCACAGGGAACACCGTATACCATTACCACATTATCCACTTATTTTATTATCGCTATCGGCGCAGGAATGGCATTCTCTACGCTGGGAATGTCTTGGGCAAAACTACAATGGTTATTCGCTGCACTTTCTGTGGGATTAGGTTTTGGTTTGCAGGCCATTTTCGCTAACTTCGTATCAGGGATCATCATTTTGTTTGAACGTCCTGTGCGTGTAGGCGACGTAGTAACTATTGGTGAGTTTTCAGGCACGGTGTCAAAAATCCGTATCCGTTCCACTACCTTAATTGATTTTGATCGCAAAGAAGTCATTATTCCTAACCAATCTTTTGTTACAGATCGCTTAGTGAACTGGGCGTTAAATGATTCTGTTACTCGAGTGATTATTCAAATTGGGGTCGCTTATGGTTCAGATTTAGAATTAACTAAACGTCTGTTATTACAAGCTGCAACAGAATGTGAGCGTGTATTAAAAGATCCAGAACCAGTGGTATTTTTCCTAAGTTTCGGCGCTAGCACATTAGATCACGAGTTACGTTTATATGTGGGTAAGCTGAGTGATCGCAATCCAACTATTGATTGGGTCAACCGACGTATTGATGAATTATTCGCACAACATAATATTGAGATCGCCTTTAATCAAATGGACGTGTTTATTAAAAATGTGAATTCTGAACAAGAGATTAAAGTAGGCAGTGAGAAATTTAGATTAGCACAGTAGGTAACATTTTAATTAAGGATAAATATATGGCAGGAAATAGTATCGGACAGATTTTTCGTGTAACAACTTTTGGTGAATCTCATGGAGTCGCTTTAGGTTGTATCGTGGATGGCGTACCGCCGGGATTGGATTTAACGGAAGCGGATATTCAACCTGATTTGGATCGTCGCAAACCCGGCACTTCTCGCTACACCACACAGCGCCGTGAAGATGATGAAGTACAGATTTTATCTGGAGTATTTGAAGGAAAAACGACCGGTACGAGTATTGGGCTGCTTATTCGAAATACTGATCAACGTTCACAGGATTATTCTGAGATTAAAGATCGTTTTAGACCGGGGCACGCGGATTTTACCTATCAGCATAAATACGGTTTGCGCGATTATCGCGGTGGCGGTCGTTCTTCTGCACGAGAAACCGCGATGCGTGTTGCTGCAGGCGCTATTGCGAAAAAATATTTGCGTGAGAAATTTGCTATTGAAGTAAGAGCTTTTCTTTCACAAATTGGTGATGTACAGATTGCACCACCAGCGCTAGATAAAATTGATTGGCAGTTTGTGAACAGTAATCCATTTTTCTGCCCTGATGAAAAAGCAATGGAAAAATTCGACGAATTGATCCGCGCCTTAAAAAAAGAAGGTGATTCTGTTGGAGCAAAACTGACTGTGGTCGCCGAAAATGTGCCTGTGGGTTTAGGCGAGCCTGTTTTTGATCGTCTTGATGCAGAACTTGCTTATGCGCTGATGGGGATTAACGCTGTAAAAGGCGTGGAAATTGGCGATGGTTTTGCGGTGGTGGAACAACGTGGTTCACAACATCGCGATGAAATTACGCCAGAGGGCTTTTTATCTAATCACGCCGGTGGCATTTTAGGTGGGATTAGTTCAGGCCAGCCGATTATCGCCCATATTGCCTTAAAACCTACTTCTAGTATTACCATACCGGGACGTTCAATTAATTTAGATAATCAACCTGTGGAAGTTGTTACTAAGGGCCGCCATGATCCTTGTGTTGGTATTCGTGCAGTGCCTATCGCCGAAGCTATGGTAGCGATAGTTTTGCTTGATCATTTATTACGCCATAAAGCGCAATGTCTATAAATTAGAGGGCTTGATGAAATTAACTGTCTTCTGCAAATTAACTGGCGCTAAAACTGTTTTTAGCGCATGGTTTTTCCTTGGGCTATTAGGATTGTTTTTAGCCAATCATACTTTGGCGAATCCGCAAGAATGGCAACGAATTAAACGCCCAATTATAGGTGCTCCTGAACCTGTGGGGACTTACACGAACGGTTGCATTATCGGTGCACAGGCTTTGCCTTATAAAGGCGAGGGCTATCAAGTGATTAGAATGAACAAAAACCGTTACTACGGACACCCTAATATGATTCAGTATTTACAAAATTTGGGTAAACGTGTGAAAGCTGCTGGATTGCCTACAATGTTGGTGGGGGATATTGCAATGCCGGGAGGCGGTCGCTTCTTAACAGGGCACGCTAGCCATCAAATGGGGTTAGATGCGGATATTTGGCTGAGAATGGGAACGATGTCTGATGCTGATGCACTTAATTCTGACGGTAAAGGTTTACTGGTGGTCAATCGTAAAGCTCAACAAGTGGATCATAATTGGAAGCCGGAACATGCAACCTTAATCAAATTAGCCACGCAAGATCCTCAGGTTACGCGTATTTTTGTGAATCCTGCTATTAAGAAAAAACTTTGCGAAGTGGCAGGTGCCGATCGCGCTTGGTTGCATAAAGTGCGTCCTTGGTTTGGGCATGACTCCCATTTTCATGTGCGTTTAAGTTGTCCGAAAGGCGCAAATTACTGTGAAAATCAAGCGCCTATTCCTGCAGGTGATGGTTGTGGTGCAGAGCTGGCTTCTTGGTTTGAGCCGCCTAAACCTTCAACTTCAAATGTGCCTGCTAAACCTAAAGCTTTACCGCCGCCTCCGCCTTTATGTCAGCAAATTTTAAATGCGCCAAATCGCCATGAATGGTTGGAGTAAATATGGAACTGAGTTACGAAATCTTATTGTTTTTATTTTTCGCTGCGGCTTTATCTGGTTTTATTGATGCCATTGCGGGCGGTGGTGGATTAATTACCATTCCTGCCTTATTAATGGCAGGGTTACCGCCGGCGCTAGCATTAGGTACGAATAAATTACAAGCTTGTGGCGGATCTTTTTCTGCTAGTTTTTATTTTATTCGTCAGGGCGCGGTAAATATAAAAGAAATGTGGCGAGTGATGTTATTCACCTTTGTGGGAGCTTCTGTTGGCACGATAACCATTCAAGGTATTGATAGTCAAATTATTGAGAAAGTGCTACCTTTTCTTATTTTAATTATTGGGCTGTATTTTTTATTTACGCCAAAACTCGGACAAAAAGATGCTCGGCAACGTATTTCTTATATTTTGTTTGGCTTAACTGCTGCATTTGGAATTGGATTTTATGATGGTTTTTTTGGGCCGGGCACTGGCTCAATGTTAACTCTGGCTTTTGTAACCTTGCTTGGCTTTAATCTTACGAAAGCGACCGCTCATGCCAAAGTGCTTAATTTTACTTCAAATTTTGCTTCCTTATTCTTTTTCCTACTGGGCGGACAAGTTATGTGGACTATTGGCTTATTAATGATGTTAGGGCAAATTATAGGAGCAACCTTAGGCGCTAAAATGGTGATAAGTAAAGGGCAACAACTTATTCGTCCAATGGTCGTACTTATGTCGTTGATTATGACGGTTAAAATGGCCTTTGATCAAGGCTGGTTTAGCTAGATTTATCCATATCAATTAAGGAAATTATGTCAGAAGAGATTCGTTTAACCTCAAGAGTTGGGTATCAACCTCATTTTTCTTGGTCTTATTTATTACCAAAATATTGGGGAATTTGGTTTGGTGTATTTCTATTGTTGATCTTGGGATTACTGCCTTTCCGTTGGCGCGATAGACTTGCTGCTAAAATTGCTAAATTAATTAGCAAAAAAGCCAAAAAGCAATATCACCGTGCGAATATTAATTTGCAATATTGTTTTCCAGATTGGGATGAAGCAAAACGTCATCAGATTATTGAGGATATGTTTGTTACCGTCGCTCAAGTGATGCTTGGCGTGGGAGAAATTGTGTTGCGTTCAAAAAAACACTTGCAGCAACGTACCGAATTTATTGGATTGCATCATTTACAACAAGCAAGAGCAGAAGGCAAAAATGTCTTACTTTTAGTCCCTCATGGCTGGGCAATTGATGCCTCGGGTATTATGTTGCAAATGCAAGGTTTCCCTATTACTTATATGTTTAACCCCCATAAAAATCCTTTGGTGGATTGGCTTTGGACTGTTGTGAGGTTGCGTTTTGGTGGGGATCTGCACGCAAGGCAAAATGGGATTAAGCCTTTTTTACAAGATATTAAACGTGGTAATGTTGGTTATTATTTGCCCGATGAAGATTATGGTGCGGAATTGAGTGTGTTTGTGGATTTTTTTGCCACTTATAAAGCAACTTTACCGGGGATTAATAAAATCGCTAAACTTTCAAAAGCGGTAGTTTTACCGATGTTCCCTTGTTATGACGCTAAACAGGGCAAATATCAGGTAGAAATTATGCCTGCGATGGAACTCACCGATGATCCTGAGCAATCAGCAAGGGCGATGAACGAAGTGATAGAATATTTTGTTACACCAAAACCAGAACAATATGTTTGGATTTTACGCTTATTAAAAACTCGCAAAGATGAACAAGATATTTATCGTTAAACGATATAATCTGTGATAAGATTTTTGCCGTTTTTTGTGGCGTGATTCACGCATTTTCATTAACTTTTTAGGCAACAAAATGAACGATAAACTTGCTTTAATTCAATCTTCTATTAAATCTATTCCTAATTATCCAAAAGAAGGCATTATTTTCCGCGACATTACTAGTTTGTTGGAAGTGCCTGCGGCATTTAAAGCTAGTATTGATTTGATTGTGGAGCATTACCGCAATAAAGGCATTACTAAAGTATTAGGCACTGAATCTCGCGGATTTATTTTCGGTGCACCAGTGGCGTTAGCGTTAAATGTCCCTTTTGTATTAGTTAGAAAACCAGGTAAATTACCTCGAGAAACCCTTTCTCAATCTTACCAATTAGAATATGGCCAGGATACTTTGGAAATCCATACTGATGCCATTGAAGCGCAAGATAATGTATTAGTGATTGATGACTTATTAGCTACTGGCGGTACTGTAGAAGCCACCGCTAAGTTAGTAGCTCGTTTAAATGGTCAAGTCAAACACGCTACTTTTGTGATTAATTTACCTGATCTTGGTGGTGAAAAACGCTTAAATGATCAAGGTATTGAAACCTATTGTTTAGTGAATTTTGCTGGTCATTAATTTTTAATCAGAGATAAGTTCTAATGAGTTACCAAGTCTTAGCAAGAAAATGGCGACCGAAAACCTTTAGTGAGGTTGTGGGTCAGCAACATATTTTGACTGCGATTGCTAACGGCTTGCGTGAAAACCGCCTACATCATGCCTATTTATTTTCAGGCACTCGTGGTGTAGGGAAAACCTCTATTGCACGCTTATTTGCAAAAGGATTGAATTGTATTAATGGCGTTACCGCAGAGCCCTGTGGCCATTGTGAGCACTGCCGCGCCATTGAGCAGGGCAATTTTATTGATTTAATTGAAATTGATGCTGCATCTCGTACGAAAGTTGAAGATACTCGAGAATTATTAGATAACGTTCAATACAAACCTGTTCAGGGACGCTATAAAGTGTACTTGATTGATGAAGTGCATATGCTTTCTCGCCATTCTTTCAATGCGTTGTTGAAAACTTTGGAAGAGCCACCTGAATATGTGAAGTTTCTATTAGCGACGACAGATCCTCAAAAGCTGCCTGTTACTATTTTATCTCGTTGTATGCAATTTCACTTAAAGGCGTTAGAGCCACAACAAATTGCACAGCACCTTGCTTTTATTTTGCAACAAGAAAAGATCCCTTTTGAAACTTTGGCATTGGATAAGCTCGCTAAAGCTGCGCAAGGGAGTATTCGTGATAGTTTGAGTTTAACGGACCAAGCTATTGCGCTAAGTAATGCTAATCTTACCTTATCTAGCGTAAATCAAATGCTTGGTTTACTCGATGACAATCAAGCCATTGATATACTTTATGCTTTGCAAGAAGGAAATGGTGAGAAGCTTATGCAATATTTAGATTCTGTGGCTGCACGAGGCGCAGATTGGGACGAATTGTTGCGTGAAATTGCTGAGCAGTTACATCAGATCGCAATGTATCAATGGCTATCAAATGCATCCGTTTCTGAAAATAAGCATATTCAGTTTTTATCCAAACATTTTGCTCCCGATGAAGTTCAATTTTTTTATCAGGTGATTTTATCTGGACGTAAAGAATTAGCTTTTGCACCTAATCGTCGTATGGGCGTAGAGATGACTTTGTTACGAGCTTTAGCTTTTTCTCCCAAGATTGTGAACTATGCGCCTACAGCAATTGTTCAATCTATGCCACAGCCTCAAAATGCTCCGCCTGAGGTTAACAAGAAGGGTGATGAAGCAAAGCCGCAGACCTCTATTTCTAATAAAAATCAATTAAATCCGCAAACAGCAGTGAACGAATTAACTGAGCAGGTTTCTCGTTCAGAGCCAATGGATGTTAACAATGATGAACGCAATCAGGTTAGTTCAGGTACTCAAACATCTATTCATTCAAATGCTTTAGATGCGATAACCCAACTTAATGTGTTGGATCAGAAAAGAGCTAACTTGCAAAAAAAAAAGCCTGATCTGACATCATCATCTGCTAATTCTAATCCTTCCTCTAGGCTAGCATCTGCTAGCGCCGAACAAGGCAAGCAACCGCAACATAAGGTCGATACCTTGCCTGTTGTTGATGTGCCAACTTCATCAAATCAAACAATGATGCTAACTGCAGCGCCGCTAGAAACAGAGTTGGAGGAAACTTACAGGGAAAGTGATTTTGTTGAAATGGACGCTATGCTTATGGATTCTATGTTGATAGATTCTATGTCGATGACTGGTGGGTTAGGTGAAAATATTGATCCATATATTTCTTCCTTGGCAGAACAGGATCAGGAAGATCAAGAATTAGCACAAAAACGCTTGGCGGAAACTTATCGTTGGCAATGGACCAACCCAGAACTTGCTAAGATGCCAGAAAAACCAACCCCTTCAAGTCTGAAAGCGACTCTACAAAAAGGGATGAGCAAAGATTTGCAAGTTAAAATTATTGATTTAGCTCGCCAACAAGATAAATGGGTAGATATTGTAGAATCTCTAGATATTGCAGGAATGACAAAGGAATTGGCATTAAATTGTTGTCTTGTGGCGCAAAATGAAAGTGAAATTCAACTAGTGATAAGTCGAGCACAACAGCATCTTAATAATAAAGCGCGCTTACAGAGACTTGAGCAGGCATTACAAGCATTTTTTAACCAAGGACTAATTTTAACTTTGGCTGAAAATGATGAAATAGGTCTAACACCAAACCAATGGTATGAACAAATTTATCAACAATTAAAGGAGCAAGCTAAAACGGACTTACAGCAGGATAAAGGATTACAGCGCTTACTCCATATTTTCCGTGCTGAACTAGATTTAGAGAATGTTGCACCTCTTTAATTAGAAAATTAGGGGAAATTGTGTATTTTCCCCTTTCCTTTCTTAACATTTAGAATCTTTCATTCAATCTATAGAAATAACCATTTGGTTTAGAAATAAGTTCATTGTAACTTCCCTGTTCAATTAGTTTCCCTTCGTCGATAATGAATAGCTGATCAAATTTTTCAATAAAGGTTAAGCGATGAGTAACCATTATTAAGGTTTTGTTCTCACAATGACGTAAAATTAATTGCAGAATTTGACGTTCGGTTTCTCTATCTAATCCCTCGGTCGGTTCATCTAGCAAGATGATTGGTGCTTGATTGAGTAATACTCGGGCTAATCCTAAACGACGTTGTTCTCCACCAGAGAGAGGTCGCCCACCTGCACCTAACCATAAATCTAATTTTTCTGGCTGCTCGATAAGTTGGTTAAGCCCTACTTTTTCTAGGATATCTAACATTGTGGCATCGCTAATTAGTTTTTCACTTGCCAGCTGTAAGTTGTTACGCAATGTATCGCTAAAAATATGCACTCGCTGAGTGAGGAAACAAATTTGCTGACGTAATGCAGATTCTGAATACGCATTAATTGGCAGGCCTGCAAGATGCAATTCACCTTGTTGAGCATCGTAATTACGCACGAGAAGTTGAAGTAGGGTTGACTTTCCACTACCTGTTTTACCTAAAATAGCTACTTTCTGCATGGCATTAATATTCAAACTGAGCTTGTTTAAGGCGATATATTCCTGCTCTGGATAGCTAAAACAAAGATTTTTTGCTTCGATAAGCGCTTTAGTTTTATCCATATTAGAAAAATCTAATTCGCCATTAAAGGCAACTAAAGGTGCTTGCTGTGTAATTTCATTAATACGTTGAGCAGAGGCAACGATTTGGCCAATATGTAAAAAAGCAGCACCAATAGGCATTAAAATTTCAAAGGAAGATAGTGCAGAAAAGGTGAATAGCGCGATATAAGCTGCCTTGTAAACTCCAGTGCCTAAATCTGCTTGTGTGGAGAACCAAAGGGTGAAAGAAATAAGTAAACCACTACAAAGCAATAAAATAGCCCCAGAAAGTCCGCTTAGATTAGCTTCACGCTGTTGGTAACGCTGCCATTCTTGCTCGGTTTTATTCATTCGTTCTTTAACTTGCTGCTCCCCATTAAATAACAGTAATTCCGCTTGGGATTGAATAAATTCTACAAATTGGGTGCGATATTGTGATCTTGATAGCGTTAATTTTTCGCCAAAAGCTTTTCCCAAATTATAGAATAATGTGGGAATAACCAATAATAGGCTGAGTAAGCAGAATCCAATAAAATAGGCTAGCCAAGTATCTATGAAGCTTAATCCTAAGGTTATGAATCCAATAACCACAATGGCGCTAACAAAAGGCGCGGTTAAGCGTAGGTACAAGCTATCCAATGTGTCCACATCTGCCACTAAGCGGTTTAATAAATCACTATTGCGATAGCGATTTAGCGTACTTGGACTTAAAGGAATAATGCGACGAAAAACTTCCACTCGTAATTTTGCCAATACACGGAAGGTGGCATCATGAGTTACTACTTTTTCAAAATAACGGGCTACAGTGCGGCCAATAGCTAATCCTCGAACGCCTGCAGAAGGATAGAAAAAATTAAATAGCGCACCTACGCCAGCAATGGCTGTTGCCGCTAAGAACCAACCTGAAAGCGTTAATAGTCCAACACTTGCGGCTAAACCAGTGATCATTAGAATCAAGCCCAAGAATAGTGGTAATTTTGCGTGTTTAAATAAACGTAAAAAAGGCAACAAAGAGCGCATTAATTAATCTCCTGTTTTCGTTGAGCTAATAGATCTGCAAAAAATCCCTGTGTTTTCAATTGATCAAAATGTCCTTGTTGTACAATTTCGCCTCGTTGCATCACTAAAATATGATCGCATTGTTTTAAGTCTTCAATTCGATGGGTAATCATTAATGTGGTTTGCTGTTTACTCATAGCCTGTAAGGTTTGTAAAACCAGATTCTCTGACTGCGCATCAAGACTTGCCGTAGGTTCATCAAGTAACAATAATTGACTTTGACGCAATAGCGCGCGTGCAATTGCAATACGTTGAGCCTGTCCCACAGAGAGTCCAATTCCCCCTTCTTTTATTTGGTGATCTAAACCTAATTTATCGGTAAATTCTTTTGCTTGAGCTAGCCTTAGCGCCTGCTCAATTTGAGTATGATTTGCTTCGACTTCACCCAATAACAAATTTTCTTTGATTGTTCCTTGTAGCAATAATGGATTTTGTCCTACCCAAGCAATTTGTTTTCGCCATTGATTCAATGAGAGATCTTTTAACTCTATGCCGTTAATTTGCAAACTACCTTGATAATTTAAAAAGCCAAGCAATACATTAATTAGGCTGGTTTTACCAGCGCCACTTTGTCCTACTAAAGCTGTATGGCTTAAGGCTGGTAAATGAAAGTTAAGTGGTTTTGTGAGAGCCTGACCTTGTGGGGAAAGCACGACTAAATTTTTTGCTAGGATTTCAATTTGTGTAAAGTTGCTGTGGCTATTTGGACTCGCGGCGTTAGATGCAATACAGTGCTCAGTTTCAAGGAAATCCACTATGGCTTCTGCAGCACCAATTCCAGCTGCGCGATCATGATAGTAGGTACCAAGATCTCGTAATGGTTGATAAAACTCTGGTGCAAGAATTAAACAGAAAAAGCCGACAAATAAGGTTAATGAGGTATTGTAAGTACCAAAATTCAGCTCGCCTAAATAACTAAAGCCAAAATAAACTGCCATTAAAGCAATAGAAATTGAGGTAAAAAATTCTAATACGGAGGAAGATAGGAAGGCGCTTTTCAATACATCCATTGTACTTTCACGAAAATCTTCCGTGCTTTGTTCAATATGTTCAGTTTGTTGTTTTGTTCGATTAAATAAGCGAAGGGTTTCTAAACCTTGTAAACGATCCAAAAATTGGCCACTTAATTTGGCCAAAATAGCCATATTTTTTTGGTTATTTTCTGCCGCTAACATTCCCACTAAAATCATAAAAATAGGCACGAGAGGCGCAGTTATCATTAAAATTAAACCAGCAGCCCAGTTAAGAGGGAAAATTGCAATGAGGATAACCATTGGCACAATTGCAGATAAAACCTGTTGAGGTAAATAGCGTGCATAGTAGTTGTGTAAGTTTTCCACCTGTTCCAACATAATTGTTGCCCAGCTTCCTGCTGGTTTTTGGTTAATGGTTGCTGGCCCTACTTGATGAATTTTATCTAGTATTTTTTGGCGAATATGGTTACGTAGAATTTGACCACATTTAAACCCAATTTTTTCTCTTAACCATAATAAAAGGGCACGTAAAGCAAAGCCGCTACTTAGGGCGATAAAATAGAAAAGTAAGTTTTCTCGAGGTGTATCTAAAATAATCAAATGCTGTAATAAGGTTGCTAAGAAATAGGTGTTAGCGACCAAGATAACGGAAGATATTGAGGCTAAAGCTATATTTAGATAGAGCAATTTTTGAATGGGTTGGCGTTGGGTCCAAAGCCACTTTTGTAGGTATCGCTGACGTGTTTTTTCCATATTTCTGATGTGAGTTAAATTATGCTTCGATCAAAAAGGGGCGTGCTTTTATCGCCCCTTGTGTTACAAAAAATAGATAGTTTATTTTAATGCATCCAAATAACGTTCTGCATCTAATGCTGCCATACAGCCAGTACCAGCGGAAGTAATTGCTTGGCGGTAGTTGTGATCCATAACATCACCCGCAGCAAAAACACCTTCCACAGATGTTGCAGTTGCATTACCTTCTAATCCTGATTTCACCACAATATAGCCATTATTTAGGCGCAATTGATCTACAAAAATATCAGTATTAGGTGCGTGTCCAATAGCGATAAATACGCCATCTAAACTTAATTCTTCGGTTTGTGCTGATTGTGTATCTTTCAAGCGAACGCCTGTTACTCCCATGTTATCACCCAAAACTTCATCTAATGTGCGATTGGTATGTAGGATAATTTTGCCTTCTTCCACTTTTTTCATTAAGCGATCAATCAGGATTTTTTCACTACGGAAGCTATCACGGCGATGAATTAAATGTACTTTGGAAGCAATATTAGCAAGGTATAAAGCTTCTTCTACCGCAGTGTTACCGCCGCCAACCACAGCGACAGGCTTGTTGCGATAGAAAAATCCATCGCAAGTGGCACAAGCGGAAACGCCACGTCCTTTGTAGGCTTCTTCCGACGCTAAACCTAAGTAGCGTGCAGATGCGCCTGTTGCAATGATTAAGGCATCGCAACTAAAGGTTTGTACATCACCATGAAGTTTGAAAGGACGAGAAGATAAATCCACACGGTTAATATGATCAAAAATGATTTCTGTGTTGAATTTTTCTGCGTGTTGTAGCATTCGCTGCATTAATTCAGGTCCGGTGGTATCGCCAAAATCCCCAGGCCAGTTTTCGATTTCAGTGGTGGTGGTAAGCTGTCCACCTTGTTGTAAACCTGTTACCAAAACTGGATTTAAGTTAGCTCGCGCAGCATAAATCGCAGCGGTATAACCCGCAGGGCCAGAACCTAATATTAATAATTTACAGTGTTTCACATCGCTCATCAGGCATATCCTCTTGTGTTTTAAGCAAAATTGTTGGCTATTATAAAGCCTTATGCACAAAAAACTACTTTATTAATAGGATAGGAATAACTTATTAATAAAGCGACAATATAAGGCAGATATGAGGATCTGCCCATTATTTTGTATGTATTAATACAGTAAAGAATAGAGTAATCGACGGTATTTATTGGTGATCGGATCGTTATTACCAATGGCGCTTAAAATGGATAAAAATTCTTGTTTAACTTCACCATTTTGGGCGCTGAGATCCTTTTTCAATATATCAAAAAGCAATTGCAAGGCTTCTTCATTACGATTGGCTTGATGCAATTGTAGCGCCAGTTTGAGAGCGATCTCTGCAGTTGGATTTTTAGCAAAATCTGCTTGCAGCTGCTGGATTTCTGGTGTGTCAGCGGCCTTAATGAGTAGCTCTATTTGCGCTTGTAAGCCTTGCCAACGGCTGTCGCGATCTTGCAATGGAATTTGATTAAGGATCTCTTGTGCTGGTTCAACTTTTTTCATTGCGATGTAGGTTTCGGCATAAAGCAGAGCAATATCGCTATTTTTTTTGTTTGATAATTCCCAAGCCTCTTTAAGGATAGGTAGTGCTTGATCATAATCTTCCGCTTCCAAGAAGTCTAAAGCTTGCATAAATTTAACTTCTTCTTCCTTCGGTAGAATCAGCGCAAGACGTTGTTTTAATGTTGCTTCATCGAGTACTCCAGGAAAGGCATCGAGCGCTTGCCCAGCTTTAAATAAATAAGTGGTTGGCACGCTTTGAATGCGAAATTGTGAGGCAATCATTTGTTCTGTTTCACAGTTGATTTTCCCTAACACAAATTGTCCTTGATATTGTTCTGCATAGCTTGTGAGCAAAGCACAAAACTCCATGGATTCCGCATATTGGGGAGCATAAAAGGTGATGACTAAGGGCGTTTGTTGTGAAAGTTGTAATACTTCGGTGAGATTTTGTTCGTTGATTTCAATAATTGATTGCATACGCGGTTTCCGATAATAAAAAACTAATGGAATAAAGTTAATGGTTTAGTTTAGTACGTCCCATAAACTTTGTTTGGGTACTTGAGATTCTGTTGGTGATGAATATTCTAATTCAGTTTGTGGCGTTGTTGGACTAGTTGATACATCGCTGCAAAAGCGTTGCCCTTGATCTTGCCATACCGGAATTTTATTTGCACTATCACAGCTCCAAGCACCGTATTCATTAATGCCAACCCATTGGATACTTGGTAACGTCGGTAAAGACAATGGACTTGTTTGATTACGTCGCAGATAATCACGGTAAATTTGTAATGCGCCTGATGCGCCGGTTAATTTCGTGTTGCCATTATCATCTCGTCCAAGCCAGACAGTACTTACATTTTCGCCATCGATTCCCACAAACCAAGTATCGCGGGCTTCATTGGTTGTGCCAGTTTTACCCGCAAGATGTAGATGGGCAAATTCATTTTGCAAACTGCGCGCAGTACCTTTATTGACCACTTGTTGCATCGCAAATAAGGTTTGATAAGCCGCTTCTTGTGCAACTACTTGAATTGGGCCTTCATTTTGTTGATAAAGTAAATTACCTTGACGATCAGTAATACTATCAATAGTAAATAGTGGAATTTTTTGTCCTTGATTAGCAATCACTTGATATAAATGCGTTACTTGATAAGGGGAAATGGAGTAAGCACCAAGTAATGTGGCAGGTACATTAGGAATGGTTACTTTATCCCAACCCATCAATTTTTGTGTCTCAATCACTTCTTTGAGACCCACTTTCATTCCAATATTAACGGTAGGAATATTTAGGGAACGAGCTAGCGCATCCATTAGCAGGACTGAACCACTATAGCGGCGGTCGTAGTTACGTGGCGTCCATGGTACAGCGCCTTTGATCGGAATACTAATAGGTTGGTTGTTGATTGGCGTATTCAAACGAAATAGTTCTGGGTGTGCTAGCGCCGCTAAGTAAATGGACGGTTTGACTAAAGAACCTATTTGGCGCTGGGCAGATACGGCGCGATTAAAACCCGCATATTGAGTCTGTGTACCGCCGACGATAGCTCGTACTTCACCTAATTTGTAATCAGCCACCACCATAGCCGCTTGTAAATGCGGATTTTTATGTTTGCTTTGTAATTGGGTGGTCGCATTGACTACCGCCTGTTCTGCTTGTTCTTGGATTTTAGGATCTAGGGTGGAGAAAATGCGCGCACCCAATAAGCTGGCCGTTTTATTTTCACCTAATTTTTCGCGAAGCTCTGTTTGTAAAGTTTGAATAAAGGCTGGATATTTACGATTAATTTGCCCTTTAGGTTGTACGCCAAGGGGTCTTGCAATCAAGATGTTATACAGTTCTTCACCAATAACTTTATGCTCAAGTAACAGTTGTAAGACGACATTGCGACGTTTTAGCGCCACTTCAGGGTGTCGCCATGGATTATAAGCAGAAGGCCCTTTTACCATACCTACCAATAAGGCTATTTGATCTAAACTGATTTCTCTCGTTGAAAGACCAAAATAGAAATGACTGGCGAGTTCAAAACCATGAATTTGCACATCGCCATTTTGTCCTAGGTAAATTTCGTTGAGGTAGGTTTCTAAAATGCGATTTTTGTCATAGCGTGAATCTAATATTAAGGCCATTAAGGCTTCATTAAATTTACGTTTAAATGTACGTTCATTGGTTAAAAATAAGTTTTTGACTAATTGCTGAGTGAGAGTGCTACCGCCTTGTACCGTATGTCCGGCTTGTAAATTTGTGAAAATAGCACGAGCCACGCCAAGAAAACTAATTCCGTCATGTTGGAAAAAACGGCGATCTTCAGTGAGCAATAAGGCATCAATTAATAAGCGCGGATACTGTTGTAACTTAATCGCTAAACGTTCTTCTTTATCCGATTGCAACATTGCAATGAGCTTAGGTGCGAGTCGAAAAGATTCAATAGCACGTTGATTAATCAAGTCTTCAATAATATGTAATTGATCATTTTGAAAGCGTAAGCGTAGTACTCGCTGTGCTTCTGGTTGTGTTGGGAATGGAAAAGCTCGGCGGATCAGAACAATGCTATTTTCTTCTATTTTAAAATCGCCAGGTGCACCTAATAGAGTAGTTTGACGGTATTCATTATCCAATAATTGTTGTTTGATTTGTTCGAAATGAGGAGATTTGGCACGTTCAATTGTTTCTATGCGACTGTACACTTCAACAGGTAATTGCCAAATCTGACCGTCCATTTTTTGGCGAATTTTCCAATCTAAGTAAGCGCCGTAAAAAAGAATTAGACAACAGAAAGTGAATCCAACTTTAGCCAATAGGATTTTCCACTTTCCTGTTTGTCTTGTTTTTTTGTTTTTCGGCGCTGGCATAATGACGACCCACTAGTTGTGGTTTTCCCCTTGGATAAAGTCTAAATAAGATTGTAGGAAATGGATAAAATCCATCGTGCCACAAAAGGCTAAACTTTCTTCATCATAGAAATGGAAATCATCTTCTAAAATTTCATCATTTCCGATGGCTAAATTGTTTGCACGAATCACCACTTCATAGGCGTTAATAAATAAGCTGTATTCTTTACCGATAATTTGTAGATCTTGATGTATTTTGAGTTGTTGAATTTGCTTGAGAATGTGCTGTATTTGTGGAGAACTTGGATTTTCACTATTTAGCCAATGTGCGAGGGCTTCATGTTCCATAGAACATTTGGCAATCACTTGGCCGATATAATGGGTGAATTGAAAATCCATATCTATATGCTAAAAGAAGAGCCACAGCCACAAGTTGTGGTGGCATTTGGATTGTTCACGATAAAGCGCGAGCCTTCTAATCCTTCTGTGTAATCCACAGTACCGCCAATGAGATACTGCAAACTCATTGGATCGACCACTAATTGAACACCTGATTTTTCAATGGTTAAGTCGCCTTCATTGACTTTTTCATCAAAGGTAAAACCGTATTGGAAACCGCTACAACCTCCACCTGTAATATATACACGCAATTTTAAATTGCTGTTTTCTTCTTCACTGATTAGGGCTTTTACCTTGTTTGCTGCCGCATCAGTAAATACAAGAGGTACGCTAATTTCTGTCATAAATCTATTCCATATGGCTAAAACTAAGTGGCGTATTATCTAATAACTGACTATTTCATTCAAGAATTTATCCGTGATTTTTCTTTGCGCTGGCTATGAATAATTTTGCTTTTTTGCAGGGCTAAAAGTATTAAAATTTATGCTTGATAAAATATGATTTCTTAATAACTTATTCAGGTTTAGGATTTATATTGTGATAAAAGAAAAATAATGAGAGGTAATTGATGAGAATTTTATTAATTGAAGATGACCCACTAATTGGTGAAGGATTGCAATTAGGGTTAACCAAATCAGGTTTTAGTGTGGATTGGTTTCAAGACGGAAAAACAGGCTTACATTCAGTAAAATCCGCGCCTTATGATGCCGTTGTGTTAGATCTCACTTTACCTAAAATGGATGGTTTAGATATTTTGCAGCATTGGCGCAAAGAAAAATTAGATGTACCTGTATTGATTTTAACTGCACGAGGGAGCTTAGATGAGCGAGTGCAAGGTTTACAACTTGGGGCTGATGATTATTTGTGTAAACCTTTTGCATTAGCGGAAGTTGTGGCTCGTTTACAGGCACTGATTCGTCGTCGCTATGGGCAAACTGATCCTATTATTGAACATAGTTTAGTGAAGTTTGATCCAAATCAGCGGAAGGTCTTTTTACGCGATCAAGAAGTGATTTTAACTACTAGAGAATACAAATTATTAGAACTATTTATGTTAAATAAAGAACGCGTTTTAGAGCGTTCAATCATAGAGGAAAAACTCTATAACTGGGATGATGAAGTGAGTAGCAATGCCCTTGAAGTGCATATTTACAATTTACGTCAAAAATTAGGGAAACAATTTATTCGCACCGTTCACGGAGTAGGTTATGCGTTGGGAAAGAATGACGAAACACTTTAAACCCATGAGTTTAAGATTTCGTTTAACCTGCTTTATTTCTTTAGCGGCGTTAAGCATTTGGCTGATTTCCACTGCAGTGGCTTGGTATCAAGTGCGTAAAGAAGTGAATGATGTGTTTGATGCGCAACAAATTTTATTTGCGCAACGTTTAGCATCTTCTGATTTACAACATTTGCTTACAGCACAATCATTAGAATTGAAGGAAAAGAAAAAGAAGCTTAAATCTTACGATGATGATGCTTTAGCTTTTGCTATTTTTACGGAATCAGGGCATTTATTACTGAGCGACGGTAATAATGGTGAAAACTTTATTTTTGCGCCAAATCCGAATCAATTCTCCAAAGCTAGATTACAGAATGACGATGATGAATGGCGAATTTTTTGGTTACCTGAGAAGCAGAGCAATCTTGTTATCGCCGTTGGGCAAGAAATTGAATTTAGACAAGAATTAGTAAGTCATATGATTCTTGGACAAATGTGGATTTGGTTTGCCAGTTTACCATTTTTACTCACAATCATTATTTGGACGATCAGTCGTGAGTTACGCAATTTAAAAAATTTAAGTCAACAATTACGCGCTAGAACACCAGAAGATAATCGTTTATTACCGACTCAAAACATTCCTAAAGAAATTATGCCTTTAGTGCAGAATTTGAATCAGTTTTTTGAGCGCACCTCGACAATACTTTTACGCGAGCGACGTTTTACTTCTGATGCGGCACATGAATTACGTAGTCCTTTAGCGGCGTTACGCGTACAAACAGAATTAGCTCAATTGGCGGATGACGATGAAATTATGCGCCATAAGGCGCTAACTAATTTGATTAAAGGTATTGACCGAGCAAATCAATTGGTAGAACAGCTGCTTACATTATCTCGTTTGGATAATTTAAAGCAGCTTGATGATTTAGAGTCTGTGGCTTGGGAAAAGTTGATTCCTTCTTTAATTGCTGAATTGTATTTTTCCGCACAAAAACGACAAATTGAATTAATCTTTGAACAACAAGGAATTCCGCCGTTAAAACAAGGAAAAATCTTATTAATTTCGCTTTTATTGCGTAACCTGATTGATAATGCCATTCGCTATTGCCCAATGGGTTGCGTGGTTAAGATTATTTTGCAACAAGATAGATTAATTGTGGAAGATAATGGTAACGGGGTTGAGTCAAGCGCTTTAGATAAGTTAGGTCAACGATTTTATCGCCCCGCAGGACAAAATGAAAAAGGCAGTGGTTTAGGCCTTTCCATTGTGCATCGCATTGCGGATCTTCATCATTACCAAGTGTCTTTTGAGAGTGTAATGAATGAACAACAACAAATCTGCGGTTTTAGGGCTATTGTCTTGTTATAAAATAAATGTAATTTTTTCGATCTCGCTCCCAAAAAATTAGCTCATTTCTTTCTGAGCAAATTTCTTCTCCCTAATATTCTTGCCTAATAGGATTTTGAACAGGAATATTGGGAGAGAAATATGCGTTATCATCTTACTTCTTCATTGGTGTTGTGCTTGCTTGCTTGCGAGCTATGGTTTTTCTAAGGAATTAAATGTAAATCCTGTCATCAATCAACAACAATTTTTTGAAAATCTTGATGCCAAGCAACAACTGCAACAGCAAATTCAAGCAGAGCAAATTCAACATAGGGGAAAGTGATTTGTTACTGCAATATAAGCAAGATTTTCCGTTTCGTGTAACCTTTGCCTTAGATGATTCTGGCTCAAATGCTACAGAGCGTTGGCAAGGTTCTGCAACCTTATCTATTGATAATTTACTCACAGCAAACGATTTATTTTATAGCAGTTTTACTCATAGTATGAAACGCCCTGCTTGGAGTGGTTGAGATGAGCGAGGTCCACGCCAAAGTCAAAGTATCCATTTCCATTATTCTGTTCCTTGGCGTTATTGGTTATTGAGTTTGAATCATAGTCAGAATCTCTATCACCAACAAGTTGTCGCCGCTTATGGTTCTACGGTGCGTTATTCAGGTAAAAGTGAACAAAGTAAATTCAGTCTTTCACGAGTTATTTTTCGTAATCATCAACATAAAACGACCTTAACAGCTTCTCTTTGGACTAAGCAGTCCCATAACTTTATTAACGATAATGAAGTGCTTGTGCAACGTAAACGCACCAGTGGCTGGGAAGCGGCGCTAAATCATAAAGCTTATTTGGGTAAAACCACATTAGAGGTAGGGCTTCAGTATAAGCGAGGCACTGGCGCTAACAATGCCATTCGTTATCCAGAAGAGCGTTTTAATGAAGGCACCTCTCGAATGCAAATTATCAGTGCTAGCGCCGCTTTAACTTATCCCTTCCATTTGGCACAGCAAAAATTCATTTTTCATAGCCAATGGCAAGCACAATGGAACAAAACGCCTTTAGTGCCACAGGATTATTTTAGCGTTGGTGGACGCTATAGCGTTCGAGGCACTGACGGGAAATTATCTTTATCTGCGGAACGAGGTTGGAACTGGCGTAATGAATTAGCTTGGCACATAGGAAACAGTAAACAACAGTTGTTTGCCAGTTTAGATGTGGGAAGAGTGAGTGGGGAGGCGGTAAAAAATTTATTAGGTAACCGATTAATTGGTAGCGCTTTTGGGGTGCGAGGCAGTTGGAGTCGATTGAATTATGAGATGTTTGTGGGGAAACCGCTTTATTTGCCTCAAGGTTTTCGTAGCAGCTCAACGGTGTTGGGTTTTAATTTGAGTGTGAGTTTTTAGTAGGAAAGATCAAATTGGATAGGATTAGGAGTGGTGAAGTATGAATAAACAATGTTATCGCGTGATTTTTAGTGAAGTTCAACAAGCTTTTGTGGTGGTATCTGAACTAGCCAAAATGCAAGGTAAATCTAAGAGCGAAGTGAACAATAAAGAAAAACAAACATTAAATTTACCTGTAGAAGATCAGACTTGATCTGACAATTCACTATAAAAAGTGAGAGTTTCCCGTTTAGAATATGAGTGCAAAATTCAATCTAAACAAAAAAGGAAATTCTCATGTTTTATTCTAACAATCCACTTATTAAACACAAGACAGGCTTATTAAATTTAGC
>MUYB01000052.1 GCA_002015125.1 [Haemophilus] felis
CAGAAAGTGCATCTAAGTCCGGATTGGAGTCTGCAACTCGACTCCATGAAGTCGGAATCGCTAGTAATCGCAAATCAGAATGTTGCGGTGAATACGTTCCCGGGCCTTGTACACACCGCCCGTCACACCATGGGAGTGGGTTGTACCAGAAGTAGATAGCTTAACGGAAACGGGGGCGTTTACCACGGTATGATTCATGACTGGGGTGAAGTCGTAACAAGGTAACCGTAGGGGAACCTGCGGTTGGATCACCTCCTTACCTATCAGAGGACAGATGACAGAAAACAGAGGACAGAGAATGTTCGAGGTTGTTATGTGTTACTCAGAAAAATCGGCATAACAAGCGCTCACACAGATTGTTTGATAGAAAGACAAAAATCGAAGGTCATCCGTTGGGTCTGTAGCTCAGGTGGTTAGAGCGCACCCCTGATAAGGGTGAGGTCGGTGGTTCAAGTCCACTCAGACCCACCACTTTCAGATGACAGAAGACAGAGTGCAGATGACAGAATACATCTGATTTGTTGACTGAATCTAAAGTGAACCAAGGATGAAAAAAAGGAAAGAAAACACT
>MUYB01000053.1 GCA_002015125.1 [Haemophilus] felis
CGAGCTGATAATACTCTGCTTTCTCAGTGTTCACAATTTGATGATAAACCACCTTTTCACTTAAGCTATCCATTATGACCAAAACGCCAAATTCTCGCCCAAAGAAAGTGGTATCCATAATAATATTCAAATAAGTTGAAATAGGCGATTTTAAGGCTGATTTAGGGGCTTTATCAATATATCTTTGAATGGTTTTAACGGAACATTTATATTTTAAAGCGAGGTCTTTATAGGTTTGTTTTCCTTGTGAATAATTAAACCAAATATCGCTAGGATTTAATTTCTTTTGGAAGGTAAAAGTCTTATTACAGGAAGGACATTTATAGCGTTGGATATTGTTTTTTAATCCGTGTTTATGAATAACAGTATTTTGGCAGTAAGGGCAATTTTTTGGTTCATTTTCAAAAATGTGGGTTAAAGGCTTATAGTATAAGGCTTAACTGCACTTTTTTCCCACATTTTTGTCCATTACACCGCAATAGTTAATTGTGTTCTTAGAAAAATGGCATCTAGATTTGATTTAGATGCCATTTTCTTTTTTATTTTTTCGCCAAAATGTCTTTTAAAAATCTTGCCGTATGTGAGCCTTTAACTTTTGCAACTTGTTCTGGCGTGCCTGTTGCAATAATTTGCCCGCCGCCGTTGCCGCCTTCGGGTCCTAAGTCCACAATCCAGTCGGCGGTTTTGATGACGTCTAAATTGTGTTCGATCACCACAATAGTGTTGCCTTGATCTCGTAGGCGGTGCAGTACGCTGAGCAGCTGTTTGATGTCGGCGAAATGCAAGCCTGTGGTGGGTTCGTCCAACACATAAAGGGTTTTGCCTGTGTCGCGTTTGGATAATTCTGTGGCAAGTTTAACTCGTTGCGCTTCGCCGCCTGATAGGGTGGTGGAGGATTGCCCTAAACGAATGTAGGATAAGCCGACGTCCATGAGGGTTTGTAATTTTCGGGCGATTTGCGGAATGGCATCAAAAAAATCTCGAGCCTCTTCTACGGTCATCTCCAACACTTGGTGAATGGTCTTGCCTTTGTAGCGAATTTCCAAGGTTTCGCGGTTGTAGCGTTTGCCTTTGCATTGTTCGCAAGGCACGTAAACATCAGGCAAAAAGTGCATTTCCACTTTGATTACGCCGTCTCCTTGACAGGCTTCACAGCGTCCGCCGCGCACATTAAAACTAAAACGCCCGACGTTATAGCCTCTTGCTCTCGCTTCAGGGACTCCTGCGAATAACTCACGAATGGGCGTGAATAATCCTGTGTAAGTAGCAGGGTTGGAGCGTGGAGTGCGTCCGATAGGGCTTTGGTCGATGTCTATCACTTTGTCGAAAAATTCCAGTCCGCTAATGGATTGATAAGGGGCGAACTGGGTGTTTTCTGCACGATTTAAGGCATTTTGTGCCAAAGGGAACAAGGTGTCGTTGATGAGGGTGGACTTGCCTGAGCCTGACACGCCAGTGATACAAGTGAATAATCCTACAGGGATTTCTAAGTTAACGGATTTGAGGTTGTTGCCGCTCGCCCCGTTTAATTTCAGTAATTTATGGGAATCAACGGCGGTGCGTTGAGTGGGGATGTCGATTTTTTCTACACCTGACAAAAATTTGCCTGTGATGGATTTTGGGTTTGCCATAATTGCAGCAGCGTCGCCTTCCGCAACCACATTACCGCCGTGTACGCCCGCCCCAGGCCCGATGTCAATAATGTGATCGGCGGCACGAATGGCGTCTTCATCGTGTTCCACCACAATGACGGTGTTGCCTAAGTTGCGTAAATGCACCAACGTATTGAGCAAGCGTTCGTTATCTCGTTGGTGTAAGCCGATTGAGGGTTCATCCAGCACATACATTACGCCCACCAAACCAGCACCAATTTGGCTGGCAAGGCGAATACGTTGCGCTTCGCCGCCTGACAAGGTTTCGGCGGAGCGTGATAAGGATAAATAATCGAGTCCGACGTTAACTAAAAATTGTAAGCGTTCTTTGATTTCTTTGAGAATTTTATCGGCGATCTGTGCTTTTTGACCGCTCAGTTGTAGTGTGTCAAAAAACGATAGGGTCTCGCCGATGCTTTTTTCCGCTACCACAGGCAAGTTGGTTTCGCCGATGTAAACGTGGCGAGCTTCGGAACGCAGGCGTGAGCCGCCGCAATCTTGGCAGGGGCAGGTGCTGATATTTTTCGCTAATTCTTCACGCACGGAGAGGGATTCTGTTTCTTTGTAGCGGCGCGCCATATTATTCAAAATGCCCTCAAAAACATGGTGGCGCACCACGGTATCGCCACGATCATTCACATAGTGGAATTCAATTCCTTCCTTGCCTGAACCGTGCAAAATCACTTGCTGGATTTTTTTCGGTAGCGCCTCAAAGGGCGTTTCGATGTCAAAGTTGTAGTGTTTGGCGAGGGACGTGAGCATTTGATAATAGTAGAAATTACGGCGATCCCAGCCTTTTATGGCACCACCAGCAAGGGAAATGCTGGGATTTTGCACGATGCGTTTTTCATCGAAATATTGTTGCACCCCCAAACCGTCGCAAGTGGGGCAAGCACCTGCGGGATTGTTAAAGGAAAATAAACGAGGCTCTAGTTCTGGTATTGAGTAACCACAATGTGGACAAGCAAAGTTCGCAGAGAAAACTAATTCCTCAGCTTTAGGATCTTCCATTGATGCCACAATTGCTGTACCGCCGGAAAGCTCCAACGCGGTTTCAAAGGATTCTGCCAATCTTGTGACTAAATCTGCGCGCACTTTGAAGCGATCCACCACCACTTCAATGGTATGCTTTTTCTGTAATTCTAGCTTTGGTGCATCAGACAGATCATAAATTTCGCCGTCGATGCGAGCACGAATATAACCCTGTGCGGCAATTTGTTCTAACAATTTCACGTGTTCGCCCTTGCGTTCTTTCACAACAGGTGCGAGCAACATCATTTTGCTTTCTTCGGGCAAACTCAACACTTTATCCACCATTTGGCTGATGGTTTGTGCGGCTAAGGCAATGCCGTGGGTTGGGCAGCGAGGTTCGCCCACACGAGCAAATAACAGACGCAAATAATCGTGAATTTCTGTTACCGTACCGACGGTAGAACGAGGGTTGTGAGAGGTGGATTTTTGTTCAATGGAAATGGCAGGCGATAAACCTTCGATGTGATCTACATCAGGTTTTTCCATTAGCGATAAAAACTGGCGAGCATAGGCAGAAAGGGATTCAACGTAGCGGCGTTGCCCTTCCGCATAAAGGGTATCAAAGGCAAGAGAAGATTTGCCTGAGCCTGATAGCCCCGTGATAACAATAAGTTTATCTCTTGGAATGGTTAAATTAATGTTTTTTAAATTATGTGTACGAGCACCACGAACTTCGATTTTATCCATATTTCAACGTCGCCATAAAAATTTCAAAATTGGAAGCATTATCTCATATTCTAAAATAACTGTGCAAATATCCAGTTAATTATCTAGATCTTTTTCTTTTTTTCAGGCAGAATACGCGCAATTTTTCCATTAAATTTATCACAAGAGGATTATATGGCTGGAGTAAATAAAGTTATCATCGTTGGCAATTTAGGCAATGATCCCGAAATGCGCACCATGCCTAACGGCGAAGCGGTAGCAAATATTAGCGTAGCAACAAGCGAAAGCTGGATTGATAAAAATACCAATGAACGTCGCGAAGTCACTGAATGGCATCGCATTGTATTCTATCGCCGCCAAGCAGAAATTTGTGGAGAATATTTGCGTAAAGGTTCTAAAGTTTATGTTGAAGGTCGTTTAAAAACCCGTAAATGGCAAGATCAAAATGGACAAGATCGTTATACCACAGAAATCCAGGGCGATGTTTTACAAATGTTAGATAGTCGTGGTGATCGTCAAACATCAGATATGGGATACAACCAACAATCAGGTGGTTATAACCAACCTCCACGTGGCAATAGTAATACAGGAAATTCTGCCCCAGTTCGCCAGTCTAAGCCTCAAAATGAGCCGCCAGCAGATGTGGGCTTCACTGATGATCAAGTACCATTTTAATCTGTTTAACTAACTGAGCTTAAATAAAAAGAGCTGCTAAATTCAAAATAGAATTAGCAGCTCTTTTTATCGGCTCCGTGCCGTAAAACCACGTCCTTTAGGGCGTGGATATAAGGCACAAACGTCGTAGCCGTTTCAAACCTAACTAATCAGGTGTTTGTTGTTGCTCGATGTATTGACGAATAATAGATATTGGTGCACCACCGCAACTGCCCGCAAAATAAGACGGAGACCAAAGCTGATTTCCCCATAATTTTTGGCGAATGTTAGGATAGTTTTTTCGTCTGATTAAACGACTTGAAACGCCTTTTAAACTATTCACAAGATTGGAAACTGCCACTTTGGGAGGATACGCCACGAGAAGATGAACGTGATCGTCTTCGCCATCAAACTCGACTAATGTTGCTTCAAAATCAGCACAGATGGCTTCAAAAATGGTGCGTAAATCGTCCAAAATTGCCTTAGTAAAAACGTCTCTGCGATATTTTGTAACGAAAACCAAATGAACGTGTAAGTTAAAAACAACGTGGCGACCACGTCTAATCTCTATTTCTTTTTTCATAAACCAAGTGTAGAATGGACACAATTTTTGTATTCTACTTCGTGCAATGTTACTACGTAAAGCCTTTAAATTTGAAATCAGACCAAATGGTGAACAACCCGTAAAATTAAGCAATTTTGCGGTTGTTCTCGTTTTGTGTTCA
>MUYB01000054.1 GCA_002015125.1 [Haemophilus] felis
CGAGCTGATAATACTCTGCTTTCTCAGTGTTCACAATTTGATGATAAACCACCTTTTCACTTAAGCTATCCATTATGACCAAAACGCCAAATTCTCGCCCAAAGAAAGTGGTATCCATAATAACATTCAAATAAGTTGAAATAGGCGGTTTTAGGGCTGTTTTAGGAGCTTTATCAATATATCTTTGAATGGTTTTAACGGAACATTTATATTTTAAAGCGAGTTCTTTATAGGTTTGTTTTCCTTGTGAATAATCTTTCCAAATATCACAAGGAGTTAATTTCTTTTGGTGGGTAAATGTTTTATTACAGCTATTACATTTATAGCGTTGAATGTTATTTTGAGTGCCATGTTTCTTTATATTCTGACTTGAGCAGAAAGGACAAGTTTTTTGTTCATTTTCAAAAATAGGGCTTAAAGCCTTGAACTATAAGGCTTTAAACCACTTTTTAGCAACTATTTTGTCCATTACACCAAACCTTTTCTCAACGCAAATTTTAGATTTAGGCTTTACGCCACCAACGAGAAAAATTCGTCCTGTTCCATTTCTTTCAACCGCATCGCATATTCTTTGGAAATCTCTTGGGGCGAAAACGCATCCATTCCAATTATCTCTCCCAAGCGATGATTTCCCTGCCAGTAGCCGACCCATTCTCTTAATGGTGATACCCATAAACAGCGTTTAAGAATATCATTGAACAGCTCACCATTAGACTTTTGGCGGTTATCCGACATAAAGGCAGCTTGATTGGCGTAATGTAGGGCGTATTTATTATCACATTTATGATGTACGCCACGATGTAAATCACGAAATCTTGCATTGAAGGATTCAGCAAGATTATTGTTGATACCTTGATAACTGTACGCTTCTTGGTGATTGACTGACCAACGTGTGTAGTGAAAGTCTAAACCTGAATAAGCAGGGTTTTCATCACACATAATATGGCTACCACTTTTAACAAATTGATGATTCATTTTCAAAATGGTTTCGGCACTTTCCGTGTAATCCATTGCAACAAGCGTACGATTTGAGCCTTGTAGCGTATCATCATTGGCGGCACGTTGCACAAAGCTGATGATGCAGCGTTTTGTTGGACGGAATTTGGGAAGTTTCGTCGTTTTGTCTCGCTGTTTGTATCTGTTTTTACGGAAATTAGGTTTTCTGAGCCTAAAGTTAATCCATGCCCCATCTTCGTGGACTTCGCCTTGTAAAGGACTTAAATCACGAGTTTTGAATAGGGTTTCACGCAATTTATGACACAAAACAAAAGCGGTTTTGTAATTGATGTTTAAGTGGCAGCTCATGGTGATAGCAGAAATACCTTTTACGCTATTGACAAATAGAACGATGGCAGCCAGTAAATCAACGAGCGGTAATTTATGAAAAGCAAATGCCGTATTTGTCGTAATATAGAAATGACGTTTGCAATGTTTGCAACACCAACGTTTACGAGATTCAAGAAAGTAGGCGTGATAACGAACACCGCAATGCGGACAACAAACATCACGGATATTATTAGGGTTTCCCCAACGGTTTGCTTTTAAAAGTTGAAAGGCTTCATCTTCGCTTAAACGGAAGATTTGTTTAAGGGAGAGATGACGAGATTTAGCGGAAAGAAGATAGTGTTGCATCGTGAAACCCTTGTTTTATTACATAGCTTCCCACTGCATAAATCCGTAGGGATATGCAGTAGCCGTAGTAATAAAACCCAAAGGGGCTGCTTTAAAGTGCGGTATAAAATCCGCTGATTTTCTTTTATATCAAACAAAAGAAAACTCGTTAGACGACACTCCTAACGAGTTTTCTAATGTATCAAAAAATGAGCAATTTGTTAAGTTATCGTTGCAACGTGTCTAAAAAGACCAACAATCCTCTGCGTTCATCCGCATTTAAGTTATCTAAGTGATGTGCTAAACGGGTGCGTATTTCATCTTCCGCCACAGGAATAAACTTGCGTGATGTTTTCGGTTCGTCTGAAAGGCAGTCTAAAAAGAACCAACCAATTTCCGTATCAAGAGCTACGGCAATTTCGACAAGGTGCGATACATTGATTTTGTTATCGCCACGCTCATAGCGTGAAAGCTGTTGCTGTGCAATGCCTATCTGCTCAGAAAGGATAGATGCTGTCAGCCCCAACTCTTTGCGACGCTGTTGGATCCGCTTTCCAATCAATCTATCCACTTCTGTCACAGACAATTTCGACATAACAACCCCACTTATCTTTTATTGTTATTTTTGTCGATTATTTACCTATAACGGAATATCTGATAAAGTACATATTGGCCTTTTATATGAGTAAAGGCGTAATCAAAACAACACAGAGGAAACTATGAGTATCTTTAGCCGCCTAGCGAATGAGTATCGGGAGAGCTATACCTATCTTTTTGCCGATAAATCCTTCTATAAAAAGCTGTGGGTTCTCCCATTGCTCTTACTATTCCCTTTTATTAAGTACCCTTTTGGCATAATCTTTATCAAAGGTTGGCAAGTGCAAATGGTGGCGGATTTAGCAAGAGATAAACCGTTGCAATCGCTACATTTTGGAAACATCTTTCTGAAAGGCCTGCAAGTTACGGCCGTTACCTTACTGTATTTTTCTGTTCCAACCATCTTATGCTATGCACTCGGATTGAAGGGCATTATTGGATTTTTCTTAGATATTTGGGAGTTGATCACTGGTGGACTTGAAGGATATTTAACCAGTTATATTCAGAACTACATTTTAAGTTTCGTTATCTACGGCATTTGGGGCTTAATTTGTAATCCATTGATCCAATGCAGCATTATTCGCTATGCTATTAGTGGTAATTGGAGAGATTTATTCCACTTACCTAAAAATCTCTTTTTCCTTATTCGAAATTGGCATCAATTCATTAAATTCTACTTTTTCTATCTAGTTACATTTGGTTTATTAATGATTGTTGATTCAATCATTCTTATCATCGCATTTCCGATTGAACTCATTTTAGCCCCTTTTCTATTAGTCCTTTATTACGGAGCAGTTTCTCACGAATTAGGGCATCTAGCTCAGAAATTCTGTCATGAAAGATGTGAGCCTGAACTATCACTAGAAGTTAAAGAATCTGAACAACCAATTCTTTTAATCAACACAAATAAGGAGTTCACTATGGCAACTGAAATCTCACTGTTTACCTACTTTATTGAAGGTTATACTAAAAATTACGTCAATTTTAACGGACGAGCGAGAAAACGAGAGTATTGGGGATTTACTCTTTTTAATACTCTCATTTCGATTATATTGCTTATTGTTGGTTTGACTGGCGTTGGAGCAATTCCTGCATTTATTATTTTGCTTGCGATGCTGCCACCTTCTATTGCAATTAGCGTCAGACGATTGCATGATGCAAATAAATCAGGTTGGTTTGCATTAGGCTTTTTAATTATGCTTATCCCTGTTATTGGAGAGATTATTGGTATGATTCTCACTGTTGTTATAGGCGTTCTTGAAGGTACTAAAGGGGAAAATCAGTATGGGGAAGATCCTTTAAAACAGAACACGCTAGAATAAATAATACAAAAAACTACCTTAGTATTGATCTGTACCCCAAAAATTGTATTGACTTACAAATTAAGGTGCAGATTTTTTATGACTAAATATAGTGAATCTTTCACACAGTACGTCGTAGAATTTTATCTCTAAAAAGGTAAAAATTGGTCAAAAAGGGGAATCGTCTGCAAGGCAAGCCGCTTTACACTTTGTGTTTTCCTACCCATAGTCTGATTATTCAAAGGTTGAAATACGTAAAAAGCCAAGATTGTAAAAGCGTTACGTCATTAATTTCCTCTTGTACTTTTGTTACGGCTTAGTAGGTTAAAACGCAGTACTTTTTTATCATCTCACTGGGAAAGTTGATATCTGACGTTGCTCAGCAAATTGAACACATTTATCACGAAGATCAAAGAAACTATGGCTATCGTCGTATCACACTGGCGTTGAAAAAAATCATCAGCATTAATCCTTCAATTTAGGGAAAATATCTGCTAATGAGGGGAAGATTTGTATGCGGTTATGGTATATTATATGGGAGAATTGATGTAGTAACTAACAATGTGCATCAATCTACACTAGTTGTGGGCATGCTAATCAATGAGTGGGTAAACAATGAATATCCATGAAAAAATTCGAAAAATGCGTGAAACAAAAGCATGGTCATAAGAGCAAATGACAGAAAAGCTGAATATGTCATTAAATGGCTATGCGAAGATTGAGCGTGGTGAAACGAAGTTATACTTAGATAAGTTAGAACAAATTGCTCAAATCTTAGATATTGATGTTGCTGAGTTAATTCAATCAGGTGAGAAAAATATCTGCTTTCAAATTGAATCACCATTAGGTTCGGTGTATCAAGGTGTGGGAGAATCTTCGCTGTTGATAGAGATTGAGCGATTGAAGTTGGCACTGTCCCATGCTAACGAAAAAGAAAACTTATTGAATAGGTTGCTGGAACAGAAGGATAGTGAAATTAAGGCATTGAAAAATTTACTTAATGTTATAAATCCTAATTGAAACAAAAACTGATGTTTGAGTATCTGATTTATAGAGACTAGATGCTAATTTTTATTAAATATATAGCACAAAGAAATTACTTGAGGTAATAAAAATGACTAGAATAATAAATCAAAAAGATTTGTTACACATGGACTCTTTACATTTTGCAAATCCTATTCAACAGGATGATATTTATCAGGCAATCTATCTTCCAATTATTGATTTACTAAAATCAGCAGAAAATACTGCTCAAGTCTCAAATTTTGCTCTAGCACTTGATGGTGGAGAGTATGCTTTGAAAGGTCAAAATGATAGTAAAATGGACTTATTTAGTTTGGAGACTATAGTATGCCAAAAGATTATTCAGGAAAATGCTCCTATCTCCGAGTTATTTTGCTATAAAATTATTGAGTTGTTGCAATTACCAATCCCACAATGTCGTATTCTAATTGATGAGAGAGGAGAATTATATTTTGGGTCAGTTATCGATAAAGGTAAACCAGGCGTACTTTCATTCTCTAAATTTTTAGAGTTAGTTATTACACCTTCAAAATATAGCTACTTATTTCAT
Organism: [Haemophilus] felis; assembly: GCA_002015125.1. Lineage (GTDB taxonomy): Bacteria > Pseudomonadota > Gammaproteobacteria > Enterobacterales > Pasteurellaceae > Pasteurella > Pasteurella felis. The sequence goes on from MUYB01000054.1 coordinate 5,083, forward strand.
CAACAACTTTGGGTTATCTATGCACTAGATTGTTTCTTTTTCAATATTGATAGACACTTTGGCAACTATATTTGTATTGAAAATAGTTTTGGGTATACTCAATTAAAACCAATAGATTTCGGATTATCTTCGTTTACTTTTCATCTGTTTCCATATAAGCCTATGTATCTAGCAAATGTGCAATTATGTAACACACAAAAATCTTGGAAACAATTGAATAATCTACTACTACAAGATGCACAATATATAGCAAATTTGGAACAATACAAAGAACTTGCTAGACACACATTAGATAAGCTAAAATTGATAGAACTATCTAAAATTAGAAATATCGTAGACGGTATTCCAGATAAATGGTTATCTAAGAAACAGAAAAATGACTTATTAAATTGGTGGAATAGCGAACAACTTTCTGAACGAATTTTACGCATACAAAGTGAGGAACTCAAATGATTCGTTATAATTATAGTATTATAAAATTCATTGCAGATCCCGTTCGCAATGAGAATATCAATGTAGGACTCGTCGTTTTTCATGAACGCTTTGTAGAAGTTTTTACGTTACAAAATAGAGATAAATTAAGAGCTGTTACGACAAGTTTTCACTTAGAAGATTTAAATAAATTCGCTTTTAATATTTCACAGATGTCATCACAATTGACGAAAGAAGATTTATTATTTTTATTTTCTAAAGGTCCTCTTTACCTTTCAGGAGATGGTTATTTTCAAATTGAATACAAAGAGCAATACCAAAATAAAATATCCAATTTAATGGATAGATTGATTAATCCTCCAAATATTCAACGAGTCATAAAATCTCGAAATAGTAAGGTATTAACGCGTTTAAAAGGGGTTTTTAGTCAAGAAGAAAACTTAATTAGTACAAATCTTTCAGATATTGAACACCATAAATTGGTATTAAATTACCCAATAGATGTGGAAAAAGGTTTAAAAGCAGATATGCTACTAAAAAATAGTGTGTATCATCTGACAGAAACTATTGACTTTTCGCAAGATAATTTAACTAAAAACCTAGAACGAGCTGCATTAAAAGCGGTAACAATATCTGAAGCTAAAAATGCGTTTGGTTCAGAGTTAAAATCTTTTATTGTATACTCATTAAACTACAATGATGAGCAGAAAAATGCCTCACAAATTAAGTTACTTAGTGATTATTCTGCAAACTTAATTAATTTAGAGGATCCCGTTGCAGTTAGTAACTATAAAACACATATTATGAATGCCATTAATTTCAAATTACTATAAAATCTAACCGCCTTTTTGGCGGTTTTATTTTATCTCTAAATTTATTCAGAATTTAATATAAATAGAATATCTATTTTTTGCTGAACCAAAGTAGGCGTAAGAAATACTTAATATTTATTAAGTCAATAATAGTATTGAATAGAAATAATTTAGTCTACCATTAATTGATAGCCTCATACTGCCTGTATTACTTAATCAAACCAAATAAATCTTTAAGAAGAAATAAACACCTCTACTACCTAATTATATTTTCAATCAAATATTTAAATGTTACATCAAACACTATTTGAGTATCACTAGACATTTTTCGATAATGGCTAATTAATAACTGCTCTTTTTCGCTTAACTCTGAGCTATTCATAGAACCATAAAACATATTACCCTTACCACGCATTAACCAATTCAAATCAACATTCAACATATCACTGACCTTGATTAAAACTTCAGTGCTTGGATCTCGCTCATTGAGCAAATAGTTCTGAAGGGTGCGGTAAGGTACATTAAGTAACTCAGCAAAGGCCTTGATATTCAAGCCTTTATACTCCATCACTTCTCTTAAACGGTTGCTTATACTCATTTTTGTATCCAATATTGACTTTTATGTAGTTTTTGAGTATGATTAAATCATCTTACATACCCATATTGTACATTTTTTTATTTATGGCACAAAGCTTTTTGTTATCTAGCTCTGCAAGAAAATTAAGTCCGCTTAAGATAGCTCGCCTATCTGATGATGAAGCCTTTAGCTTGTTGTGCGAGCTACGTTGGGGAAGTAAAGAAGTGGTGGTTTGCCCTAAGTGCGGTGTACAACATAAAGCCTATTTTATTTCTACTCGTAAGCAGTGGAGATGCAAATATTGTAAGCATACCTTTAGCATTACGTCAGGGACGATTTTTGCGAACCATAAGCTACCGCTTCAAACCTATTTATTTGCGATTGCCTTATTCGTTAATGCGGTAAAAGGGATTTCCGCTTGCCAACTCTCTCGTGATTTGAATGTACAGTACAAAACCGCTTTTACCCTTGCTCACAAAATCCGCGAAAGCCTGATGGTACAACGAGAGCTTTTTCCCTTGTCAGGTGAAGTGCATATTGACGGCACTTATGTACATTCAGCCCCTCGCCCAAAGAATAAGAAAGCCGAACGTGTCGATAGACGGTTAAAAGCCAATGCCAATCCGAATAAACGTGCGGTATTAGTGATGCGTGAGCGTTATTCAGAACAAGATACTTTAAACAATCCAAATTTTGTTGGAGCAAAGAAAACCATCACGTTTCCCATTCTCTCTGAGAATAGCGAAACTGTGAAGAAATTAGCCACTGCCTATATTGAGACAAATAGTCGTATTCATGCGGATGAAAATTCAGCGTATGATGAATTGATAGTCGATTACGATTTGCAACGAGTAAATCATCAGCGTGAATATCGTAGTGATGACGGTATTACGAATAATCTCGCAGAAAGCTATTTTGCTCGTTTCAAACGCATGTATTACGGACAAGTCCACAAAATGTCAAATATCTACCTTGATAACTATGCCAATGAAATAGCCTATCGGGAAGATACTCGTAAACTGGATAACTTAACCATTTTCAACGATATAACCAATAAATGCCTTTCTACATCATCAGAAAATGCTTGGAAAGGCTATTGGCAAGGTCATCACAGACAAGTAGAAAGATTGGTGATGTAATGGCATATACGCTTGATAAAAAACTCAAAGAACTTGAATTTGAGCGTAAACAAGTACGAGAACATCTCTCTCTGCTTGATGATAAAATCTATACTTTACGCAAAGCAATTCAGATAATGGAAGAAGAACATCGAGATGTTACCGAATACGATACGGCACAATTTCAATATCGCACTCGCCGCCGCCGTTTTACCACAAATTCAGCTACCTTAATTATCCGTTTACTCAAAACAGAGCCACATCGTTATTGGCGTGTTGAAGAAATTACAAAAGAAATCTTAATTGCAGATAATCAACCCAATACCCCTGTAAATCGCACCTATATTAAGAATGTTCATGCGGCAATGGATAGGTTGCTCAAGAAAGGCATTGTAGAACGACAGTCAGACAAGGCTCACAAGGTGGCTTTATGTGTAGAAGATCAA
>MUYB01000055.1 GCA_002015125.1 [Haemophilus] felis
CAAATTAATCTGACAGGCACGGTAATTTTAAACGGGGACTGTCAGATTTGGTTTGATCTTCTACAAATTATTTTGTTGCAGCGTCTTTTAACTCTTCTGCTTTATTCATAATTGCATCTTTCATTTCTGTCGCTTTTTCTACTGCTGCATCTTTAGCTTCTGCTGCTTTGTCTGACATTTCTGCAGCCTTATCTTCCGCTGCTTTTTTCATTTCTGCTGCTTTTTCTACTGCTGCATCTTTAACTTCTGCTGCTTTGTCAGAAACTTCAGCTGCTTTAGTAACAACAGCTTCTTTAATTGTTTCAACTTTTTCTAAAACGCTCTCTTTTGCTTCATTAGCTGCTTTAGCCGCTTCATTTTTAGCTTCTACAGCAGCAACTTTTGCTTTTTCAGCTTCTTGTGCAACTTTACTATCCTTATCAAAACAACCTGTCATTGCCAAAGTGGAGCCTAATACTAAAGCTGCTAATACTGATTTTTTCATCATTTCTCCTAAAATTTCAAATTAAAACTTAAAAAAACCTATAAAGACTTAACTTTGCGGTGCTTAGTGTGGATCAAATTAATTGAAAAATAAACGATTATTTACCTTTTTACTCAATAATTATCTGTTCTAAAAGGCATCTCGACTTTGTAATAATTTTCCAACTTGTTGATTCCATTCAATTTCTGCAAAAGTTGCAGGGTAGAATTTAACTAAATATCTCAAACCTAATGCCCCGATAATATCGCCCACTAAAGGTAAATGAGAAATAAGTAATACAGATTGAATGTTTTGCTCAGATAAAACGGTCAGATAATCCACAACGGTTTCTGCATGACCATTTGGCGTAACGCCAGACCAAGTTTCCATTTTATCCCCTAATTGCCCGTCATAAGCTTGATTGACATACTGAAAAGTTTCTTGTGCTCGTACATAAGGACTAACCAATACTTTGTCAAACATGACCAATGTTTTTAACAATGTGCCTTGCGCTGTGGCTTGCTGTTGCCCTCGTAGGGTTAAGGGACGTTCACGATCAGAATTTGCTAACATTTCGGCTTCGCCATGTCGCATAACTACAATTTTCATAAAAAATCCTAATACGTTAGTTATTTCGTACGGCTTGTGCAATTTGTTCTGCACATTGCTGTGCTAACTCTGCATTTTCACACTCCACCATTACGCGAATAAGTGGCTCTGTGCCTGATTTACGCAAGAGAATACGTCCTTTCTCCGCTAAACGTTGCTCTGCTAATTTTGCTGCTTGTTTGACTTCTTCTGAATCTAATGGGTTAGCGCCACCGTCAAAACGCACATTAATCAACACTTGTGGGAAAAGCTGAATACTGTGCGCTAATTCTGTTAAGCTGAGTTTGTGTTTCACCATCGCGCTTAATACCGCCAAAGATGCCACAATGCCGTCGCCAGTGGTGTTTTTATCCGCAATAATGATATGACCTGAATTTTCGCCACCGAGCATCCAGCCCTTTTCTTGCATTTTTTCAAGCACATAGCGATCTCCCACATTGGCACGCTCAAAAGGAATGGCTAATTCTTTTAGCGCTAATTCCAATCGCATATTACTCATTAATGTGCCGACTACACCGCCCTTTAAGTTACCCTCACGCAAGGCTTCGCGCGCAATAATAAATAAAATTTGGTCACCATCCACTTTGTTACCCAAATGATCCACCATAATTAAACGGTCGCCATCGCCGTCATAGGCTAAACCAACGTCAGCGTGAGTTTCTAAAACTTTATCCTGTAAAGCTTTAATGTCTGTCGCACCACATTTTTCATTGATGTTCATACCATTAGGATCTGTGCCAATTTCTATCACTTCTGCCCCTAATTCACGCATTACATTGGGTACAATGTGGTAGGTAGCGCCGTTAGCACAATCCACTACAATTTTGTAATTTTCCAAACTCAAATGTGCAGGGAATGTACTTTTACAAAATTCAATGTAACGGCCCGCAGCATCTTTAATGCGACTTGCGCGACCCAAATTCGCAGAATCAATGCAATCAATAGGTTGTTCTAACATTGCTTCTATGGCTTGCTCCACCTCATCTGGTAATTTTGTTCCTTGAGTCGAGAAAAATTTAATTCCATTATCGTAATATGGATTATGGGAAGCAGAAATTACAATGCCTGCTTCGGCGCGAAATGTGCGTGTTAAATAGGCAATGGCTGGCGTTGGCATTGGGCCTGTGAAAGCCGCGGATAATCCTGACGCCGCTAATCCTGCTTCTAAGGCGGATTCCAACATATAACCTGAAATGCGTGTATCTTTACCAATAATCACGGTTTTTGATCCTTGTGTAGCAAGCACTTTTCCTGCTGCCCAACCTAATTTCAACACAAAATCTGGTGTAATGGGTGCTTTACCTACCTTGCCTCGCACACCGTCCGTACCAAAATATTTACGATTTGCCATATTCTTTTCCTTTTATTTAATTATATGTCGCTTGCAGAATTTTAAAGGCTTCTGCGGTTTCTGCCACATCATGTACGCGTAAAATTGCTGCGCCATTCATAACAGCGATTGTCGCGCCAACAACGCTACCAAGCATTCGTTGTTGCACAGGTTTATCTAACAACTTGCCAATCATAGATTTTCTCGATAATCCCACTAAAACAGGATAACCGAACTCACAAAAATCCGATAAATGTTGTAATAATTGGTAATTGTGCTCAAGGTTTTTACCAAATCCAAAACCCATATCCCAAATAATATTTTGTTTGTTAATACCTGCTTGGATACAAATCTCTGAACGATGCTGTAAAAAATCTAAAACATTTTCAACCACATTGTCATAATGCGGATTTGCTTGCATAGTTTGAGGTTGCCCTTGCATATGCATCAAGCAAACAGGTAGCCCTAGCGCCGCTGCGGTTTCCAATGCCTGCGGTTCTTGCAAAGCACGAATATCATTGATTAAATCCATGCCAACGGCTGCCGACTCGCGTATCACTTCGGCTTTAGAGGTATCCACTGAAATCCAGCAATCAAAGCGCTGACGCACAGCTTCCACAATAGGAACAACACGCGCCAATTCCTGCTCCAAACTCACCTCTGCAGCATTAGGACGAGTGGATTCACCGCCAATATCAATGAGGGTGGCGCCAGCCTGCAGCATTTTCTCCACTTGGAACAAGGCTTGATCGCGCTGCACAAACTTACCTCCGTCAGAAAAAGAATCTGGGGTAACATTTAAAATCCCCATAATTTGCGGTTGAGAAAGATCTAATGTTTTACCATTTGCCCTTAGTGGTGCATAAGAATAGCGTTTCATCGCTCGCCCCCTTGAAAAAATGTGCTGATTATAACGGAATATTCAACATTGATGAATTTAAAAAAAGAAAGCCTCTTGCGAACAAGAGGCTTGATTAGCAATCAAAAATTACGCTTGATCAATTTCTGTTGAACTCTCAGCTTGTTGTTGCTCATTACCTGTTTTAGCTGAGTCATCAACATTTTTATCGCTATTTCCCCAACCTGAAGGAGGCGTTACTGGTTTTCTGTTCATTAATTGCTTAATTTGTTCTTCTTCTATGGTTTCATATTTTACTAAGGCATCTTTCATAGCATGTAAAATATCCATATTATCAATCAATATTTGACGAGCTCGTTCATAGTTACGAGTTACAATAGCTCTCACTTCTTCATCAATAGCATGAGCGGTTTCATCAGACATATGCTTTGCTTTTGCCATTGAACGACCTAAGAACACTTCGCCTTCATCTTCCGAATAAAGAATTGGACCTAATTTATCAGAGAATCCCCATTGGGTAACCATATTGCGTGCAATGTTGGTGGCGACTTTAATATCGTTAGAAGCCCCTGTAGAAATATTCTCTTCGCCGTAAATTAAGTCTTCAGCTAAGCGTCCTGCGTATAAAGTGGAGAGTTTACTTTCTAATTGTTTTTGGCTGATGCTAACTTGATCCCCTTCAGGCAAGAAGAACGTTACTCCCAAAGCGCGTCCACGCGGAATAATAGTGACTTTGTGTACAGGATCATGTTCAGGCACTAAATAACCAACGATAGCGTGTCCAGCTTCGTGATAAGCGGTAGATTCTTTTTGTTTTTCCGTCATGATCATGGTGCGACGTTCTGGCCCCATATTGATTTTGTCTTTCGCTTTTTCAAACTCTAACATGGTAACCAAACGCTTGTTAGTGCGTGCGGCAAAAAGTGCTGCTTCATTCACAAGATTTGCAAGATCCGCCCCTGAATAACCTGGTGTGCCACGGGCGAGCGTCATTGCATCCACATCTGGTGCTAGCGGCACTTTACGCATATGGACTTGTAAAATTTGCTCACGCCCACGTACATCAGGTAAGCCGACGGTTACTTGGCGGTCAAATCGACCGGGGCGAACTAGGGCGGGATCTAGCACATCAGGGCGGTTTGTAGCGGCGATAACAATAATGCCTTCGTTGCCCTCAAAACCGTCCATTTCCACTAACATTTGGTTTAAGGTTTGCTCACGTTCATCATGACCGCCGCCAAGACCAGCACCACGTTGGCGTCCGACGGCGTCAATTTCATCAATGAAAATCAAGCAAGGGGCGTTTTTTTTGGCTTGCTCAAACATATCTCGCACTCGAGACGCACCGACACCCACGAACATTTCTACGAAATCTGAGCCTGAAATGGTGAAAAATGGTACTTTGGCTTCACCTGCAATAGCTTTGGCGAGCAATGTTTTCCCTGTTCCTGGTGGTCCAACCATCAAAATTCCACGAGGAATTTTCCCCCCTAATTTTTTAAACTTGTTCGGATCACGTAAGAAGTCCACAATTTCACCCACTTCCTCTTTGGCTTCTTCGCAGCCAGCGACGTCGGCAAAAGTGGTTTTGATTTGCTCTTTGGTGAGCATTTTGGCACGGCTTTTGCCAAAGCTCATCGCTCTACCGCCACCCCCTTGCATTTGACGCATAAAAAATAGCCAAACGCCAATCAAAAATAGCATTGGGAACCAAGAAATTAAGATTTGCGAGAAAAAGCCACGTCTTTCTGGCAATGTGCCTTCTACTTTTACTTTTTTGTGAAGTAGATCGTTAAGTAGATTGTCGTCGTTGAGCGGCATTACTGTAGTGTATTTTGAACCGTCGTTTTTGGTTACTACAATTTCGTTATAATCAAAGCGTGCTTGGCGTACTTGATTATTTTCTACATCGCTGATGAAAGTTGTATAGTCAATCGTATCGCTAGGAGATGTTGAATTAAAATTCTGATAGGCAGTCATCATGACTACAGCGACAACAACCCACAGAATGAGATTTTTTACCATATCGTTCAAGGTTTTACCTCTTTTGTTAATGTTAATAATTTGTTACTTGAAATTACTATATTTGGTTTGAAATTGGAAATTATCAAATTAATAGTTAATGCTTGTAACCTGTAGCGACAATATACACTTCTCTAGATCGATCTCGAGATGCTTCTGGTTTACGCACTTTTACGGTGCTAAACAAACTTCTAATTTCGCGTAAATATTCATCAAATCCTTCCCCTTGGAACACTTTCACCACAAAGCTACCTTTTGTGGCTAATACTTGTTTACACATATCCAAGGCAAGTTCTACAAGGTACATCGCGCGAGGAATATCCACCGACGGCATTCCGCTAAAATTCGGCGCCATATCAGACATCACCACGTCCACTTTGCTCTCGCCTACACGCTCTAATAAAGCAGCGAGTACATTTTCATCACGAAAATCCCCTTGCAAGAAATCTACTCCAACAATGGGATCCATTTCTAAAATATCACAGGCGATAACTCGTCCTTTTTCACCTAGCTGGCTCACCACATATTGCGACCAACCACCTGGCGCTGCGCCCAAATCCACTACTGTCATACCCACTTTAAATAGGCGATCACTTTGTTGAATTTCATCAAGTTTGAAATAGGCACGAGAACGTAATTTTTGCTTATGTGCTTTTTGTACAAAAGGATCTTTGAAATGCTCATTTAACCAACGAGTGGAACTCGCCGAACGTTTTTTCTTTCCCATAATGTCCTTTTAAAATAAAAAAGTCCCCTCAATATGGGGAATAATAATTGTCTTTCAAGGGAGAAAATGTTTTACTAACTTAATTTTTAAAACACTCGTTTAAAAGGTTTTACAATAACGTCGCCATAAACACCCGCCTCTACATAAGGATCTTCACTCGCCCATTTTTGCGCTTGTTGCAAACTATCAAATTGTGCAATTACGGTAGAGCCTGTAAAACCAGCGTCGCTGGGGTTTTCATTATCAATAGCAGGGTTTGGACCCGCCACTAACAAGCGATTTTCTGCTTGTAATTGGCTTAAGCGAGCTAAATGTTTTTCACGCACTGCTAAACGTTGCGCTAGGGTATTGGGTTTATCTTGTGCAAAAATAACGTAATACATCCTCTTCTCCTTATGGATTTAATTGTGCTAACACGCGTGCTAATTCTGGATTGTTCTCGCGGGGAATGGCGCGAGATTTGCCCGCTTTGTCAATGGCAACAAAGGTAAATACCGCCTGTGTTACACAATAACGTTCGCTTAAAGGTTCATTGGCCACGCGCTTTACCCATACTTCTACTTGAATTTTAACGGAAGAGCGCCCTACGCCTAAACAACGACCATAGCAGCACACCACGTCGCCCACAGAAATGGGGCGAATAAAGGTCATACTATCCACCGCCACCGTTACCACGCGCCCCAAGGCAATTTCTTTCGCAAGAATAGCGCCCCCCATATCCATTTGCGACATAATCCAGCCACCAAAAATATCGCCATTGGCATTAGTGTCTGAGGGCATCGCTAAAGTGCGTAATAATAAACTCCCTTGCGGTTGAGTTTTCATTGCAATCTCGTCGGAATCATAAAGTGCCATAATTAGTCCTTATTGTTGTCATCTTTGGGTAAATAACGGTAAATATAAATACCGCTCAGCACGGTGGCGCCTAAGGTCATTGCGATAATGCCAAAGGTTTTGAAATCCACCCAAATATCATCAGAAAAAGCATAGCTAATATAAATATTCAGCAGCATGCAAAGAATAAAAAAGACTGCCCAGCCGATATTTAATTTTGCCCAAACCGCTTCAGGCAAATCCAGTCCACCACTTTTCGCCAGCATTAATTGAATTAAGTTGCGACGGAAAATAAATTGGCTGCCTAATAAAATTAGAGCAAATAAACCATAAATAATGGTTACTTTCCATTTGAGGAACTCTAACTCGTTGAAATAGGCGGTTAATCCACCAAAAAACACCACTGCAATGCCCATAATCAAGGGTTGTTTTTCCACTTTGCCATAGATCAATTTTAGCAAGATCAATTGCAACACCGTCGCCGCCATTAGCGTTAACGCCGCTTCACGAATGCCCACTAATTTATAAACGGCGAAAAATAAAATTAAAGGAATAAATTCAAGAAGTTGTTTCATTAATTCGCTCACTTTTGCATAAATACGGAATAGAAACGATAAGTGAATACCAGTGAAAACACCGTAATAAAAGACATTAATGCGGACACAATAATGTTCAGTATGAAATGGTTTCCTAAGGCGGATAAATTACGGAACAAAAATGGCAGCAAAATATACACAAACAAGCAGTAAACAAACAACAGCAAACCACGTTTAATACCTGCATACCAAGTTGCTTTTAAAGTTTGGTTAAAATTATTTTGAGTTACTAAATAATGTACTCCAGCTAAACAAAAACGAACATAAAGATATAATCCCAAAGCTAAAGAGATAGCAGAAATAATTGAAGGTTGTCGATTACTTAATAGAGAAAATAAAACATCTGACACACCAATAACTACTGGCACAAGTAAAATGATATTAATTAGTAGCACGCCAATTAAACGTCTTAGCAAGAATGTAAAACTTCCCCCTAGATTAAACATCTGGCCTTGACTAATCTGATGAATAGCCGCCAAACACCAATGAGAAATAATAAAAATTGCCAATTGATAAATAAAAGAGTACATCACGAAATCTGTACCAACGCCCTTCATACCTAGCGCATTCGCTAACTCATCAGATTCTGCACTGAGGGGAGGCGCTAAATTAGGAATAATCAGAAAATCAAAACACAGACTTGTTAATAAAAAGGCAAGGCTAAAGCTCAGCGTAAGTTGTTGTTTGTTACGCACAAAATTCCAGCTGTCTTGAAAAATAGTAGTAAAATTAATAGGCATTTAATCACCCTAAAAAATAAAAATGCAAAGGCGCGAAGGATTATACTGATTTTTATAGATTATTTAAGCGATAATTATTAACAAAAATTTAAAATTTGGGAAAGTTTTAATTGAGAAAAACGCAGATTTTTAAACAATTATTGAAGAAGGGAAAATTGGTTGCGGGGGCTGGATTTGAACCAACGACCTTCGGGTTATGAGCCCGACGAGCTACCAAGCTGCTCCACCCCGCGTCAGAGGTTGCGTAATATACGGATATTCAGAAGGATTACAACAAAAAAATATCAAATTAGCTCTAACTGATAAAAAAACAAACAATATGTTCCTTTTTACAACATTAACTCACTAAAACAATCAAGCTCAAACAAGATATTGCCTAAAAACTCAACTGTATTTTTAACTAGTTTTCTGATAGCGTATGCGCCGTTTTTTACCTTTTAACAAGGAATCATTATGTCCTTTTCTGTTTGTAAGCAAAATATTCTTAAAATAAGTGCTATATGTATTATTTTTTTACTTAACGCCTGTAGCCAACAACCACATCAGCCTAAAAACAATGTAATTCCAACACAATTTGGCGCAAAGCTTGAGGGAAGAACATTTCAACAAGATCCGCTTATCGCCGTTACCGAAGTTGAAAACCAAAATGCAGTAGTGAATCAGGGCGATTTTTTAATGCAATTATCTAATATTCGTAATTATTCACAAAACCTTATCAATCAATTCGATCATAATTACGTCAAATTAACCAATTGGGTGATTATGGGTGCAAATGTGAAAGACTTAGCCAATTTCGGCATCCAAGCGCAGTTAATGAAAGGAGCAGACGGCTATCAAAATGTGTTGATGACAGGTTATTACTCTCCTGTTATCCATGCTCGTCGCACATCACAAGGGCAATATAACCAACCTATTTACGCCATGCCAAAACATAAACGTTATAGCCGTGCACAAATTTACGCTGGCGTCTTGAAAAAAACGCCCGTGTTAGCTTACAGCAATTCCATGTTGGATAATTTTTTACTTGGCGTACAAGGTAGTGGCTATGTAGATTTTGGCGACGGTCAATTGACTTATTTTGCTTACGCAGGACAAAATGGTTTTCCTTATACTAGCGTTGGGCGCTTGTTGGTGGAAGACGGCGAAATTCCTAAAGAAAAAATGTCTATTCAAGCCATTCGCCACTGGGCAAAAAACAATCCTGATCGCCTACAAAAATTACTTGAGCGCAACGAATCCTACGTCTTTTTCAAACAAGATCCCTATGGCAAAGTCAAAGGTTCTGCTGGCGTGCCTTTAGTGCCTATGGCATCCGTTGCTTCAGATCGCAATTTAATTCCAACAGGCTCTGTGTTGTTAGTGGAAGTGCCGCAAATGGATCATGAGGGACATTGGACTGGCGAACACCAATTGCATCTTATGGTGGCGCTAGACGTGGGTGGTGCGGTGAAAGGACATCATTTTGATTTGTACCGCGGTATCGGCGATGAGGCTGGACATATGGCAGGCTTGTCTAAACATTATGGTCGCGTGTGGGTATTGCAGTAATGACGAGAATAGATAACTATCAGCAACGCTTTGGTGGCATCGCTCGCCTTTATACTGAACAAGGCTTAGCACGCTTGCGCCAAGCCCATATTTGCGTGATTGGCATTGGCGGCGTCGGCTCTTGGTGTGTGGAGGCGCTAGCGCGTTCCGGCGTAGGTAAAATTACCTTGATTGATATGGATGACATTTGTGTTACCAACATTAACCGTCAATTGCCAGCCATGACTGGCACAATTGGTCAGTTGAAAACAGAAGTGATGGCGGAACGCGTTAAACTGATTAATCCCGAATGCCAAACCCACATTATTGATGATTTTATTAGCCCACAAAATCTCGCGGAATATATGGATTCCTCATTCGATTATGTGATAGACGCTATTGACAGCGTGAAAACGAAAGCCGCCCTGATTGCCTATTGTAAGCGCCATAAAATTAAGATTATTAGTATCGGTGGCGCCGGCGGTCAAACCGATCCCAGTCAAATTCAAATTGCCGACCTCAGTAAAACTATTCAAGATCCTCTTATGGCAAAGGTACGCGCGCAACTGCGCAAAGAATATGGCTTCAGCCAAAACCCGAAACGGAAATTCGGCGTACCTTGTGTATTTTCCACTCAGCCTTTAATTTTTCCACAAGTGGAAGGGCAATGTGAAACCTCTGCCACCATGAACTGCGCCAATGGTTTTGGCGCTGCCACCATGATTACCGCCACCTTTGCTTTTTTTGCTGTTGCTAAAGTGGTGGAAAAATTAACGGATAATTTATCCTAGCGCTGGTGCTAAACTTATTTTTCACCTTAAAAAAAGGTGGCAATCCCCTATAAAAAGGAGTAGTCTAGCGCGGTTTTTTTATACTTTATATTCAAATAAAAGGTAATTCATTATGTTAAAACATTCCTTAGTTAAAACCAGCCTCGCCTTTGCGGTAGCGTCCTTTGCCGCTGGCGCTAGTGCGAATATTGTTACTTCAATTAAACCATTAGGCTTTATTGCTTCTTCTATTGCTGACGGCGTAACTGGTACAGAAGTGCTTGTGCCTGCTGGCGCGTCACCGCACGATTACAGTTTGAAACCTTCTGATGTAGCAAAATTAAAAAAAGCGGAATTAGTGCTATGGATTGGTAAAGATGTCGACAGCTTTTTAGATGACACCTTGCGCCCAATGCCTTTTAAAAAAGTATTAACTATCGCGGATTTCAATGAAATTGCACCATTCCTTGATCATGAAGATGAAGACCATGATCACGACCATGACCATGAGCACGCTCACAAACACGAACATCATGCTCACAAACATGAACATCACGATCATGACCATGACCACGATCATGAACATCATGACCATGCTCACAAGCATGACCATGAGCACGAGCATCATGGACATGATCATCATGGGCATGACCACAGCACGAACTGGCACGTTTGGTATTCAGCAGAAATTAGCAATGCTGTTGCAGAACGTTTAGCAAAACGCTTAACAGAAAATTATCCTGAGAAAACAGCGAAAATTGCACAAAACTTAGCAGAGTTCAAACAATCTTTAGCGGCGCAACAAGCCAAAATTAAACAGAAACTCGCACCAGTGAAAGAAAAAGGTTTCTATGTGTTCCACGATGCCTATAGCTACTTCAATGAAGCTTATGATCTCAACCAAGTAGGCTATTTCACCATTAACCCATTGGTAGCGCCAGGGGCAAAAACCTTACAAAAAATCAAAGGTGAAATTAAAGAACACAAAGTTAATTGCCTGTTTGCTGAACCACAATTTACCCCAAAAGTGATCGACAGCTTACGCAAAGGCACAGGCGTCAATGTAGGACAACTCGACCCAATGGGCGAAAAAGTGAAATTAGGCAAAAATTCCTATGCAGCCTTCTTGCAATATACCGCAGATAGCTATTTCTCCTGTTTGCGTAAATAAAAACCACGAAATAGAGGCGCATCGCCTCTATTTTTATACCTGAAATTTAAATCAAATTTTTCATCTATGGATTTAGGCGAGAAAAAAGTTGAGGTAGATCGCACAAATTCGTTTATCTATTTGAATTTGTCATCTTTAGCCTTTACAATCTCGCGGTCAATTTTAACTAACCCATAAGGAGTAACAAATGAAAGTAGCAGTTTTAGGCGCAGCTGGCGGTATTGGTCAAGCATTAGCACTATTATTAAAAGTTCAGTTACCAGCAGGTTCTGAGTTATCTTTATATGATATTGCACCAGTTACCCCCGGCGTTGCAGCTGATGTGAGCCATATTCCAACTGCGGTAAAAGTACAAGGTTTCGCAGGCGAGGACCCAACACCAGCATTACAAGGCGCAGACGTAGTATTAATTTCTGCTGGTGTAGCACGCAAACCGGGTATGGATCGCTCTGACCTATTCAATATCAATGCTGGCATCGTGCGCAATCTTATTGAAAAAGTAGCAGTAACTTGTCCAAAAGCTTGTGTGGGAATTATCACTAACCCAGTTAACACCACTGTTGCTATTGCAGCAGAAGTATTGAAAAAAGCAGGTGTTTACGACAAACGTAAATTATTTGGTGTAACTACATTAGACATTATTCGTTCTGAAACTTTCGTTTCTGAATTGAAAAACTTAGAACCAACTCGCACAACTGTTCCAGTCATTGGTGGACACTCTGGCGTTACTATTCTTCCATTACTTTCTCAAGTGCAATACGCAGAGTGGAAAGAAGAAGAAATCGCACCATTAACAAAACGTATCCAAAATGCAGGTACAGAAGTAGTTGAAGCGAAAGCTGGCGGCGGATCTGCAACCTTATCTATGGCACAAGCAGCAGCGCGTTTTGCTCTTTCCTTGGTGAAAGCATTAAAAGGTGAAAATGTGGTTGAATGCACCTATGTCGAAGGCGACGGTAAATACGCACGCTTCTTTGCTCAACCAGTACGTTTAGGTAAAGAAGGCGTGGAAGAAATTCTTCCATTAGGTCCATTAAGCGCATTCGAGCAACAAGCACTCGACGCGATGTTAACCACCTTACGTGCTGACATTGAATTAGGCGAAAAATTCGTTAATCAATAATTCTAATTAGACTAAAAAGAGATTTCCCGAACAGGAAATCTCTTTTTTACTTCCCTTCAAAATCTCACCTACTATCCCACTCTTATTAAAACAATTTATGCAACGACGGTAAAAGCTGATTAATCATACCGAGTTGTTGGGTAAGAATATTGAGTTCGTCGGCTTCGTTGAACTGAGGGGATTCTTTTAATTCAACCTCAATTTTATCCGCCAATTGTTTAAATTCCTCGTTAGTCAATTCATCAATATGTTGTAATGCATAAATCAGTTTCTTCGCAATAGGATAAAATACCGACAAAAATACTGGATTTTTTTGCAACACAGCGCTGTTGTGGCGATAAGATCCTAGCGCGGAAATATAACTTAACAACGAATAATTTAATTTTAAAAATTCAAATCCCTGTGCCAAATATGCTTGGTATTTTTGTGGTTCGCTGTTCATATTTGACACGGTGGCGCTTAAGGCATTGGCGTTTTCGTGGGCTTGACGTCTCGCGATGCGGTACTGCAATAAATCGCCTTTACCAAACTGAAGCTGACATAAAATATACAACAGATATTTGGCATTGCTTTTAACCGCTTGGCGACTCACTTTATCTAATTGCAAATATTTCCAATCTGGCCATAGGTAGGCGACACCGATCCACGCAATAGCCGCACCCAATAATGTGTCTAACACGCGAGAATACAGCGCGGTGTGTAAGTCAAATCCCATAATGTTAAAGCTAATCAATACTTGCAGCGTAATAAAAAAGGTTGAGAAGCTGTAATTATTGCTACGGAAGAAGAAAAATAAGGTGCTGGTCGCGACCACTAATCCTAATTGCACAGGCAAGGTAGGATTGAGATAAGGC
The DNA here is from genome assembly GCA_002015125.1 of [Haemophilus] felis. GTDB lineage: Bacteria > Pseudomonadota > Gammaproteobacteria > Enterobacterales > Pasteurellaceae > Pasteurella > Pasteurella felis. The sequence continues at coordinate 13,626 of MUYB01000055.1, forward strand.
AACAGCGATCCTACGATGACGCCAAGAATAGTACCTAAAATCCGTTGTTTTAGGCGAGTTTTGGTGGCGGAATAATTGGGCTGGCATACAAATATCGCTGTCAGTAAAATCCAATAGCCACGATCTAATTGGAAAAATTCCACAATAACACAGCACAGAAATACCACAATGCTCAAACGTACTGCGTGGCGGAAAAGCTGAGAATGAAAATTAAGTTGGCTTTTAATGGCATAAAAAATATTTCTTAATCCATGAATTTGTTCATTGTGAATTTGCGCGGTTTCAGAATTTTCAATTTGCCCTGCTTCTTGATCCAAATGATGCAATTGCCAATCAATGGCGATCAAATTTTCAATTAACCCATTGAGGTGCAATATATTTTTTTCATCCGTGCTTTGGCTCGTTTTATACAACGCAAAAGAATGTTGTAAACCCAGCAAGGCTTTTTTCAGACGCTGATTATAATGATAAGACTTATTTTGTTTTAAACTTAAACTCAAATCGCGACAAGCTTGCGCTTGCAGCTCAAGTAAACGCTGAATACGGAAAATCAAATCGCTGTTTTTCAGTTGTTCAACTAAAAGTTGATAGTGAAATAAATTGGAATTTGCGCGTTCGTGCATTTCTTGGGCAGCAAAATAATAGCGGATCATTTTGGTGGTGCGACTGTGGCGATATTGCCCTCTAATACGATAAAAAAGCGCAGTTCGGCAAGCGTTAAAAGCTTCAATTAATTGACTATCTCGCATTGCCAAATTAATTTCTTTTTGTGGCAATTGATCAATATCGTCAGGGTCAAAAAATAAGGCTTTGCTATCTAGATAATCCGCCAATTTCGCAAAGCTGTTGGCGATGTTTTCTTGAACAGGGCGGTTAGGGAAAAACAGATGCACAATTAAGGCGGTGGCGCTATACAGCAGGGTGCCGCATAAAATCAAGAAAGGATTAATAAACCAAGGGGTTTCTGGCAAATAGGATAAGGTGGTGTATAAGGCGATGATCAAGGTGCCAAAGGCAATGGTGCTATAACGCTGCCCGACAGTTCCCACTAAAGTGAACAAAAAAGTCATGCCCGTCATCAATAACGTAAACTGATAGGGTTTACCTAAGCTAATTTGCACCGTGAGGGAAGACACCGAAAAGGCGAGCAAAGTATAAAATAGGTTTTTCACTCGCCCAGTTAAACGGTTATCCAAATCCACTAAGCCACCCGCAATGACGCCCAAGATAAGCGGCATACTTTGCGCTGAAATTTCCAACAACCATACCAAAAGCGCTACAATATTAACGGCGATAAAAATGGGCAGAGTGGCAATGACTTTAGCATTGAGCCAACGATGTATCATCTTCGGCCCCCCCTGTTTTAGCGTCGGAATTGTTTTTCTGCTGCTTGTTGGCGCGCCAACTCAGCTACATGTTTAGGCACAACGCGCTGTCCCACTGGCAATAACGCGATACCAGCAAGTTTAAAATTAGCCAATCCAACGGGAATACCAATAATAGTTAAACATTGCGCAATTCCTGCAAACACATGGCTTAAACATAACCACCAACCAAAGAAGACAAACCACACAATGTTTAAAATGGTTCCCAAGGAATTGCTCACTGGGTTTATTGGCTCAAGGTATTTCACATGAATAATGTCATTTCCAAAGGGAACTAAGGACATTTTGCTAATTTCCCAGCAACTGCGCGTATAAGGCAAGGTAATAATCAGTAACGCGCTCATTAAGGTCGCAAACAACCAACCTAAGGTGGTAAAAAAACCGCCTAGCACAAAATTGAGAATATTTAGAATTAAGCTCATTTTTATCTCCGATTAAACTATTTCAAGCGCTCTTGTAAATATCCCTCATAATCAGGAATACGGATCTCACTAGTTTGTTGTATTAATGGCGAACTAATTAAAAAATCCGCCGTTGCCATATTCATTGCCACAGGGATATTCCACACCGTCGCAATACGCATTAACGCTTTTACATCAGGATCATGCGGCACTGCATTCATTGGATCCCAAAAGAAAATCATCATATCCACTTTTTTCTCAGCCACTAAACCGCCAAGTTGTTGATCACCACCCATTGGACCGCTGAGTAAGCTATTTACCAATAACCCTGCTTCTTTTTGGATTAAGTTACCCGTAGTGCCTGTGGCATACAATGTATGTTGAGATAATTCTTGGCTATGTTGTTTACACCAATCAATGAGATCTTGCTTACAGTGATCATGTGCAACTAATGCGATATGTTTACATCTAGATAAAGTGCGATACGTGCTTTGCATAAAAACTCCAATATAAATAAAAAAGTGAGCCATTAGCTCACTTTTGTCATAGAAAAAGAAATAATTAAAAAATTATTTTAATTTGTGAGCCCAGTTAAGGAAACGTTGTTGCGTTTCTTTATCTGCTTGTTGGAACCAATATTGTAACATCTGTTCAGAAACGTTTTCACCCTGAACTACAATTTTTCCTTTCGCTGCTTTACCCGCAAAACCAGGAAGCGCGGCTGGCATTGCGCTTGTTGCAAAAGCTTTAACTGAGGCAACTGAGCCAGAAGCGTTATAATCTGAAAGCGTCTCAATAATATTCATACTAGGGAAGAAACCTTCCTGTTTTAAATATTCTTGTTTGGTTGATAATTCACTACCGCTTGCTGTCTTCACCGTAACAACTGGTGCTTTTTTAAATCTTTCTGCCGCAGATTCTGTATCTAAACGAGGAGCAGAAATCACAACATCTTCAGAAGAACCTTGGAAGGTAATAACAATAGGATCTGATTCAAATAACACACGATCAGAGCCAGCTCTAACAATTTCAGATACACGCACAACTACTTGATGTGTTTGTTTTTCATCAATCGTAAAAGAACGTTTTTGCTTCAAAACGGATTTATCTGCTTTTTGACCATCAATAGCAAGAAAATCGATATTTGACGAGCCAGTTACAACGCCTGCAAAACTAACAGAACTTGCTAGTAAAGCACTGCTAACTAATGCTGCAACACGAAATTTCATATTTACTCCTATATTTCCGGAAAGAGTGTTTCAAATAAAACACTTTATTAGATAAAGTGTTGGTGCTTATGCTATTCTAATTTCACCAGAATGGGAATAGAAAACTAATCTAATTGATAAAATATTCGTATCACTACAGAGAATAACAGATGGTTAATAAACAATTTTTTATTTATGGACGAGTACAAGGTGTAGGATTTAGATTCACTACTTGGCGAGAGGCGCAAAAGCTAGGACTATCAGGATTCGTTAAAAATCGAGAGGACGGTAGTGTTGAAGTTGTAGTGAGAGCAGATTTATCAACCTTAGAAAAACTACGCTCTTGGTTACAAGTCGGACCAAGAGCAGCCAAAGTAAATAAAATAGTAGAACAAGATTACAAAGGAGAAATTCAGTTAACTGACTTTTCCATTAAACACTAGCTAATTTCATTAATTTATATTTCTGATAAATTAAAGCTAAAAGGAAAAATAACGCCTGCAACAAGATAATACAAGGTCCAGTGGCGCCATCAATATGATAACTAATAATGGTGCCTAACAAACTGCTCACCACTGACACCGTCGTAGCGATGATTAGCATATAATCAAAACGCTTGCTTAAAATGAATGCCGTAATACCTGGTGAAATGAGCATTGCCACCACTAAAATCACACCCACCACCTGCATTGCGGTAACGATGGTCAGGGCAAGCAACACGAGCAAGCCGTAATGCAATACTCTCGGCGCAAGACCAGCTACTCTGGCATGGCTTGGATCAAAGCAATACAGTAAGAAATCGCGACGTTTGACCGTCATAATCAAGAAAATAATGGCTGCAATCACCAAAGTCTCAATTAATTCACGGTCGCTGACGCCAAGCAAGTTACCAAATAAAATATGAGTGAGATGTTGATCGGTATCCATTTTTGTGAACAACACAATACCAAAGGCAAACATACCAGAAAACACGATTCCCATAACGGTATCTTCTTTCACTCGACTATTTTCTTTCAAGTAACCCACACTCAAGGCACAAAAAATCCCTGCGACAAAAGCGCCGAAAGCAAGAGGTAATGCAAAAAAATAAGCCAGCACCACACCCGGCAACACCGCGTGGGAAATGGCGTCCCCCATTAATGACCAGCCTTTTAACACTAAATAACAAGACAGCACTGCACAAATAATTGCCACAATCAACGCGGTAAACAGCGCATTTTGCATAAACTCATACTGAAAAGGTTCCAAAATCCAATCAACTAGCCACATTAGATTTTCTCCTCAATTTGTTCAGCACTTGCAGAATTTACTTGTTCTTCTCGCCCTTTTTTGAGATGAGGACGACGTAAAACACCATATTTAGGTGAGAATAAAAAAGCGAGCAAGAAAAGCACTGTTTGGAAAACAACAATCAACCCACCAGTGGCGCCATCGAGAAAATAGCTAGCATATACACCAAGACTGCTACTTAACACGCCCAATACCACCGCAATGGTTGCTAAGGTTGGGAAGCGATCCGTTAATAAGTAAGCGGTGGCGCCAGGCGTGATCACCATCGCGATCACCAAAATTGCCCCTACGGTTTGCAGAGCAGCTACCACACAAGCACTCAACAACGTAAAGAAAAGTACTTTATACCACAAGGGCGACAACCCAACGGAAGTTGCGTGCGTTTCATCAAAAAACACTAGCAATAAATCTTTCCAAAACATCAGTAACAAGAGTAATGCGATGCCGATAATAATAGAAACTTGCACCACATCTTCGCGAGCGATACCAAGAATATTGCCGAAAATAATACTTTGTACGCTAATAGAAGTGGGATTGAGGGAAATTATCAGAAGCCCTAGGGCGAAGAAAGTGGTGAAAATAAAGCCGATAACCGCATCTTCACGCAGTTTGGTAATAGATTTAATCCACAGAATGGAAAGTGCCGCAAGAATACCTGAAAAAAATGCACCTAAGGCATAGGGCATACCAAAAGCATAGGCAATCGCCACACCAGGCACAACAGAATGAGAAAGGGCATCACCAATCAGTGACCATCCTTTCAACATTAAATATGCAGAAAGAAATGCACAAATGCCCCCCACCATCGCGGAAAGTACAATGGCTTTCACCATATAATTATATTGAAAAGGTTCAAGCAATAGGGTCAACATTAGGAATGTCCTTTTGTGATATCACTTTGGCTGACGCCTTTTGATGCCTCACTAGGCGTGGCTTCACTACGCGTTTGTTTCGTCATTGGCGCCGGCGGATCATTTTTAGCTCGGCCATAGAACACCGCTGGAAGCTCATCATCCGCCAATACGGTGACTGAACGTTCATCTTCGTCATGGTGTAGATCTTGACCGAGTAATTTAATATGACGCAACACACCACCGAACACTAACTCAAGATTTTCTTGAGTAAAGGTCGTCTCTGTTTTACCTGCTGCAAGGACGGTACGATTGATCATGACCACTTGATCACAAAAATCAGGCACACTACCTAAGTTGTGAGTGGAAATTAAGATAAGATGCCCCTGACTGCGGAGTTGATCCAATAAATCCATAATGGCATTTTCGGTTTTCACATCAACGCCGGTAAAAGGCTCATCCAATAGAATAATTTTACTTTGTTGTGCTAAAGCACGCGCAAGAAAAACCCGTTTCTTTTGTCCCCCAGAAAGCTCACCAATTTGACGATGTGCAAGATGTTCCACGCTAACGCGTTGCATGGCTTGATGCACCATTTCTTTATCTCTGGCGCTAGGGATTCGTAGGAAGTTCATATAACCATAACGTCCCATCATCACCACATCATACACAGAAACAGGGAATTGCCAGTCCACATCTTCCGACTGAGGCACATAAGAAACGAGATTTTGCTTTAAAGCATCTTTAATTGGTAAACCACAAAGTTTAATCTCACCTTGTGGTTTAACCAATCCCATTAGACTTTTGAATAATGTAGATTTACCACTGCCATTTACCCCTACCAAAGCGCAGGTCGTGCCCCCCTCTAAGTGGAAAGTCACATCATAAATTGCAGTATGCCCATTATTATAACGAACAGTAACATCTTTAGCAGAGATGGAAGCTGTGGTAGATGCAGTCATTATTTTTCAAATCCTTTAACAATGGTTGAAACAGTTACGTTTAATAAGTCAATGTAAGTTGGTACTGGACCATTTTTCTCAGAAAGAGAGTCTACATATAATTGACCACCGTATTTCGCACCAGTTTCTTTCGCAACTTCTTTTGCAGGTTTGTCAGAAATAGTACTTTCACTGAACACCACTGGGATATTGTGTTTTTTCACGGTATCAATCAAGTTTTTCACTTGTTGTGGTGAACCTTGTTCTTCCGCATTGATTGGCCATAAATAAGCTTCATTTAAGTCATAGTCTGCCGCTAAGTAGCTGAATGCACCTTCACTGCTCACTAACCAACGTTGACCTGCTGGAATTTTAGCTAATTTTTCACGTAATGGTTTATCAAGTTGTTGAATTTTATTCCAGTAAGCTTCAGCATTTTTAGTATAAACGGCTGCGTTAGCTGGATCATATTTTACGAACGCATTCTTAATGTTGTCGATATAGATTTTCGCATTGGAAATAGACATCCAAGAATGTGGATTTGGTTTGCCTTCATAAGCACCTTCTTTGATCGGTAACGGTGTGATACCTTCAGTTACCACCACAGCAGGTTTATCTTTTAATTTGTGGAAGAATTGCTCAAACCAAAGTTCAAGATTTAAACCATTCCATAAAACAAGATCTGCGTTTTGTGCTTTCACAATGTCTTTTGGCGTTGGTTCATATTCATGAATTTCTGCACCTGGTTTAGTAATTGATTCTACAATCGCTGCATCACCAGCAACATTTTGGGCAATATCCTGAATAACAGTAAACGTAGTAACAACTTTAAATTTTGCAAATGTTGGAGAAGCAGTAACTCCTAACAAAATTGCACTTAAAATAACGGCTAAGCGACGCATATCATTTTCTCCTCATGTTGTTGGTTAAAAAGTCGCAGGCGTATTCTAAGCCTTAAAATTCACATTGTAAATAAAAATGATTATCAAAAGATTATAAGCATCTTGCGGGTTTCGGCAAGCCTGCTAATTTTGTGGCTTGTTTGGCTGGACCATTTGGGAAAAGGCGTTGTAAATAGCGGCTGTTACCCTTTTCTTCACCTAATTTTTGAGCGACGGCACGTACCAGCATTCTAATAGAGGGTGAGGTGTTGTATTCGAGATAAAATTCTCGCACAAAATAAATCACTTCCCAGTGGGCGTCAGTGAGTGTTAATTGTTCGATCTGAGCAATGGCGGTGGCGACATCAGGTGTCCATTGTTGTGAATAGAGCAAATAGCCTTCGCCGTCGGTTTCCAGTTGAATTTGATTTACTTCAAGCATAATCAGTCATATCAAAACGCCCCATAATGGGGCGTTTGCAATTAATCGTCGTTAGAAAAAATGGAAAAAATGTTCAATAAACTAATGAATAAATTATACAGTGAGACAAAAATACTCACAGTGGCACGAATATAATTGGTTTCACCACCATGGATAATATTACTGGTTTCATACAAAATCCCCATGGTAGAGAACACTACGAAAAGTCCGCTAATGACGATATACAGCATTGGTGATTGGAAGAAGATATTCGCCACCATACCGATCAACAGCACAATAAATAGCGCGAAAATACTACCCGAAAGGAAAGACATTTCTTTTTTAGTGGTTAACACATAAGCGGAACAAGCGAAAAAGACGCCAGCTGTTCCAGCCAAAGCTAACACCACAATATCGCTGGCGCCAGCGCTCACATAAGCATTTAAAATTGGACCGACGGTATAACCTAAAAAACCAGTAAAGGCAAAAGTCGCCAAAATACCAGCTGCACTGTTAGCTAATTTATAGGTTAAAAATAATAAACCATAAAAACCAGCCAGCATAAGCAAAATACCTGGACGAGGTAAATTCAAGCTCATAGAAACATAAGCAACTACAGCAGAAAAAGCTAAGGTCAATGCGAGTAAAAAATAGGTATTACGCAAGACTTTATGCGTGCTTAATAAAGATTGTTCTCTGGTTTCAACAATAATGCGAGATTGCATACTTAAAGCTCCTTTTAAACTGAGAAAAAATTGTTTAGATAAAGTAATAATTCAATAACAAAAAGTCAATGTTACGAAATAAAGATTTGGAAATTAAGGTGAGACAAATTGGCGGAACGGACGGGACTCGAACCCGCGACCCCCTGCGTGACAGGCAGGTATTCTAACCAGCTGAACTACCGCTCCGAATTAGAATAGAAGAAAGAATTGGCGGAATGGACGGGACTCGAACCCGCGACCCCCTGCGTGACAGGCAGGTATTCTAACCAGCTGAACTACCACTCCGCACAAGTGGCGCGTATATTAATGTTGAAACCTATTAACGTCAACCAATTTTTTGTAATTTCACCTCACTTGATTAATCCATGAGCGATAATTAATGAGGTAGATTATCAGAAATGCGTTTTTCCCAAATACAATTATCTTTACTCTTTTTCTTAATCAATTCCATATATTCTAGGTGTGCTTGGAATTCCTCATCATTAGGTCGCAAACAAAGCAAATTCTGATTTGACACAATTTCCGTGGAAAAAACAATTTCATCTTGTTGTGTACTAGCTAAAGGCGCAACATCGCCTTCATCAAACAAACTTGTTTGACCACCCGTCATCGCCAAATACACATCCGCTAAAATTTCCGCATCCAGCAAGGCGCCGTGCAAGGTTCGTTTGGTATTATCAATACCTAAACGATCACAAAGCGCATCTAAACTGTTGCGTTTGCCCGGATACATTTGCCTTGCTAGCGTCAGCGTATCGGTGACGCTACACAGGGTTTCAGTTTTAACTGATGACTTTATTTTGCTAAATTCATAATCCATAAATCCCACATCGAAGGGCGCGTTATGGATCAACAATTCAGCATCGCGAATAAACTCAATAAATTCTTCTGCGATCTCACTAAAACGAGGTTTATCCTCTAACATTTCATCCGTAATACCATGTACTTTCACCGCTTCAGGATCAACGGGGCGATCAGGTTTGATATATACATGGTAACTTCTCCCCGTAAAACGTCGATTAATTAACTCTACGGCACCGATTTCTATAATACAATGTCCCTCATAATGCACACCGAATTGGTTCATACCTGTGGTTTCAGTATCTAGGACAATTTGACGAAGAACTTGAGGTTGGCTCATATTTTTTGCTCGTTGATTAGGTTTAAGCTATCATTTCCGCTTTGTATTTCGCGCGAAAGCAGGATTGTAACAAAGATTATGCAAAAACAAATTGAAATTTTTACTGACGGTTCTTGTCTTGGAAATCCGGGTAAAGGCGGTATTGGCGTGCTATTGCGCTACAAACAACATGAAAAAACCCTTTCACAAGGTTATTTGTTGACCACCAATAATAGAATGGAATTGCTGGCTGTGATTACCGCGCTGCGTAGCCTTAAAGAACCTTGTAGCGCCACCGTTTACAGCGACAGCCAATATATGAAAAACGGCATCACCCAATGGATTCATAACTGGAAAAAAAATAACTGGAAAACCAGCAATAGTAAGCCAGTGAAGAACCAAGATCTTTGGCTTGCCTTAGATCAAGCGATGCAGCCACATGAAATCCACTGGCGTTGGGTAAAAGGACACGCAGGTCATCGCGAAAATGAAATTTGCGATCAACTTGCTAAACAAGGGGCAGAAAATCCTACATTGGAAGATGAGGGGTATCAGCAGTCCGCACAAGAAAAATAATGGGTGATTAAATATGACTAATCACCACTTTTTTGTTTTTGTAGTCAATTAAATCCACATCCAAGGCAAAAATCTCTCGGATGTGTTGTTGTGTGATAATCTCTTGCACCGAGCCTTGCACAATGGCAAACGCATTCGGATCAATCATTCGTTGCAGCAGATTATTTAGGCTACGAAACAGCACGGAAAATACCACGCCCACCAACATCATTCGGGTCAAGGATTGGCGAGAACCGCCTAACGTACTAAACAACCATAACGAGGCGAGCAACATCAAGCTGGTCTCAAAGATGAATTTAGGGATACCGTGAAATTGGGTAAAACCCATCACGCCAAGAAAAAACAATAACACCGTTTGCAACAGTAAATACAGCGCATCAAAACCTAAAATACTCGGCGTTAAAATCAAGTTATTGGTGAGCGTTTGGAACAGCAAGGTGGATACACCGATGCAATAAGCAATGAGCAATGAGCAATGAGCAATGAGCAACAATAGCACAAATTTTTGCCCAAACTCATAATGCTGAGTTGATCCGCCATAAAATAAATCAATAGCGCCAGCGTCGCCGTGAGCCAAAGCAATTCGTAGCGTCCCACTAAAATGCCAAAAAAATCCCCCGTAAACCAGGCTGATAGCATTTGTAGCGCATCGGTTTGGTAAGCAACAAAAGTCGTAGCAGATTCAATCACATTACCGAAAACAATACCCAAGAGAGGCACCAACAATTGCTGTTGTGGCGCCAAGCGATAAACCAGCATACTGAACAGCACCATACCGCCTAAGGCAAATAAACTTGCAACACTCATTTTGGCGAACAGGCTGGCGCCTAGGAAGCAGAGACTCACAATTAAAATGCCTAGCGCCACACTTTGGGTTGCCCCAATCATATTGGGTTCAATAAAGCGGTTTTTCAGTAACATTTGCATCACCATTCCCGCCACGCCCAGCGTCGCCCCCACCAAAATCACCGCTAGAGTGCGAGGCAGGCGACTATCCAGTAACAACGCCAGCTGTTGCGGTTCTGCCCACAGGGTGCGCCAATCAAAATCCGCTACGCCAGTAGCAAGACTAAAAGGCAGCAACACCAGCAAGCAAAGCAGTTGCAACAGATTCAGTAAGCGAGGTTTACCACCCATTATTCTGCTCTCATTTTCAATGGCGCATTATTTTTGCTGATTGAAGGCATCTTTAATCCGAGTTAAATCGGTTTTTACTTGCGTAACACCGCTCGGTGCTAAATAAGAAGCCGCACTTAAATACACCACTTGCCCTTTTTTCCACGCTGTGGTTTGTTGCACCAAAGCATTATCTAAGGTTTGTTGTGCGCTTTGTCCCTCTTTACCCACCGCTGCTAAACGATCCAATACAAATAACCAATCAGGGTTCATTTTTTGGATATATTCAAAAGAAACAGGTTGCCCGTGTCCGCCTGCGGTAATGGTTGGATCAGCCAATGGCACGCCAAGTGCGGTATGAATCCAGCTCAAACGAGAATCTAAGCCAAAGACGGACACTTTGTTCCCATTCACCATCACGATCAAACCTTTTCCCTTATTTTTCACCGCACTTTTGGTTTCTTCATACAATGTCTCAATGTCTTGATGTAATGCCTGTACTTCTTTGGTTTTGCCGAATAACTGACCTAAGCTGTTAATTTTATTCAAAGCTTGCGCAATAACTTCATTGCCTTGCTCAAAATAACCTGCGCTCATAAAAAAGCACAGTGGCAATGTTTCTCGTTGCGCAAATTCATAAGCAATATAATTTTCTTGCGTACTCGGACTGCCTTTCGGATGCCACCAAAAAGATCCCGACAAAATCAACGCCTTTTGGAAAACCCTTGGGTAACGCAAACTCATATACGCTGACGCTAAACCGCCATAACTGGATCCGCCAATAATGCGTTGTTGCGCTTTCCCCCTATTTTTTGCTCCACAGAAGGCACTAATTCTTGAGTGAGCGCCTGCGCAAATGTAGGATTGGGTGGCAATTCCTGCCCACGAGTTTGCAACGAGGGATTTTCAATAAACACCGCTAAACTGGTGTTATCGCTTGGCTGCCATAAAATGGAAGGAGAAATGGCGCTGCCCTGCTCTTTCACATAATTTTCTTTCCAGTTAGTGCGTTCAAATTGACCTACTACACGAGCTGAAAGGCTGTCTGTCAGACGACGTTCTACATCCACACCCACTTAATAGCGCTGGTTGCTGCCCAAAATAAATTGTAACTCGCCTTGATTTTTGCCCTGTGCTTTTTTGGTCACAATATCCATGACGCCACCTGGATTGCTTTGCCCATACAACACTGAATTTGGACTTTTGACAATATCAATGCGCTCAAGGAAGAACGGACGAATGGCATAATCTGCCGCATAGCTCACGCCATTCACATAAGTGGGAACGGTGCCGCCATTACTATTCGCCTTATTTCCCACACCTCGAATAGTGATTTCCATTCGCTGGTTAGAACCACGATAATTACTGACGATACCGCTGTGATAATTCAAGGCATCAATCACATGATCCACACCCTGATCTTTCATTAACTTGTTGGATACCACTTCTACGCTAATCGGTGTACGCATAAGTGCGGTGGTACTTTTCCTACCCGCCACAGACTGCGTTGGCGAATAACCTGTTGCAAGCGTTTCATTAGAAACAGAGACATCAATTGCCTTTAAGCTGTCTGCCCACGCCGTAGATGACATTAACGCCGCACTAATTAAAGAAAGTTGAAAATAATTTTTTGCCATAAACAAACCCTTTTTAAATAAGAACTATTATCAATTTGATTAAATTATGGCATTATTGCGTACAGAAAACCTGTGCAAAAAAATATTTCTTCCCCTGTAAAACAAAATATTCACCGCACTTTATGCCGAAGCCCCCGTAAACAACCGTAAGTCAATGTGCTATGAAACAACATAAAATTGACCTCTCATCCCATTCGCCTTATTTATCAGGGCATATTGAAACCAAAGAATTTCGTACGGGATTATCCATTAAATACGAAGATATTCAGGTGAACAAACCAGCACATAAAGTATCCGTTGGACTGTTCCAACCAAACTTACGCCTAGTTATCACCCTCAAAGGCATTTCGGATATTCATTTTGAAAACGGGCATTTTCACCAAGACGCCAGCGCACAGCCGAAAATGGCATTTTTAGCTATTAACAAACAAGAAAAAGGCTGGAAACATTTTGCCAGCCAAAAAACACAAGAAGAATTAGTGGTATTCATCAGCGCAGATTGGCTGAAAGACAGCATTTTTTCCGAAAGCAAAGATTTTGCGCTGATCACCACACTTCACCAGCAACATTTAGCCAGCCAACCCTTATTAGCGACCTCTCGTGTGCTCAATTTAGTCAACGACCTCAAACAACTGGATATGGACAACAGCCTTCATTTGCTGCAGGCAGAAAGCACGCTACTCGCCTTGCTTTCAGAAGCCTTCAAGCAAGTGGTTGTGGGACATAGTCAACACAACGCAGATCATATTCAATGCTTCAAAAATCGCCTTGACCAAGGGGAATTCGACAACAGCTCTCTGAGTGAAATGGCGAAATCCTGCCACACCAACGTCACCAGCTTACAACGCCAATTCCAAGCCCTCTACCACATCAGCATCGGAGCTTATTTACGCCAGAAAAAATTAGAACGTGGTTACGACGCCTTGTTGCAAGGCTGCTCCGTCACTAGCGCCGCAGAAATCGCAGGCTATACCAACCCCGACAACTTCAGCGCCGCCTTCCGCCGCCAATTCTCGATTTCACCTCGCCAGTTGAAGCAAGAACGCAGCAAATTGATCTCTTAGATAGGGTGATACGTTAAGCTAAAAATATGGTTTGGAATAAGAAAAATTGTTATTGTAAAAAATCTGATTTCTCACAGACAAAAAAACCGCCTTTTTTCAAAGTGCGGTCTTTATTTCTATTTTTTTGAAGTATTACAGCGCTTTCAAAATATCATCCACACGTTCTTTGGCGTCACCAAATAACATTTGGGTGTTTTCTTTGAAGAACAATGGGTTTTGTACGCCCGCGTAACCTACCGCCATTGAGCGTTTGAACACGACAACGTTTACTGCTTTCCATACTTCAAGCACTGGCATACCTGCGATCGGGCTGTTTGGATCGTCCATTGCCGCTGGGTTGACGGTATCGTTCGCACCGATAACCAACACAACATCGGTATCTGGGAAATCTTCGTTGATTTCGTCCATTTCAAGCACCACATCGTAAGGCACTTTAGCTTCCGCCAACAACACGTTCATATGACCTGGTAAACGACCTGCTACAGGGTGAATACCGAAACGCACGTTCACGCCACGCTCACGCAATTTTTGTGTAATTTCCGCCACTGGATATTGTGCTTGAGCCACTGCCATTCCGTATCCTGGGGTGATGATCACAGAGCTGGCATTTTTGAGCATTTCTGCTACTTCTTCGGCGGTGGTTTCACGGTGTTCGCCTTGTTCTTCATCGCTTGACACTTGAACATCGTTACCAAAGCCACCTGCGATTACGCTAATAAATGAGCGGTTCATCGCTTTACACATAATGTAAGAAAGGATTGCACCTGAAGAACCTACTAATGCACCTGTTACGATTAACAAGTCGTTGCTTAGCATAAAGCCTGCTGCTGCCGCTGCCCAACCTGAATAAGAGTTCAGCATTGACACCACCACGGGCATATCCGCACCGCCGATTGATGCCACCAAATGCCAACCAAAGGCTAAAGCAATAGCTGTCATTAATAACACAGGGAAAATATTATCTGGGTTATGTAAAAATGAAATCATTAAAAGTGCTGAAACTACTAGAGCAGCTAAATTTAATTTATGACGATGAGGCAATGTTAAAGCTTTGGAATTGATGATTCCACGCAATTTACCAAAGGCCACTACGGAGCCAGTGAATGTAACAGCACCGATGAAAATACCTAGGAAAACTTCCACATTATGGATATTAGCTAGCACTTGCTGTTCTGCTAAAAATGCGGCTTGCTCAGCTTCAGTAATTAAATGCGCAGGCATAGTTGGTAAATCATGTAATCCATAACTATTAAATCCAACTAATACCGCCGCTAAACCAACAAAGCTATGCAAGATCGCCACCAATTCTGGCATTTCCGTCATTTCGACTTTTAAAGCGCGTCTCACACCAATCACCGCACCAATTGCCATGGCAAGTAAAATCCAAATGGTACCTTGAGATTCTGGTCCAAAAATAGTTGCCACCAAAGCAATTGTCATACCGACGATACCGTACCAACAACCTGCTTTTGCTGTTTCATGTTTAGATAGACCAGCTAAGCTCATAATGAAAAGTAACGCCGCGACAATATAAGCGGCTTGAACTAAACCTTCTGACATCATTTACTCCTTAACCTTTTCTAAACATGGCAAGCATACGTTGAGTAACTTTAAAGCCACCAAAAATATTAATACTTGCAACTAAAATTGCTACAAACGCCAATAGGCTAATAAACAAATTGCCTTTAGCGATTTGCAATAATGCTCCCACAATAATAATTCCCGAAATCGCATTGGTTACCGCCATTAATGGAGTATGTAGCGCATGGCTCACATTCCAAACAACATAATAGCCTACAACACAAGCCAAAACGAACACGGTAAAGTGAGATAAGAAAGCAGAAGGCGCTACCGCCGCTAAGGCCATAAAGAGCACTGCCGCAATTGCCATTGCACCATATTTTTTACGAGGATCCGCAGGCTTCACTTCTTTTTTCTCAACAGGTGCTTTTTGTTGTTTTTGTGATTGAGCAGAGACTTGAATTGGCGGTGCAGGCCATGTGATTTCACCGTTACGAACCACGGTCACACCACGCAAGACCACATCTTCAAAGTCGATATTGATGTTGCCGTCTTTCTCTTTGCAGAGCAATTTAAGCAAGTTCACCAAGTTGGTGCCGTAAAGTTGAGAAGATTGCGTTGGCAAACGGCTTGGTAAATCCGTGTAACCAATAATTTTCACTTGGTTTTCCGTTACTACCACTTCGCCTGCTTTGGTTAATTCGCAGTTACCGCCAGTGGCTGCTGCTAAATCCACAATCACCGAACCTGGTTTCATTGATTCCACCATTTCTTTGGTAATCAAACGTGGTGCAGGCTTACCTGGGATTAGCGCCGTTGTGATGATGATATCCACTTCTTTCGCTTGTTCAGCGTAAAGGGCAAGGGCACGACGGTTAAATTCTTCTGACATCACTTTTGCATAGCCATCGCCGCTACCGCCTTCCTCTTGAAAATCAATTTCAAGGAAACTTGCGCCCATACTTTCTACTTGTTCTTTTACTTCAGGACGAGAGTCAAAAGCTCGCACAATCGCGCCTAAGCTATTTGCAGCACCAATTGCCGCAAGCCCTGCAACGCCTGCACCGATAACCAACACTTTCGCAGGCGGTACTTTACCTGCGGCGGTAATTTGCCCGGTGAAGAAACTACCAAATTCGTGAGCCGCTTCTACCACTGCACGGTAACCTGCGATATTTGCCATTGAACTTAAGGCATCAAGAGATTGCGCGCGGGAAATACGCGGCACAGCATCCATCGCAAGTACATTAATATTCTTCGCAGAAAGTTTCTCCATTAAATCTGGATTTTGCGCTGGCCAGATAAAACTCACCAAAGTTGCGCCTTCTTGCATTAAAGCAATTTCTTCATCCGTTGGCGCATTGACTTTAAAAATGATCTCCGACTGCCATACTTCTTGCGCTGAACCAATTTTTGCGCCTGCGACTGCAAATGCTTGATCTTCAAAACTCGCGTTAAAACCTGCATTACTTTCAACAATGACTTCAAAGCCAAGCTTCAAAATTTGTTGTACAGTTTTTGGCGTTGCCGCCACACGACTTTCATTTTCAAGCAATTCTCTAGGTACACCAATTAACATAATGTTTCCTTCCACTTGATTAATGATAAATAATAAATGAGTAACAAATTACTCGCCTAAAATGACAAAAGTCAAACTGGAGCAATTTACCACTTATTCTAGCTACTGAGAAATGTTTTATTTGTTCTTCTTGAATATGTGATTTACGTATTCAACTTTTCACTTGCGATATCATTCAAGATTGTTCAAGATAGCGCCCTCTTTACGCTCCAATAAGGAAAAATTATGCAATTACCTGAACTACAATCGGCGATTTTACTCAAACGTTATAAGCGCTTTATGGCAGACGTTAAACTAGAGAATAACCATATTCTAACGATTCATTGTGCAAATACAGGAGCAATGACTGGTTGTGGTGAAGCTGGCGATATTGTTTGGTATTCAGACTCAAAAAGTGAAACAAGAAAATACCCTCATTCTTGGGAACTCACGCAATTAAAAAATGGGCAAATGGTATGCATTAACACACATCGTTCAAATCAATTAACATTAGAAGCGCTACAAAATAAGCAAATCAAAGAATTAGCAATGTACGATGAAATTTTACCTGAAGTGAAATATGGTGAGGAAAACAGCCGAATTGATTTTCTCTTAAAAGGAGAAGGCTTACCTGATTGCTATGTAGAAGTAAAATCCGTTACCTTGGTGAAGCACAATATTGGTATGTTTCCTGATGCGGTTACCACAAGAGGTCAAAAACATTTGCGCGAATTAATGGCAATGAAAAAATTAGGTCATCGGGCGGTAGTATTTTTTGCGGGCTTACATAATGGTTTTGATTGCTTTAAAGTAGCTGAATATATCGATCCCGAATACGATAAATTACTGAAAGAAGCCATAGAACAAGGCGTTGAAGTATATGCTTACGCAGGTGAATTTAGCTTTGAGAATCAAATTCCTAAAGCATTGCGTTTGACTCAACGAGTTCCCTACATAGGTTAATAACAACTTGATTTTGAATGGTAATACCAATCAAATAAATAGCTTGAAAAAAATCTTAAAATAATCGTTGACAATGATTTTGATAATAATTATCATTTAAATATTCGAACAATAATAGATAATCACTCCAACATTTCAACGCCTCCTCCCCCACATAGAGGCGTTTTTTTTATGCTTTTTTTATGCAAACCTCCATGCAATTTTTTTTGACGATATTGTCAAAACCATATAGTTAAAATATAGAGAAAACAACTCACTTCCTATGTAGCCCTCACAAGAGAAAATCCCCTTAGAAAGAGAATGATTCGAAAGCCAAGTCTAGTCTTTTAATTTAAAGAATAATCACTATAATGTAGCGCTTTAGTCCAAATAAAATAGGAAATTAGAATGACGGATATAAATACAATTCTCGCAGAGCTTAAACGTGGTGTAGATGAAATTCTTTCAGAAGCAGATCTTATTGAAAAACTTAAGGAAAATCGCCCTTTACGCGTGAAGCTTGGAGCAGATCCTACAGCGCCAGATATCCATTTAGGTCATACCGTTGTATTAAACAAATTACGTCAATTCCAACAATTTGGACACGAAGTTATTTTCTTAATCGGTGATTTTACAGGTATGGTCGGCGATCCTTCTGGTAAAAATGCCACTCGACCGCCACTAAGCCGTGAAGATGTATTGCGTAATGCAGAAACCTATAAACAACAAATTTACAAAATCTTAGATCCACAAAAAACTCGTATTGAATTTAACTCAAGCTGGTTAGGCGAATTAGGCACAGAAGGGATGATTCGCCTTACATCAAATTATACCGTCGCTCGTATGTTGGAACGTGATGACTTTAAGAAACGTTTTTCAAATAATCAGCCTATCGCAATTCATGAATTTATTTATCCTTTATTGCAGGGCTATGACTCTGTTGCTTTAGAAGCTGACATTGAGTTAGGGGGAACAGACCAAAAATTCAACTTATTGGTCGGCCGTGAATTACAAAAATCCTCAGGTCAAAAACCTCAAGTTGCCATTACCTTACCGCTACTAGTGGGTTTAGATGGTGAGAAAAAAATGTCTAAATCTCTAGGTAACTATATCGGCGTTACTGAAGCACCAACAGAAATGTTCGGAAAAATTATGTCTATTTCTGATGAGCTAATGTGGGATTGGTATGATTTACTTTCTTTCCGCCCATTAACTGAAATTGCACAATTAAAACAAGAAGTTAACAATGGTAGAAACCCAAGAGATATTAAAATCTTGTTAGCCAAAGAAATTATTGCTCGCTTCCATACAGAATCTGATGCTAACGCCGCTGAACAAGAATTTATTAATCGCTTCCAAAAAGGTGCGATCCCTGATGAAATGCCTGAATTTACCTTTGAAGGTGAAATCCCTTTAGCTAATTTATTAAAAGAAGCTGGACTTGTTAGTTCTACATCAGATGCCAATCGTATGGTGCAACAAGGTGGCGTAAAAATTGATGGCGAAAAAGTTGAAGATGCTAAACAAGTGATTAGCGCCGGTAGCGCTGTATATCAAGTAGGTAAACGCAAATTTGCTAGAGTTACAGTTAAATAACTCATTGTGTAAAGAAAGAAAGGCTAGCCAAATGGCTAGCCTTTTAACTATGAAGAAATCAATTGATTATTTTACGCGTGAAACATATTCGCCAGAACGAGTATCCACTTTAATCACTTCACCGATTTGAACGAAAAGTGGTACTTTGACTACCGCACCAGTGCTTAATGTTGCTGGCTTACCACCAGTTCCCGCTGTATCGCCTTTTAATCCAGGGTCAGTATCTACAATTTCTAATTCAACAAAATTTGGTGGTGTTACAGTGATTGGAGCACCATTCCATAAAGTAACGATACAATCAGCTTGATCTAACAACCATTTTTCTGCATCACCAACAGCTTTAGCATCTGCAGAATATTGTTCGAAAGTTTCTGGGTGCATAAAATACCAGAATGCATCATCTTTGTAAGAATAAGTTAAGTTTAAGTCCATTACATCTGCAGCTTCAACAGATGTACCAGATTTAAAGTTAACATCTAACACTTTGCCAGAAATTAATTTACGAATACGAGTACGAGTAAACGCCTGACCTTTACCAGGTTTCACAAATTCATTTTCAACGATAACGCAAGGTTCGCCGTCTTGCATAAATTTTAGACCTGGTTTGAAATCACTGGTAGTATATGTAGCCATATTATCCTCAAGTTTATAAATAGATTGTTTTCAAAAGTGCGCATTTTAACTCAAAACACACAAATTAGAGAAGAACAAAATTGGACCGATTTATTAGCAAGCGCTATTTCAGATCCAAAAAAATTGCTACACATACTCCATTTACCTGAAGAATCTTTTGCTCAAGCTATGGAAGCTCGCCGTTTATTTCCTTTACGCGTACCGCTTCCGTTTATTCAAAAAATGGAGAAAGGTAATCCACAAGATCCGTTATTTTTACAAGTAATGTCCGCTGCTGAAGAATTTATTCAAGTGGAGGGTTTCGTTAAAGATCCTCTTGAAGAACAGAAATCTGTGGTTCCTAGCTTATTACATAAATACAAGAATCGACTGCTATTAATGGTGAAAGGTGGCTGTGCCGTTAATTGTCGTTATTGTTTTCGTCGTCATTTCCCCTACGCAGAGAACAAAGGTAATAAAGAAAATTGGCAAAAAGCTATTGATTACATTGCAAATCATTCTGAAATTGAAGAAGTGATTTTTTCAGGGGGCGACCCTTTAATGGCTAAAGATCACGAGTTAACGTGGCTCATATCTCGTTTAGAAGGAATTCCACATTTACACAGACTGCGTATTCATACTCGCCTACCTGTTGTGATCCCACAACGCATTACGGAAGAATTTTGTCAGTTATTACAAAACTGCCGTTTGCAAAGCATATTGGTAACTCACATTAATCATCCCAATGAAATTGATAATGAATTAGCTAAAGCGATGCTGGCGCTAAAAAAAGTTGGCGTCCTGTTATTAAACCAGTCCGTGCTACTAAAAAATATTAATGACAACGCCGAAACACTAAAACAGTTAGGCGATAAATTATTCAAAATTCATATTTTGCCTTACTATTTACATTTATTAGATAAAGTAGAAGGGGCAAGCCATTTTTATATTCCAGATGAAGAAGCTGCGAAAATCTATAAAAAATTGCAAAGCATTACCTCAGGTTATTTAGTTCCTAAACTTGCTCGAGAAATTTCTAAAGAACCGAATAAAACCCTTTATACAGCATAGGAAAATAAGGCAATATATTTTAAAATAAGCAGCAGTTTTACAAAACCAAATTTGGTTAAGAGAAAAACATTGCATCAATGCTAAATGAACTCGCTAATATTAATTGAGGAACTATTGTGGATTTAGAAAAAGCGACTGGTGAACAAACAGAGCCAACACAGAGTGAATTAGAGCTTGACTTTAATGCGACAGAACCTGTTACCCCCAAAAAACCAGTTACTAGAAATACTTCTTTTTTGGATAAATTAAAGCAATATTTTAAACGCAGTCCGAATGTACAACAGGAAAAAGCGCCAAAAAATGCTATTCCTGAAAAGGAAAATCAAGCTCTTGAGGAAACCGCTGAAGATAAAATAATCCCAACAAAAACAAATGATTGGAAAAAACCCGAAACTTGGGCAGTTTTAAGTATTCTACCGCAGCGCCACCGTCGCTTATTTGTCGTTTTATTCGCTTTCGTTTTATTGCTTGTGATCTATTTTTTATTAAAACCAAGTAGCACAACTGTAACGTCCCTGGAACAACGAGATGATAATGCTATCCCGATTCAATTCCAGCCAATTGATAAAAACCAAGAAGTACAGAATACAAATGAAGCCGCAGGATTGGATCAACTGGTTAATCAGTTGCAATCACAAGATAACAATACGACTGTATCAATAAATGCAGAGTCAATCATAAAGGAACAGCCTGTATCTTCGCCTGCGCCATCTGCACAATCAGAACAAGTTGCTCCAACCTTAATACCAGCTGTTGCAACCACACAACCAGAGGAAAAACAAGCAGAGATAAAACAGCAGGTTATTACTCCAAGTGTTGTTAAAGCTGAAAAAAAACCTGTTGTAAATAAAGCCAGCACAGAAAAGCAAAATGCTAAAACTGAGGCTAAGAAAGCCGAACAGAAAAATGAAAAAGGGACAAAAACTAAAGTGTTGACTATCCCGCAAGGCGTGAGTTTGATGCAAGTTTTCCGAAATCAAAATTTGAATATTGCCGAAGTCAATGCAATGACTAAAGCAAAAGGTGCAAATAAAGCGTTAAGCAATTTCAAAGCAGGCGATAAAGTGAAAGTTTCACTGAATAATAAAGGAAATGTAGTGGAATTACAGTTACAGAACGGCGGTAAATTTATTCGTCAACAAGATGGCAGCTATATTTATAAAAAATAGTTTTTAATGCAAATCTATATAAAACAAGCTGAATAATTTTAGTTTTATTGGGCTTTTTATGGGATTTGATGTAGATCACAAAAACACGAACTGTAACCTTTTTATCACTACCCGCGGTTTATTAATCAAGTAAAAATATGCTATAATTTACCGCATTTGAAGCAACTGGGAATCCTCTCAGCCAAACCATTTTTGTTTAACTTAAATTTAATAAAGGAAAAATCTATGGCAATTAAAATTGGTATCAACGGCTTTGGTCGTATCGGTCGTATCGTATTCCGTGCAGCACAACATAGAGATGACATCGAAGTTGTTGGAATCAATGACTTAATCGATGTTGATTACATGGCATACATGTTGAAATACGATTCAACTCACGGCCGTTTCGATGGTACTGTTGAAGTTAAAGATGGTAACTTAGTAGTTAACGGTAAAACTATCCGTGTTACTGCAGAGCGTGATCCAGCAAACTTAAACTGGGGTGCTTTAGGTGTTGATGTTGCTGTTGAAGCAACTGGTTTATTCTTAGATGATGCAACTGCGCGTAAACACATCACCGCTGGCGCCAAAAAAGTGGTATTAACTGGTCCATCTAAAGACGCAACACCAATGTTCGTAAGCGGCGTAAACTTCGATAAATATGCAGGACAAGACATCGTTTCTAACGCGTCTTGTACTACAAACTGCTTAGCGCCATTAGCTAAAGTAATCAACGAAAAATTCGGTATTAAAGATGGTTTAATGACAACTGTTCACGCAACCACAGCAACTCAAAAAACCGTTGACGGTCCTTCAATGAAAGACTGGCGCGGTGGTCGTGGTGCAGCACAAAACATCATCCCATCTTCAACAGGTGCAGCGAAAGCAGTAGGTAAAGTATTACCAGCATTAAACGGTAAATTAACAGGTATGGCATTCCGTGTTCCTACACCAAACGTATCTGTTGTTGACTTAACTGTGAACTTAGAAAAACCAGCAACTTACGCTGAAATCTGTGCAGAAATCAAACGTGCTTCTGAAAACGAGATGAAAGGTGTATTAGGCTACACTGAAGATGCAGTAGTTTCTACTGACTTCAACGGCTGTGCATTAACTTCTATCTTTGATGCTAAAGCAGGTATCGCATTAACTGATACTTTCGTTAAATTAGTTTCTTGGTATGACAACGAAACTGGTTACTCAAACAAAGTATTAGACTTAGTTGCTTTAGTTCATAACTACAAAGGCTAATTAAACCTGATTACAGACATAAAAACCGCTCCACTGGAGCGGTTTTCTTTTGCCTTAATTATCGCCCTTAACAAACAGATGTTCGCTGATAGTTTTTATAAATAAGATTTTAACTCAAAGGAATTTTTTGCTAGCTTTTTGACAATTAGTCCTCTATATTAGCGCACAACTGTACGCTCAACTTTTAGAAAACTTTTAATTATGTCTTTATCTAATTTTCATATTGTTACCCGAATTCGCCAACAATCTACGGCACTTTCTCAGCAAATCGCTATTCGCTATCAAGAAAATCAAAAATGGAAAGAAATGACTTGGCAACAATTTCAAAATGAAATTGATCAACTTTCACTTGCCTTATTAGCAAATAAAATTGATGTGCAAGAAAAAATTGGAATCTTCGCTGCTAATATGCCTCGCTGGACAATAGCTGATTTTGCCGCGCTACAAATTCGTGCTATCACTGTCCCTATCTATGCAACAAATAACGCCAAACAAGCAAGCTACATTATTAATGATGCAGATATTAAAATTTTATTCGTAGGAGATCAGGAACAATACGAACAGGTTCTTTCCATACTGGATCTATGTCCACAATTAGAAAAAATAGTGTTAATGAAAGAAAACATAGATTTACAAGATTGCTCAAAAGCTTGCTATTGGTCCGAATTTTGTCAAATTTTCTCCGCAATAGATTTGCAATCACTATTATTGGAACGCTTAAATAGCAGACAACTCGAGGATTTATTTACTCTTATTTACACTTCTGGTACCACTGGCGAGCCAAAAGGTGTGATGCTCGATTACGCTAACTTAGCTCACCAATTACAAGCCCATGATCTCTCATTTAAAAAAATCATAGTTACAGAAAAAGACTCATCTCTATCCTTCTTACCATTTTCCCATATTTTTGAGCGCGCTTGGCTCGCTTATGTTTTTCACCGCGGAGCAACTAACTGCTATTTAGAAAATCCTCATCAAATTCGCGAAGCGCTAAGTGAGCTACAACCTACCTTAATGTGTGCTGTTCCGCGTTTTTATGAAAAAATTTATAGTGCTGTCTTAGACAAAGTACAAAAAGCACCAATCTTGCGCAGAGCACTATTTAAATGGGCTATGTCTGTAGGGCAGCGAGTTTTTGAGAAACGTAACCAACAGCAACAGCCTTCCGCACTACTTAAGCTTCAATATAGCGTCGCTGATAAATTAGTACTTTCTAAATTACGTCAGTTATTAGGTGGAAAAATTAGAATGATGCCTTGTGGAGGCGCTAAATTAGAACCAACTATTGGCCGCTTTTTCCATAGTGTTGGAATCAATATTAAACTAGGTTATGGTATGACCGAAACTACAGCGACGGTATCTTGCTGGCAAGATGATAAATTCGATCCAAATTCTATTGGGACACTAATGCCTAATGTTGAAGTAAAAATTGGTGAAAATAATGAAATTCTGGTACGAGGTGGAATGGTAATGCGTGGCTACTACAAAAAACCAGAACAAAGTGCGGAAGCATTTACTGAAGATGGTTTCCTTAAAACAGGTGATGCCGGAGAGCTAGATGCACAAGGAAATCTTTTTATAACAGATCGTATTAAAGAACTAATGAAAACATCAAACGGTAAATATATTGCACCTCAATATATTGAAAGTACTGTTGGGAAAGATAAATTTATTGAACAAATTGCCGTGATTGCAGACGCTAAAAAATATGTTTCAGCGCTTATCGTACCTTGCTTCGAGAGCTTGGAGGAATATGCCAAACAACTCAATATCAAATATCATGATCGTCTAGAACTCATCAAACATTCAGAAGTTCTAAAAATGTTTGAGCAACGAATTCACGATTTACAAAAAGAATTATCAAGTTTTGAGCAAATCAAAAAATTTACCTTATTACCTCAGGCATTCACCACAAAAATGGAAGAAATTACTCCAACATTAAAATTACGTCGTAAAGTTATTGTGGAACGTTATAAATCACAAATTGAAGCGATGTATAAAGAATATACTCATAAAAAAGATAAGTCTGAGTAAAACTGATCATAAAAGTCCGGCAACCTATAAAGTTGCCGGATTTTGGTGTAATGGACAAAAATGTGGGAAAAAAGTGCAGTTAAGCCTTATACTATAAGCCTTTAACCCACATTTTTGAAAATGAACCAAAAAATTGCCCTTACTGCCAAAATACTGTTATTCATAAACACGGATTAAAAAACAATATCCAACGCTATAAATGTCCTTCCTGTAATAAGACTTTTACCTTCCAAAAGAAATTAAATCCTAGCGATATTTGGTTTAATTATTCACAAGGAAAACAAACCTATAAAGACCTCGCTTTAAAATATAAATGTTCCGTTAAAACCATTCAAAGATATATTGATAAAGCCCCTAAATCAGCCTTAAAATCGCCTATTTCAACTTATTTGAATATTATTATGGATACCACTTTCTTTGGGCGAGAATTTGGCGTTTTGGTCATAATGGATAGCTTAAGTGAAAAGGTGGTTTATCATCAAATTGTGAACACTGAGAAGGCAGAGTATTATCAGCTCG
>MUYB01000056.1 GCA_002015125.1 [Haemophilus] felis
TGGTCAACGTGGCCGATTGTACCCACGTTAACGTGCGGTTTTGTACGTTCAAATTTTTCTTTAGACATTGCTAATGTTTCCTATGTGAAAATTTCCGTAGTGCAAAATGCACCATGGAGTTTAAAAATTATTTTTTACGCGCTTCAATAACTGCTGCTGCAACACTGGTTGGTGCTTCAGCATATTTTAACGGTTCCATTGAGTATGAAGCACGACCTTGAGTTTGTGAACGAAGGTCAGTTGCATAACCAAACATTTCTGAAAGTGGTACTTCAGCATTGATTTTCACAACAAACTCATTTGCTTCTTGGCCATTTACCATCGCACGACGACGACTTAAATCACCAATTACATCACCAACATAATCCGGTGGAGTTTCTACTTCTACTTTCATAATTGGCTCAAGTAGAACTGGGTTTGCTTTTGCGAACGCTGCTTTAAAGGCTAATGACGCTGCAAGTTTAAACGCTAATTCTGATGAGTCCACATCGTGGTATGAACCGAAGTGTAAACGCACACCTAAATCAACTACTGGGTAGCCCGCTAATGGACCTGATTTAAGTTGTTCTTGGATACCTTTATCAACCGCAGGAATGTATTCACCAGGAATTACACCACCTTTGATTTCGTTGACAAATTCATAACCCGGACCTTCTGGCTCCAACGGATACAAGTCAATAACCACATGACCGTATTGACCACGACCACCAGATTGTTTTGCGTGTTTACCTTCAACATCGTTAACACGAGTGCGGATAGTTTCACGGTAAGATACTTGTGGTTTACCGATATTTGCTTCCACTTTGAACTCACGTTTCATACGGTCAACGATGATATCTAAGTGCAACTCACCCATACCTGAGATGATGGTTTCACCTGACTCTTCATCTGTGTGAACACGGAATGAAGGGTCTTCTTGTGCTAAACGACCTAATGCAAGCCC
This sequence comes from [Haemophilus] felis, assembly GCA_002015125.1. Taxonomy (GTDB): domain Bacteria; phylum Pseudomonadota; class Gammaproteobacteria; order Enterobacterales; family Pasteurellaceae; genus Pasteurella; species Pasteurella felis. The sequence continues at coordinate 944 of MUYB01000056.1, forward strand.
CATTTTCTCTTGGTCTGCTTTAGTTTTTGGTTCAACAGCCACAGAGATTACTGGCTCTGGGAATTCCATACGCTCAAGGATGATTGGCGCATCTTGTGCACATAATGTGTCACCTGTACCTACATCTTTTAAGCCGATTGCAGCTGCGATGTCACCTGCACGAACTTCTTTGATTTCGTCACGTTTGTTAGCGTGCATTTGTACGATACGACCGAAACGTTCACGTTTATCTTTTACAGAGTTCAATACAGTGTCGCCAGAGTTGATCACACCAGAGTAAACACGGAAGAAGGTTAAGTTACCTACGAATGGGTCTGTTGCAATTTTGAACGCTAACGCAGCAAATGGTTCATCATCGCTTGCGTGACGCTCACCTTCGGTTTCATCTGGGTTGATACCTTTGATTGCTGGAATATCGGTTGGTGCTGGTAAATAATCGATTACCGCATCAAGCATTGCTTGAACACCTTTGTTTTTGAACGCAGAACCACAGCAAACAGGAATGATTTCGTTTGCTAATACACGCTGACGCAAACCTGCTTTGATTTCTTCTTCAGTTAATTCTTCACCACCAAGGTATTTTTCCATTAACTCTTCAGAAGCTTCAGCAGCAGACTCAACTAAGTTTTGACGCCATTCTTCACACGCAGAAAGCATTTCTGCTGGAACATCTTCATAGGTAAATGTCATACCTTGATCTTCTTCATTCCAGTTAATTGCTTTCATTTTGATTAAGTCAACAACACCTTTGAAGCTATCTTCTGATCCAATTGGTAATTGAAGCGCTACGGAGTTACCGCCTAAGCGGGTTTTGATTTGCTCAACAACACGTAAGAAGTTTGCACCTGTACGGTCCATTTTATTTACGAACGCAATACGAGGCACTTTATATTTGTTTGCCTGACGCCATACGGTTTCAGACTGTGGTTGCACACCACCTACCGCACAATAAACCATTACTGCACCATCAAGAACACGCATTGAACGTTCTACTTCGATAGTAAAGTCCACGTGCCCTGGGGTGTCGATAACGTTGATACGATGTTGTTGATATTGTTGGGACATACCAGACCAGAACGCAGTTGTTGCAGCAGAGGTGATGGTGATACCACGCTCTTGCTCTTGTTCCATCCAGTCCATAGTGGCTGCACCATCGTGCACCTCACCGATTTTATGACTCACGCCTGTATAGAATAAGATACGCTCAGATGTGGTGGTTTTACCTGCATCGATGTGCGCACTGATACCGATGTTACGGTAGCGTGAAATTGGAGTTGTACGAGCCATTATTATTTCCTTGTTTGGAATGTAATATGAAATTTTAAATAGGATAAGGCTTCACCACATTGCATAATGAGATGAAGCCTGAAAAACGAGTTGCTAAGAAATTACCAACGGTAATGAGCAAACGCTTTGTTAGCTTCAGCCATACGGTGAACGTCTTCACGTTTTTTCACTGCTGCACCTTTATTATCAGAAGCATCAGATAATTCATTCGCTAAACGTAAAGCCATTGATTTATCACCGCGTTTACGTGCAGCTTCAACGATCCAACGCATACCTAATGCGTTACGGCGAACTGGACGAACTTCAACTGGTACTTGATAAGTCGAGCCACCAACACGACGAGATTTAACCTCTACGGTTGGACGCACGTTATCAAGCGCGGCTTCAAAAGCTTCCAACGCATCTTTACCTGTGCGTTGTGCTAAGGTATCTAATGCGTTATATACAATTTTTTCTGCGATAGATTTTTTACCATCTACCATTAAAACATTAATAAATTTTGCAAGTAATTCTGATCCGAACTTTGGATCTGGAAGGATCTTGCGAGGTTCAATACTACGACGACGTGGCATTGCAATTTCTCCGTTTTTTAATCTTCAGGATTTCCCAAAACTCTACATTGTGCGATAAATATCGCCATTTGACTGGAGTTTATGGTTTAAATAGTTTTACTAATTTAGACGTTTGGCCTTACTTAACGGAGAACCATTAAGCTTTAGGACGTTTAACGCCGTATTTAGAACGACCTTGTTTACGATCTTTTACGCCAGCGCAGTCTAATGCACCACGCACGGTGTGGTAACGCACACCCGGTAAATCTTTAACACGACCGCCACGGATAAGCACAACGCTGTGCTCTTGAAGGTTATGACCTTCACCGCCGATGTAAGAGGTTACTTCGTAACCGTTAGTTAAACGAATACGGCATACTTTACGTAATGCTGAGTTCGGTTTTCTAGGTGTAGTTGTGTACACACGAGTACACACGCCACGTTTCTGCGGGCAAGCCTCTAATGCAGGAACGTTACTTTTTACAACCTTTTTCACACGCGGTTTGCGTACTAGCTGGTTGATAGTTGCCATTAAAAAAGCTCCAGTTTTAATAGTTATTCATAAAAGAATGTTTATACACATATCTATTCCATACAGAAATAGACGTGGAATTCTAATCTTGAAAGGTAAAGATGTCAAGAAATAAGCAGATAAGAAGTTTCTCACTAAAAAAACAAAGGCGCATCTTAAATGCGCCCTATGATTTATTTAGAAAGCTAATGTTTTTAGGTAAGGTAATTTTCCTGAACTTAGCATTTTTTCAATATTATTATAATGCATACTCGGGCTTAAACCTCTAAGCTCAAAATTAATAGTAAAGCTCCTGTCATAGAATATTTCATTATTTCTTTGATTTGGGCGACTTGCCACTCCTCTGCGAGCGCCAAAATTAACCGCCCAACAACAGGTATGGTATTCTAACCCCAAATATTGCTCTAAAGGCCTATCTAAACTTAAATCCTGATAATGACGTGCAACCACAGACCAATAATCATTTAATTCCCAAGCGGTAACAATGCCTAATTGTTTTATATCTTGAGCCTCTCCATTTGTTTTACGAGATAAATTCTGGGCAATATAATTTTTGTTGACATAACGATAACTTAATTGCACTAAATTATGGTTATTCACCTGATATTCCAAAGCAAAATTAGCTAATGACATTTCATTTAGACGAGTGTCGTATTGTAGACTACCGCGCCAATAAATATTGTCATTCAATTTCCAATTAGACTCTAAAGACCAAGAAGATGAATTGCCTTGGCTACTATTATCGGCGCTATCATCAATACGAGCATCTTTCATGTAGTAAATTTGTCCAGCGGATAAATTAAAACGCTCCTCACCTTTTCCATCATAGAAACGCGTTGTAACACCGACGGTCGCTTGGTTAGCGGAAGCAATTCTATCTAACCCTGCATAACGACGATCGCTAAAGAGCGCCAAATAATCTTGCTGTAATAAAGAAGAATCGTAGCCAAAATAATCTGTAGCAGCACTTGAACCAATAGCGCTTTGATTTTTATAAGGTCTATATAGATATTGAATTCGCGGCTCAAGGGTTTGCGTATAACCCGAAATAAAGGTATTTGGCGACGTTAAGGAAGTTTGTAATTCAACTTTTACTTGCGGTAATACGCGACTCACTGAACGTTTAACTTGCTCCGCTCTAGGATCATTACCGCTTTGTTGATAATACTTCGTTGCATATAGCTTGGTTTCTAAATTCAAACTACCATAACGATTTGACAAAGGTAAACTAAGCGCAGGCTCAATATGAAAACGAGAAGCTCTTGGCATCATCGGATTTTTATTTTCAAAACGAGTAGCTTGAGCAAACACCTTAAAATCAACTAAATTCGCAATATTGTTCTTGTAATAGTTAATATCTAATTGTGGAATAACTCTGTATGGCGCTTCATTAACATCACCAAACACCTGAAATTGTTTCACAGACAACGCAATATTGTAATTAGGCTGGTGATAAGCCACTTTACCATATTGGACAGCATATCCATCGGTGCTATTACCATATTCAGATTGAAAATCATCAAAATACGCAGTATCACTTACCTTGGTATAATCCAATTCTAAACGCCAATTTTCTGACAGACTAGTGTTGTGCTTCCAATAAAAAAGGTAACGAGAAAAGTCATCATCCAGATGATTTTTTAGACGATCATGATGCATATATTCCGATACAATAACACCTTCACCCAATTTGGTTAAATAACGCGCCTCACCATTAAATTGCCAACCGCGTTTTGACATAAATTTAGGCGTAAAAGTAAAATCTGCATTCGGCGCAATATTCCAATAAATAGGTTGAGCATAATAATAGCCATGACGGCTCGAACGACCAACTTTAGGAATCAGTAATCCAGAGCGACGGCGATCGCCTATAGGCAATTGTAAATATGGTGTGTAAAACACAGGCACACCATAAATTTTAAAACGCGCATTCCACATTTCCGCATATTCACCTTCTATATCCTGACGAATTTCTGAGGCCTGAATGCTCCAAGAATCATCGTTTTGCAAACAGGAAGTGAATGTCGCATTGTGCATAACTCGTTCAGTAGAATTACTATTTATCGAAACCGCTTCACCACGCCCTTGACGTCCAACCAAGTGATAGCTAGCACCAGATACAGATGAATTTCTATTATTAAGATTAACTTCTGCGCTTTTCCCTTTTAATTCAATTTGATGATCAGAATAACGAAATCCCTGTGGCGCAAAAGCAACACGCTGAGTAGAATCTTGCTCAACCACCTCTAACTGCTCCGCAGATAGATAACGACTGCCTTGTTGAACTTCTACATTTCCAGAATACTTCGCATAAGAAGAGCCAGCTTCTGCTTGGTTTGCATAAATATAGATAGGTAGTTCATTTAAATTGCCCTCATTAGATTCACCAGTAAATTGAGGAACACTTGATAAACATTGGGTTTGCAAATTTGCAAAACTAAATTGACTATATAAACCAATTCCTATCGACGTTAACGCCGAGATATAAAAATTTTTTTTCATTGAATAACCATACCTAAAATAAATTTTTGCAAATTATACTGAAAAATAAAATAAAGGCATATTGTTTCCAATATGGAACGAGATGAACAACAAACCTCTTTACTAGATAATGAGCTTAGGAAATCCAATACCGAACGGCGATAATCCCCAACACAGTACAAAGTAAAGAACCAAGTACATGAAACAAGAGAATCATTAGCGCATTGAATAAACTTCCCTGAAAAAGATTCTCAATGACTTCCGCAGAAAAAGCGGAGAAGGTCGTTAAACTACCAAGAAATCCCGTAATGAGAAATAACCGCCACCATGAGCCAAATAAAGGGAAAAACCAGCAACAGGCGATAGTAATACCAATGATAAAACTACCTAAATAATTAGCAACCAGAACACCAAAAGATAAAGAAGTGAACAAAGAATTTAACCATAACCCTAATCCCCAACGTACACAAGCGCCGAGGCTAGCTCCCAGGCTAATCAGTAAAACACTTTGCCACCACATCATATTATTTAGCTAAGGTTGAAACACTGCTGTAAATAATTTGCTACAGCTTCATCTGCATGATGTCCAATTTCTTCTAATCCAAGCGAAAGCGCCTTTAATCGAGGATCGGCATTTTCCATGATGCACCCTTTACCGACTTGAGTAAGCATTTCTACATCATTTAAGCCATCACCAAATGCGATACAATTTTGCATTCCATAATCACGATCAGCTAGTACAGATTCAAGCGCTTTTGCTTTAGAGACATTTTTATTCATCACCTCTAAGCAAATCGGAGTGGAATAAGTAACATTTACTTTATCGCCGTAATGCTGCTTAATATGTTGTTCTAAGCCAATCAGATCTTTAGGTTCACGTCCTAAGAAAAATACTTTTTCCGTATTTTTTCCATGATGTTTTGAGAAATCAATCACTTGATACATAAACCCAGACTCTTGATGAAAATGACGTAATTGAGGCACATCAATATTAATAAACCAATCATTTCCTTGATAAGAATTAACGCAGACTTTTGTTTGATCAAAAGGCAATTGCATGATTTCTAACGCAATTTCAGGATTCAAATTATCCGAAAAAAGTAAATCACCTTGCAAAGACTGGGCCTTAGCGCCATTGGAGGTTATCATCACCGCATTGTTAATATTTATCTTTTCTAAAAGATAAGCGACATCAACATGACTACGTCCTGTCGCGAGGATAATATCCACCCCCTTATCCGCCAACTTTCTTAAGATATTAATGGAGAATTCACCTAAAATATGTTGGCCATTAAGTAAAGTACCATCTAAATCTGATACTACTGCGCGAAAATTTGCGTTATTCATTGGGTTATCCTTTTATATAAAAAATTAATGGGAGGATAATATCACAAAGTCGTGATTTAAGCGCTTATGGCTAGATTATTTTTCCAACTATTCTGCAATAAACCTCTGTCATTTCTTAGCTAATGTGCTATTTTATGCAACCCTGTTCCACATTTAAAAAAGGAAAATAAAACATGACAACACAACTTGATGCATTGCGTAATATGACTGTCGTCGTTGCTGACACTGGAGACATTGAAGCGATAAAAAAATATCAACCAGAAGATGCAACAACTAACCCATCTTTAATTTTGAGCGCGTCGGCGTTACCACAATACGCACCATTAATTGATGAAGCTATCGCCTATGCGAAAGCAAAAAGTACCTGTTCAAAACAACAATTAATTGATGCAGAAGATAAATTAGCCGTGAATATTGGCTTAGAAATTCTAAAAATTGTTCCAGGACGCATCTCAACTGAAGTTGATGCTCGCCTCTCTTACGATACCCAAGCAACAATTGAAAAAGCTAAAAAACTTATCGCGCTTTATAACGAAGCAGGTATTTCAAATGACCGCATCTTAATTAAAATTGCCTCAACATGGCAGGGAATTCGCGCTGCGGAAGAACTAGAAAAGCAAGGAATTAACTGTAACCTCACCTTATTATTCTCTGAAGCTCAGGCCCGTGCTTGTGCCGAAGCTGGTGTTTACTTAATTTCTCCATTTGTGGGCCGCATCCTGGATTGGTACAAAACAAATAGTGATAAAAAAGAATATGCGCCAGCAGAAGATCCTGGCGTAGTATCTGTTACTAAAATCTACAATTACTACAAAGAGTACGGCTACAATACTATCGTAATGGGTGCAAGCTTCCGCAACCTTGGTGAAATCACTGAATTAGCAGGTTGCGACCGACTCACCATAGCGCCGGCGCTATTAAAAGAATTGCAAGAGAATACAAGCTCCCTTGAACGCAAACTGAGTTATAGCGGAGAAATCAAAGCGAAACCACAGCCTTTAACCGAATCAGAGTTTTATTGGCAGCATAATAGCGATGCAATGGCGGTAGAAAAACTAGCGGAAGGTATTCGTAAATTCGCAGTAGATCAAGAGAAATTAGAAGCGATGTTAATCGCGAAATTCTAATTAACCTTTTATTTAGCCCCCCAAAAAAGCGGATTTTGATCCGCTTTTTTATCACTTCAACAATAATTTACAAAGTTACTTCCAGTTTTTCATAAGCACGACGTGCTTTTTCTAGCGCTTTTTCCACAGAAATATCTCGTGCTAACACAACGCCCATTCGACGATGTCCGTTCACTTCACCTTTACCAAATAAACGAATATTAGTATTAGGTTCTGCTAACACTCTTTCTAAATTACCAAATTGTACTTGATTTGATTTACCTTCAACCAAAATAGCTTTTGAAGCGGAAGGGCTAATCAAATTAATTTCAGGAATCGGCAGACCTAAAATAGCACGAGCATGTAGTGCAAATTCAGAGAGTTCTTGAGAAATGAGAGTAACCATTCCCGTATCATGAGGGCGCGGTGATACTTCGTTAAAAATAACTTCGTCTCCACAAATAAATAATTCCACGCCGAAAATTCCTCGTCCACCCAAAGCTGAGGTAATTTTTTCCGCAATATCCTGTGCTTTCTTCAGTGCGATTTCTGACATTGCTTGAGGCTGCCAAGATTCACGATAATCACCATCAATTTGTACATGCCCGATAGGCGCTAAGAATGAGGTTCCATGAATATGACGTACAGTTAATAAAGAAAGGGGCTGTAGTAGATTAGCCCTAAATTTTATTATGCTTTGAGTCGTTTTTCGTCGAGTAATAAATCTTCATTTTTATTCACGCCGACGCCTCTTTCAATTACATTTTGAGCGATAGATTGTGCTTCAGTTAAGGAATGCTCAGTATATGTACCACATTGATATTCATTTAATTCTGGGATATGGCTTTGATCTTGCACAGCTAAAACATCTTGCATCGACGCTAACCATGCCGTTGCAACCTGTTGCTCCGTAGGTGAGCCAATTAACGACATATAAAACCCAGTACGACAACCCATAGGTGATATATCAATAATTTCTACATCTGCGCCATTTAGATGATCGCGCATAAAACCAGCAAATAAATGCTCTAAGGTATGAATACCTTTAGGAGAAAGGATTTCTTTATTTGGAATACAAAAACGAAGATCAAATACAGTAATAGTATCCCCTTTAGGAGTTTGCATTGTTTTTGCAACACGCACAGCAGGCGCTTTCATAATAGTATGATCAACTTTAAAGCTATCAAGTAATGGCATAATATGTCCTTAATGTCGTTGGATAAAATAAATTAAAAATTTTTGAACTTTATTAAATATGTATAGTCTTATGTAGCGAATAACTTGCGATTGTCTTTAATAAAGTTAATTCCTTAATTCGGCCACACCATTTTTTGTGTGGCTTTTTCTTTTCCCAAAAATAAAAATGCTTTTCAAAGGTAGTTAATTTGCATTGAGTTAGCTAAACTAGCCCTATTACCTTTGGGAGGATTTATGGATCTTCAATCACAGCTTAACGCCTTACAAGATCGAAATTTAATCAATCAACAAATTGTTGATATTGTGTTTGATGCTCGTCATTATCTGATAGAAACTTGGCAAGTTGATGTAGAGAGGCCACAAGTTATTTCCCTACTCATTCACCTTGCAAATTCTCTTGGACGGACTCAACGCCAACGTTGCGTATCACCATTACACAAAGATTTTTTATACAAAATTCAGAACGCAGAATGTTTTCCCACTGTATTGGCCATTCATCAAGGCATTCTCGCCCTGATTCCCATTTCTATTCATGAAAATGAACAAAGCTACTTCCTTGCTAACTATTATACTATGTTGTTAGATCAACCAGAAATTCTAAAATAAGTAAAACTCAACAAATATGAAAAAAGAAGGCTGTCAGAATATTTACGCTGACAGCCTTAATTTTTTATTACTATGCAACTAATTGTTTAAGAATTCGGCGCAACGGTTCTGCGGCACCCCACAATAATTGGTCGCCCACAGTGAATGCCGCCAAATATTCTGGTCCCATAGCGAGCTTACGCAAACGCCCCACAGGCACACTTAATGTTCCAGTTACTTTGGTTGGGGTTAATTCACGCAAGGTTGTTTCCTTATCATTCGGAATGACTTTCACCCATTCATTGTGGCTTGCTAAAATTTGCTCAATTTCTGCTAATGGCAGATCTTTTTTCATTTTGATGGTGAAGGCTTGGCTGTGGCAGCGCAACGCACCAATACGCACACACAAACCGTCCACAGGAATTGGACTGTCGCTCAAACCAAGAATTTTGTTGGTTTCTGCATAGCCTTTCCATTCCTCTTTGGTTTGTCCTGTTTCTGGTAACAATTTATCAATCCAAGGAATCAAACTACCTGCCAATGGCGCACCGAAATTTTCTGTTGGGAAAGCATCATCACGCATTTTTGCTGTTACTTTGCGTTCAATATCCAAAATAGAGGACGCAGGATTCGCAAGTTCTGCTTGCACGCTATCTTCAAGATGTCCCATTTGTACTAACAACTCACGCATATTCTTCGCGCCAGCGCCAGAAGCTGCTTGATAAGTGGCAACGGAAACCCACTCCACCAAATCACGTTCAAATAAACCACCTAACGCCATAAGCATCAAACTTACCGTACAGTTACCGCCCACATAGGTTTTCACGCCATTTTTCAAACCTTCAGAAATCACATTTTGGTTTACTGGATCAAGTACGATAATGGCATCTTTTTCCATACGTAAAGCAGACGCTGCATCGATCCAATAACCATTCCAACCTGCCGTACGCAATTTTGGATACACGTCATTGGTGTAATCGCCCCCTTGACAGGTGACCACAATGTCTAATTTTTTAAGTTCATCAATATCAAAGGCATTTTTCAACTCACCAGCGTCTTTACCTGCAAACACAAGCGCTTTTTGTCCTGCTTGAGAAGTAGTGAAAAAAACAGGATTGATCTGAGCAAAATCATTTTCCTCAACCATACGGTCCATGAGAACCGAGCCGACCATACCACGCCAACCAACGAATCCGACATTTTGCATAATGTTTTCCTTATTAAATAAAAATAATGTTGTGTTAAAAGAGATCTAATTAATTACAAGATTGACTGTATAAAAGCAAGTCTTTTACAGAGATTTTAATAAATTTAACTTATTTTTCGCTTTTTTACCGAAAATGACAAATGCAGTAGAAAACAACGCTGGCATTAATAGAAGCATAACGAATACTGAAAGAAGATAAAAATTAATAATAAAATCAACAAATTAAAAAATAAAACACATACCAAAGACTAAATCAAACACCTTCATCAACAATCTAAATGGATTAATTTTATAAAAACTATTGCCAAATCAAACTTGCACTATTATAGTAGTACAAAATTAAATATAGAAATGAAGGAAATCTACATGACAACAAAAACAAATAAAAAATCGCCCTCCTTACTAGGCGGCGCTATGATTATCTCCGGCACTGCCATTGGTGCTGGTATGTTAGCTAATCCAACAGCCACTGCAGGAATATGGTTTTTAGGATCAATTCTGCTACTTGCTTACACATGGTTTTGTATGACCACCTCTGGCTTAATGATTTTAGAGGCGAATTTGCACTATCCCACTGGGGCGAGTTTTGACACTATCGTGAAAGATTTATTAGGCAATGGCTGGAATATTCTCAATGGATTATCTGTGGCATTTGTACTTTATATTCTCACTTATGCTTATATCACTTCAGGCGGTGGTATTACACAAAGCTTAGTCAATCAAGTATTGAGCAGTGAAAATGCAGTGGATATTGGACGTAGTAGCGGTTCATTAATTTTCTGCTTAGTGTTAGCCGCGTTCGTTTGGTTTTCCACCAAAGCAGTGGATCGTTTCACCACAATTCTTATTGCAGGAATGGTCATTGCTTTCGTCCTTTCCACCGCTAGTTTAGTGGGTTCCGTGAAAAGTGAGATTTTGTTTAACCAAATTGCGCAAGGTGAACAACAATATTTACCTTATTTGTTAACGGCGCTACCTGTATGTTTAGTCTCTTTCGGCTTTCACGGTAATGTGCCGAGTTTGGTGAAATATTATGATCGCGACGGCAAACGTGTGATGAAATCGATTTTCCTTGGCACTGGCATCGCATTGGTGATTTACATCTTCTGGCAGCTTGCTATTCAGGGCAATTTACCACGCAGTGAATTTGCACCTGTGATTGAAAAAGGAGGCGATATTACCGCCTTACTAGCGGCGCTAGCACAATATATCCAAACAGACTACATCGCTTTGCTATTGAAATTCTTTGCTTATATGGCGATTGCTAGCTCCTTTTTAGGCGTCACATTAGGTTTATTTGACTATATTGCGGACTTGCTCAAATTTGACGACAGCATCATAGGCAGAACCAAAACAACCTTGGTCACATTTTTACCGCCACTCTTATTCAGTTTAGCCAAACCTTATGGATTCGTTATCGCCATTGGTTACGCAGGCTTAGCCGCAACCATTTGGGCAGCCATTGTGCCTGCGTTACTTGCCAAAGCGACACGCAAGCGTTTCAGCGACAGCAGCTATCGGGTTTATGGTGGTAACTTTATGATCTATTTCGTGATTTTATTTGGTGTGCTAAATATTGTGGCACAAGTTGCAGGACAATTTGGTTTATTACCAGAATTTTTAGGATAGAGATCACAAATTTAAACTAAAATACTTTTTTAACGAATAAAGTTTGATAAACTTCTCGCCCCATTTTGTCTATTTATGAGAGGTTTATCGTGAAAACATTAACAAAATTAAGTGCTATTATGCTGTCGTTAGGGATTGCTACTCAAGTGAGTGCTTATACGCAAGACAAAACTTATCACATTACAGTTTTGCACCTTAACGACACTCATGGTCATTTTTGGAAAAACAATAACGGTGAGTATGGCTTTGCAGCACATAAAACATTAATTGATAACATTCGTAAAGAGGTGGAAAGTAAAAATGGGTTAGTAGTATTACTACACGCTGGGGATTTCAATGCAGGTGTGCCAGAATCAGATATGTTAAATGCTAAGCCTGACATTGAAGGAATGAATATGATCGGCTACGATGCGGCAGTGTTAGGTAACCACGAATTTGATTTTCCAATGCAGTTGCTTCAAATGCAAGAAACATGGGCAAAATTCCCTCTCCTTTCAGCAAATGTGATTAATAAAAAGACCAATAAACCTTTGGTGAGACCTTATGTGGTTTTAAATAAAGAAGATGTGAAAATTGCTGTGGTGGGTTTAACTACAGAAGACACTGCAAAATTAGGTAACCCTGATGTGGTTGATCACGTTATTTTTAAAAATCCAATCGAAACCGCTAAACATACACTTGCCGAAATTAATCAAACTGAAAAACCAGATATTCGTATTGCGTTAACGCATATGGGGTATTATTTTGATGCACAACATGGACAAAATGCCCCTGGTGATGTTTCACTTGCTCGTACTTTAGATAAAGGTGCATTTGATTTAATTATTGGTGGACATACTCATGACACACTTTGCATTGATGAAAAGGGGCAGTTCAAAGCGAAATACACACCAGGGGAGGCATGCCAACCTGATTTCCAAAACGGCACTTGGATTGTGCAAGCTGGTGAATGGGGGAAATATGTTGGTCGAGCGGATTTTGAGTTTAAAAATGGCGAGACGAAATTAGTCAAATATGAACTTATTCCTGTTAATTTGAAACAAAAAATTAAATTGGAAAATGGTAAAACAGAATACAAACTTTATCAGACAGAAATTGCCGAGGATCCAGCTGTCTTTACACATTTGAAAAAATACCAAGATGAAGGAGATCGTTTACTTGGTGTTAAAGTGGGAGAGGTAAAAGGTAAATTTGTAGGTGATCGTAAAATTATTCGCTTTCAACAAACGAATCTTGGAAGATTAATTGCTCAATCCCAAATGGAACGCGTAAAAGCCGATGTAGGAATTATGAACTCAGGAGGTATTCGTGCAGATATTAATGAAGGTGAAACAACCTATAAAGATTTACTCACCGTTCAACCTTTTGGCAATATGATAGCAACCGTTGATTTAACAGGGCAAGAGCTTTTAGATTATCTTAACGTTGTCGCAATGAAACAGGTGGATAGTGGTGCATATCCTCAGTTTGCAGGTATTTCGATGATTGTGGATAGGGAAGCACAAAGAGTATCTAATGTTAAAATTGGTGGAAAGGCATTGGATTTAAATAAAACCTATAAAGTTTCTGTACCTGATTATTGTGCAGGTGGTGGCGATGGATACCCAGTGCTGAAAAAACATCCAAGTTATGTCAATACTGGCTTTATTGATGCAGAGATGCTAAAAAAATACTTTGAAGAAAATAAAGTATTAGATGCTTCCAAATATGAGCCAAAGGATGACATTGTCTTTAAATAAAAGATGACAAAGAGTGTCTATGATCAGCCACAGTTTTTCGAGTTATATCAAAAATTGCGGCAAAACCCCATTAGTCTAAATGAGGTTGTTGAAAAGCCAACTATGCTTTCTTTATTACCTGATTTAACTGGTAAAACTTTATTGGATCTAGGTTGTGGCGTAGGCTCTCATTTACAACTTTATTTACAACGCAATGCTCACTTTGTTGTGGGCATTGACCTTTCTCGCAAGATGTTGCAACAAGCAGAACAAGAATTGTGGAAAATTGAAGCATATCGAGATAAGTTTGCTTTGCAACAGCTTTCAATGGAGCATCTTTCCGACCTTTCATTTAGGGCATTTGACATTATAACGAGTTCGTTTGCTTTTCATTATGTGCAAGATTTTCCTGCTTTGTTACGCAATATTTATGCAAAATTAAAACCGAACGGTTATCTTATTTTTTCTCAAGAACATCCTATCGTTACCTGTTATCAAGAAGGGGAACGTTGGGAGAAAAATGCACAAAAAATGCAACTAGCTTATCGTCTAAATTATTATCGAGATGAGGGTGAACGCCAACGTAATTGGTTTCAACAATCCTTTACAACCTATCATCGAACAACTGCAACAATTATCAATAATCTTATTGGTACAGGTTTTCAAATTGAACAAATGGTGGAACCAATGTTAGCGGAACAACCTGAATGGCAAGAAGAATTTAAAGATTTGCAACATCGTCCAGTTTTATTGTTTATTAAAGCGAGAAAAAATGGGTAAGGAAGAGGAATGAGATATTTTAGCGTCTATTGGTATGTGGTTAAACATGTTGGCGAAGCATTTTCGATCAAATTCATTAAAACAACAACCTTGGTTGTTATAATGTGTTGTTGCTTTGTTTATTTCCTTTAGTGCTATTTGCCTCGAATGATGCCATTCAACCTCAACTTTTTATTGAACAACAAAAGGTTGAACAGCAACGTTGGCTTGAACGACATCAATATTTAGCACCTCAAAAAATGGTTCAACAAAATCATTTCTCTCTGAATTGCCTACCTTATTCAGGTCTTTATTTTGTTGGCGTAACTCTCATTGATACCACAGCCTTTTCACCTGCGTTAGGTGAATGTTTAAGTGAAGCTCGATTAAACAAACTCAGTCGAGACTTGACAAGTGCTTACCTCGCAAAAGGATATATTCACAATCCATTTCAATTTGAAGACGATGGTTCAGGTTTGCTTCGTTTACATGTTAAAGAAGGTAAATTGATAAATATTCGTACAGAAAGCAAAAGAATAAATCCTAGGATGCTATTTCCTAATGCTTTGGGGAGACCTCTTACGATTTATCAATTAGACCAAGCTCTTGATCAAGCGAATAAAATGCAAAATGTGAATGCGAGTGTTGACGTACTACCCACAAAGCATGGCGATATTGAGCTAGTTGTGGTGAATCAAGATCGTTCTATTTTAAGTGGAGATCTTACTTTTAATAATTATGCTTCCAAAAGAATGGGAAGTTGGCAGTTAGCTTCTCATTTGAGCATGGATAATATTTTGGGGTTATCAGATGCTCTGCACTTGAGGTTTAACACGAATTTAAAGTCTGTTAAACGAAATTTTAGTCGCAGTTTCAGCTTATATCATCATCTTCCCTATGGAAATTGGAGCTTTTCTTCTTTCTTGAACTATTTTTCTTATCAGTACCAAATTCAGTTGATACATCAAAAGCGGAGCAGTCTGGGCATACTAAACAAACAGGACTGAAAATTGATTATATGTTAAAGCGAGGTGAGAATTTTATCTCTTCTCTATCGGTTCAGGCAGAAAAACTCATTAATAAACATTATTTCCAAAATAGTTTTGTGGATATACAAAGTGCGAATTTAACTACTTTGAGCTTAGGCTTTAATCACTTGCAATTATTTGAAAATAAATATTTATTTTTTGATTTAAACTATGAACAAGGTTTGCCTTGGTTTGGTGGGATGCAAAATCAAGTTTTACAAGGGAAATTTAAAAAATGGAGTGTTGAACTACAATATCAACATCGCTATCCGCTTAATGCTTCAGTGTTACGTTTGCATCATCAATTGGCAATGCATTATAGTCGAGAACGCCTGCCTTCCATAAAACAGACAGAAAAGCACAAAAGTGCGTAACACCACGAAAAATCAACGTAAAGGATCTTGGGGCAGAGATGAAGTAGATACGT
This sequence comes from [Haemophilus] felis, assembly GCA_002015125.1. Taxonomy (GTDB): domain Bacteria; phylum Pseudomonadota; class Gammaproteobacteria; order Enterobacterales; family Pasteurellaceae; genus Pasteurella; species Pasteurella felis. The sequence goes on from MUYB01000056.1 coordinate 16,798, forward strand.
TGAATGAGCAAACAGTGCATCAAACTTCACTTAAGGCTGATAACATAAAATTGCAAGCTCTCGCTGGTAATATTCAAGGAGAAGCACTAAGAATTTCTACCCAAAATTTGGGAATGTATGCTGAAAATGACATTATTTTTAACGGCGTGACAGCCATAAATACTTATAGTGCGACTAGTGATTTTTGGGCTGAGGGCTGGCGTTTGGCGAGAGGCACGAGCAGACAAAAATCCGTTGTTGAAAACTACGTGGCTAGTGATTTTTCTGTAAAAAATCAAACAGTTATTGGTAGTAATGGAAATGTTTCTTTGACAGGGGTAAAACTTGCATCGGGTGATATTCATCTTAAATCTAACGCCAAAACCACATTTTCAGCCGCTCGTCGCTTAGAACGTTATGAGCTTGATGATAGGCAACATTTTTGGGATGGGATTGCAGGTTCGAAATCTGTGGGAACTGCACGCAATGAAACTCGTTTGTTAGGCTCTGACATTACTGCGAACAATAGAATTTATCTTGAATCACAAAAAGGCGTAGAGATTGTGGAAAGCCGTGTCATCTCAGGTGGCGATGGTTATGTTATTTCTAAGCAAGGCGATCTCAATCTTTATGCAATGGGAGCAGAAAATACACGTGAGCATAATGTTTATGTGGGAACGGTGTTTAACATTCCACAAGCGAGAGAAAATGCCTATGAACAAGTCGTGAGTAATCAGTCATCAACCTTGAAATCACAATCCAATTTATCGCTTGCCACGGACAAGAACTTGACTATAAATGGAGCAGTGGTGGAAGCTGCTGGTTTGCTTGATATTGTAGCGAAAAGTCGCATTGCTATTTTGGCAGCAAAAGATAATCGGGTAACAAATACTAATGAGACAGGTATCATTTTTAACGCCACCGCCACTAAACCTGTCGCTAGTATTGATGTTAAGCCTGAAGAGTTGATGAATGTTGCGATTACAGCATCATCGAAGGAAGAAAATGCTCCCCTAGCGTTACTGCATAAGGTAAAAGATAAAGCGAAAACAGAAGTGAGTGCTACCTTGTCTGCTGGCGTTTATCATCACTCCAACAAAGAGGAAGAAACCAAACATAATGTTGCGTTAGTGGCTGGGAAAGAAATATTCGTACTGATAATCTCAAGGTTATCGGGAGTAAAGTATCAGCAACAGATGGAAATTTGAATGTTAACGCTGGAACTATTCATACTACAGCTGCACTTGATGAAGTAAAAAACACCTCGGTAGAAACGGAAGTTGGAGTGAGTGTGACAGGGAAATTGCATCAATCTGGCGTGATAGTTTCCGCTGAAGGAAAGGTAAACAATAAGAAGACCGATAGCATAAAGCAAGATGCAACAGTAGCTGAGCTTTCTGCTTCTCAAAATGTTGAATTAAATGGGGAGACGATATCTCATCAAGGAAGTCAAATTATTGCTGGCGATAGCGTTAAGCAACGTGCTGAGAATATTGAACAATCTAGTGCAGTTGCAGAAAACGCCACGAATACATCAAGTTTAACCATTGCCTTAACGGATACAAACTCCGTTGATACGGCAAAAATCGTAAATGTCAATTTAACTCTGAAAGGAGAGGGGAAAAATCAACAATCTTCTCAAGAGAATGCTCAATCAACTCGTATTGAGGCTGGGCATAATATTGAATTGAACGCAGTCAATGTTGATGACAAAGGTACAAAATATCAAGCAGGAAATAACCTTTCTGTGAAGGCAGAAACTTACAATCTAGGTGCGATGAAAATCGCTTCTAAAGAGAGTAGCCTTGAAGCAAGTGCCAGGCTTGGGTTAAATGCCAACAGTAAGGATATGAATACTATCTATGCTAAAGTGAGTGTCGGTGGCAAATTCCAAACGCAGACAAGCACTGAAGAAAAAGCACATAGTTCAGAAATTAATGCAACTAATATCGACATTCAAGTTGGAACATTACATAGTAATGCCAATATTAAGGCGAAAGAGAATGTTCATATTAATGCAACAAAGGTAAATTTACAGGGAACTAATATCAACGCAGAAACGCTAGGTATTCAAGCACATAATGGATCAGTGAAAGTGGTGGATGTGCTGAATACTGATAATCGTTTGTCTGTTAGTGCAGGGGCTGGAGTGAATGTGGGGGCTTCAGTCTCTAATCTTGGATTGAAGGCGAATGTTGGTGTAGGTGTGGAAAATAGCACGACCCACAATGCAGTTGCGTTAAATGCTGGCGTAGTGGACATCAATGCTACTGAAAACATTTCTATTTCAGGGTCATCTAGCCAGTCTGAAAAATTAAACTTAAATGCGAAGGAAATTGCGTTGATAGCCTCGCAAGATAACGTTAGTAAAACGAATGTTAAATTTGGTGCATCGCTAAAAGGTGGGATGGAAAACCAGCTTTGGAATCCTAATGTGGGTGGTGCAAATGCGGAAATTAACGTTGTTCGTAATCAATTAGGAAAAGGAGAAAAATGGACATCGCAAGAGGCGAATATTGATGCTAATAATTTATCTCTCATCGGTACTAGCATGACAACTACGGTACTTACTGGAGCGGTTAATTCTCTTCATCGCCAAGTTTTAGTGAATAAGAGAAATGAATTTTCGCTCAGTGCCAAAGCCGATGGTGGTGGAAAGTTTTCGACTTATTTATCGGATAAATGGAAAGATCAAGTGCTGAACGATTGGACAAACGGTACGCTCGCTAACGCCAAAGGCAATGTGACATTTGCTATTTCGCATCAGGCAGAAACGAGCAATGTTGAGGCAGAATTAGAAGGGGGAAATAAAGGATTTGTGGTGAATAGTGAAATTAAAACAGGTGGAGCTGAGCCTTCTAAAACGAATTTTGACACCTCTTTCGACTTAAGTTCAAATCTTCAAGAAATGCCCAAACGCCTAAAGAAGGAATAGTATTACGCTAAAATTCAGTAATGAACATTAGAGTAGTTTAGTGTAGCAAGCAGTAAACTACTTTATTTATTCGTGATTAAGTAAAATATAGCGAAATTTTTTAAGGAGACCTTCCCAATTTTATGTCAAATTGAGAAGTGATAAATGGAAAACGTTGTAATGAAAAGAAAAACATTTAACGAGTTAGGCATTGTGGAGTAAGTATGAAAAATACTACGATTAGGATTATTAATACTCATTGTGCGAACTTATCTTCGGTGAAATTTGCTTTTGAACGCATAGGATATCAAGCATAGATTACCGACAATATCGAAAAAATTAAATCTGCTAGTAGATTGATTTTACCTGGAGTTGGCACAGCAACAGCTGCGATGAAAAACTTTTCAGATTTGGGATTAATTGACACGCTTTGTAATCTTACTCAACCCGTGTTAGGCATCTGTTTAGGCATGCAATTGATGACAAACTATTCTGAAGAGGGAGAGATTGAGTTGTTGAAATTAATGTCAGCTCGAACGGAAAAGTTGCCAGTAGGAAATTTGCCTTTGCCACATATGGGATGGAATAAAGTTCATCACCAACAGGGACAACCATTGTTTGCGGATATTGAGCAAGATAGTTATTTTTATTTTGTGCATAGTTTTGGTGTTCCACTTAACAAGCATACTGTGGCAACTTGTGATTATGGTGTGTCCTTTTCGGCAGTTATCCAGCATAACAACTTTTACGGTGTGCAATTTCATCCTGAGCGTTCAGGAAAAATGGGAGCGTTATTGCTAAAGAATTTTGTAGAAAAGTGTTAAATTTTCGTGATTCAATCCTTTTTAGAATAAAAACAATTTACAGTGAAGAGGTAGTAGAGTGCTGGCAAAACGGATAATTCCTTGTTTGGATGTGAAAGATGGAAAAGTCGTAAAAGGAATGCAATTTCGTCACCATGAAATTATTGGTGATATTATTCCTTTAGCCCAACGATACGCAGAAGAAGGGGCGGATGAATTGATTTTTTATGATATGACATCCTCTGTAAATGGAAGTGATATAGATAAAAAATGGACGGAGCAAGTTGCACAAGCGATTGATATTCCTTTTTGTGTGGTAGGGGATATTAAAAATGTAGAGGATGCTGCAAAATTGTTTGCGTTAGGGGCTGATAAAGTTGCGGTTGGCTCGACTGCCTTGGCAGATCCTGATTTGATTAACCATTTAGCCGATCGTTTTGGAGTGCAATCAATTGTGGTAGGAGTGAATATTTGGTTTGAGCAACAAACTGGAGAATATCGAATTGATCTAGGCACAGGAAATAAACATCGAATAGGAAATATTCAATGGCAACTTTTAGATTGGGTACAAGAAGTAGAAAAAAGAGGTGCTGGAGAAATTGTGATCAATGTGGCAAATCAAGATGGTGTTCGTTTAGGGTATGATATTGAGCTTCTTAAATTGATTCGTGCTACAAGTCAATTGCCGTTAATTGCTTCGGGAGGCGCAGGTGAAATGGCTCATTTTCGAGATGTTTTTCTACAAGCAGATGTGGATGGTGCGTTAGCAGCAAGTGTTTTTCATAAGGAAATTGTGGATATTCGGGAACTAAAAGCATATCTACATAACGCTGGAGTTAATATTCGCAAATAGGTGAGTGATGGATTATACAAGTTTTCTTTTTATTCTTTCCTACTATCAATTGTTTTATTTTTAATTTTTACGCATAAATTAGAGCAGAAAATATTCGAGATGACAGAATAATGACAGAGAAATAGAGATTGTTTTTTCTTTTGCATAAAAAAGAGAAAGCGGTAAAATGCTCGAAGTTTTTTTCACAAAATTAAGAGAGAATTATGGCTATTTTAGATGTGTTAATTTATCCCGATGAACGCCTAAAGATCGTGGCTCAATCTGTTGAAGAAGTGGACAATGAAGTGCGTGAAATTGTAGCGAATATGTTTGAAACAATGTATCACGAAGAGGGAATTGGTTTGGCTGCCACTCAAGTGGATATTCATCGACGAATTATTACAATTGATATTGAAGGCACTAAAGAAAATCAATATGTATTGATTAATCCTGAAATTTTGGATAGTTGTGGTGAAACAGGTATTGAAGAAGGGTGCTTATCGCTACCGACAATGCGAGCCTTTGTTCCACGCAAAGAAAGGGTCAAAATTAAAGCTCTAGATATTAATGGTAAAGAGTTTGAATTAGAAGCAGACGGCTTGTTAGCCATTTGTATTCAACACGAAATTGATCACTTAAACGGTATTGTGTTTGCTGATTATTTATCGCCACTCAAACGTCAAAGAATGAAAGACAAATTGATCAAATTAAAAAGACAATTATCTCGATAAGAAAGCCCTACGCCTTAGCATGGTTTGCTTATTCCTCGATTTTCCATAACGTAGAACTTTAAATCAAATCTTATGAAATCATTAAAAATCATTTTTGCTGGTACTCCAGAATTTGCGGCACAACACCTGCAAGCATTAATCCACTCTCCGCATCAAGTTATCGCTGCATTCACTCAACCTGATAAACCTGCAGGGCGCGGTAAAAAATTGCAAGCTAGTGCTGTTAAGCAATTGGCACAGCAACATAATATTCCTGTTTATCAGCCGAGAACCTTGCGTAAGGAAGAGGTGCAAGAAGAGTTGCGGTGTCTTGGTGCAGATGTAATGGTGGTGGTGGCTTATGGCTTAATTCTGCCTAAAGCTGTGTTAGACATGTTTCCTTTGGGCTGTTTAAATGTACATGGCTCTTTATTGCCTCGATGGCGAGGAGCTGCCCCAATTCAACGTGCTATTTGGGCAGGTGATGCTCAAACGGGCGTTACTATAATGCAGATGGATGAGGGATTAGACACAGGTGCGATGTTACATAAAGTGGCTTGTAATATTGATGCGAATGAAACCGCTAATAGCCTTTACACAAAATTATTAGAAATTGCCCCAAATGCTTTATTAGAGGTATTAGAAGGATTACTTGAAGGAAAATTTGTAGCAGAAACACAAAATGATAATTTAGCAAACTACGCAGAAAAATTATTTAAAGAAGAAGCAAAACTAGATTGGAACTTATCTGCCACTCAACTTGAGCGCTGCATTCGAGCTTTTAATCCTTGGCCTATCTGCTATTTCACTACCGCCGATAAAGACGGAAATGAGCAAACATTAAAAGTCTTCCAAGCAGAAGTGTTAGCGCATAGTAACAAGCCTGCAGGTACGATACTTGCCGTGGATAAAAAAGGAATCCAAGTAGCTACCGCCGACGGTACACTGAATATTTTGCAGTTACAACCTATGGGTAAAAAAAACATGTCAGTGCAAGATTTTCTCAATGGGCGAGCAGATTGGTTCGAAGTGGGTAAGGTTTTAGGTTAAAAATGAAAAATAATCAGCGTTTAAAATCAACTAAGCCGACGCTATCTGTGCGCGCAGTGGCTGCTCAGATTATTTTACAGGTTTTACATGAGGGAAAATCCTTATCCAGCCTCATTCCTAAATACCAACAACAAATTAGAGAACAAGATAGCGCTTTGCTCCAAGAAATTTGTTTTGGTGTATGTCGTGTACTGCCTCGCTTAGAGCGTATTATCAGCATACTGTTAGATAAACCCTTAAAAGGCAAAACAAGAATTGTGCATTGTTTACTGTTAGTGGGAATGTACCAATTACTTTATACTCGCATTCCTAGTCATGCTGCAGTAGATGAAGTGGTTTCAGCGACTAAACAATTGAAATTAGATAGTTTTCGAGGGCTAACAAATGCTGTGTTGCGTCGTTTTTTGCGCGATCAGGAAAGCATCTTAGCGACGGTAGATAAACATTGGCAGACTTTACACCCTGAATGGTTTGTAAATCGCTTGAAAAAAGCCTATCCAAATTGGCGAGAGATTATTGATGCCAATAACCAAAAGCCACCAATGTGGTTAAGGATCAATCCTCAGAGAACCTCTGCCACAGAATATAAAACTCTTCTGCAGAATTCAGGAACTGATGTAACCATTGAAAATGAAGAAAATCCCTGCGCTATATGCTTAACTCAAGGAAAAGCAGTTAGCCAATTGCCCCATTTTTCAGAAGGCTGGGTAACAGTACAAGATCTACATGCACAATGGGCAGCCTTATTATTAGGTGCAAAAGATCAAGAAGTAATTTTAGATGCTTGCGCTGCCCCCGGCGGTAAAACGACTCATATATTAGAATTAGCGCCGGCAGCCAAAGTCGTGGCTTTAGATGTAGAAGAAAATCGACTTAAACGAGTAAAAGAAAATTTACAGCGCCTCCAACAAGAAGCACTCGTCATTTGTGGCGATGCTACTCAACCTGAGCAATGGTTAAATAAGATACAAAAAGAACTAGGACAGGGCGTTAAACAATTTGATCGGATTTTACTTGATGCTCCTTGTTCAGCAACAGGCGTTATTCGCCGCCACCCAGATATTAAATGGTTACGCCAAGATAGCGATATTGAAAATTTAGTACAGTTACAACAACAGATTTTACAAACGCTTTGGCAATATTTAAAACCAAATGGAACTTTATTGTATGCTACTTGTTCAGTATTACCTGAAGAAAATAGCTACCAAATTCAACAATTCTTAGCGCATAATTCTGATGCTTATTTAGAAAAATTGCCTTTTATGAAAATGGAAGAACAGGAACAAGTTGGATATCAATTTTTCCCTTCTCAAACGAGCGGGGACGGATTCTATTACGCTAAATTAACGAAAAAGTCTTAGTGTAAGATAAGAAAATGGAGAGGGATAAATGAAGATTATTATTTTGGGTGCAGGACAAGTTGGCACAACGCTAGCGGAAAATCTCGTTGGTGAAGATAATGATATTACCTTAGTAGATAATCAGCCATTACGTTTAGAAAATCTACAAAGTAAACATGATCTACGTGTCGTTACAGGCTCTGCATCCTCTCCCCGAGTATTACGAGAAGCAGGCGCTCAAGATGCAGACTTACTAGTCGCAGTAACCAATACTGATGAAATGAATATGGCGGCCTGCCAAGTTAGCTACACCCTCTTTAATACCCCCACAAAAATCGCACGAATTCGTAATTCCGACTATTTACGAGAAAAAGATAAATTATTTCAACCAGATGTAATCCCTATTGATCATATTATTTCCCCAGAAAAATTGGTTACCGATGAAATCACACGCTTAATTGATTATCCAGGCGCACTACAAATTGCGAACTTCGCAGATGAACGAATTAGTTTGGTGGTTGTAAAAGCTTATTACGGCGGACCTTTGGTCGGTTATGCTTTATCTGCCTTAAAAGATCATATGCCACATATTGATTGTCGAGTTGTATCAATCTTACGCCAAGATAAAGTTATTCGCCCACAAGGTTCCACTATCATTGAGGCAGGTGATGAGGTGAGCTTTATTTGTGAAACTATCCATATCAAAGCGGTTATGGCTGAGTTGCAGCGTTTAGAAAAACCCTACCAACGAATAATGATTATTGGTGGAGGTAATATCGGTATTGGTGTAGCAAAACAATTAGAAGCTCAATGTTCTGTGAAACTAGTCGAACAGGATATGAAAAAAGCATCTGGACTTTCAGAAAAACTCACAAAAACCCTGGTATTTTCCGCTGATGCTTCAGACCAAACTTTCTTGCTAGAGGAACAAATTGATAATATTGATGTATTCTTATCTCTCACCAGTGATGACGAATCCAATATTATGTCAGCATTATTGGCAAAACGCCTCGGCGCCAAAAAAGCATTAGTGCTTATTCAGCGTATGGCATACATCAATTTGATTCAAGGTGGAACAATTGATATTGCGGTATCTCCACAACAAGCGACTATCTCAGCCCTACTCAGCCACGTTCGTAAAGGGGATGTGCGCAATGTTGCCTCTCTACGTCATGGTGCAGCAGAAGCTCTAGAAATAGTAGTACATGGAGATATCAATAACTCTAATGTGATTGGCCGTAAAATATCCGAATTAAAACTTCCTCAAGGAGCGTTAATAGGGGCGATATTACGTGGTAAAGAGGTATTAATTGCTAAGAAAAATTTAATAATTGAAGATAAGGATCATGTAATCCTATACCTAAGCGATAAAAGAACTGTATCAGATATAGAAAAATTATTCCAAACCAGCACTTTATTCCTATAAAGAAATAAGTCCACAACATTCCAATGAGTACTTTATTCAAATATTTTTATATTAAAGTGCTCTTGTGCATTTAATTAATATAAACAGTAGTAACAGGAAATAGAGAGTAAGTTATATTTAATATTTAAAAATAAGATCTAGTAATTAATGGCAGGGGCGGAGAGGCTCGAACTCCCAACACCCGGTTTTGGAGACCGGTGCTCTACCAATTGAACTACGCCCCTATAAAGAAAGCGGAATTTAATTCGCTTAAAAGATTGGCGGAATGGACGGGACTCGAACCCGCGACCCCCTGCGTGACAGGCAGGTATTCTAACCAGCTGAACTACCACTCCGAAGAAGTTGATATTTGGTAGTGTCCTACTCTCACATGGGGAAGCCCCACACTACCATCGGCGTTACAGCATTTCACTTCTAAGTTCGGCATGGAATTAGGTGGTTCTACTGCACTATAGCTACCAAAAAATTATTTCCTTAATTCACTCTAAAATGAACTAAGGAAATAAAAAACCTGGCGGTGACCTACTCTCACATGGGGAAGCCCCACACTACCATCGGCGTTACAGCGTTTCACTTCTAAGTTCGGCATGGAATTAGGTGGGTCCACTGCACTATCGCCGCCAAGATGTTCTGTTGATGTCTTTCTCTGTTCTTTCT
>MUYB01000057.1 GCA_002015125.1 [Haemophilus] felis
TTTGGTTTGATCTTCTACATATTATTAGCAACTATTTTGTCCATTACACCAATTAAGTGTTGTTTTGCTGATAAATCCACTGTGTCACCCAGAATAACACCTTGATTGTTTATTTGTTCCGCATTTATCTGAGTTAATTTTCTACCTGCAATAACCCCTGAATTTTGTACATTATCAAGCGTGCCAATAATTGTATTAGCAGAAATTAAAGCACCTTGTGCCGTAATATCACTATGACGAGGAACTAAATAAACCTGAGGTACAAGTGCGGTAACTTTTTAAGAAAATTTTGCAAATTCATAGCCCCAAAACACTTATAAATTACAAACACCCTTATCCTATTTAGGATTCTGATAACCGCATTCTGCGGGAGTCAAATGAATATATCCTTTTCTATCATGCAATGATGTAATTTGTCCGATTGCTCCACTGTTTTTATATTCTCTAATTTATAATCATCAGATTTACCTCCACAAAATACAACATCTTTCCAACGTTGCTCTGAATTAGTTTTTCCTAAACTATAAGGCTTTTGATACCTAGATACAGAGGGAAATATATCTCCTTTATCAATAAAACAATTAACCATCTGAGGAGTATAGACACAACCATCATGATAAAAGCATCCGTTTAGAAATAATAAGAAAATCAAATAAAGTTTTTTCATTTTAGTTGCCCCCTAACTTAAACAGAATTTCCATAAAATCGGGGGAAATAGCATCACTAACTGCAAATGGTGCAGTAACAGGAATAGCAATCACTGTTGTTGCTGTTGAGCCTATATGTTGAGCAATATTCTTATTCTGTAAAGTATTACCTTGTTTATCATACCATCCCCATATTTGTCCTCCTATCATATCGTGGGTACCAGCAAAAGATTCAACAACTTGATCAGATAAAGAACCGATAGAGTAAGGGATTCGAGTAAAATGCAAATTCCATTCACCCTCGACAGACTGAAATCCATCAGTTTCACCATACAAATCAGCCGCTTTTTCGTTTTGAGAAGGATCTATGGCATCTTTTAATGTTTTATTCCCATTCCCAATAAAACTAACAGTACCATCGTTATTATTTGTACAAGTACCCATTCCACTATTACAAATTACATCTAAATTAATCCTAATACCACCTAACTTAACCCCATCAAAATAACTGCTATCATAACTATCATTTCTGAGAACCTGACCTGTCTTTTCATCTTTTATCCCCTTAAATATCCTTGAATTAGCCAGAGTCTCCTCTCGCATTTTAGTTGCTGCTAGTTGTAATGTACCTTGTGTAATAGCAACTTCTGGCGAGCCTGCAACAATACCTACAACGGTTTCTAAAAGACGTTTTTGATATTGTAATTTGTAAATTTCATTATAAAGTGCAGTCTTTTCTTCCTCTGTTTTTGCTTGCTTAATTTGCTCCCTTAATTTTGCTTGTTTTGGCAATACATAAGCATCAATCGTTGAAAAGGCATTTTTCCTGAAATCTTGTGTAGCTTTTACCTGTATATTTAGCTCTTTCAAGACCTTTTCTTTGTCAAATGTATTTTCCAATTTCCCTGAGCGGCTTTCAGCTGTTTCCGTTGTGGTATCTGTTTTTATTTCAGACAAGGTTTGCTCAACCGTTTTTCCTGTTTTTTCAAACTGAGCCTTTTCATCTTTGATATAGATATTAGCCGTACCTATGCCTGATTTGGTAATGCTTGATTTTGACTCTTTATCATATCCCACCCCAAAACCTACATCTTCTACAAAAGAAGATTTACCTTCTGCAAGCTTTATTTGGTCTGTTTTTATTGGGGTATCATTACCATTTTTGTCAATATAAATTGGTTCACCTTTATCATTGACCGCTTGCTTATTACTTTGAGCAATACCTTTATCACCTAATGGTGTTTCAAAGTTCATAGCAACGCTTCCGCTAATACCAAACCCACTCGCATTATGGCGACTCAGATTTTCAATATCAGAATACGTCAATGTGCCTGTGCTAAAACGGTTTTTGTTTTGTTGTTCAGCTTGACTGGTTGAAGTGATAACCGCACCTTTTAAATCAGTATGCTTTTTAACCTCAACATCAAAACCTTCATTGCCTGCAAATAACCCCGCTTGTGTTTTTACACTGGCATAATCTGCATTTACTTTAGATTGATTGTAGCTGCCGCTAGCGGAGAAGCCATAGCCTACCGTTACTTGACCTGAAACATTCATTTGTTTGCCTTTATAAGTCATTGTATCTTGTAGGCTTTCAATATTGAGATTTTGGGCTTTGAGGTTGATTTTATTGCCTAACACTTGACTGTCTTTGATATTGGTTTCTTTTTGACTGGATAAAGAGGTTTGACTTTGTAAACTACCGACTTTGCTTGCAAGCCAACTTGTTTCATCGCCATTGCCATAGCCTTTACCGTAATTTCCCCCTGCGGTAATGCCAAAGGCAAAGCCATTCGAACCATAGCTCACCGCAACACCTGCATTAAATCCGCTAGACTTGTTTTTACTGCGTTCTTGATGATGCTGTTCTTTGGCAAGTAAGTTAATTGCATTTTCTGCTGAAAGTGCGGTGGATTTTTTGCCACTTATGTAGGAACCCACGACATTAATATCAGAATTTTCTCCAGCATTTACATCAGTTTTCACTAAGCTAAAACGTTACTCGTTAAAAATATCTTTATACATCACCAAATATATCAGCTATTTTGTTCCCCAAGGTTTAGCATCAGGGCGGCTATGTTTTTTACGCCAAGCTATACATACCTCTTGATCCCACATCAATTCATTTTCACAAACTGGACCACCTTCTAAATACCATCCTTTCTGTTCTAAACATAAATTTGCTTCTGCTACAATACTTTCTCCTACTACAGGATCTATGTCGCAAGCTCTCATATCCTTCTCTCGTCGAGTTAAATATTCATGAAAACTATCTTTTTGTGAAGGGGGGTATAGATTAACAGCATTATGAAGTCGCCACCTATAATAGGGTTTTGGAGGTTGAAATCCACCTAAAGAACAACCGCTTAAAAAAATTACACCACACATTATAACTATGATATTTCTCATTTTTTCTCTCCTTGTTTCTTATTTAAATCATAAATAGTTTGCTCTTTATTCATTAATAAATCCTCTTTTTTACGATAACCATCTGTTATACATTGAGGCTGCCCTAAACCATAGCAATTATGCATAGATGAATCATCGCCAAACATATCAAGAACTCTTCGGATAGCACCTCGATTTTGTGTATTATTATTCATCGTAGCAGGATTTCCCCCTAAAATCAGAGGAATACTACCAACAGGATCTTGTTCGTGATTTTCAATACGAATTGAACCCTCAGAACTGTTTCTTTCTTTACCTGTTTGTAATTTGCTCAGAACTTTATCAGCATGAGTCACATTTGCTGCTGGACCCACCATTTTAATTTTTGTGCCTGAAAGTAGTTTCGCATCACGATTTTCTTGATATTTTTGACTTCATTCATCCGAAGTTATTCCTTTCTACTTACAATTGACTTCTATATATTCTTTTTCATATGGGGTACAAAGACCTTTACTATAAGCACATAAATACGCTTTTTCTTTTGAAAAACCATTTAAAATCGCACCGCTCTTAGGCTCAATGTGACATGATAATAGTATTCTCTTTTTATTTTCTATTTCTATATCTCTATTTTTCATTTCAAATTTATAGCCTCCAGATTTTGTGTGTTTGATTTCTTTTTCTGTATACCAACTGTAATACTCAAAATACTCAAATTTACTAGAAACACACCAACCGCTTAATGCATCACATTTATGCATACCCATTAATTCACATGCAGATAAACAACAGCAAACTAATAATGTAGCTAACTTTTTCATCAGTTACTCCTTATCTTTTGATTTCTCTAACTCTGTAAATGGAACTTCTAAGTTCATTAGTTTATCTTTTCGATAGCCATCATTTATACATTGAGGATTACCTATTCCATAACAATTATGTGCAGATGTATCTCCAAATAGCAGATCATAAGTCCGTTTAAATATTCCAAAATTATTAATATTTGTTTTGGTTGTATATGGATTAGAACCTATTAAACTACCCACGCTATCTAATTTATTATTTTCAAATCGGATAGATTCTTTTGAGTTGTTACCTTGTAAACGGATAAATCTGCGATTTGCTTGATTTACATCCGCAGCCGGACCAACCATTTTTACTTTAGTATTAGATAGAATTCCTCTATTGTCGTATTTATCTAATTCTCTCAAAGCATTATCTACAGTTAAAGTACCCCGACTATGAGAACCAATGTATAGTCCTTGTGTTCCATATTTTTCCATTATATTTTTAGCTTGTAATGTCGAATTACCTAAACTTCCTATGCTGCCTTCTAAATATTTTTGATAGCTAGCAATTAATAATTCAGATATATCATTATTTGCCTGTGGATGATGAACAAAATAGATATTCTTATAAATAGATGTACCATCTTTCTCTGCAATATAATTTTGTACAGCATATTTAGCTGCTGCTTGTTGATCATTTAAAATTCCATTAAACATCACAGCTACTCCTGATTTATACGTTTTTGTTTTAGGATCAAAATACGTAACTTTATCTAGAGCTTGACGTTCTTGATCTGAAACCTCTCTTAGCTTATAAACATTGATCCCTAATGGATTTTCAAAAATATACTCTTTTATAAATTTGTCTTCAGAAACATTTGGTTTCTCTTTTTTGTATTTCTCTTTGGCTAATTTTTCTAATACTTTCATACGATCTTGATCTTTTATGAGGTTCCCATTTTCATCTAACTCAAATGTCATTAACCGATGCTCCGCAATAAACATTGTTCGATAAGCCTCATCTGTTCCAGCTGCTACCTTACCTAATAAGAATTTATTGACTTCTGTTTTGGTTTTGTTCTCACTCAGCATTTTATCCATATCATAGTCTGCGACTTTTTGATTGCTAGATGTGCTGTCTTTGGAAACTTTGGCTAGCTGTTGTTTGCCAGTTTCACTGGCAATATGGAATTCACCTTCACTAACAACGGATTTGGTGACTGTACTATCGGAAGATTGCGTTTGGCTATTACCTAAAGCATTAGCTAATAGCAATTTGCTCGCTGCATAAAGGTCATTACTATGAACATCTTGGTTGTTTAAACCAAATTTCAATCCTTGGTGATTGGTGTTTTGATTGGCTTGGTGAAAGGTTTCACCTTTTTTGAGTTTTTCCTCTCGGTATAATTTATTCAGTTTTTTATCCTCCGCTGAAGTTTGGTCTCGGTTAATGGAAAATCCTCCCATTAACGCCAAACTACTTGCTTTGGCATCAGATTCATTTTGAATATCCTTAAACTGAAAATCTTTAGCAATAAGTTGATTTTTCGCTTTCTCTGCTGTGGAAACTATGGCACCTCCCACTAGGCTTACCTTATCAGCACTAACTCGATAACCGCCTTTGCCTGCGAATAATCCTGCTTGTTCTTCTACTTGTTTACGATTTTCTTTGCCTTTATGTTGATTAAAGCTACCTGAAAAACCCCATGCGGTGCCTAAAGATGCTTGAGCTCGAATATTAGCCCCAGTCTGTTGACTTTTACTATGGCTTTCACTTTGCTCGCTTATGATGCGTAAATCACCATCTGCTTGTACATTAATTTTATTAGCATAGACACTCGCTCCTTGTAGTTCTATATCTTTGCCACTTTCCGCCTTAAAGTTTGCTGTTTCTACACGGCTATTATGTTTTTGATGACTGTGGCTTTGTTGTTTTCCCTGTTGATAACCTGCCTCCACATAAACATAAGCACCTGTGCCAGCACCAGCTTGTACACCTAAGCCTACTTGAGCTCCCGCTTTCATTTGCTTTTGGTTATGCTGATATTCTGCTCGCCCTGATGATAAAGCTATTCCTTCTTTCGCTTTTAGCTCAATATAGCTATCTGGCATGATATTGCCCAAGGCATCTTTGCTGCTCAATTGGATATGGCTTAAGTCTATTTTGCCTTGGTTAGCTTGAAGCGTCACTCCCTGTTTTCCGTTGATAAAATTACCTTGACTTTCCACCGCACTTTGTCGATAGCTGGATTGCCCATGACTAAAACCAATTCCTGCTTCTGCCCGCAGTAAAGCGCCAGATTTAATAGCTGAATAAGTATCATAACCTTGCCAAGCTAATACACCTGCTTGAAGCGCTTTTAATCTATTATTACTTTTATCTTCTTTGGCAAGATGCTGCCCTTGTTGCACTAAGTTGAGAGCATCGAGTAAAGGAGAAGATACTTTGGCAAATACACCGACTTTGGTACCACGACTATACCCCGTCATTAAGCTAGTGTTATCTTGGCTTCGGCTGATGATATTATTAGTAGCCACAATATTGACTTTGCCATTATTGGCTATTACTGCACTACTATCTTGTAAATAGTTTTTATCAGTATAAATACTCACGTTTCCAGTAGTTGAGCCTAAAATAGTCCCTTTATGTGGAATGTTATTTCCTTTCTGCTGTGAGCGATCTAAGTTTAAACCTGTAAAATGTTCTGTATCTGATAATTTAGCATGCCCAATACCTATTCCTTTTGACTTACTTTGATTATGCTGTTCGTTATGACTCGTACCTAAGGTTATATTACCTTTTGCCACAAGTTGAATATCGCCATCAACAGCAATATCTGCACCTTGAGTTTTAATATCCTTACCAGAAAATAAAAGACTGTTGCCACCTACTGAAATACTGGTGGATTGATGACGAATTTCAGCCTCATTTTCTTTTTGTTTATTACTATATACGCCGAATTCTTTTAACCAAGATTTAGATGTATCAAACTGGATACCTTGTTGTTTACTATGAGCATCTCTTGTTATACGAGATATTGAGGTATTAAGCTGAATATCTTCTTTAGCTACGAGGGATAAATCACCTTCTGCTTGTAATGTAGCTCCTTGGCTAATAATATCGCCTTTATTGGCTATAATATTGAGATTTTGCCCAGCTACAATTTCACTTGCTACCGCTAATTGTTGTTTTTCATTTTGATTTAACGATTGTTTGCTTGCGCTTACAGAGAATGTTACAGGTTTATAAGAACGTTCAAAGGCTTCATAACCTGCATCCGCTAAACTCATCACTTTTCCAATGGTAGAGCGATTTTTAAATCCTTGCTCATCTAGTGTTTCTTTGCCTCTAGTTAGCCCTGCTAATAAAGGAGAATAAGTGATTCCTATATTCATCCCTATGGATTTCGCATATCGATAAAGAGATCGTTGATGTTGTTCAGTAAGGGCATTTATATGGACATTTTGCCCTTGTAAAGTCATATCTTTATTTGCTCCCAATTGAGCTGCATTGATCAATAAATCGCCCTTTGATACAACGGTTAAATTCTCTTTAGCTATTAACGAACTACCAACTACGGTCTCATCAACACTATTGGTATTTAATTTTGACTTAGTTGCCCCTAAACCAATTTGAGCTGTCCCCCCTTTAAAACTTGCATGCAAACCTGATTTTTTATATTTTTCCCATGTCATTTGCTCATGGCGATTTTTGACAGCATCAATATTAATGTTACCTCTAGCCGATAGTTCGATATTTTGTTCAGCTTTTGTTTGTGTACCTTGTAGATGTATATTACCTCCAGCAATTAACGAAATATTCTTGCCATCTAAGCTACTCCCCAGCGCATTATCAAATTTATGCTCATGACGGCGAATTTCGTTAGTTTTGCTAAACCAACCTTTTGAAGTGGATTTTGTACTAGAAGTAATATGTTCTTTTTCTTGCCCTGCTTCAACATGGATATTTCCTGCCAATGCAGCAAGATTGATATTGCCTTGTTCACTGCTTATTTGAGCTTGACGTAACTTCATCTCATCTTGCGCGATTAAAGTTACGCCTTCTTTACCTTGTAGCAGACTACCAACCTCAGTTTTTTGATTCAAGTGGTAATAGTTATCTGCGTTAGCGTTGTAATGTTCTTTGTTATATACCGCTAATGTCCCCAATTCTATATTTTTTGCAATTGCCTCAATATTTCCTTGGCTTTCAATCAATGCGCCTTTAACTGTTAAATCACCATCTGCTTGCAAAGATAGTTTTCCCTTTTCGCCGCTCACTTTCAATTGGCTCATTTTATCCACTACACGTCGGGCAAAATCAGTTGAAGTTTTTGTTTCTCTCAAGGTGCTTGCAATTTCTAAATTTTTCCCTGCTGATAAAGATAATTTATCAACTGCCTCAATTTTTCCACCTAAATTAATTAAGTGTTGTTTTGCTGATAAATCCACTGTGTCACCAAGAATAATACCTTGATTGTTTATTTGTTCCGCATTTATCTGAGTTAATTTTCTACCTGCAATAACCCCTGAATTTTGTACATTATCAAGCGTGCCAATAATTGTATTAGCAGAAATTAAAGCACCTTGTGCCGTAATATCACTATGACGAGGAACTAAATAAACCTGCGGTACAAGTGCGGTAACTTTTTGCCCATTTGGTAAAGTAAATACTTTATTCACAAACCAAACCATATCTGTTGTAAGTTCTGACATTTGTTCTTTTGTTAAAGCAATACCAAGTTTCAAATCAAACTGCTTCGCGTATTTAACACCTTCATTCATGAGTGCTTTATATTGCTCTAACTCATTGTTATACCCTGTCAGAAAGCGGCGCCCTGTGAGCTGGTTGATTTGTTCATTAATCAAGCGCTGTTCATAATAGCCATCGCCTAAACGTTTATGTACATTATTATGCTCATGGCGTAGTTGATTAAACATATAATCACTGCTTAGCCATTGTCGGTGTTGGGTAAATTTTGGATCTGTTTCGACCAGATAACCATTTGGGTGATCTGGATTGATACGATAAAGGCTCGATGTTGGCAAAGTCACATCAGTGAGATGTGTTTTGGCTATTGGTAAATTTTCAATATGATTAGCATCTTCTCTTTTACCAATAGAATTAATTACAGTTGCTGAACTTGATTTAATCACAACCGCTGATAACTGAGTTTTCTTCGCTGTATTTTGAGTTTCAATCTCTTTTGTTAGTGAAAATTGCTCAGATTTAAGGGGGATATAATCCCATAGCCCTAGATTTTTAGTTGTTTCTGTTCTAACGGTATAAGGCGATGAAGAACTTTGAGTAGTTTTGTAATGATCGATACATTTACCAAATAGTTTCTTGGCGCAAGCTCTCCCATCATAAAAATAAGTCATACGTCCTTCATCGGTAGTAATGACTGTACCTTCAGTAGCATGATTATCTATGGTTCCGCCATTATATGTAATGCCTGTATGTGCAATAATTTTACTATCGTAGTTTTTAACATCTGCAGCGAAAAAGTTAATATGCCCTCCACTTAAAATTTTAGCCTCAGCATACTTCGCTGGAAGAATAACGGTTTCATTTACAGTTCTAATATAATTATATTCTCGCCAAGATTCACTTTCCCTGCCGTCGGGTAAACGTAGCGCATATAAATTTCTAACTTTTTTATTAAAGCCTCCACTGTCACCTCGTTTTACTTTTGTTATCCCCTCTTTTGCATAACGTGAAGACTCATTTGCAAAACCATACTCAAAAATAGGAGTTTTAGCGGTTTCTTGTATTTCAACCTCTAGTAGATTATGCAGATTTTCAACTTTTTTCACATTTAAAGAAATATCACCCATAGCCTCAATAATGGCATTATGGTTTTCTATTAAGCTCGCTTGTCCAATTGCTCGTTGTTTAGCATCTAACTCATTGCCAAAATAAATTGCTCCTAAACTCATGATCATACTGCCATTATGATTAATAACTTTATTAGCGCCTAAATCTAAACGTTCTCTGGCAGCAAGCGTTGCAGAATGGTCATTTTCATTTATATTACTTACTTGTTTGCTATTAAAAGCCAAATAATCTCCATAAATCCGACCAGTACCGATATTGGTTATATTTTTACCTTGGATATGTGTTTTATAACCGTCTATTAATCCTCGGTTAATCAAGGTGTCAGCATCAAGTGCGGTATGATTAGCAGAAATTTCTGCATCTCTATTATTGGTAATCTGATTTGCAGAGATACTTGCATTTCCTTTGACTAGCAAGGCACTGTTATTTTCAAAATGACCTTGTGTAGAGAAATTTAAGTGGTTACCGACAGAAAATGCTTTGTTCAAGGTAAAACTATCCTGCAAGGAGATATTCAAATTACCTGCAGTTTTAATTATCCCCTCAACCTCTAATTTTTTAGCATTTAGGTTAATCAAATTATGCCCTTGAATAGTCCCATCTTGGTTATTTACTGTCAACTCGCCATCATGGTTAAGTGTGATCTTATCTCCGGAGAGTAATTCTCCTTGTTGATTATTCAAGTGTGTTTTTGTGCTAATCTCTGCAGTATTTGTAGTGTAAATACCGCCTTGTTGATTATTTAAAAATTCAGTATTTAAAACAAGATAATTCGCCTGAACCCCTTGGGCTGGAACCTTATCTTGTGCTTTTGTTCCTTGGTTATTTAACTGCTGTACATTAAGTGTAAGATTATCACTAGTAATTAAAGAACCTAGATCAGAAACCGCACTATTGTTGAGATTATCGGCTGTTATTACAGCGACTTTCGCACTAATTTTACCTGCTTGGTTATCAATATTTGTTGCCACAAGATCAAGTTGATCACCGCTCTGAATAATACCTCGAATATTATTTACGCTATTTTGAATTATTCCACTGAGATTGTTACTTGCATAAAGCTTTCCATCTTGGTTTAACAAGTTAGAAACAGCGTTTAGAAGGATATTGCCTAAGCTGATAATTCGCCCCTGTTGGTTATCAATTTTGCCAGTGTGCAAGTGTAAATCTGCATTTTGCGCAGCAATAATCCCTTGGTTATTTTGAATACCTTCTGTCGCATCAATAGTCATATTTTGCTGTGCAACTAATGAACTACTATTATTGTTTAGGGTATCTACTTTTAAGCTAATGTTATTAGCACTAATTTCACTGTTTTGCGTAGAATTCACTTGTGTAGAAACAAGATTTAATATCTTCGCATTAATTAAACCACTGGCCTGTTCGAGATTTTTAGTGACTAAATCAAACTCCCTGCCTACATGAATTTTACCTTTTCGATTAGTTATATTTTCAATACTATTCAGTTTCGCATTCTGTTTAGCATAAATAAGACCACTATCATTGTTAAAACTTACAGATGTTATATTCAGGTTTTCATTCGCAATTAATTGACCACGAGTTGAATCGATCCCTTCAGACAGATTTAGAATTAATGATTTTTTAGTGCTTAGTGTGCCACCTTCATTATAAAGTTGCTGCCCCTCTACCAATAAATTACCTTGAGTGCTAAATACGGCACCTTCAGTATTGATACTATTGCCTTTTAAATGTAAATCCTTTGTTCCCGTTTGTTGCCACACTGAATTTTTAGCATTTAAAGATTGCTGTGTTGTGCTAATCACTTTAGCGGTAAGATGACTTGCTTGTGTTGAAAGCGCTAGTGGTGTTGTTAGCTGTATATGATTTTGTGCGGTGAAGAGCGCTGAATTCGCTTGAATATTTCCTTGCACAGCCTTGATCTGTATTAGATGAGCTGAATTCTGGCTATTATCTAAATTTACCTCCGTTGCCTGCACTTGCACTTTGTTTGGTGCAATATTTTTGCCTTGCAAGGTGGATTTGTTTGAGGTGGTAATTTGAATGGATTTACCCTGTGCTGATTGGTTTTCTAGCTCTCGTACCTCTCCTTTTTCACTGTCTTTTACATTCACACCAGCTGCAATTAAAGAGCGGGTTGAGGCATTAACACTTGCAGCGGTATAACGAATATCGCCTTTTGCCACACTTTCGCCTTGTTGAGTAATGGCTTTCGCTGCTTGTTTATGAATATTACCTTGGCGAGCAACGATAGATCCATCTTGTTTAATATCTTGTTGGCTGGTGAGTTTTATATTTTCTTGACGGTTTTCAATTTTACCTTTGTTCTCAATGCCTTTCGTTGCCGTCAAATCAAGCCCTTGATGCGAGTTTAGCGTACCTGTATTGACAATGCGTCCTTGGCTGTCAATTTTTAAGGTCTCCGCACTTGCCCCAATATGCCCAGCATTACGCACTCCAACGCCATTTTCTGTACCAATCAGATGAATTTTACCTGCGTACATTCCGCCTAATTCGCCAACATCTATGGCAAAGTGCGGTGCATTTTCTGCGGAGTTTTCTTCTTGCGTATGTAAAATTTGCAAATTTTCTTCCGCACTTGTGCGCTTAATATGATTTTTCCCTGTGGCAACTTTGAGCTCTTTCTTCGACCAAATCCCAGCATTTGCTTGTACTTCTCGCGCAAGAATTTCGGTGTAATCTACTTTGCTATTATCTAAGCCTTTACCACTGACAGTCACTCGGCCTTTTTCCACTACAAAACCCTCTAAATGATCGTTGTTTATTTGTGCTTGGCCTGTGGTAAAGGTCGCTCGATGTGCATTAATAATGCCACAACCCTCACAATGTAATCCTGATGGATTAGCAATAATGACATCTGCTTTTTTCCCCGCAACCTCTACATAGCCTTTCAGTATGCTAGGATCATGGGAGTTGACTTCGTTGAGGATCACTTTGGCTTCGCCTTTGGCAAGATAAGGGTTCGCTTGTATCCAGCCAGCTTGCTGCGTTTTGACATTAGAGGCGCTGTTATTGAGGATTGCACCTTTTGTATCCACATCAAATTTTGTGTATTTGTTATGGGATAATCCTTGCGCATTCGGCGTTTGAATATTGACTTGTGGCAAGCCATTTGCGGTGTGCAAAATAATTGGCTGTTGGTTTTTTGGGGCGGCTTTATCTGCTTGAATAATTAAGGTTTCTGCCAATGTATGAGTGGTAAAAATGACAAAACCTAGGGCGCAGAAAAAACAAAATGCAACAGGTTTGAGCTTACCTAGAAAGTGGAAAAAAGGCTGTAAAATACCACCGCACTTTTTATTGTCTTTACCTTCAGATTTGGCTAATTCAGATACTACAACCAGACAATTTAATACCTTGCTAAAAATGACACGGAAATATTTGTTATTCATAATTGCCACCCTATAAAAATCAGTAGATATAAGAAATAGCTCAAGTTATTTCGGCAATAAGTTAGAAACTAAAACTAAGGTTAAAGCCAGAAACGATATTTGAGGTTCGGAAACCTTGCGGTTTATGAATGGGTTTACCGATAAAAAATGTAGAAGATCAAACCAAATCTGACAGTCCCCGTTTAAAATTACCGTGCCTGTCAGATTTGGTTTGATCTTCTACAATTAAAAACCGAGAAATAACGGCTATTTTCTATGCTGCAATCTCTTTTAACCGCCACTGAATTATCTTAACCGGAGATTTCTCTTGCAAAACCTGTCTCTCAACAATGCCTTTCTCTTGTAATCGTCTTAATGCGTGTGAAAAGGCAGTTACAATTGAGTGATGTTGCGATTTATGCTCGATTTTCCCTTCAATTTCAAATGCCTTAAACATTATCTCTTTCGCTGACATCCATTGGTTTGGGTAATGTTTAAACACTTTTGCAATATAATCGCTAGGGTGATAAGCGTATATTGAAATCGCACCACCATCACCAATAGATTTAGCTTTCCTCTTGATAGGGCTTGAAAATGGGTCACTCTGTAATGCTACTAAGGCTTGTTGTAGAGTTACTTGATGCTCTTTCGCCTTTTCAATGCATTGCTCAAAGTGAGTAATTTGTTGAGTAAGTTCAGCGATTTTCTGCCGAATAAGGGTTTCCCCACTCATTCTTGCCATAAATAAAAATCCTTGTGATGTAAAAATAACCACAAGGATTTTAGTCAAATTTAGTTAATTGGTCTTTGTGCAACTGCTACATAATACCGAGAAAATGAAAAAAACAATGAACTAAATATCCAAAATAGTCATTCTAATAGTTTAGAAACTAATACTCCCTTAGCAAAGATTTAATTTTATATTAAGAAAGGGAGAAGATCTCCCTTTCTTTTTCTTACTTATGATTTCTATTTGAATTCTTTTTGTTTTCAAAATCTGTATTTAATTTTAATAAAAAATCAACAACTTTTTCCTTTTCAGAATCTTTTTTCTTGTTCCATTCAATAAAACCATCAAATTGTTTTATAAATTTTTGATTGTTTTTATTATTTCTCGTAACCATTAAAGCTTTTTCTTTTTTATTAGAAAAATCTTTAAGAATTTTTAAATATTTTTTAATATCCAATTGTTGTATCTGAGCTCACAGACTATTTGATAATAAAATCCATCTATTTTTCTTCTTATTTCTCTAGAGATTTTATCTTTTTTAATATCCAGTTTAAAATCTTCTATTGAAACAACTTCTCCGTTGAAGACTTTTTCATGCATTTTAGGTAATAACTTTTCTATTTCTAATAATTCATTTTTTTCTATCTTCATATTCTTATTTTGAGAAATAAGAAGGAGGTTCTAGTTCGCAAATTTTATATCTGTGAGAATTTTCATTAGGAAAATAAGTAATATCATAATGCTCAATGTTACTATCATATGAGTAATCAATTTTTTTACCACTGTTTATTTCTTCAATAAGATATTTCCTTTCAATTGGGTTCTCACCTTGATATAGCATATTTTATTGAGATAAAAAATTTTAAGAATTTCTTTTTTTATTTTCTGTTATAGCTAGACAAGGTCATAACCATAATGAAAGAATTACCCCTCAAAAAATTGTGCTCGCAATTGTTGTAACTGATCTCGTATTGCTGCGGCCTTCTCAAATTCGAGATCTTGGGCATATTTATACATTTGTTGTTCCAGCTTTTTAATTTGTTGCTGATAGTCTTTCGGATTTTGCGGTAGCTGATAAAGTGCGGTCGGTTCTGCCACTTTTTTCGCATTTTTATTAGCTTTGGCTTTTTGATTTACCCCTTGACCAATATCCAATAACTCGCCGACTTTTTTATTTAATGCTTGTGGCACAATGCCATGATCTTGATTGTATTTCATTTGTTTTTCACGGCGGCGATTGGTTTCACCAATGGCTTTTTCCATTGAGTTGGTGATGCGATCCGCATATAAAATGGCTTTCCCTTTTAGGTTACGTGCTGCTCGCCCAATAGTCTGGATCAGTGAACGTTCGGAACGTAAAAATCCTTCTTTGTCCGCATCTAAAATCGCCACAAGGGACACTTCGGGAATGTCCAATCCTTCACGCAATAAGTTGATACCCACGAGTACATCAAATTCCCCTAAACGTAAATCTCGGATAATTTCCACACGCTCAACGGTATCAATATCGGAATGTAAATAACGCACCCGAATGCCGTGCTCATCTAAATAATCCGTTAAATCTTCCGCCATTTTTTTGGTGAGCGTGGTAACTAACACGCGCTCATTTTGATCGGCACGTTGTCGGGCTTCGGAGAGCAAATCGTCCACTTGAATGGCAACAGGACGAATTTCAATTTCAGGATCGAGCAACCCTGTTGGGCGAACTACTTGGTCGATAATTTCACCGCTAGATTTTTCTAACTCGTAAGGACCAGGCGTGGCGGAGACATAAATAGTTTGAGGGGCTAAACGCTCAAATTCTTCAAAACGTAACGGGCGATTATCTAACGCCGACGGCAAACGGAAGCCATATTCCACTAAGGTTTCTTTACGTGAACGGTCGCCACGGTACATTCCGCCAATTTGTGGTACGGTGACGTGAGATTCATCAATAATCAGTAAACCATCCGCAGGAATATAATCAAATAGCGTCGGCGGCGGCTCACCCTCTTTGCGTCCTGATAAATAGCGTGAATAGTTTTCAATGCCTGAGCAATAGCCCAGTTCGTTCATCATTTCAATATCAAATTGTGTACGTTGAGTAATTCGTTGCTCTTCGATTAACTTATTGTTTTCTAACAAAAATGTTCGCCGTTCTGCTAATTCTTGCTTGATGTTTTCAATGGCATCTAAAATACGTTCTCTTGGGGTAACGTAGTGGTTTTTGGGATAAATGGTATAACGAGGAACGGCACCAAACCCTGTGCCAGTTAAGGGATCGAATAAACTTAAACGTTCAATTTCATCATCAAATAATTCCACACGAACCGCTCGGTCATCAGATTCCGCAGGGAAAATATCAATAATTTCGCCACGCACACGGAAGGTGCCACGTTGAAATGCTTGATCATTGCGGGTGTATTGCAGTTCCGCTAATTGTGCCAAAATTTGCCGTTGATTAATAATGGCACCCGCTTGTAAATGCAACATCATTTTTAAATAAGAATCGGGATCGCCCAAACCGTAAATGGCAGAAATGGAGGCAACCACAATGGTATCTCGTCGTTCTAAAAAGGATTTCGTTGCCGATAGTCGCATTTGTTCAATTTGATCATTGATGGAAGCATCTTTTTCAATAAAGGTATCACTGCTTGGCACATAGGCTTCAGGCTGATAATAATCATAGTAAGACACAAAATATTCCACCGCATTTTCAGGGAAAAAGGCTTTCATTTCCGCATAAAGTTGTGCTGCCAAAGTTTTATTCGGCGCTAATAGAATTGCAGGGCGATTGAGTTTAGCGATGACATTTGCAATGGTAAAGGTTTTTCCTGATCCAGTTACCCCAAGTAGCGTTTGATGAGCAAGACCATTTTCTAAGCCTTCTATGAGTTGGCTAATTGCTTGAGGTTGATCTCCTGAAGGGGAAAATTCAGAATGAAGAACAAAGGGTTTGCAATGCAGTTTCGTTGTCATCTTGGCGTTTTATCTTTATTGAGGGGAGAAATATGATATAGATTTTAACATAAAATTTACTTTTATTATTGTCAAAAAAATCTAAGTTTTACACAGACTTATGTTTGTCAAGCTGCAAAACTCAAAAAAATCATAAAAAATTTTAAAATTTTTCTAGATTTTTTATAACTTATTGATTTTTAAGGGTATGTTATTTTGCAATCAATTCACCTAGCGAATTTGGAGAGGCTAGGAATTATAAGGATCTTTGATATTTTTCAAAAGATAATTCACAGACTTATCCACAGCATCTGTGGATAGAAATTATTAAGATAAAAGCATGGATAGTTGTTGTTAAGGTACTGTTTTTTTTAGTTACAACGGTTGTCTATCAGCTTGCTGATTGACAAAGAAAACGAGTACGAACAAAAAGAACTGACTTTTGCGTGACTTATTGATTGAGTTTCGCAATGCGGCATGTTAGAAGAAATGGTTTTACCGTCTAAGTATTCATAGCCTTCCATACGCGAAAAACCGCCCCAGTATTGGGGTTCCTTGTAAAAATAGAAAGATAACATTTAGTTTATATAAAATGTATGTTATCATTTCGCTATCAAAATGATTTTTAGGTGAAAGAAATGTTTGAGCTATTATTCCATCCTGAAGCCTTTGCGGAATTAGAAGCCTTAACGCCGATAATGAAAGTGAAAGCCTTAAACGTTTAGGAGAAATGACCGATGAAAGTTCAACCGATTGATTACAAGCAAGTGAAAGAAACCTTATTGCAAGATCAGGAAACCAAAACACTTTACATTCAAGAGCGCCGCATTGAAGAATTGCAACTTCTGCTTAAAGAGTTACGCCAAAAAGCAGGGTTAACGGTTTATCAAGTGGCAGAACGAATGGGGGTATCACAACCTGCTGTGAGCCGACTTGAGAAAAACGCAAGCCGAGCCACATTCCGCACGTTGCAACGCTACGCCCAAGCCTGCGGTTCAGAGTTAAGAATAGGGGTACAATAATAATCTCTTCCCCCCACTTTGATCACTGGCAAGAAATCCCGACAGAGCAAGTGAAGATACTTATCTGCATCAAAATCTTGGTGTTCTAGGTTTTCCATTGTGTCTCCTAAGCGGCTATTGCGACTAGTGAATGGATAAAAACGAAAACCCGAAATCAGTATAACTAAAATCCGTAGATACACATAGAGAAATGTGCAGTTTAGGGTGTAAAGTTAAAACGAAAGATAAGTGCTTGTTTTGACGTGGTTTTGTAGAGCTTGGTAGAGGATTATAGAGAGGTGTAATGGACAAAAATGTGGGAAAAAAGCGGTATTATGTAGCAGTTGCACAAAGACCAATTAACTAAATTTGACTAAAATCCTTATGGTTATTTTTACATCACAAGGATTTTTATTTATGGCAAGAATGAGTGGAGCCCCCCTTATTCGGCAGAAAATCGCTGAACTTACTCAACAAATTACTCACTTTGAGCAATGCATTGAAAAGGCGAAAGAGCATCAAGTAACTCTACAACAAGCCTTAGTAGCATTACAGAGTGACCCATTTTCAAGCCCTATCAAGAGGAAAGCTAAATCTATTGGTGATGGTGGTGCGATTTCAATATACGCTTATCACCCTAGCGATTATATTGCAAAAGTGTTTAAACATTACCCAAACCAATGGATGTCAGCAAAAGAGATAATGTTTAAAGCATTTGAGATTGAAAGGAAGAGAGAGCATAAATCGCAACATCATTCAATTGTAACTGCCTTTTCACACGCATTAAGACGATTACAAGAGAAAGGCATTGTTGAGAGACAGGTTTTGCAAGAGAAATCTTCGGTTAAGATAATTCAGTGGCGGTTAAAAGAGATTGCTGCATAGAAAATAGCCGTTATTTCTCGGTTTTTAATCGCCATAAAGCCATCTTGTGAGCTTTGTCTGACTGTCGTTCTACAATCCCCTTTTTGAGCAACCTATCCATTGCCGCATGAACATTCTTGATATAGGTACGATTTACAGGGGTATTAGGTTGATTATCTGCAATGAGAATTTCTTTTGTAATTTCTTCAACTCGCCAATAACGATGTGGTTCTATTTTGAGTAATCGGATAATTAAGGTAGCTGAATTTGGGTGTAATGGACAAAATAGTTGCTAA
>MUYB01000059.1 GCA_002015125.1 [Haemophilus] felis
TAGCAATTTAGCCTTTAATCTCAATGCTTTCTACAATGAAATGCACTTTGATATTCTCAAGTAAGTTCGCCTCTAGGTATGCAATTTGCTTGTCTAAGTCTTGAAGCGGATAAATAACCCTTGCCCCAATTCGTAGAGGTTTCACATAAATCACCCCCTTAGCACTATAAGGCTAAGCGACTAGGCTCACACTATGAACGGTAGTGCGAGCCGCCGCCATAGTGCGAAAGTGATTTTAACACATAACCGCCTAACAAGGCGGTTTTGTTTTATTCGGGACTGAAAAAGCCGTTGAAACTTGCTTTCAATGGCTTTTTTAGTCTAACAACCGCAGGGCGTTAGCAGAAAGGTGCACGAATTTTCATAAAATTACACGGTAAGAAAGGTGTATGGATTTTCACAAAGGTGTACAGATTTTAATAAAATACACCTTAAAGCCTTTAATACCAATGCTTTAGAAAAGAAAAAGGGATCGAACTTTTGACATTCGATCCCTTTTCCTATAATCTGTATCAGTACGTTCTTTGCTATGATCCAGACGTTAACAATCTAATCATAGCAAAGGGTAGCTAGTAATGCAAGAGATTGCGAAGCGTCCCTACTACCAAAAAACCATTCAACGACGTAAACAAGAAACGTAAACCTTAAATTAGACGGTCTTCAGCTCGGACTTCGGAAGAATAAACAGGCGTAGAAGTGATAACGTTCTTAATACGAAAATTAAGCTCTGTCTCCGTTTCGTGCTACGGTTAGAAAGGCGAAAGCCCCAAGAAATACAAGCACACCTGATAAGCGAGATTTAAGGATACAGCGGAATTGATTGTTTAAGTCTGCAATTCCCACCCTGATAAACGCCACAACGTTTTATTGTTGCCCCATTCACGCAACATTTGAGAACCGAATAGAAATCTTTTAGTAAAAAGCGTTCTTTTTGGGTCAGCGGTTAATGTGGACGGTTTAACGGT
Organism: [Haemophilus] felis; assembly: GCA_002015125.1. GTDB lineage: Bacteria > Pseudomonadota > Gammaproteobacteria > Enterobacterales > Pasteurellaceae > Pasteurella > Pasteurella felis. The sequence goes on from MUYB01000059.1 coordinate 966, forward strand.
TTTTCCCCTGCGGGTCGTATTGAAAAGCCATTGAAAAGCTGATGGATAACTCTTCGAGTTACCCACGAGCTTTCCAACAGCTTTCCAACACTAAAAACCTACCGCCCACAATAACCACTTCCCTAATAATAAATTTTTTTATTTTTATATTGGTTCAAAGGCTCACGATGTTCGCCTAATAAAACGAAGTCGCCTATCGGCTCCGCTGATTTTTATATATCACTCTCGGGGCTTTTGGTGTACTATTGTCTTTTGTAATAGCAAGGACACAAAAAGGGTACTCTTCGAGTTTCCTTTTTGACCTTGCAAAAGGGCTTTGCCCCCTTGACCCCCGACCGCTTTCAGCGGTCAAAATAGAAGAACGGACACCATTATGAAACGTGAGAAAGAGATAAAAATCAGGCTCACCGAAAACGAGTATCAAGCCTTGTTAGAGAGAAAAACGAAAGCAAGGCTTGCGGAGTGGGTTCGGGAAGTTGCCCTAGAACAGCAACCTAAGCGACAGCCGAAAGTAATCGACCCTGCGTTACTGTTCGAGCTGAACCGCATAGGCGTAAACCTGAACCAAATCGCCCGACAATGCAACAGTCAAAAGCCGAGCATTGACCTTGTTAGCGTGTTGGCGACCTTGCGAGAAATTGAAAAAAATCTCAAAAAATTGCGAGAATTGAGCCTATGATCGTTAAATTTTTTAAGAAACACGGTAAGGGAAAAGCTAGTAGTTGCAAGGCTTGCGTGGACTATTTACTAAATAAGCCTGACGACACCGCCCAAATCCTGCAGGGCGATCCCCGACTATCACAAAGTATTGCTGATAGTCTTGATTTTAATAACACTTACACCGCAGGTTGCTTGTCTTTTGAAGAAAGCGACCTACCCGAAATACAAAAGCGTGAGATTATGGCACGCTTTGAAAAGGCAATGTTTGCAGGGCTTGAGCCTGAACAATATAACATTGCGTGGGTACAACACACCGACAAAGGCAGGCTTGAGCTGAATTTCGTTATCCCAAACGTAGAGATGACAAGCGGAAAACGCCTACAACCCTACTACGACAGGGCAGACCGCCCACTTGCTGAAAACTTCAAGCAGGTAATCAACCACGAATACAGCCTAAGCGACCCAAACAACCCTATAAAGCAAAAAAACCTGATTGACCGCAAAGACCTACCAACCGATAAAAAACAGGCTTTACAGGCGATTACGGACGGTTTAACAGCTTTAGCGAACGCAGGGCAGATAAACGACCGACAGGACGTTATAAATGCCCTAGAACGTGCAGGTTTTGAAATTGCACGCATTACGCCAAAAAACCTATCAATCAAGACTGACGGACAGAATTTAAGATTAAAAGGGGCTTTCTATGAGCAAGATTTTAGATTTAGCACAGACCTTTCAGCAGACATCACAGAAAGAGCTAGAGAGTACAAGCGAGATAGTGCAGAACGCTATCAAACGGCACGAGCAAAACTTGATACAGCAGTTACAGCACGCAGGGAACAATTTAGCCGAAAATATCCAAATCGAGCAGGCGAAATTGATAAAAAATACCGTGAGAATGTATCGCTTGCCGACCCTAATCGCCTTGACGATATTAGCCTTGATAGCCATAACCGCAGGCGTTTTGACGTGGCAGGCGAAGAACGCCTATCAAGAGATGACCGAATGGCAAAATTCAGCCGAGATAGCCAAAGAGCAGAGTGGGGGGATCAAGCTATCAACTTGCAAAACGGAGAAAGGGATAAAGCCTTGTGTAGCAGTGGACAAGGATTTTATCAACTCAACGTGGGGCGAGAACCTGAAAGTAATCGAAATCCAAGAAACCAAGAAACAGGGGAAAAAATAAATGGCGACCGAACTAGAACTACTTTACGAGAAAACCTTGAAAACCTTGCTAGAACAGCAAGAAACAGAGCGAGTGAAATTATCGAAAGAATTAGAGAGCTTGCGAGCCGAAAACGCCTTGATCATTCAACAGTACAACGAAATCAGCGAGCAATTAACGACATTACAGAGTTTAATAAACAGCTTGAAACGGTAATATCTCAACGCAAAAGACAAAGCAGGGGTATGAGCAGATAAAACAAGGGGGAGAATTATGGCAACACTTATGGAAAAAGACAGTTTAATAAATGGTATTTCTCAAACACTCGGCTTATTGTAAGATGTCGGTAGGAAGTACTCATCATTTGGAAGTGGTTTTTGTGTGGAAACAAAATTATATTCTAGTTGATGAGTACTTCTTTTTTTGTTGCACTTGGATTGTAAATTCAGCCCTAAATTTTCACTTTTTCTAACAAAATGAATTTGTTAGTTGAGCTGTAAAGTATGAAATACTTGCTTTGCTGCATCTTCTACTAATTTATTGTTGAATTTGGCTTCTTCGGTAAATTGCGTACTCATGATTGCCATCACAATCGGTTTGCGATTTGGTATGCGAACCACCGCAATATCATTGCGTACACCATATTTACCCGCCCCGCTTTTATCGTACACTTTCCACGATGTTGGCGTAGCAGCGCGAATCAATGGATTGCCTGTTGCGTTATTGTCCAACCAATTCCACAAAATCGTTTTTTGCGATTCGGTTAATGTGTTGCCCAATAAATACGCATTTAAATTCATCGCCATTTGTTTGGGTGTACTCGTATCACGAATATCGTTGGGTTTGGCTTGATTTAAATCGGGTTCTAGCCGATTGGTATGGGTTACGTTATCGCCTAATTGTCGCAAAATACGTTGATATTGTTCCACGCCACCCAATTCTTTGAGCAGCAAATTGGTCGCGCTGTTGTCGCTAAACCGCACGGCTGCTTCACATAATTGGGCAATCGTCATGCCTTTGCCAACGTATTTTTGGGTTTCGGGAGAATAACTAACCAAATCTTTTTGGCTATATGAAATGGTACGATTTAAATCTTTTTCAGGCAGCGATTGCAACACCGCCCCAGCCAACAACGCCTTGAAAGTGGACGCATAAGCAAAGCGTTCATCTGCACGATAAGACAAAGAATGTCCCGTTTCTGTATCCCATACATAAACGCCAATTCGGGCTTGATACTGCTGTTCCAAATTCGCCAAAGTCTGTTGAAAGGTGGCTTGTGTGGCTGATTGTTGCACAGGCGCACTAGCAGGCTGCGGATTAGACGTTACCGAATGAACAGAATTGGGCGAACAAGCCGTTAATGTCAGCAATAATAATGTGCCGATTTTTAACTTATTTAACATAAATTATCCTTTGATTTTACTAAATAAATTTCTTTTCAGGCAGCCTGAAACGTACATTGCGCGGAAATTCGGATAATTTGTTTGTAGAACAAAAAAACAGATTTTGGCGAATTTAAGCGCAAAAGTC
>MUYB01000060.1 GCA_002015125.1 [Haemophilus] felis
TGGTTTGATCTTCTACATTTAATCATTGGATTCAAGTAGTTTATATTTTGTAAATTGGATCACATTCTCACCAAGCCAATCATTCAATTCTTCAAATCGTCTTTGCAATGGTTCGATTTCATTAACAAAGAAAACTTCAGCAGCTCTTTTCACATCGCCAAAACCTGCCGCATTCGTGGGAATAATTCCCATCAGTTGCGGTGGCACACGATGAGCGGCAAGAATATCATCACGGCTAGTATTTTTAATATTTAAGAATTCATCTTTAGCCACAACATCAGACAACGGAATAATTTTTAAACCGTTTTCTTTGCCATCAGGTGCATAGATAAACAGGTTTTTAAAATTCTCCTTGCCTTTGGCTTCTCGTAATTGTCTTTTTATCTCATCAATATCCTCAACACTATGCGCAGGATCCGTCATATACATAATAAACCCAGCGTGAGCACCGTTGATATAATATTTTCTACGGAACAATGTCGCACTTTCATTTAAGAAAGCGGATTGCAAAGAGGAAAGATAATCAGGTAACCCGTAGATCTCTTGGTTCACATCAGGTTTCATCAAATGAAATATGCTATCTTTTTTAAATTCATAATCTTGAGTGGAGGTAATCTGAAAATAAACGCCCTCTTCTTTCCCTTTGCGTATATATTTTGCAAGGGGTGCATTCAATGCAATTGGTTTACCCCACGCATTACGCACCACTTCAAGATAAGCATTACCAAACACAAGATAATCCTGCACAAATTTTTCTAGCTGTGTACGTTTTAAAAGTGCGGTGGTTTTGCAGGTTGAAAGTAAAATATTTTTCTTTACCGTAACCGCACTTTCGTGATGAGAGCTTGCCCGCAAAGAACGAGCCAAGCCACTAAAATCCACAGGAGGATTATAATATTTATGTGTCGGTTTTTTGCTTTTCAGCAAAGATATAAAAATATATAATTAAAAACTATTATCAATATCAAATGGAAGTTTTATGTCATCGATTAAACAAAAAGTCGCCGATTTATTGGCACAAAATCCAAATATGATTACGTTGGAAATGGCGGAAAAATTACAATGTCCAGAAGGTCAGATTTTATGCGCTTTGCCTGATGAGTTTGTGCGTTTATTTCCCGCGGAAAGAGCAGAGGAAATTTTACAACAGATTAGTCATTGGGGAACTTTTACCACAATTATCGAAAAAGAAGGCAGTATTTTCGAGGTTAAAGATCGTTTCCCAAGTGGCATAATTAGTCGTGGTTATTACAACCTTAATATGAAAGATGAAGAAGGTGCTATTCACGGCCATTTAAAATTAGATGCTATCGCACATATTGCCTTTGTGAGTTTACCTTTCCGCGGTAAAGAAAGTTATAACATCGCGTTTATTGCACAGAGTGGGCAAACAATTTTTAAAGTTTATCTCGGTAGAGATGAGCAGCGTAAACTTTTCCCAGAACAAATTAATTTGTTTAAAGCATTTAAATAAGGAGAGTTTCAAATGACCACAAATCGTCAAGAAGTATTACAAAATCGATTAGGGCCTGAGATTCAGGAATTTAAACAACAATGTAAAACCATTGTTCTAGCGACGCTAGATAAAGAAGGTACGCCTAATGTAAGCTATGCTCCTTTCGTTATTAATAATGGCGAATATCAAGTTATTATTTCGACTATTGCTCGTCATGCGCGTAATCTCTTAGATGTGCCAAAAGTCTCACTTATGCTTTTGGAAGATGAAAGTAAAAGCCGTGAGATTTATGCCCGTCGTCGTTTAACTTTTGATGCAGCTGCAAGAGTGTTAACAAGACATAGCGATGAATGGCATAGCGCCGTTCAAGCCTTACAAAATCGTCATGGTAAAATTGTAGAAAATTTATCGAAATTAGAAGACTTTAAAGTGTTTTGTTTTAAACCAACTGCGGGCTTATTTGTAAAAGGTTTTGGTAAAGCCTTTCAGGTAACGTCAGATGAATTAGTGAGTTTTGTACATTTAGATGAAGGGCATCAGGAAGAAGGTCCACATCAACCAGAAGCAAAATAATTAAGGTTTAAATATAAAAAAGCATCGGCGCGTTAAGACGATGCTTTTTGTATTTTTAGAGCTTATTCATATTCTTGCTAAAATTAAATTTGCCATCATTTCGATATGTTTGCTTTGGCTATTTAATGCAGGAATATAACGATAAGATTCCCCGCCGTTATTGAGAAAATTTTCCTTATTTTCTTCTTCAATTTCCTCTAGGGTTTCTAGGCAATCTGCTGAAAATCCAGGACAAATCACCGCGACTTTTTTTATATTTTGCTTTGCTGCCTGCATTAAAAATTTGTCTGTATATGGCTGTAACCATTCTTCTCTCCCAAAGCGAGATTGGAAAGAAAGCAACCAGCGATTTTCCTTTAATCCCAAACGTTCAACCACGGCAGTAACGGTCTGTTGACAATGTTCACGATAATAATCTCCCATGATTTCATAACGTAATGGAATACCATGGAAAGAAAATAGTAAGAATTCATCTTGTTTGAGTGTAGCGGCGTTAATAGATTCCACTAAAGCCTCAATGTAATCATTATTCAAATGGTAGGAATGAATAAATTCAAAAGGTAAAAAACCTCGTTGAGTTTGTAAACATTTAGCCAAAGCATCAAATACAGCGCCTGTTGTGGAACTACTGTACTGCGGATAAAGGGGTAAAACGATGATTTTTTCTGCTTGTTGATCTGTTAATTTCTGTAAGGCTTGTTCAATGGAAGGTTGTCCATAGGTCATACCCACTTCTACACAAATACCTAAATTTTGTTGATCAAAATATTGTTGTAGCGCCTGTTGTTGCTGGCGACTAATAGCGAGTAACGGTGAGCCTTTTTCTGTCCAAATTGAGGCATAGTTTTTTGCAACCAGTTTTGAGCGTAAAGGTAAAATAATTCCTTTTAATAGAGGAAACCAACGCCATTTGGGTAAATCAACCACGCGAGGATCTGTTAAGAATTGCCAAAGGTAGCGAGAGAGTGCTTGGGGTGTTGGACTATCAGGTGTGCCTAAATTGACCAACATAACACCGATTTTCATTTTATTCATAGTTCATTACAGAAAGTGTTAAACGAGCGATACAACAGAGTTTATGTTGTTGATCAGTAATTTCAATTTGCCACACTTGGGTTTTATTTCCTAAATGCAGCGGTGTTGCGCGAGCGGTTACCATACCCTGTTTTACAGGGCGCAAATGGTTAGCGTTAATGTCTAAACCAAAGATATATTGGGACTCTGTTACACAACAAAATCCTGCCATTGAACCCACTGTCTCAGCCAAGGCGACGGAAATACCACCATGTAAAAAGCCCATAGGTTGAATGGTTTTTTCATTAATAGGCATTGTTGCTTCTAACCAATTTTCACCTTGCGCACTAAAACAAATTCCAAGATGTTCAATTGCACTATGCTTTGATAGTTGATTCATTTTTTCAAGGCTAAGCGTTTTTTTCCAAATCATATTATTTTAATAAGGTTAATAAAGCTTGTACTGGGTGTTTTAGCTGGAAATTTTCTAAACGTTTTACTTGGCTACGACAGGAATAGCCTGTAGCTAAACAATGTTCTAAATTTTTGCCTTTAAGTTTGCCAGCCCAAGAAAGGTGGTAGATTTCTTTTGACATTTCTAAATGTTTTGTTTCATGGCCAAAGATACCCGCCATACCGCAACAACCCACATTTTCCACAAGAAGATCTTGTTTAAACCAAGTAAAAATTTGTTGCCATTCTTTGGCGCTATTCGGTAATGCCGTAGATTCTGTGCAATGGGGGAATAAGTACCACTGAGCATCTTTTACAGAATGTGTTTCTATCTGTTTTTGTATTTTTGTTTGTTCGCTGTGTAGCCATTCATGAGCGGTTAGTACGTTGAATTGACCACGCTTTTCTTTCAGAATTTCTTTATATTCATCGCGATAACTTATCACAATGGCAGGATCTACGCCCACTAAGGGAATATTAAGTGTCGCGACACGGGCCAAAAAGTCAGCTTGATTTTTAGCAGTTTTAGCAAAACGCGCTAAAAAACCTTTAATGTGTTGCACTTTGCCATTAGGCTTGAATGGAAGCACAATCGCCTGATATCCAAGCTTTTGAGTGAGCGACACAAAATCTGCGATGACTTTCGCATCATAATAAGAAGTGAAAGGATCTTGAACAATCAACAACATATTTTGTTTTTCTATCGCCGTTAACTGTTCCAGCTGTTCCAATGACCTATCTTGATAGCCAATTTCCACAAGTTGTTGTTGCAGAGAAGGGTTTGACAACAGTGGTAAATCTACAATTCCTAATACTTTTTCTGTAGCAAGTTGAAGGAACTTCGCTGAGTTGAAAAAGTTGAAAAATGCCGGCTGTTTAGCCATTAAAGGCGCAATATATTCCACATTGGCAACCACATGGTCTTTGAGCGGACGTAAGTAGCGCTGGTGATAGAAATGGAAAAATTTTGAACGGAAACTTGGCACATCAATTTTGATCGGACATTGACTTGCGCAGGCTTTACAAGCAAGGCAAGTATCCATACTGGCTTTTACTTCGTGTGAAAAATCATATTCGCCTCGCCATTTTTGCACGCTGTTACGAATCTTATGTACTAACGAGGTAAGCTTAATCTCTGATTGCTGAAAATCTAATTGTGTCGGCGTTACATTTTCCTGTGCAAGTAAATATAACCACTCGCGTACCATCGCGGCTCTGCCTTTTGGTGAAAATAAACGATTTTTACTCACCTTCATAGAAGGACACATAGTGCTATGAACATCAAAGTTAAAACATAAACCATTACCGTTACAGTTCATTGCGCCGTTAAACTCTGTTTTCATTTCAATTGGAATTTGACGATCTTTATCCGCTCGCATTGGCGATAAAATGGAATAAAGTTCAGCATCGCTGTGTAGTGGTGTACAAATTTTTCCAGGATTTAGACGATTCTCTGGATCAAATAAAAATTTGATATAACGAAGCTCTTGCCAAAGCTCGGGGGTAAAGAATTTTTCACCATATTGTGAACGCATTCCTTTTCCGTGTTCACCCCAAATTAAACCTCCGTATTTGCGAGTTAATTCAGCTACTTGATCCGAAATATCTTTGAAAAGTGTCACTTGCTTTTTATCGCACAAATCTAAAGCAGGGCGAACGTGTAATACACCCGCATCTACGTGTCCAAACATACCGTAGCTCAATTGATGTTTATCCAGTAAGGCACGAAATTCAGTAATAAAATCTGCTAAATGCTCCGGCGGTACACAGGTATCTTCAACAAATGCAATAGGTTTAGCTGAACCTTTAGCGTTACCTAATAGTCCTACCGCTTTTTTACGCATTGCATAAATTTTTTCTATGGAAGTTAAATCCGAGCATACTTGATAACCTATGATTGCATCTTGTTTATTCAGAATTTTTTCATCCAATGCCTGACAAAGTGCGCTAACTTGACGCTGAATCTTGTTCTTATCATTGCTCGCATATTCCACAATATTCAGCCCTAATATTGGATTTTCTGTATCTTCTGTCAGCAGCTCATTAACGGAATGCCAAATAATATCTTGTTTAGCTAAGTTCAAAACTTTTGAATCTATCGTCTCTACTGATAGCGCATTGGCTTTAACCATAAAAGGGGCGTTGCGTAGCGCCGAATCAAAGGAATTATATTTAATATTAATTAAGGTGCGATATTGTGGAATTGGCGTCAGATCTAGCGTCGCTTCACAAATGAAAGCAAGAGAACCCTCAGAACCAGTGAGGATTCGAGTTAAATTAAATTCACTTTCATCTTGATTGAACACATTTTTTAAATCATAGCCTGTTAAAAAACGGTTGAGTTGAGGCAAGTCATTAATAATTTGTGCGCGCTTTTCCGAACAACGCTGGAAAACCTCTTGATGAATGTGTTTGACCCTAGGGGTAAATTTTTTCTGCTCTAATTGCTCTACAAAATTTTTACAATCCAATGCTTGCGTATCTAAAATTTCGCCATTTATTAATACTGCACGCAGTCCCAAAATATGATCTGAAGTTTTTCCATATTGTAAAGAACCTTGCCCAGAAGCATCGGTGTTGATCATACCGCCTAACGTCGCTCGGTTACTTGTAGAAAGCTCGGGAGAAAAAAATAAGCCGTAAGGTTTGAGGAATTGATTTAGTTGATCTTTCACAACACCAGCTTGTACTAGAACCCGACGTTTTTCCACATTGAGTTCTAAAATTTGGGTCATATGGCGTGAGAGATCTACAATAATATTGTTATTGAGTGATTGCCCATTCGTGCCCGTACCGCCACCTCGAGGTGTAAATGTCAGACTTTTATAAATGTCTTTTTGTGCAAGTTTGGTCAAAATGACTACATCTGCAACAGTCTTAGGAAATAGGATAGCTTCGGGTAATTGTTGATAAACGCTATTATCTGTTGCCAAACTTAAGCGTTCGGCATAGCTAGTGGCGATATCGCCAGAAAAATGTTGTTTCGACAACTCTTGTAGATAATCGGCAACCAAAGGCTGAAGTTGTGGAATATTTTTTAAACGAGGTAGCATTTTTTCACTCTGAAATATCAAATCATTAACTGGCAAGGAAAGCTGTTCATAATTCTATCAGGGAATCCATAAAATAGCGGAATTTTTTGCAAAAATTTCTTAAGTTATTCCATTTAATTTCAATTTTTATCACCCGCTTTTTGCTTGTGTTTGGCGCGATTTACGAAAAAAAATTTGATTTCAAACAATATAGATCACATAATAGACAGGTTTTTCTTTGTTGGACCGGAGTGATTTTGGCAAGCAATAATTGAAAAACATAAATTAAAATTAGGTATTTTAATGTTGTGAGATTTTAAGATTGAGAGATAATTAAAATCTCACGAAGTTTAAAATGACTAGACGATTAAAAGAGGATCATAAAATGAAAAAAACAGCAATCGCATTAACTATCGCAGCACTAGCAGCAGCGACAACAGCACAAGCTGCACCACAAGCGAATACTTTCTACGCTGGCGCTAAAGCAGGTTGGGCATCATTACATGATGGTGTAGAGCAGTTTAAAGGCACTGACGTCAAAGTAAAAAGAAATGATGCTACTTATGGCGTTTTTGGTGGTTACCAAATTACGAATAACTTTGCGGTAGAACTTGGTTATGACTACTTCGGTAAAGGTAAAGCTAGTAAGGCAGATTCCAAACAAATGTTGAACCACGGTGCTCAATTAACTTTAAAAGCAAGCTACCCAGTTCTTGAAAATTTAGATGTGTATGCACGTGCCGGTGCTGCATTAGTTAAAACTAAGTATAAATATATTGACGTTAATACTCCTGACAAAAGCTTTAGTAAAAGCTCTACCAAAGTATCCCCAGTATTTGCAGGTGGTTTAGAATACGCATTTACTCCAGCATTAGCTGCTCGTCTTGAATACCAATGGGTTAAAGGTGTAGGAAACGATAATAAATTATCTTCTCTTACACAAAGAGTTGATTTCTCTCCAAGCATCGGTTCTGTAACCGCAGGTATTTCTTACCGCTTCGGTCAAACTCCTAAAGCGCCAATGGTTGCAGAAGAAGTTAGCAAAGCATTTACTTTAAAATCAGATGTATTGTTTGCATTCAACAAAGCTGATTTAAAACCAACTGCACAAGAAGCATTAGACGGTATTTACGCTGAAGTTTCTCCATTAAAATCTTTAGCAGTTGCAGTAGCGGGTTACACTGACTACTTAGGTTCTGACGCTTACAATCTTGAATTATCTCAACGTCGTGCAGACAGCGTAGCGACTTACTTAGCAAACAAAGGTGTTGCACCAGAAGTAATCAAAGCAACTGGCTATGGTGAAGCTAACCCAGTTAAAGGCGAACAAGCTTGTAAAGCAGTGAAAGGTCGTAAAGCACTTATCGCTTGCTTAGCAGAAGATCGTCGTGTAGAAATCTCTGTTAAAGGTACAAAATAATTAATTTTGTTCTTTTTATAAGATAATTGAAAGACCTAAACATTTGTTTAGGTCTTTTCTTTTAATAAAACTTTAGATTGAAAAGGAAAGTAAAATGAAAAAAGGGTTAGCAGTATTACTTGTGGTAATTGTGGCTGGATTCACTTTAATGAGCGGTTATAACGGCTTAGTGAAGGCGGAAGAAGAAATCAATTCCGTATGGGCAAATGTAGAATCTTCTTATCAACGTCGTGCAGATCTGATTCCTAACTTAGTGAATACGGTGAAAGGTCAGGCAGATTTTGAAAAATCCACCTTAACTCAAGTAGTTGAAGCTCGTGCAAAAGCAACGCAAACTAAAATCGATCCAAGCAATTTATCCGAAGAACAACTTACCCAGTTCCAACAAAACCAAAATGCGGTGGGTTCTGCGTTATCTCGCTTATTAGTTACGGTGGAACAATATCCTGCCTTGCGTGCTAATGAAGGTTTTATAAATTTACAAGCACAACTTGAAGGTACAGAAAATCGTATTAATGTTGCGCGTAATAAATTTAACGATGCTGCGCGTTTATATAACCAAAAAGTGCGTCAATTCCCGACGAAATTAGTGGCGATGATTTTCGGCTTTAATGAAAAACCGTATTTCAAATCTGCCGAAGGGGCTGAAAAAGCGCCTGTGGTCAATTTTAACTAGGTGAGCCAAACCTATGGGGCTATTTTCCAAAATTCCAATTGACAAAAAACAGGTTGAACAAGCCATTGCGCAACTAGAGCAGCAAACTTCGGCAGAACTACGGGTTTATGTAGAAAACAAAATGCCTAAAAACGCCCAGCATTGCGCAGGCATTGAGCGTGCTTGGCAGTTGTTTGACGAACTTGATATGCACAACACCCAACAACGCAACGGCGTGTTGATTTACGTGGGATTTAAACAACATCAATGTGCCATTGTGGGTGATGTAGGTATTCATCAATATGTTGGTGATCATTTTTGGCAACAACAATGTGAGTTAATGATTTCTCATTTCCGTCAAAAAAATTACACCGAAGGCATTACAGTTGCGATTGGAAATATTAGCGCGGAGCTTACACGTCATTTTCCTATTCAACCAAATGATCAAAATGAACTGGATAACGAGGTGATTATCAATGACTAAATGGTTAAAAAGTGCGGTGTTTTTACTCAGTTTTTTCTGTATCACCCAGCTTTGGGCGGCAACTTTTCCACCTGCGCCCACACCATTTCGCTATGTGAATGATTACACCAACACATTATCTGCCAATGAAAAAGCTTTTCTTGAACAGAAGTTGCAAGCTTATGGTAAGGAAACCAGTTCACAAATTGCAGTTGTAATTATCCCTAGCACGGAAGAATATGATATTGCGCAATATGCTTTTGAACTGGGGGATAAATGGGGCATTGGACGAAAACAACTGAATAATGGCGTGTTAATGCTTATTGCCAAACAAGATCGCAAAATGTTCATCGCTGTAGGACAAGGGCTAGAGGGCGTCTTACCCGATGCATTTTTATCGCAACTTATTCGCCAACAAATTACACCACAATTTAAACAAGGCAATTATGCTGAAGGGATTAGTCAAGGATTAGATTATTTGATCGCCGCTAGCAAGGGAGAATTTGATCCAAACAGCCAACCTGAAGAAGACTGGGAACGCTTTTTGCCTCTCGTGATGATCGCCCTGTTTATTTTATTTGTCTTTATCGGCAATGGACGTGAAGTAGTGTACGTAGGCAACGGTGGCGCTAGTGGACGACGCTCATCCCATTATCGCAGCGGTGGTGGCTTCGGCGGCGGTAGTTTTGGTGGTGGCTCAGGTGGTGGCTTCGGCGGCGGTAGTTTGGGTGGTGGCTCAGGTGGTGGCTTCGGCGGCGGTAGTTTTGGCGGCGGTGGCGCTGGCGGAAGCTGGTAAAACCTGAATAGTTGATTATTTTAGTCAGATGATTTTGCAACGGTGGCGCCTGTGCTACAATAGCGCCACTTTTTTCATTACGAGGACAATTATGGAAACCTTAGATAAAATCAAAAAACAAATTAGTGAAAACCCGATTCTTATTTATATGAAAGGCTCGCCGAAATTCCCTTCTTGCGGTTTTTCTGCCCGAGCGGTTGAAGCTTTAATTAATTGCCAAGTGCCTTTTGGCTATGTGGATATTTTACAACACCCTGATATTCGTGCCGAACTCCCAGCTTACGCTAACTGGCCAACATTCCCTCAATTATGGGTAGAAGGCGAGCTTGTTGGTGGTTGCGATATTATGTTGGAGATGTTCCAACAAGGGGAATTACAAACCTTGTTAAAAGAGGTTGCAGAAAGACATCCTCAATAAATTTTCTTTTTTCTAACCCGCTTTGAGCGGGTTTTCATTTTTGCTAAGAATATTTATAAAAATCAGGAAAGCTATGTCCTTACAATTCAATTCAGTGGCGTTATTGCTCGTTGTTCTCATTTTACTCGGTGTATTAAGCAACAACAGCTCTGTTACCATTTCAGCGGCGGTGTTGCTGTTAATGCAACAAACATTTTTGGCGAAATATATTCCCTTTATGGAAAAAAATGGCTTAGCCATTGGGATTATTATTTTAACCATTGGCGTACTGAGCCCTATTGTGTCTGGCAAGATTCAACTGCCCAGTTTGGCGGTTTTCGTGAATTGGAAAATGTGGGTGGCGGTGTTTGTCGGCGTGCTGGTGGCGTGGTTGGGCGGTCGTGGCGTTAGCCTAATGGGGGCGCAACCTGTGTTGTTAACGGGATTGCTCATTGGCACCATTTTGGGCGTGGCTTTTTTAGGGGGGATTCCCGTTGGACCACTTATCGCCGCTGGTATTTTGTCGTTGTTTATTGGTAAATCTTAGGTAGGAAATCAATGAAAAAGCCTGTGAGAAAAATCCAGTTTAGTCCTGTGCAACAGACACTATTGAGGGCGCTTGATGAAGTGATGCTTATAGATCATCGCCGACTTTTTGCACGCATTAAGGGAATGACGAATATTAAATCGCCCGAGGCGCAAGAGGCGGTGGCAGCGGAAATTCAAGCACAAATCCAATTAGCAAAAGCACGTTTAGAACAGCGTAAAAGTGCGGTCAAAACCATTGAATTTCCTGAAAACTTACCCGTAAGCCAACGCAAAGCGGAAATTCAAGCCTTGATTTCACAACATCAAGTGGTGGTAATTGCTGGGGAAACCGGCTCGGGGAAAACCACCCAATTGCCTAAAATGTGCTTGGAATTAGGCTTAGGCACGAAAGGTTTTATTGGACATACTCAACCTCGCCGTATTGCCGCACGTTCCGTTGCCACACGAATTGCGGAAGAGCTGAAAACGGAACTGGGCGATTTGGTGGGCTATAAAGTGCGTTTTAACGATCAAATCAGTGAAAATACCCTTGTTAAATTAATGACAGACGGGATTTTATTGGCGGAAATTCAGCACGATCCTTTCCTGAATCAATACGATACCTTAATTATTGATGAAGCCCACGAGCGCAGTTTAAACAATGATTTTATTTTAGGTTACCTCAAACAGTTGTTGCCAAAACGCCCTGACTTAAAGGTGATCATTACCTCAGCCACCATTGATGTAGAGCGTTTTTCCAAGCATTTTAACAACGCCCCGATTATTGAAGTGTCAGGCAGAACCTATCCTGTTGAAGTGCGTTATCGCCCGATTATCGAAGAAGATGATCAGGATCAGCTGCAAGGTATTTTAAATGCGGTAGATGAATTGCAGGCGGAAGGGCGTGGCGATATTTTGATCTTTCTGAATGGTGAGCGTGAAATTCGTGATACCGCCGAGGCATTACAAAAACAAGATTTAAAACACACGGAAATTTTACCGCTCTTTGCCCGTTTATCTGCACAAGAACAGAATAAAATTTTTCATCCTTCAGGTTTAAATCGTATTGTGCTTGCTACCAACGTAGCAGAAACCTCTTTAACCGTCCCAGGCATTAAATATGTGATTGATCCGGGGACAGCCAGAATTTCTCGTTATAGTTATCGCACGAAAGTACAACGTTTGCCCATTGAACCTATTTCACAAGCCTCAGCTAATCAGCGGAAAGGGCGTTGTGGTCGGGTGAGCGAAGGGATTTGTATTCGCCTGTATTCAGAAGAGGATTTCAATAACCGCCCTGAATTTACCGATCCTGAAATTTTGCGAACCAATCTTGCCTCCGTTATTTTACAGATGACCGCACTGGGCTTGGATGACATTGATGCGTTCCCCTTTGTGGATGCACCCGATAAACGCAACATTCAAGACGGTATCAAACTGTTAGAAGAATTAGAAGCGTTCCAGTTTGTTAAAACCAAATTCGGTGAAAAACGGCAATTAACCCAAACGGGCAGACAATTGGCACAATTGCCAGTGGATCCTCGTTTAGCCAAAATGTTGCTGACCGCCGTGAAATATAACTGCTTGCACGAAGTGATGATTATTGTGTCGGCGTTATCCATTCAAGATCCTCGTGAACGACCGCAAGAAAAACAACAATCCGCCGATGATAAACATCGCCGTTTTGCCGATAAAAAATCTGATTTTTTAGCCTTTGTTAATTTATGGCAATTTATCCAAACGCAACAAAAAGACTTATCGAAAAACCAATTTCGCCGTTTATGCCAAAAGGATTATCTGAATTATTTACGCATTCGTGAATGGCAAGATATTTATCATCAAATTCGTTTAACCGTGCGAGAAATGGGCTTACCGATTAATTCACAACCTGCGGAATATGCACAAATTCATACCGCACTTTTAAGCGGCTTGCTGTCTCACATTGGGATGAAAGAAGCTGAAAAGAGCCAATATTTAGGTGCACGCAATGCCCATTTTGCTATTTTCCCGAATTCTGTTCTGTTTAAAAAGCAACCAAAATGGGTGATGGCGGCAGAATTGGTGGAAACCTCCAAGCTTTGGGGGCGAATGTTGGCAGATATTGAGGCAGAATGGATTGAGCCACTGGCAACCCATTTAGTCAAAAAATCTTATGCAGAACCTCGTTGGTCAAAATCCAAAGGGGCAGTGCTAGCGGATGAAAAAGTCAGCCTCTATGGTGTGCCCATTGTGACAAATCGCCCCGTGAATTATGGATCTATCGATCCGCAAATTAGCCGTGAAATTTTTATTCAATCGGCGTTAGTGGAAGGGGATTGGTTCACGAAGCATTCGTTTTTTCACCAAAATCGTAAGTTAATCAAAGAGATCGAAGATTTAGAACATAAAAGCCGCCGCCGTGATATTTTGGTGGATGAACGCACCTTATTTGATTTTTACGATCAACGAATTGGCACGGAGGTGGTGTCGCAACGCCATTTTGATAGCTGGTGGAAAAAAGCCAGTCAACAAGATCCTGAATTGCTCAATTTTGAAAAAGCCTTTTTAACTAAAGACAATGCAGAGCAAGTCAGTGAACTGGATTTCCCTAATTTCTGGCATCAGGGCAATTTAAAATTCAAACTCACCTATCAATTTGAGCCGGGAACGGAAGCCGATGGCGTTACCGTGCATATTCCCTTGCCCTTATTAAATCAAGTGGAGATGACAGGCTTTGATTGGCAAATTCCGGGATTGCGTAAAGAATTAATTATTGCCTTGATTAAATCTTTACCCAAATCTTTACGCCGAAATTTCGTGCCCGCCCCCAATTATGCCGAGGCGTTTTTAGGGCGAGTAAAACCCTTTGAAAAGCCTTTGTTAGAAAGTTTGATTTATGAACTTCGCCGTATGACAGGCGTCAGCGTTGAGCCTGAAAGTTGGCAATTGGATCAGCTACCTAGCCATTTAAAAATGACTTTCCGAGTGGTTGATGATAAAGGCAAAAAAATAGCAGAATCCATGGATTTAGACAGCCTGAAATTCCAACTTAAAGATCAGGTGCAAGAAAGTATTGCGGCGGTGGCAGACGATGGCATAGAACAAAGTGGTATTCACCTTTGGAACTTCGACAGTTTGCCACAGTGCTATGAACAGAAAAAACGTGGATTCACCGTTAAAGCCTTTCCTGCCATTGTGGATGAAAAAGATGCCGTTGGCATTAAACTCTTTGAAACGGAATTTGAGCAACAAGTGGCAATGCAACAAGGCTTACGCCGTTTATTGTTACTGAATGTGCCTTCACCCATTAAATATCTGCACGAAAAGCTCCCAAATAAATCAAAACTCGGTTTGTATTTCACCCCATTTGGGCGAGTGTTAGAACTGATTGATGACTGTATCGCTTGTGCGGTGGATAAACTGATCGGCGATTTTGGTGGATTGGTTTGGAACGAAGCGGATTTCGATAAACTGCGTGATTTTATTCGTGAAAACCTCAATGAAACCACGGTGGACATTGCCAAACAAGTAGAGCAGATTTTGACCTTAACTTACGAGTTAAACAAACGCTTAAAAGGCAAAATGGATTTCACCATGGCATTTGCCCTGTCTGATATTAAAGTGCAATTGAGTGGTTTGATTTATCCCGGCTTTGTGCAAAAAACAGGGTATGCTCGCTTAAATGATGTGCAACGTTATCTCACCGCCATTGATAAACGTCTTGATAAATTGTTGCAAGATGTCAATCGTGATCGGGCGGCAATGTTGCGCGTGGAACAAGTGAGCCAAGCCTATCAACAGCTACTGGCAAAACTCCCCAAATCCAAACCGCACTCTGATGAGGTGAAAGAAATTCCTTATATGATCGAGGAATTGCGAGTGAGTTTATTTGCCCAACAACTGGGCACAAAATACCCTATTTCCGACAAACGGATTTTGAATGTGATTAAAGACTTTGGATAAGCGCATGGGGTTTCGCTTATCCAATGAGATTAGCTTTTTCTATTGACTACAAATTCTGCGATTGCTTGTAAGGCTTGGCTTTCAAAAGGAATATGCTCTAGCGCTACCAACGCACTTTGATACAGCTCTTGAGCTTTTTGTTTGGCGCCAGCGAGACCTAATAATTTCGGGTAAGTGCTTTTGTCGGCGTTGAGATCGGCGCCGACGGTTTTGCCAAGCACGTCGCTTTCGCCTTCAATGTCTAAAATATCATCTTGCACTTGGAATGCCAGTCCGATGGCGCCAGCGTAGGCTTGTAGTTGTGCTGCTAAAGTGGTGTCGCCAAAGTGCGGTGAGCAAATTAAGCCAAATTCGAGCGCTACTGCAAGCAAAGCACCGGTTTTGTTGCGGTGAATAGTTTCCAATTCCGTGAGGCTGATTTGTTTGTGTTCGGAAATCAAATCTAAACTTTGCCCTAAGCACATGCCTTGATAGCCCGCGGCACGACTGAGGGCGGCGACTAAAGCTAATTTTTGTTCAGTGGATAAGTGCGGTGCGTCGGTGAGTAATTCAAAGGCAAAGGCTTGCAAGGCGTCGCCGGCTAAAATGGCTGTGGCTTCGTCGAACGCAATGTGGCAAGTGGGTTGCCCACGACGTAGTGCATCGTTATCCATGGCAGGCAAGTCATCGTGGATTAAAGAATAGGAGTGAACCGCTTCTAGCGCCGCTGCAGCGTAATCAAGGGCGTCGAGATTTGCGCCGAGCATTTTGCCTGTGGCATAGACCAAAAACGGGCGAATACGTTTACCGCCGAGCAATAAGGCGTAGCGCATTGCCTCAGCCAAGGGCGAGGGCGTTGTGTCGGTGGCTAATTTTTCAGCGAGAAAATGGTTGATGCGTTGTTGGGTTTGGTGAAGATCGTCGGCGAAATTGTACATATTAAAATCTCCTTTATTTATATTTCGCTATCTTCTTTTTGATAATCGTTGAGAGGGGCAATGTCATTTTTTTGTAACAAAATTTGAATGCGTTGTTCCGCATTTTGTAAACGAATCTGACCAAAATGGGCAAGTTTTATACCTTGTTCAAAATTTTTAAGCGCTTCTTCTAAAGGTAAATCACCGTTTTCTAAACGAGAAACAATTTGTTCCAGTTGCTCTAGTGTGCTTTCAAAATCTAATTCTTGTTCGTTATTTGTACTTTTTCTAGCCATGATTTTTCCTTTAATCTGAGAAAATAAAGATGATGTATTGTACTTTACTTCTTGGTGTTTTGTTAGTCGTAACCATGCAATCTTATTCAGAATGAGCTAAAATAGCGCCTTTATTTTGCCTCTTAAGTGAAAGAATTATTATGAAATTTATCATTAAACTTTTCCCAGAAATTATGATTAAAAGCGAGTCCGTGCGTAAACGATTCGTGAAAATTTTAACGGGAAACATTCGCAATGTGCTAAATAAATATGATGATACGGTGGCGGTTGTGCGTCATTGGGATTACATTGAAGTGCGCTCAAAACAAGCGGAAAATCGACCGCACTTGATTGAGCTGTTGGGGCGTATTCCCGGTATTCATCATTTTTTGGAAGTGGAAGAAAAAAGTTTTACCTCATTGCACGATATTTTTGAACAAACCCTGCAAAATGTGGGAGCAACCCTAGAAAACAAAACATTTTGCGTGCGCGTGAAGCGCAAAGGCAAGCATGATTTCAGTTCTTTAGACGTGGAACGTTATGTGGGTGGTGGGCTAAATCAACATATCCCTAGCGCTAGCGTGCGCTTAACCAAGCCAGATGTAACGGTGCGAATCGACATTGAAAATGACAAAATGATGTTTATCAAAGCTCGTTATGAAGGCATCGGCGGTTATCCCATTGGTACGCAAGAAGACGTGCTTTCATTAATTTCAGGCGGTTTTGATTCTGGCGTATCGAGTTATATGCTGATTCGTCGAGGCTGTCGGGTGCATTATTGCTTTTTCAATTTAGGTGGCGCTGCCCACGAAATTGGCGTGAAGCAAATGGCGTATCACATTTGGCATCGTTATAGTGGCTCCCACAAAGTGCGTTTTGTGGCGATTAATTTTGAAAATGTGGTAGGCGAAATTCTCGAAAAAGTGGATAACGGGCAAATGGGAGTGGTGTTGAAACGAATGATGGTGCGTGCAGCCAGCCTCGTGGCGGAACGTTTCGGTATCCAAGCCATTGTTACAGGGGAAGCGCTAGGGCAGGTATCTAGCCAAACCTTAACCAACTTGCGGTTAATTGATGAAGCCACTAACGCCTTAGTATTGCGTCCGTTGATTACCCACGATAAAGAGCAAATTATCGCTATGGCGAAAGAAATTGGCACGGACGATATTGCCAAATCCATGCCAGAATTTTGTGGTGTGATTTCAAAAAATCCAACGGTGAAAGCAGTTAAGGCAAAAATTGAACAGGAAGAAGGAAATTTTGATTTTGCTGCATTGGAAAGTGCGGTACAAAATGCGCAATATTTAGATATTCGTCAAATCGCAGAACAAACCGAGCAAGCTGTGGTGGAAGTAGATACGGTGTCAGTGTTGGGGGAAAACGACGTGATTTTGGACATCCGCAGCCCTGAAGAAACCGAGGAAAAACCACTGCAAATGCCTTGCCCTGTGTTGCTAATGCCTTTTTATAAATTATCTTCCCAATTTGGTGAATTAGACCCGTCGAAAAATTATGTGTTGTATTGTGAACGTGGCGTAATGAGCAAATTGCAAAGCCTGTATTTGAAAGAAAAAGGGTATAGCAATGTGAGGGTGTTTAAAAAACAATTGTAGGAGAAAATGATGTACCATTTTTTTATTTCAGATAAAAATAATATCGCACGCCGTCAGAATGTACAAAGAGAAGCGGCTAAATTAGGAATAACACCTAATTTTTTTGATGCCATTATGGGACGTAATTTATCCCAAGAAGAATTAGCTAATTTAGTGGTTCCAGACACCTTTCTTACTTTAGGGGAAATTGGTTGTGCAGCAAGTCATTTAGCGGTGATGCGACAGTTTTTGCTAACGGATCAGGAGTATGTCTTTATTTTTGAAGATGATATTGTATTTTCTGAAAGTTTTACTTCAGATATGATAAAAGAAATCACGAAATTTATATGTGATTTGGATAAACCGTCTTTACTTGTTTTATTTAATAGCATTTATAAGAAATCAATTAAACAGCCTAATATTAACAATTCAAAAATATCCATTTATTCTGCGCATAATTTATTTGGTGCCTATGGTTATGTTATTAATTGAAAAGCGACGGAAAATATTTTAAAGATTCAAACGCCAATAAAGTTTGAAATTGATGCCTTTAAATTTTATTACTGGTTAGGGGCTTGTGATTTATATTGTTTGGATACCAATTTAAGTGAATTGGAACCAGAAACATCTGAATTATCTGAGATTAATTATGGCGCACCTAGAGCTTACACGAAACAACGAGCTATTAAGAAAAATCAAGCCTTTAATATGTTATATAAAGAACTCAGTTTTAGAGAAAAATTAAGAGTTCAAATACGAAGATTGCAAAAAGCACTAAACAAACCTTTTGAAAAATTATGATAAAAAAATACCGCAGATTACAAAATACGGTATTTTTTGTGTTTGATTACTCTTTCGGTAATCTCAAAATTGAGAGTAATAAGCCGCCCCAAATAATGGTTAATGCGACGATCATCATAATAATTGCGCTGTTACTCATTGTTATCTCCTTTTACTTCTTTTGTTTCAGTTAAATTGTTCCAAGGTAAGCGAGAAAGTAGGTATGCTACAACAATCAAACCAATCGCCATACCCCAGCCGAATGTGTTGACAAACCACGCTGGGTAGCCACCGTAGCCTTCAGTGGCGACTTTGTTGATTTCGGTGAATAACATATATACAAGTACGGTTGAAGTAACGGTTCCTACCAAAATTCGCCAAGTAACGCCGAGTTTGAAAGAGGAGGTTTCGTTGATGTGTGCACCCAATCCTGATAAGGATTCGTTGAGCAAAACGGCGTAAATCACGGCAAGTCCAACGGCAACGATACCGAAGCTATTCACGAATTTATCTAACACATCTAATACTGGTAAACCTGTTGTTGTTCCGAATAATAGGATAGACACTAACGCCATTGGTACACAAACGATAGCTGTTGAGACGGAACGACGGAATCTTAATTTATCTTGTACCGCAGAGATGATCACTTCTAATACAGACATTAGCGAGGTGATACCTGCGAAGAGCAACGAACCAAAGAATAACACGCCAATCACTGAGCCAAATGGTGCTTGGTCGATAATCGCAGGGAATGCGATGAATGCTAATCCTAAACCTGATGTGGCAACCTCGCTTACTTCTTTACCGCCAGCCATTGCCATAAAGCCTAATGCGGCAAAAACTCCGATACCTGCGAGTAATTCAAAACTACTATTCGCAAAGCCAACCACTAAGCCAGAACCTGTGAGGTCACTTTGTTTTTTCAAGTAAGAGGAATAAGTAATCATAATCCCAAAACAAATAGACAACGAGAAGAAGATTTGTCCATAAGCGGCAACCCATACGCTTGGCTCAAGTAATTTAGACCAATCTGGGGTGAATAAGGCATTTAAACCTTTTTCTGCACCAGGTAGGAATAATGCGCTGATAACCAACACGATGAACATTAAGGTTAAAAGCGGCATAAAGAATGCCGCAGATTTGCCGATACCTTTTTGTACACCAAGGGCGAGGATCACTAAAATGAATGCCCACACACCGATTAATGGTCCAGTAATACTTGCCACAAAGTCTAGATCTAGCGTTACGCCTTCAGCCATTTGCAAATATTCTTTGAAGAAGAAGCCTGCAGGATCTGCACCCCAAGCGCTGTTTAGTGAGAAGTAAGTATAGGATGCAGCCCAGCCTAAGATAACCGCATAGTAAATACCGATGATCACATTGATTAACACTTGCCACCAACCAAAGGTTTCAAAGTGTTTATTAATTTTACGAAATGCTAACGGTGGTGAAGCGCGATATTTATGTCCAATAGCATAATCTAAGAATAATAATGGAATACCTGCGGTGAGTAGCGCCACCAAGTAAGGAAAGATAAAAGCACCGCCACCGTTTTCATAAGTTACATAAGGGAAACGCCAAATATTCCCCAACCCAACTGCGGAACCGATTGCCGCAAAGATAAACGCTTTACGTCCTGCGAACGTTTCGCGACTTTGAGATGATGTTGTCATAGTTACAACCTTTTTAATTAGATTAATTGAGGAAGCTAAAAATATAGGGAAATACAAATGTAGTCAATGGTATAAAATCTTGTAAATTGTCTGATTTTACGATTGTTTTTAGTTTTTAAAACTGTTTTTGTTTTTTATTTTGGTTTTATTGTTTTAATTTTCTGTTTTAACAATTTTAACAACTAGAAACTTGATAGAGGTATAGTGAAAAAAACTAAGTAAAAAAATAATGAAAATTTTATGGAAGGAAAAATGAAGAGAGAGAAAATAAATAGGCACATTGGAAAATTGTGCCTATTTGATGAAGATTAGAGTTTGTTAGGTTTTATCGCTAATAAATTACAATTCAATCGACTGATAACGTGTTCTGCGGTGTTGCCTACAAAGGCAGCGGATAATCCCGTTCGGCCAATAGTGCCAAGTACAACGATTTCAGCTTCAAGTTTTTGTGCAACCATTGGAATCACTTCTTCAGGGAAGCCCTCATAAACATGAGTATGATCATCATCAATACCAAAACGTTGACGTAAGGTTTTCATATTTAATAAGTATTGGGCGCGAATATTATTGTCGGACTCATCGTTATTAAATTCTGGTAGATCTATTGTCATATTGATTGGTATTGGAGGATAGGCGCTCACTAAGTGAACATTTCCTTTCTCAAGGTTATCTGCTAAATCCACGCCAAGAGATACCAATTTTTCGTTGAGATTTTGATGTGCTTGCTCTTCATCATCAGAGACATTAACGGCAATTAAGATTCGACGTTGATGTTTCCAATCTGCATCACGCACCATTAAGGTTGGCGTTGGACATTTGCGTAATAATTGCCAGTCCATTGGTGTGAAGATAAGCGAACTGAGATTGTTTTCTTCTTTGGTATATTTCACCACTAAATCATATTGATTACGTTCTACCTCTTCTGTAATGGCTTCCGCTTCATTGCTGTGCCAAACTACCAAAGGCTCAAATTCAATATTGGGATCGGCGTATTTTTCAAAATAAGTGTTGATCGCTTCAATACGCTGATTGATCACCGCTTGTTGCATTTCTTGACGATCTTCTGATGAAACAAAGGCAGACATTTGATAAGACAAATCATAAGCGGCTAAGAAGGCAGTAATTTTAACCTTTTGATCACTTTTTTGTTCTTTGACTAAACGAACTGCTCTTGCAAGGGCGTATTGTTTTTCATTTTCTGGGTTAATTACGACGAGAATGTGATTAAATTTCATTGTAACCTCCAAGCTAGTTACGCGACAGGAAACATCTTTGAAAAGATAAACTCAATGGAATGTATTCTATCGCATTAGCACAAAATCTTAAATTAAATTCCCATACGAATATTAGTTTTACTTGTGCCTGATAACTCAATTAACGCCGCCATATCATTAATTGCTATATATTTACCCTGTACAGTTAAGATATTCAGTTTTTGTAATCGACCTAATAAACGGCTGATAGTTTCCACCGTAAGACCGAGATAATTACCAATGTCGCCACGTGTCATGGTTAAACGAAATTCACGAGCAGAAAAGCCGCGAGCAGAGTAGCGACGCGATAAATTATAAATAAATGCCGCTAAACGTTCTTCCGCATTCATTTTAGATAACAACAAAATCATTTCTTGATCATTTTTAATTTCGTTACTCATTAAACGCATAATCTGTTGGCGCAATTTCGGCATTTTGCCTGATAAATCATCTAAAATATCGAAAGGAATTTCGCACACCATAGCGGTTTCTAGCGCCTGCGCAAAACTTGGATGCTGCATATTCATAATCGCATCAAAGCCCACCAAATCCCCAGGTAAATGGAAAGAAGTAATTTGCTCTTCGCCTATTTCGCTAATGGTATAAGTTTTGATTGTGCCAGAACGGATAGCATAAATAGAAGTGAGAGGATCGCCAGCTTTGAATAAAATTTGTGTTTTTTGAATAGGTTTTTTACGTTCAATAATATTATCAAGTTGATCAAGCTCTTGCTGATTTAAGGTAAAAGGGATACATAATTGACTGATACTACAATCTTGACAATGAATCGCACAACCTCCCGACTGAACTTTGCGTCCAATTTTATTGGGCACCGAAAAAATCTGCATTTAATCCTCTGCGAATATAGAAAAATAAGATAAAATTGATCTATCTCAAATAATATCATCAATTACTCAATTTAAGAAGTAGTAAATCAATTTCGTACAGAAAATAGGATGGCAAAAATGCCCGCAGAAAAGCTCACTAAAAAACGCCTTATTCAAATTTTGATCATGCTAGCAATTTTGCTATTTCTCTTTTTTTATCGAACCTATACATATTAGTGCATCGGTGTTTACTCCAAAATTTTCACCTCATCACCAACACGAATTACGCCCGTATTGAGGGGGATTAAATTAATCCCAAAAATCGTTTTTCCTTGCGCGTTGGTATTCAATTTTTTTAAGCTGCGTAAGGGTTCCATTTTCTTATCTAACTGATGATGTTGCGGATCGCGCGTAATCAATACACAACGTTCGCAAGGTTTTACATTAATAAAGGTGGCGCCACCGATCTGAATTTTCTTCCACTGTTCCTCTTGAAACGGCTCATTTCCGCTGACCACAATATTTGGTCGAAAATTTGCCATACTAATAGGTACAGGACAATTTTGTTGCAATTGTTGTAACGAAGCTTCAGTTGTCAGCAAAATGGGATAACCGTCCGCAAAAGCCACAGGAGTTTCTGGTGGACGAGCGGTGCGACGTTCGGTGTGCAGACCAGTCCAACGAAGTTGCACATCACGCGCTAATTTTTCACTAAACCAGCGGTTGATCTCATCATTGGCGATAAAACTTTCAAAGACATCCTCCCACACTTCGCAGGCGGTGGTATGTTGAAAATCCGAATAATGCACGGTTAACATCGAACCATCTTGATGCACCACTTGTAACCCCATAGGAATAGGGTAGGCACTTAAGCGAAATAACGCTTCCTCTTTGCGTGCGGTAATCATTTTACCATTCGGCTCGGTGAGCATAAATTCGCGGTCGAAATTTAACCCTTGCGACAGAACCACTGCTTGAGGAAGAAAATAGCCTTGTGTTGATTTAATCGGATAAATACAAATTTGTTGAAGCTGCATAATGCGTTAACCTGAGTGAATAACAAAGCTTGCATCATAGCGTAATTTTACGAGCAGAGAGAAGAAAAAATCACAAAATTCAAGGTTGCTATTTTTTTGTGAACGAACAATAATAGCGCATTCGTTGAATGAATAACCTACCTTATTTATTTTCCCATTTTTATTTGCCACGATATTGCCTCACAATATCGCGGTTTTGTTTTACTTAAAAGGATTAAATTATGAAACAAATTCCTATGACGGTACGCGGCGCAGAATTATTGCGCGAGGAACTTGATTTTTTAAAAAACGTGCGTCGTCCAGAAATTATCAAAGCTATTGCTGAAGCACGCGAACATGGCGATTTAAAAGAAAATGCCGAATATCATGCAGCGAGAGAACAGCAAGGTTTCTGCGAGGGACGCATCCAAGAAATTGAAGGTAAATTAGCAAATTGCCAAATCATTGATGTGAGCAAAATGCCAAACAATGGCAAAGTGATCTTTGGCGCCACCGTCGTGATTTTAAACACAGACAATGATGAAGAACTTACTTATCGCATTGTGGGAGATGATGAAGCTAACATTAAAGAAGGACTTATTTCAGTCAATTCGCCAATTGCACGAGGTTTGATTGGCAAAGAAGTGGACGATACAGTGGTTATTCAAACACCTGGCGGTAAAGTTGAGTTTGAAATCGTTCAGGTGGATTATCTATAACAGATATAAAGAAAAAATGGCGTAAACTGAATGTTACGCCATTTTTTGTTTGATTTATTTACGAGGCAATTGAATTTGCGGTTCTTGTGCAGGGCGATAAAGCACTAAAATATGACCAATAGTTTGTACCGCGCTGGCGCCACTTTCACGCACAATAGCGTCGATAATCAGCTGCTTGGTTTCGCGATCTGCCCCAGCAATTTTTACTTTAATCAATTCATGATGTTCTAGGGCGTTATCAATTTCCGCTAGCACGCCTTCGGTTAATCCATTATTCCCTAACATAACCACTGGATTTAAGTGGTGTGCCAAGGCTTTTAAATATTGCTTCTGTTTTGTTGATAATGTAATTGACATAACTTGTTCCCGATGCAGTAGATTTATTGCCGACGCTTGTTATCGCTAAATAAAACGCCCACAAAATAAAGTGGGCAATTCTATAGCTAAATATTCATGAGAGAAAGTTTTTTGTTTACTTTCCATCAATGGGGATTGAGGTTTGTTAACTTTTGTTGCGCACCCCAATCTTCACCGCCACACTTTCCCCTTGTTTGAGCAGTTTGTTAATGCGTGCGGTTTCAAGGCAGAGCATGTTTTGGTAGGCGTTTTCACTCATAGCAGACATTTTATTGTGCCAAGGATTCCACAGGACGATGTCGCTGGCGCTATGATGCTCAAGGTGGATTTCACGTTGCCAAGTTTCATCCACAATGCTGTTTTGTGCTTGTTCAGCAGGGTAAATGCAATCCACTAATCCCGAAATGAGGCGTGGCGTCGGCGCGGTTTCTTGCTGTTGCGCTACCGCGTTGTAGCATTGGGTGCTTAAGCCGCGTACTTCGGTTTTGTCAATATTGGCGATATTAAAATAGCTGTGCAAGGCGGCTTGGGCAGGTTCTTGCGCGTAATGGGTGAGGCTTATTTGGCAATGTTGATCAAAAAGAATGGTTAGTTTTGCTTCCACAAGTTGGTGCTGATCAAATAAAGAAAGGATAATTTTTACTTGTTGATCCGTTATCTGAAAATCGGAAAGATGCCATAGGCGTAAGCGCGCTGTGCCATGGGCTGGCTGCTGTTTACCGCCGAACCAAGGATAGCAAATCGGTACGCCACCACGAATAGCCACGCCCGTTTCAAAAGACTCGATTTCACTGAGCCAAAACACATCTTGGCTGGCGCCAGCAGGTTGCCAACTGAGTAGTTGCGCCCCTTGCAAGGCAATTTTGGCTTGCCCAACGGGGTGATCGAGTTCTAATACGGGAATTTGGTTGTAATTAACCAAACGGAGTTCGTTGCTGAGTTGTTTGATAAATGTGGTATTGGGCGAGGTTGACATAAGATGCTCCTTAATACTGTTTTTTTATTCAGTGTATTGAGAATGTTTGTTACAATAGCGCACTTATTGAGTGTAGGCAGGAAATAATGGCGAATATTGAGCAAATAATCAAGGTTTTTGGCGAGGAGGGCGCCTTAAGTAAAGGTATTGAGGGCTTTCATCCTCGAATCGAACAGATCGAAATGGCTAAGGCGGTGGCAAAAGCGATCAAAAGCAAAACCTCTTTGGTTGTAGAAGCGGGAACTGGAACAGGGAAGACCTTTGCTTACTTAGCGCCGGCGCTACTGGCAAACAAAAAAACAATCATTTCTACAGGTTCAAAAAATTTACAAGATCAGTTGTTTAAACGAGATCTACCCGCTATTAAAAAAGCCTTAAATTACACAGGGAAAATCGCTTTATTAAAAGGCCGAGCAAATTATTTGTGTTTGGAACGGCTCGATCAGTTGATTGCCCAAGGTGTGTTGGGTGATCGTTCGGTGTTGGTGGATTTGTCTAAAGTACGCAAATGGAACAGTGCGACGAAAACTGGCGATCTGAGTGAGTGTATTGAATTGGCGGAAGATAGCCCAATTTTACCGCAGTTAACCAGCACGGCAGAAAGTTGTTTAGGCTCAGACTGCCCAAATTATGCAGATTGCTATGTGGCGTCAGCGCGAAAAAAAGCCCTTAACGCCGATCTCGTTGTGGTTAATCATCATTTATTTTTTGCAGACTTAGCGGTGAAAGAAACGGGATTTGGTGAGTTAATCCCTCAAGCAGAAACGATCATCTTTGATGAAGCTCATCAATTACCGGATATCGCAAGTCAATATTTTGGGCAATCCCTAACTAGTCGCCAGCTTTTTGATTTGGCCAAAGATATGAATATCGTTTATCGCACTGAACTCAAAGATATGAAGCAACTTGGGGTTGTCGCAGATCAGTTAACTAAAGTCGTACAAGATTTTCGCTTGAGTTTGGGCGAAGGAAATGTGCGTGGCAATTTACGCGATCTCTTCAAATTGTTTCGAGGTGAACAACATCCAGCGCATAAAGGGTTGCTGTTATTACAAGAGAAATTAAATTTTACTGCTGAGGTGGTGAAAGTTGCATTAGAGCGTTCACAGACGCTAGACAGTATTTTTGAACGTCTAGAGGTTGTTAAAGCACAACTGGTTCGCTTAATGGATACCAATGTGGTGGGATATTGTTATTGGTATGAATGTATGGGGCGTCAGTTTGGTTTGCATATTACGCCGCTGACAGTAGCGGATCGTTTTGGAGAAGAAATGCAAAGGCGCGAGGCAAGTTGGATTTTTACCTCAGCGACGCTAGAAGTTGGTGGCTCATTTCAACATTTTTGTCAGCGCTTAGGAATTCAGCCAGCGGAACAACTGGTTTTAGCTAGTCCTTTTGATTATCCAAATCAAGCTATGCTTTGTGTACCGCGCCACTTGCCTAATACTAATCAAACGTACACCTTGCAAAAATTAGGAGAAATGTTATTGCCGGTGATTAGTGCTAATCAAGGTCGCTGTTTTGTGTTGTGTACATCCTATTTAATGATGCGTGGATTGGCGGAGTATTTCCGTGAGAAAAGTGAATTGAATGTGTTATTGCAAGGTGAAATGTCAAAATCAACTTTATTGGAAAAATTTATTACTGAATCTCATTCTGTATTAGTAGCTACATCAAGTTTTTGGGAAGGTGTTGATGTTCGAGGAGATGCTTTATCTTTGGTAATTATTGATAAACTTCCTTTCACTGCACCAGATGAGCCCTTATTGAAAGCGCGTATTGAAGATTGCCGTTTGCAGGGTGGTGAACCTTTTTATGATATCCAAATTCCAGAAGCGGTTATTGCATTAAAACAGGGCGTAGGACGTTTAATTCGTGATGTAACAGATCGTGGTGTGGTAATTATTTGTGATAGCCGTTTGGTTATGCGTAATTATGGCGCGACTTTTTTACGCAGTTTACCTAATGCAAAACGTACCCGAGATTTAAACAAGGTGATACAATTTTTAACTCAAATTTAAAATGGATAATTATTTATGAATCATCTCACTTTATTGGCATTAGATACCTCCACTGAAGCTTGTTCTGTTGCTTTGTTACATCGAGGAGAAATAACGGAATCTTATGAATTAGCACAACGTAGTCATACCAAGCGTATTTTACCAATGGTGGAGGAAATATTGGCTCAATCAGGTATAAGTTTAAAGCAAGTTGATGGGCTTGTATTTGGTCGCGGGCCTGGTAGCTTTACGGGGGTTCGTGTTGGGGCTGGTATTGCTCAAGGGCTTGCTTTTGGGGCGTCGTTACCTGTTATTCCTATTTCCAATCTGACGGCAATGGCACAAGCCGCTTATGAACAATATGGCTCTTTACAAGTGCTAGCGGCGATTGATGCCCGTATGAACGAAGTTTATTTTTCTCAGCTACAAGCTGTGTTTGTACAGGATCAGGGTAGAGAATATATACAATGGCAAGAGAAAATTACTGAGCAAGTTGCCAGTCCTGAAGTGGTATTAGCACAGTTGATGGAGCAAGAACAATTATTACAGAATCATTGGTCTTGCGTTGGAACTGGGTGGCGTGCCTATGAACAATTTGACAGATTGTGGCAAGAGAAAATCCAAAAGACAGATGTTGAATTACCAAGTGCTCGTTATATGCTTCCCCTCGCATTAGAGAAATGGCATAAAAAAGAAATGATTGGCGCTGCTGAAATTGAGCCTATTTATTTACGTAATGAGGTGACTTGGCAGAAATTGCCTGGTCGAGAATAAGGATAAATCGATGAATACATCATTTAGGGCAAAGTTGAAAGTAGTCTGCTGTGCGCTGGTGACGCTGGTACTAACGGGTTGTATTTTAACGCCCACAGGGTTGGAAAAAGAGGATGTGAGCCTGTTTAGTTTGCAGCAATTAGCAGCACAAAATCAGGCTTGCCAATGTAAAACCACGCAGCAAATGGCGCGCTGGGGCGGTAAGATCTTATCGGCGACCGCTTTAGCAGATAAGATGAAGTTGGAGATTTTAAGTATGCCGGTACTTCCTATTACTGCCCAACCGAATTTACAAGTAAAGCCTGATGGCCGTTTTATTGCTTACCTCCCGCAGTTTATTGATCCAGAGATCTTGAAAGATCAATATATTACGGTAAAAGGCATACTGACAGGTTATCAACAAGGCAAGATTGATTTGCATGATTATGAATATCCCATGGTGCAAGGGCAACATTATCAACTTTGGCATTTAGTCGCGGAAGAATACTATGATGCCGATGAAATGGCTGATTGGCGAAAAGAGCGCGCAAAAGGTTTTTTATTTTGGAAACCTGATCCGAAAGTGCGATTTAAACTGGCGAAATATGAATAAATTGAGATTTTCGTTATAATTCGCAAAATTTAGTAAAACAAGGATATAAAAATGGAAAAAGCATGGTTTAAAAATTACCCTGAAAATGCACCAACAGAATTAGGTACATCAAAGTATGATTCATTACTTGAAGTGTTGGAAAATGCAGTACGCAATCACCCCGATCGTGCAGCCTATATTAATATGGGGCAAGTGTTAACTTTCCGTAAATTAGAAGAGCGTAGTCGTGCTTTTGCTGCTTATTTGCAAAATGAATTGAAATTAGAAAGAGGAGATCGTGTTGCTTTAATGATGCCAAATTTATTGCAATATCCAATTGCTCTATTTGGTATTTTGCGTGCTGGTATGGTCGTCGTTAACGTAAATCCTCTTTACACGCCAAGGGAATTAGAGCATCAGCTTAAAGACAGTAGCGCGAAAGCTATTGTTGTGGTATCTAATTTTGCATCAACTTTAGAAAAAGTGGTGTTTAATACCGATGTTGAACATGTAATTTTAACGCGGATGGGAGATCAACTTTCCTTTGGCAAACGTACTCTTGTAAATTTCGTTGTGAAATACATTAAAAAGTTAGTACCAAAATACAAACTGCCTCATGCGGTTACTTTCCGAGAAGTGCTTAGCGTCGGTAAAAAGCGTCAATATGTTCGTCCACAAATGGAGCGTAGTGATTTAGCCTTTTTACAATATACTGGCGGTACCACTGGCGTTGCGAAAGGCGCTATGCTTTCTCACGGTAATGTGATTGTGAATATTTTCCAAGCTAACTGGATTGCGGAACCTTTTGTTGGAGATAATGGACGTGAACGTAAAGCAATCATTGCTCTACCGCTTTATCATATTTTTGCGCTGACGGTAAATTGTTTATTATTCGTTGAACTTGGGATTACAGGTATTTTAATCACCAATCCTCGTGATATTGATGGTTTTATTAAAGAACTGAAAAAACATCGTTTTGTGGCACTCACTGGGGTAAATACTTTATTTAATGCTTTGTTAAATAACGAAAATTTCAAAGAAGTTGATTTTTCCGCGTTGAAACTTTCTGTGGGGGGCGGTATGTCTATTCAGCAATCCGTGGCTACCCGTTGGCACGAGGTAACAGGCTGTAACATTATCGAGGGATATGGTATGACGGAATGTTCGCCGTTGATTGCTGCTTGCCCGATAAATATGGTGAAACATAATGGAAGTATTGGTGTGCCTGTACCAAATACAGATGTGCGTATCATTAAAGATGACGGCAGCGAAGCTGCGCTTGGTGAACCCGGTGAACTTTGGGTAAAAGGCGAGCAAGTCATGCAAGGTTACTGGCAACGCCCTGAAGCCACGGCGGAAGTAATGAAAGACGGTTGGTTGGCGACAGGGGATATTGTGGTAATGGATCAAGATCATTATTTACGCATTGTGGATCGCAAGAAAGATATGATTATTGTGTCTGGCTTTAATGTCTATCCAAATGAAATTGAAGATGTGGTGATGCTAAATTATAAAGTGGCAGAAACCGTTGCTATTGGCGTGCCACATGAAGTGTCTGGCGAAACCATTAAGCTCTTTGTGGTGAAAAAAGATGAAAGTTTAACGAAAGATGAAATTCGTCAACATTGTCGTCAGCATCTTACCGCCTACAAAGTGCCTAAAGATATTGAATTTCGTGATGAATTGCCGAAAACCAATGTGGGCAAAATTTTACGTCGCGTATTGCGTGATGAAGAATTGGCAAAGCGTCATCAGGAATAGCATAAGTAAGGTGGGAAAATTCCCACCTTCAATGTCTTTAGCTAAATCATCTTTTATTTTGCTTTTTACTTGAGATGAAGTTTTTCATCTGCAAATCTAATAGGCCTTCTATCAAAATAATGAACCATATACATAACGTGAAAGAAATCCAAGACTCTCCCGATTTTCAAATAATTACAACGGATCAAGAATTATTAATGCTATGTCGGTATGTTGCACAAAAATCGGTGATTGCGTTGGATACGGAGTTTATCCGCATTCGCACTTTTTACCCTCAACTTGGGTTGATTCAACTTTACGATGGAGAAAAAGTAAGCCTTATTGATCCGCTAGAAATTAAGGATTTTTCGCCTTTTGTAAAATTACTTGCAAATCCTCAAATTATTAAAGTGTTGCACGCTAGTAGCGAAGATCTAGAGGTCTTTTTACATTACTTTAATCAATTGCCAACGCCTATGGTGGATACTCAAATTATGGCTAATTTTTTGAGCTTTCCCAATTCTACTGGGCTAGCAACTTTGATTCATCATTATTTCCAATTAGAAATTGATAAAGGTGCATCTCGAACAGATTGGCTAGCGCGGCCTTTATCTACGAAGCAATTAGAATATGCAGCTGCAGATGTTTGGTATTTACTGCCTCTTTATCATGTGATGTGGAACGCCTTGCAAGAGACGCCATGGCAACAGGCGCTACAAGAGGATTGTGCCTTATTGTTAGAGAAGAAAGTTCAGTTTAAATCACCTGAGCTAGCCTATTTGAACATTAGTAACGCTTGGCGTTTGAATCCCGAAGAATTAATGCGCTTAAAGTTACTGGCTAAATGGCGACAAGAAGAAGCTATAAAACGAAACTTAGCCCTAAATTTTGTGATTAAATCCGATAATTTGTGGGCGGTGGCTAAATATAATCCTAAGCATACTTCTGAATTGTTAGAAATTGGTTTAACTTCTCAGGAAGTTCGGATTCACGGCAAAAAACTTTTACAATTATTAACTCAAATGAAACGCATAGCGCCTTCTGAATATCCTCCTGTAATTCAGCGCCTTGTGGATGAACCTCGTTATAAAAAAGCTATTAAATCTCTACAACAGAAGTTAAAGGAAATAACGCCCGAAGGTTTAAATTCTGAGGTGATTACAAGTAAACAGGGATTAGAGCAGTTGTTGAAATGGTATTGGTTAGGAGAACAGAGTGAACAAAATTTACCTGAGCTTCTTATTGGTTGGCGTAAACCTTTTGGAAAACAGTTGTTGGAAACTCTAGAAAATTAGTAATCAAAAAGCACAAATTAATTTTGTGCTTTTTGATCTGATACTTTGTTAATGAACTATTTAACAATACGCAAATGCGTTGCTTTTTTTGCAGTATTTTGCACTTTGGGTTTATCGACCGCTTGCTGTGTGCTGGTAGGCTGTTCTTCTTGAACTGGTTTATTTAGTTGTTCATAGATGGCTTCATACTCAAACATCACACCATCTCCGTTTTCTCTAGCGTAAATGGCAAGGGCTGCACCCATTGGTATATAAATATCTTGAGGAATACCACGAAAACGAGCACTAAATCGAATAAAATCATTCGTAAGTTCTAGATTGCCAGTGGCGTTAGCGGAAAGATTTAACACAATTTGTCCATCTTTCACATATTCCATTGGTACTTTCACACCATAATAATTGGCCTCAACCACTAAATAGGGCGTGAAATCATTATCCACTAGCCAATCATAGTAAGCTCTTAGTAAATAAGGCCTTTTCGCTGATACCTTGTTATCCATTATTTTTCGTCCATTAAATTTTTGGGTGCAACAGTACCTAAAGATTGCATAAATGAATCTCGTTCAAAAACTCGGTTCATATAGGATTTAATTGCTTTGCTGCCCGCGCCACTAAATTCTACACCGAGTTTTTGCATGCGCCAGAGCAACGGCGCTACATAACAGTCCACTAGGGTAAAGTCTTCACTCATAAAGAATGGGGTCTGAGAAAAAATTGGCGCAATAGCTAAAATTTCTTCTTTTAGCTGTTTTAACGCAATTTCACGTTCTTCTGGAGTACCTTTTTCTGCTTTGGCTAAGGTTGGATACCAATCTTGCTCAATGCGCAACATTAATAAGCGACTTTTACCGCGGATAACAGGATAAACTGACATCAGTGGTGGATGTGGGAATCTTTCATCGAGGTATTCCATAATGATACGAGAATTAAATAGAACTAATTCTCGATCGACTAAGGTAGGTACGCTGCCGTAAGGGTTTAACTCCATAAGATCTTCTGAAACAACTTGAGGATCAATGTTTTCCATTTCATAAAGCACACCTTTTTCTGCTAAGACAATTCGTACTTGGTGGCAGTAAATATCATCTTTATCTGAAAAAAGAGTCATAATTGAACGTTTATTCGTAGCACTCGTCATTGATTCCTCCACTATTTTTGAGAGTTTTGTTGCCATGGGGCTAAATTATTTTTAAAAAAGGCGTGCATTTTAGCATAGATCCGCAATTAATTTCCAAATCTTCATCGATTTTATTGTGTTATTGGCGCGCCAAGCGGTAATTTGTTGGTTCTGATTCAAAATTTGATCGAAATGGATTGATATCTAATCCTCCTCTTCGCGTGTAACGAGCATATACGGTGAGTTTTTCTGGTTTGGCAAAATTCATCAAATCACAAAAAATACGTTCTACGCATTGTTCGTGAAATTCATTGTGTTGACGAAAAGAGATTAAATAGCGTAGCAATTGTTCTCGGTTAATTTGTTTACCAACATAATGAATCTGTACGCTTCCCCAATCAGGTTGTTGAGTGATTAGGCAATTAGATTTTAATAAATGGCTAACCAGTTTCTCTTCTACAATTTGATCTTGAGTACAGTTTTCTAGTAGTGCTGGATTGAATTCGTAATTAGAAATTTGAATATCTTGTTCATCAATGCACAAGCCCTCAAAATTCACAATAGGTTGCTGAGTGTAATAATCTAGTTTATTAAGTTGAACGCGGACTTTTCCCTCCGCACATTGGGTTAAGTCTTTTTCTATGGTTTGACGAACAGATTCGATATTGTTAAAAACTGTTTGGTTAAAGCTATTGAGGTAGAGTTTAAAACTTTTTGATTCAATCAAATTTTTGCTTTGGAAGTCTAATGCGATGTCTGCAATTGCAACCTGAGGTAATCCATTGGAATTTAACCAAGATATTTCATAAGCTGTCCAAATATCTGTACCAAAGGTAAAAGGTTGCTTTTCTGTAATATTTAATTGATCCCGATTTAATTGACGTGGTACGCCTTGCAATAAGGTCGGATCATACTGAGAAGCGTATTGAGTTTGTCTGCCGAGGGTTAATGCATCTAAGCTTTGGTGATGATAATCCATTCAAATTCCTTATAAAGAAAATAATTATGATAGGTTGGGTTTGAAGATTCTATTATAATGCCCTAGATGATTAAACGGTTATTTTAATTACTCGGAATGAAATATGAAAAAGATCGAACAGTTATTTGCCAACAACTACAGTTGGGCAAACCGTATGAAAGAAGAGAATAGCGCTTATTTTAAAGAGCTAGCAGAACATCAAACACCAAACTATCTTTGGATTGGCTGCTCAGATAGTCGCGTTCCTGCAGAAAAATTGACTAATTTAGGACCGGGAGAATTATTTGTTCATCGTAATGTGGCGAATCAAGTTATTCATACCGATTTGAATTGTTTGTCTGTAGTGCAATATGCGGTCGATGTATTAGATATTGAACATATTATTATTTGTGGTCATACCAATTGTGGTGGTATTAAAGCTGCAATGGCTGATCAAGATTTGGGATTAATTAATAACTGGTTACTCCATTTACGCGATATTTGGTATAAACATAGTCATTTGTTAGGTAAGGTATCGGCGGAAAAAAGAGCAGATATGTTAACTAAAATTAATGTGGCTGAACAAGTTTATAACTTAGGGCGTTCTTCAATTGTGAAATCTGCTTGGAAAAGAGGGAAGAAACTCTCCTTGCATGGTTGGGTATATGATGTAAGCGACGGTTTTTTAATTGATCAAGGCGTTATAGCTACCAGTCGTGAAAGTTTAGAGATTTCTTATCGCAACGCCATTTCTCGCTTACTGACTTTGAGTGAAGAAGATATGCTAAAGAAATCTCACCAACTAGAAAATGAAGGATAAGTTTATTTATTTAAGGCAAGGTTGGTAATGTTTACAATCACTTCTACCGCGCTTTTCATACTTTGTAGAGAGATAAGTTCATGTTTGCTGTGGAAGTTATACCCCCCAGTGAAAATGTTTGGACATGCTAGTCCATGTTCCGCCAACCAAGCCTGTAGAAGATCAAACCAAATCTGACAGTCCCCGTTTAAAATTACTGTGCCTGTCAGATTAATTTG
>MUYB01000061.1:0-321 GCA_002015125.1 [Haemophilus] felis
CCGAAAGGGTGACTGCGTACCTTTTGTATAATGGGTCAGCGACTTATATTTTGTAGCGAGGTTAACTGAATAAGGGAGCCGAAGGGAAACCGAGTCTTAACTGGGCGTTGAGTTGCAAGGTATAGACCCGAAACCCGGTGATCTAGCCATGGGCAGGTTGAAGGTTGGGTAACACTAACTGGAGGACCGAACCGACTAATGTTGAAAAATTAGCGGATGACTTGTGGCTGGGGGTGAAAGGCCAATCAAACCGGGAGATAGCTGGTTCTCCCCGAAATCTATTTAGGTAGAGCCTTGAGCGGACACCTTCGGGGGTAGAGC
>MUYB01000061.1:599-1066 GCA_002015125.1 [Haemophilus] felis
TGGCAGTTAGCTTACAAAATGTCATTAGAAATACATCAAGTAAGTTTAAGTTTACCGAAAATAGAACAGTTAGAGCTAGGTAATCAAATGCGAAGAGCAAGTAAAGGCATCTGTGCAAACCTTGCAGAAGGCTTTGGAAAACAAAGTGTAAGTAAAGCAGAATTTAAACGCTTTATCTTAATGGCAATGGGCAGTGCAGATGAAATGCGAGTGTGGCTAATGTATAGCAGAGATTTAGGATATCTGAGTCAAGAAAGGTATCAGTATTTTGAAGCAAATTACCGCAATATCGCTAAAATGCTAAACGGCTTACATAAAAGCTGGCAATAATCATTTTTCTGTCATCCGTCTTCTGTCATCTGTCCTCTGACAGGGTAGGGGAGCGTTGTGTAAGCCGATGAAGGTGGATTGAGAAGTCTGCTGGAGGTATCACAAGTGCGAATGCTGACATAAGTAACGATAAAACG
>MUYB01000061.1:1348-2389 GCA_002015125.1 [Haemophilus] felis
AGTCGAAGATACCAGCTGGCTGCAACTGTTTATTAAAAACACAGCACTCTGCAAACACGAAAGTGGACGTATAGGGTGTGATGCCTGCCCGGTGCTGGAAGGTTAATTGATGGTGTTATCGAAAGAGAAGCTCCTGATCGAAGCCCCAGTAAACGGCGGCCGTAACTATAACGGTCCTAAGGTAGCGAAATTCCTTGTCGGGTAAGTTCCGACCTGCACGAATGGCATAATGATGGCCAGGCTGTCTCCACCCGAGACTCAGTGAAATTGAAATCGCCGTGAAGATGCGGTGTACCCGCGGCTAGACGGAAAGACCCCGTGAACCTTTACTATAGCTTGACACTGAACATTGAATTTTGATGTGTAGGATAGGTGGGAGGCTTTGAAGCAGGAACGCCAGTTTCTGTGGAGCCATCCTTGAAATACCACCCTTTAACGTTTGATGTTCTAACGAAGGACACGAAACGTGTTCTCGGACAGTGTCTGGTGGGTAGTTTGACTGGGGCGGTCTCCTCCCAAAGCGTAACGGAGGAGCACGAAGGTTTGCTAATGACGGTCGGACATCGTCAGGTTAGTGCAATGGTAGAAGCAAGCTTAACTGCGAGACAGACAAGTCGAGCAGGTGCGAAAGCAGGTCATAGTGATCCGGTGGTTCTGAATGGAAGGGCCATCGCTCAACGGATAAAAGGTACTCCGGGGATAACAGGCTGATACCGCCCAAGAGTTCATATCGACGGCGGTGTTTGGCACCTCGATGTCGGCTCATCACATCCTGGGGCTGAAGTAGGTCCCAAGGGTATGGCTGTTCGCCATTTAAAGTGGTACGCGAGCTGGGTTTAGAACGTCGTGAGACAGTTCGGTCCCTATCTGCCGTGGGCGTTGGATGATTGAGAGGGGCTGCTCCTAGTACGAGAGGACCGGAGTGGACGCACCACTGGTGTTTCGGTTGTGTCGCCAGACGCATTGCCGAGTAGCTAAGTGCGGAAGAGATAAGTGCTGAAAGCATCTAAGCACGAAACTTGCCTCGAGATGAGTCATCCC
>MUYB01000062.1 GCA_002015125.1 [Haemophilus] felis
GCCAGCTGGTATCTTCGACTGGTTCAGCCTTCGGAGGTAAACTCCTACAACCTACGCCAGCGCACCTTCTCCCGAAGTTACGGTGCT
This sequence comes from [Haemophilus] felis, assembly GCA_002015125.1. Classification (GTDB taxonomy): domain Bacteria; phylum Pseudomonadota; class Gammaproteobacteria; order Enterobacterales; family Pasteurellaceae; genus Pasteurella; species Pasteurella felis. The sequence goes on from MUYB01000062.1 coordinate 88, forward strand.
ATTTTGCCTAGTTCCTTCACCCGAGTTCTCTCAAGCGCCTGAGTATTCTCTACCTGACCACCTGTGTCGGTTTTCAGTACGGTTTAGTATAGTCTTTCGCTTAGTGGCTTTTCCTGGAAGCGTGGTATCGGTAACTTCAGCTCCGTAGAGCCTCGTCGTCACGTCTCGTTGTTGAATGAAAGAGCGGATTTGCCTACTCTTTCCAACTACCAGCTTAAACGACCATATCCAACAGGTCGCTTACCTAACCTTCTCCGTCCCCACATCGCAATTATACCAAGTACGGGAATATTAACCCGTTTCCCATCGACTACGCTTTTCAGCCTCGCCTTAGGGGCCGACTCACCCTGCCCCGATTAACGTTGGACAGGAACCCTTGGTCTTCCGGCGAACGCGTTTTTCACTCGTTTTATCGTTACTTATGT
>MUYB01000063.1 GCA_002015125.1 [Haemophilus] felis
ATCACAAACGGGTACAACGGTTGATACAGGAAATGGGCTTGCAAGTCTTACCAAGTAAAAGACGGACATACCGCTCTTACAAAGGGGAAGTGGGAAAAATCGCCCCGAACCAATTGCAACGGGACTTTAACGCCACAAAACCAGCACAAAAATGGCTGACGGATGTGACGGAGTTTAGGGTTAAAGACGAAAAGCTGTATTTTTCACCGATTTTGGATTGTTTTAACAATGAGATTATTGCTTACCATCTCAGCCGCAGCCCGAATTTCTATCAAGTGCAACAGATGTTACTACAAGCGGTCAGAAAGCTGCCAAAAAATGCAAAGCCGATACTGCATTCAGACCAGGGCTGGCAATATCAAATGCGGGGCTATCAAGCCATCTTGAAAGCCAACGGTATCCAACAAAGTATGTCGAGAAAAGGAAATTGCCTTGACAATGCGGCGATGGAAAGTTTCTTTGGACGATTGAAAACGGAATGTTTTCATGGAAAATCCTTCAATAGTATTAACGAACTTGAGCAAGCGATTAAAGACTATGTGCGTTATTACAACGAAGAGCGAATTCAGCTCAAACTAAAAGGACTGAGCCCTGTACAATACAGAACACAGTCCTTAAAATAACAGTCTAACTTTTTGGGGTCAGATCATTGTTAGATGCTTTGTTTTATAATCACTAGATAACTTCTCTAATTTTTCTCTAAGTCTTTCAATTTCTTGTTTAGGTTTAGTTGTCATAAAGTTGTTCCAATTTTAGACGATCACAAGCGGTCAGTTCTCGCTAAAAATCCGCAAAACTAACCGCACTTTATTTATAAGGTTATTGAGCATTGGGTGTAATGGACAAAATAGTTGCTAAAAAGCGGTATTATGTAGCAGTTGCACAAAGACCAATTAACTAAATTTTACTAAAATCCTTGTGGTTATTTTACATCATAAGGATTTTTATTTATGGCAAGAATGAGTGGGGAAACCCTTATTCGGCAGAAAATCTCTGAACTTACGCAACAAATTACTCACTTTGAGCAATGTATTAAAAAGGCGAAAGAGCATCAAGTAACTCTACAACAAGCCTTAGTGGCATTACAGAGTGACCCGTTTTCAAACCCTATCAAGAAGGAAAGAAAGAGGAAAGCTAAATCTATTGGTGATGGGAGTGCGATTTCAATATACGCTTATCACCCTAGCGATTATATTGCAAAAGTGTTTAAACATTACCCAAACCAATGGATGTCAGCGAAAGAGATAATGTTTAAGGCTTTTAAAATTGAAGGAAAAATCGAACATAAATCGCAACATCACTCAATTATAACTGCCTTTTCACACGCATTAAGACGATTACAAGAGAAAGGCATTGTTGAGAAACAGATTTTGCAAGAGAAATCTTCTGTTAGGGTAATTCAGTGGCGGTTGAAAGAGATTGTTGCATAGAAATAACAGCGATAACCATTATTTCTCGGTTTTTAATCGCCATAAAGTGTAGAAGATCAGACTTGA
>MUYB01000064.1 GCA_002015125.1 [Haemophilus] felis
TTTTTGTCCATTACACCTAATAATTTACCACAGTTATCTATAGGTATAAAATATGGTTCCAAAGAATCTGAACTATATTTCAAATTACTATTTTCATCAACATAGAAACGTTGTATTCCCAGGTAATAATTTGCATCACTAGTAATAGACCATCCGTCACCTTTTCAGCTCGAGTATAAACGCCAAGAAAAATGCGAAGTTCTCCATCTCCATCATAGTATCTTGAATATAAAGAATTAATTTTTGCATTATAGATGTCTTTTCTATTTTTAAGTAAATTGATAAAATCACTATCATCAATATTGAAATTTTTAATTTTTTCTTCAATCAATGCTAGTTCATTTGTGCTATTTATATAATAAATTCCACATTTTTTTCTTTCTATAACAGTTGTTATAATAGTCTTCTGATTCGTCAATTGATTTTCTTACATAAAAGTAAACAGTTCTCTTATATAGCTCATCCTTAGTTAAAAAAGAATTGGTGTATAAACAAATCCCTTTTTTGTTATTTTCTCTTAAGTTTTCATGCCCTTTATAACCTAGAAATACAACTAAAGTTAATAGAATAAGAATATATATTCTTTGCATTGTAGCCTCATTAGAATAATAGAGTGGTCATATTTTATGCATAAAAATTTAAATATAAAACCAGTTGGCAACTATAAAACATAACTGATTCTGTTAGGAGTGGACAAATCTAGCAAAAAACTTTAACAGAAAAAAGAAGAAAATTAGGAAACGGTGAAACAGATCACATTAAAAGAGAAGATGTTGAGAGTTGGATTTAACACTAGGAACAGGGTTTTCCCTTATTGCTATCGCAAGTGTCTCCTCGTGATAAGTTCCACCAGCGAGACGCTGGCAGGAACGTGAGGGATATAAAATATCTTCCACAGGAACAGGGTTTTCCCTTATTGCTATCGCGAGCGTCCCGCTCGTGATAAATTCCACCAGCGAGACGCTGGCGGGAGCTTGGGGTGAATAGGGAAGTCCGTTTAAAGCTAAAATTCCATCTTGCATCAAATCTCTCGCATTTTCAGTGCCACGATGTAATACAAATAGTTCTTGTGTTTCTCTATTTCGAACAATTGTTCCTGAATATCCACTGGAGGTATTCGGTTGATGAGCAATGATTTCATAGGTGTCTGTAAATTGTTTTGCTTGAATATCAGACATTTTGACTTTTTGTGTAAGGTTTTTCTGAATGTCATTATTATTGTTTACTTTATCGAACTCTCCATATGCAGCTGCCGCTAATAAAGCTAAATTATCATTAGACATAATCTTCCCTCGTTATTTTAAATAATTTCTTATTAAATCTGAACCTTCCCGAATATCATTCTTATTACAAGCAACAACTTCAGGTAGTCCTGAAAGAGGATTTTGGAAATATCCTCCAATCATATTATATTGCACAATAATTTTTTCTAGCTTTTTATCATATAAGATAAATGTATCATGACCCAATATCTTCTCTGGATATATATATACTTAAGTCAGGATATTTACCATTAACCTCATCTAAATAGTGTTCATTTCCATTAAAATACATTAAAGGCTTATATAATTCTTGTTTTCCCATAACAACAAGGGGTTGTTCTGCTTTCCCTTCTATTCTGCGGAAATCAATCCATTCGGTATTTTTTAATGACTCATTAACTCCCGACAACTTTCTCCATTCTTCAGGTGTTAAAAAAACTTGGTGTAATGGACAAAATAGT
>MUYB01000065.1 GCA_002015125.1 [Haemophilus] felis
GGGCGGTGGAGAATAATTTCTTTGATGTGGTTGTGAATAATCCGCAAGTGGATTGGCTGGGAATGGCTGAAAGGGAGAGAGTGAAACAGGTTGTAGATGAAGAAATAGCAGAAGAAACAAAAGACATAGTAGATAAGTATGCTCCACATTACATTTCTGCGAGTGCTCAACTGTATGGTATGGGCTTGAAAACATCGGTGAATTTAAGAAATGCTGATGTTGTAGTTGGTGGGGTATTTTCACCGGTAGTGTTGCCTAATAGATTTGGAGTATCTGCTAGTGTTAATTTAGGTTGGATTACTAATTTGGATAGATCAGATATAAGAGGGAATGACAACAAAAGGATAACTGATAAAACAATATCTAAGGCGATAGAGGGAGATGCTTGGGGCGTTTCAGGTTGTTATAAGTTAGGTTGTATTGGGTATGGACAAACTTTTCCGAGTAAACCTAACGATAAAGCCTTTAATAATTTAGAATTAGGAGTTGGCTTTGGTGGAACTGGTGGAAGTATAAACCAAGAAAGAACTTATAAAATAGGAAATTCGGAGGGAAGTAATTAATGAAAATTCCTTATTTGAAAATAATCGTTCCTGTTTATATTGTATTAGGCTACTTATATATTATTTTTAGTGGAGTTGCTAATGAACAATCTGCTGTAAAGAGTGAAACAAGAAAGTTCTATAATTTAATCCTAAGGGATGTTCATGAGATGGGAGGGGTATATAGGCAATATGGTGGGCAAGTTATTAGAGGTTTTATCTTGGAAATATCTTTTTTAGATAAGAAATCTTATGATTTAATAGTTCTTCTGAAAAGAATAGAATCGTTTGGATTTGAGTTAGGTGGTGGTGATAAAAATAATTCTTATTTATTTTGTAAGGGCAATAGAGGTTTTTGGATTACTAAAAGACCGAAATTGACAATATATTATGAAAATAAAATGTCAGATTGTATGAAATAAATTTAAATTTTATTTTTTTGTGTATTAATCAAGCCTGAATGCAGCTCAAGTTGAACATCAATCAGGCATTGAATTAGGCCAAGGTGGAATGAATATCAACGTGCAAGGTAATACGCATTTGGAAGGGGCGATTATAGCCAGCCAAGCAGAAAGCCAACATAACCGCTTTGAAACGGGGGCATTAAGCACAAAAGATATTGAAAACTACAGCGAATTAAAAACGAAAAGCGTGGCAATCAGTGGTGGCTCGAGCGGCATCAACCCTATGTCAGCGTTAAGTTTATTGGGGAATAAAAACGAAAGTGAACATACAACTACCAAATCGGCGATAGGTAGCAATATCAATATTCAGCTTACGCAAGACCCGAATGCAGAAAGTACGCTTCAATCTCTCAACCGAGATACGAAAA
>MUYB01000066.1 GCA_002015125.1 [Haemophilus] felis
TCTCAACCGAGATACGAAAAATGCGAATCAAAAGGTTTCAAAACACAATCTTCAGGAAATAAAAGAAACCCAAGAACTGGTTAAAGGCATAGGTGAAATTGCTGATAAAGCTATGCAGATTTACACCCACAATGAAAGGGAAAAAATCGAACAGGCGAAATTAGAATTAGGCAGAGCCAAAGCACAAAATGCCAGCGAAGAAGAAATCACGCAATTAAATAATAAGCTCAACGACCTACAAAAAGTCTACGACAAGGAATATGGTACAGGTAGCCCAACCAAACGAGCAGTGGATGCTATCACAGCAGCGCTACAAGGCTTAGCAGCAAAAGATGGCAGACAAGCGCTAGTAGGACTTGCTTCACCTTATGTTAATGAACAAATCAAACAATACACAGGGGATAATAAAGCCGCGAACCTGATTGCCCACGCTTTGCTCGGAGCAGTAGAAGCCCAGATTACAGGCAATAATGCCTTGGCTGGTGCAGTAGCTGGCGCTGGTAGTGAAGGTGCGGCGATGGTTATCAAAAACACCTTGTATTCAGATAAGCCAATAGACCAACTAAGCGAATCAGAAAAACAAACCATTACCTTCCTAAGTCAATTAGCAGGCGGTTTAGCCGCTGGTGTTGTAGGGGATAGCGCTCAATCTGCCGCTATTGGTGCAGATATTGGCAGAAGGGCGGTGGAGAATAATT
>MUYB01000067.1 GCA_002015125.1 [Haemophilus] felis
ACTTCTGGGGTGCAGATCAACTCAAGGTGGTTTTTTTGTTGTTAAAGTGTATCTTTATAACTGGATACTTATATTAAAATTAATATTATTTTCGATTAAACGATATTGTGGCTTCAAATTAGGTCCACAAGAATTTGAACCAATACCGCTCATTTTATAGTCAATACACAATATATTATACCCAGAAGGAACCAATTCATAAGAATGTTTTTTCTGTGTTAGTTCTTCTTGTGTATAAGGCGATAAATTGAAACTAAATGGCTGCTCTGACTCAACCTGAATTAGCTCGTTTTTAATATAAAAACAACCATAATGGCTACCATTTTCTTGAGGTTTGAGGTAATTAACATGATTTTTCTCAGCCGTTGTTGAATAAACACCAAATTGAGTTGCGTGATGCTTATCAATATAACTTTCGCCCTCTCCATATCCTAAGTAGGTGAAGGACGTTTTCTGCTTATCCAAGAAAAAACGTAGCCCGAAACGGGGTAAAAATGGTAAGTTTTCATGGAAAATTGCATCTGTTTTAATATCTAACTTACCATTTTCAGATAACAGATATTGTGTTTCTAATGTCATGATTTTGGATTTCGCATTCGCAACTAATGCGCTTTTGACAGATACAACAACGCCATTTCCTTGCTGATATGCACAAATATCATAGACTTTAGAATACATTTGATCATAGCCAGTGTTTTGCCATTGAGAACGAATTAGACGATCATTATCTGTTGGTGCTCGCCAGATATTCCAAGCTAATGGTTTATAAATGATAGCTTTGCCATTAACTTTGATTTCTTCAATTACCCCTGTGACTTTGTTAAATTCATAATAGTATTGGTTATTTTGAATAATAATTTGTTTTACTGTTTCAGTTATTTTTAACGGTGGATGATTACTTTTATCTAATCCGATAGTACAGGTGTATTCTTTACTTAAGATAATTTGATCAAAACCAAAATGATGCTCTACTGGTAATAAATCAGTTTGTTTAGAAGAGCAGTAATATAGATTTAGCCATAACAATCCTTTTCGTTCTTTAGGAAGTTGAATTGGTAGAGATTGGGAATGATGGGCTTCACAATCAACTACTAATGTTCCCGTTTCAGTTATATGGCCATTTTTTACCCATTCATATTTGATTTGAACAATATCTTTTAAATTAGTGAAGTCAAAATAATTATACAATTCAACTTGATCATTATGTAAGGTTGCTCGTACAGGTCTATTGACATTTTTCACTTCTAATAAATTACTATGTGGAATACGTTCAGGAGAAACTAAACCGTCCACACAGAAATTCCCATCATGAATTTTTTCACCAAAATCACCGCCATATCCTAATTTTGTTGGAGTAATAAATGGAGCATGATCACACCATTCCCAAATAAACCCCCCACAGCAACCTGAATACTTGTTAAATGTTTGGAAATAATCTTCCATATCTCCGTTTGAATTTCCCATCGCGTGGGAATATTCACATAATAGAAATGGCTTTTTCGGTTGAGAGTTATCCGAAAAATATGTATCAATTACTTCAGTGTCAGAATACATTTCACTGTATAAATCTAAATTCTCAGTGTTATTTTTATGTGCTGAATGTTGGTAAATACTACTTTCATAATGCACCAATCGATCAGGATCTCGCTCTTTTACCCATTGTGCGCAATATTCAAAATTTTTACCATAGCCTGATTCATTGCCTAAAGACCAAATCAAAACTGAACTGCGATTCTTGTCACGTTCTATATTTGCTTTAGTTCGCTCTAATAACGCAGTTTGATATAAAGGTTCTTGAGCAAAATAGCAAAAATTATCAATGGTTTGTTGGCGAATTCGCTGATCTTCATTTGCATTTTCAACATTTAAAAAGATACTTGGTTCAGGCTGTGAAATAGCTTGGAATGATGCGCCATGACTTTCAATATCGCTTTCACTAATTACATAAAAACCATAGCGATCACAAAGCTCACAAAACCACGGTGAATTTGGATAGTGTGCTGTGCGAATTGCATTAATATTATGTTTCTTCATTAACGATAAATCAGTCATCGCTTGAGCAATAGAAATAGCATATCCTGTTGTAGGATCACTGTCGTGTCGGTTTACTCCTTTAAACTTGATTGGTTGCTTATTAAGCAGTAGTACACCATTTTTGATTTCTATTTTGCGGAATCCAACTTTCTGAGTAATGATTTCTTCTTCTGTGTGTAAAACTAAGGTATAAAGAGCAGGGTTTTCTGCATTCCAAAGTTGCGATTTGGTTAAAGGAACACTGTCAAGGTGGATTTGCACCCGTTGTTTATCTGTTGTAATTTCGCATTTCGTTTGAACAATTTGGTCAGCCGTATCGAATAATGTCACTCTGATGTCAACTGCACATTTCACGAATTTTAGGTCAAGATAGATTTGTCCCAATGATAAATCTTCAGAGAGTACCGTTTTAATATGTAAATCTTGCAAATAATTTTGTTCCCTTTCCAATAAATACACATCTCGGAAAATTCCAGACATTCTGAATTTATCTTGATCTTCTAAATAGCTTCCAGAACACCATTTTAGAACAAATATCGTTAGAGTATTTTCACCATCATAAAGATAATCAGTAATATCAAATTCATTGGTGCTATGACTAATAGAACCGTATCCTACAAATTTGTGATTCACATATACATAAAAACAAGAATCAACCCCTTCAAAATTTAACAAATAACGTTTATTTGTATTTTTATTCAGGTTAACTTGCTTTTGATATACCCCACAAGGATTTTCTAAAGGAACAAAAGGTGGATCAAACGGAAAAGGATAATTAATATTGGTATATTGATGAGTATCAAATCCGTGATTCTGCCAATTTGAAGGTACATTAATTTGTTTAGAAAAGGAAATTTCTCTTATATTTTCAGGCAAATCTTGCATGCTTGTATAATACGCAAATTGCCATTCACCATTTAGAGATGTAAAGAATGAAGAATTTTCTCTAGAAAATTGATCTACCTTATCTTTTTTATCAAATGGAATAAAATAGCTATGATGTGGTAATGCATTAATTCGCGTGATTGTAGGATCTTGATAATAATTTTCTAATAACATTTTTCTGTCCTCTTAATTTTAAGCGTTGTTCGTTAATTTCTTGGTATTAACTAAAGTAAATACAGAAATGGATGTAAAGACAAGAGCAATACAACCTAAGATAAAATACGTAGATTGAAAGCCATACATATCGTATAAAGTTCCTATCGCAGGCGATAAAATCATATTACCAATCTGCTTTGAAAAGTGGCAAGAAACTAAATAAATGGTTGCAGAGAAACGGACTTCAAATACGTCAGCAATATATTTGAAAACTCCAACCAAATAGAATGGTACTTCAAACATGTGCAATATTTTCAATACAACTACGTGCCATGCTTCTGTTGCAAAAGATGACCCCATAATACGGATACTCATAATTGAGCCTGCAATTAATAACGCATTCTTTGCCCCTATACGATTAATTAATAAAGGCACAAAAAACATAATTATCGCATTTAATAACTCACCACCAGTTGTTACATAACCAAAGAACTTCATTCCTTGCTCTTTAGATTCAAAGAATGTATTGAAGAAATTACCAAATTGTTGGTCAAAAATATCGTAAACACAAGCAACCCCAACAACATAAGTTAATAATGCCCAGAAACGAGGTAGTGAAAAGAGTTTCAACGCTTGTTTTAGTGTAATAGGGCTAGTATTCACCCCTAATTTATCTACTACTTGAACGGTATTATTGCTATCTGTTTTAGCAAGAAAAATAAGAATCAATAAAACAACAGCGGTAGCGGAACCAAGCCAAAAAACTGCATTCGGTTGCGAACTATACAAATTACCTGCGATAGACGCACAAATTGCCCAACCTAACATTCCGAATAATCTTGTTCTTCCATATTCAAAGCCATTTAAACGACTGATACGCTCAATGTAAGCTTCTGATGCAGGAGCGCCTGCTTGGAAAACAAATCCCATATATGCACCACCAGAAATGATACCTAACCATAAATTGGTTTTTAATAACGGCGCAAAAACATATATAAAGAATGGAGCATAGAAAAGAAGTAATATTGCAAGTATCCAAAGCAGATGTTTTCGAATACCTAATTTATCTGATAAGAAACCTAGAATAGGCTGGAAAAGTAAAGCAAAGAGAGAAATAAACGAAAAAACGTAGCCAATTTTTTCCCCTTTTAAGCCATGAATATCACCAAGCCAGATCCCTAAAAAAGGATAACAGGTCGCCATAATGAAGAAAAAAGCAAAAAAATACGCACTAAAAATCCAATAATTACTGTTGGCTAAGTATTGCGATTTGGATGTGGTTTGATTATTCATCTTACACCTCTGCATTTGTTTAACATTAGAACAAGTGGAATGTTAACGTTATCATTTTTAAAGTAAACACATTTATGGTAAAAATGTGAAGTAAGTCATAAATGTTAATGTTAAAATTTATTTTTTATGATATAGCTCAAAAAAATAGAGAAGTTAACGTTAACAATTACGGTAAAAAATTTCATGATGAACGATAAGTTCACTAATTATTCGAGAAAAAATGACATCTTTAAAAGACGTAGCAGAATTAGCGGGGGTTTCTTTGATGACAGTATCAAGAGCGCTCAATAATCCAGAAAAGTTATCCCAAAAAACCTATGAAGTAGTTAAGAAGGCTATTGATGAATTGAATTATGTGCCAAGCCTTGCTGCACAAAGTATTCGAGGAAGTTATGCTAAAAAGATTGGGGTGCTATCCTTTGGAACTGCAACAACCCCTTTTTCAGTTGAAATTTTATTAGGTATTGAGCAAACAGTAAGACTATCTGGATGGCATTCTTTTGTGATTAACTGCATAGAAAATGAAAAAGAATCGTTAAAACATAGTGTAGAAGCTCTGCTTGCACAACGTCCAAATGCAATTATCATTGCAAGGAATGGTTTAAAAAAAGTAAAAGTGCCGAAAGCACTAAGACACTTTCCGATAGTGTTGGCGAACTGTGTGACAAATGATATTCATGTCGCAAGTTATATTCCTAATGATTTTCAAGGTCAATTTGAACTGACGGAATTGATTATTAAGCAAGGTTATCAAAGACCTCTCTTTTTACATATCCCACATAATTATATTGCAACAGAAAGACGCAAATCAGGATTTGAAAAAGCATGGTATTCACAAGAAAAAGTGAGTGAACCTGTATCTTTCTTTATGGAAGCTGATGGTGAGGATTATAAACAAGGTGCTGAACCTTTAATGAAAATTTTAGAGAGTAATCATACTGAATTTCCATTTGATGTCGTAATTTGTGGTAATGACCGAATTGCCTTCGTTGCTTATCAATTACTGCTGAGTAAAGGGTTTAGAATTCCTGAAGATGTAGCTGTTGTTGGATATGATAACACGGTCGGGATGTCCCATTTATTTATTCCATCTTTAACAACTGTTGAGCTTCCACATTATGAAATGGGTAAACAAGCAGCGTTACATCTTATTGAGAATAGAACGCATTCTGATACTTGTCTGTTGCAATGCCCATTGATTATAGGGAAATCTTGCTAACCTGACATGTTAAAATATAACATCTATTACTCTACTGTGTTTATATAGTGTTTCACATAAAATAGCTTAATAGTAGTGGTGACATTTATTTGTATCTTTTGACATTTATTTGAATCTTTAACAACCCTCTCCTACAAGCGCTGGCGTGGAAGCGCTGTGGTGTGGCGAACGAAATGGACGCTGTTTCCAATTATGAAAATTCAGTTCATTTTGTACCAAACTGGTTACCGATGCTGTTTCAATGGCTTCTTGATCGCTCATTTCTGGCAACAACCCCGTTAAACGACTGGCGAGCATGGTTTTTCCCGTGCCGGGCGGACCTAAAAATAACAAATTATGCTGACCTGCCGCGGCGATAGTTAACGCCCGTTTGGCGTGTTGTTGCCCGATAATATCCGTGAGATCTTTTGCTTTTAAGGCAAGCGCCACCGCATTTTCTGCCTGATTAGACGACGTGAAATCCGACGCCACG
>MUYB01000068.1 GCA_002015125.1 [Haemophilus] felis
ATCAAGTCTGATCTTCTACAAATTATATTGAGTATTTAATTTTTCTACCGCATCTCGCATAAATTGTTTGCGTTCTGCTAAACCATTTTTATCAAAATCGCGCAATAAATAAGTTAATTCTACTTTTTCTACCGTGCCGTTAAAGCTAGCAAGATGATAAAACCCTTGCTTATTTTCGCTGTGTTCAGGTGTTTCAGCTTCTGGGAAGTATTGTTGAAATGCACAGGCTAAGCTCAAGGCATTGACCAATTTATTCTTGGCGTATCCTATATGCATATTTTTTCCTTCAATACTTACTACCGCCGTTGCCGCATTGAAATTTTCATATTCTAATTCACCTAAAGCACCTCCATCGACGGTATAAGCCCAATCACAAGTGAATTTATCTAAAGGGAAAAATTGCATACCTAATCCAATTTCTTCATCTGGTGTGAATGCGACTCTGATGTTGCAATGTGGTAGATTGGTTTCTTTAAGATAGGCTAGGGCGCTGATGATTTCCGCGATCCCCGCTTTGTTATCTGCTCCCAGTAATGTTGTACCATCTGCAACAATTAATGTTTGACCAATTAATTTATGCAGAAATTGATAATGTGCAGGGCTAATAAATTCCTCTCCAATCCCTAAGGCGATATCACCACCACGGTAGTTTTCAATTACTTCTGCTTTCACATTCTTACCACTACATTGGATTGCGGTATCTAAATGAGCGATAAAACCAATGGTTGGCATATTAGGGTTGATATTTGAAGGTAGAAAGGCGGTAACAATAGCATGTTTGGATATTTCTATTTCTTCTAAACCGAGGGCAAATAGCTCTTGTTTTAATAATTTTGCTAATTTTATTTGTCCGGATGAACTAGGGGATAGGGTTGCACCAGCTTTAGCTTGAGTATCTATGGTTGCGTAGTGTAAAAAACGTTCTAAAAGTCGATATTGTTGATTGTCATTTAGCATGCTGATTTTCCCTATTAACAAGCGGATTAAAACGGCTTTTAGTGTAATTAGAAAGTCTCATTATCACATTGATATATCACAAATTTTTTTAATTAATTTGAAATTAGCACAATCCTAAATTAACAAGATAGATTCTCGTTAGATTAAGCTGGATTTTTTGTAAAATTCCTTTTCATTCTTATTCAATCGCTATATCATTAGCGTTCTTTTTATTGTAGCCGCCAACAGAACTCTGTTGGTATTTATTTCTACTCAATACCATTTTGGTTCAGTTAGGGAGAAAACCAAAGCTAGTGGAAAATTCAGTTCAAAGTAAGCCTATTATTGAGCTTCGTTCTATTACTAAATCCTATGGAAGCAAAACGATCATCAAAAATTTTAATCTAACGATTAATAATGGTGAGTTTTTAACGATTCTTGGTCCTTCAGGCTGTGGTAAAACAACGGTTTTACGTTTATTAGCTGGTTTAGAAGATCTTGATTCTGGTCATATTATTCTTGATGGTGAAGATGTAACAGAAGTGCCTGCGGAGCGCCGCCATGTTAATACGGTTTTCCAAAGTTATGCCTTATTTCCACATATGACTATTTTTGAAAATGTGGCCTTTGGTTTGCGTATGCAAAAAGTCCCTAACGAAGAAATTAAACCTCGCGTGTTGGAAGCTTTACGCATGGTTCAATTAGAGGAATATGCAGATAGTAAGCCTGCGCAATTGTCTGGCGGTCAACAACAACGTATTGCAATTGCTAGAGCAGTGGTGAATAAACCAAAAGTATTATTGCTCGATGAGTCCTTATCGGCGTTAGATTATAAACTCCGAAAACAAATGCAAAATGAGCTGAAAGCACTACAGCGCCAATTAGGTATTACTTTCATCTTTGTGACACACGATCAAGAAGAAGCATTGACAATGTCTGATCGCATCATCGTGTTACGCAAAGGGAATATTGAGCAAGATGGCTCACCACGTGAAATTTACGAAGATCCGAAAAACTTATTTGTGGCAAAGTTCATTGGTGAGATCAATATTTTTGATGCTACGGTAATTCAACGTATTGATGCGAAACGAGTAAAAGCTAACGTTGAAGGTCGTGTGTGTGAAATTTATACCGATCTTGATATAGTTGAAAATCAAAAATTACATGTATTACTTCGTCCAGAAGATATTGTTATTGAAGAACTTGATGAGCATGAAACTTCAAAAGCTATCGTTGGCCATATCAGCGATCGTAATTATAAAGGTATGACATTAGAGTCAAATGTTACTCTAGATCATAATGGTATGAATGTGCTTGTGAGTGAATTCTTTAACGAAGACGATCCAAACATTGATCACTCTTTAGGTCAGAAAGTGGCATTAACATGGCACGAAGGCTGGGAGGTCGTGTTGCGCAATGAAGAATAGTGCTTTTCAAAAATCTACCGTAGCGGTTATTTTTGCTTGGTTGCTTTTCTTTGTATTAGCACCCAATCTTTTAGTATTAACAGTGAGTTTTTTAACTCGCGATGGTAGTAACTTTTACGCATTACCTTTTACCTTAGAAAATTATACTCGCTTATTTGAGCCGCTATATGCTCAAGTGGTGTGGAATTCTCTATATATGTCTGGTTTGGCTACTATCGTATGTTTGATTGTGGGCTATCCTTTTGCATTTTTATTAACCAAAATTAAAGCTAAATATCGCCCATTTCTACTGTTTTTAGTGGTGTTACCGTTTTGGACGAACTCTCTGATTCGTATTTACGGTATGAAGATCTTTTTGGGCGTGAAAGGTATTTTAAATAACGCTTTACTTTCAATTGGCTTGATTGATGCTCCAATCCGTATTCTGAATACTGAAGTAGCTGTTGTTATTGGTTTAGTTTACCTTTTATTGCCATTTATGATTCTACCGTTGTACGCAACTATTGAGAAATTAGATCATCGCTTATTAGAAGCCGCAAAAGATTTAGGCGCTAACGCCTTCCAGCGTTTTGTGAAAGTGATTATTCCATTAACAATGCCTGGAATTATTGCTGGTTGCTTGTTGGTTTTATTACCTGCAATGGGTATGTTCTATGTGGCCGATTTACTCGGTGGTGCGAAAGTATTGCTTGTAGGTAACGTGATTAAGAGTGAATTCTTAATTTCTCGTAACTGGCCTTTCGGTTCTGCTATTAGTATTGGCTTAACTATTTTAATGGCATTGCTACTCTTTGTTTACTATAAAGCAAGTAAGTTAATGAATAAGAAAATGGAGTTAGAATAATGAGTCGCGTACTACGAAATATCTTTATGTTAGTGGTATATGCTTATTTGTATATCCCAATTATTATTTTGGTAACTAACTCTTTTAATGATGATCGTTATGGCTTAACTTGGAAAGGGTTTAGTTGGAAATGGTATGAACGTTTATTCAACAACGATACCTTAATTCAAGCTGCAGTTCACTCTGTTACTATTGCATTTTTTGCAGCGACCTTAGCGACCATTGTGGGCGGATTAACGGCAATGGCTCTTTATCGCTACCGTTTCCGTGGTAAACAAGCAGTAAGTGGAATGCTATTTATTGTTATGATGTCGCCAGATATTGTAATGGCTGTGTCTTTACTAGCTTTATTTATGATTGTTGGTATTAGCCTCGGTTTCTGGTCTTTATTACTAGCTCATGTTACTTTCTGTTTGCCTTATGTGGTTGTTACCATTTTCTCAAGATTAAAAGGCTTTGATTCAAAAATGCTTGAAGCCGCTAAAGATCTTGGAGCAAGTGAAATGACTATTCTGCGTAAGATCATTTTCCCTCTAGCATTACCAGCGGTGGTTTCTGGATGGTTATTAAGCTTTACTATTTCTTTAGATGACGTTGTTGTGTCTTCTTTTGTAAGTGGTGTGAGCTATGAAATCTTACCTTTAAAAATCTTCTCATTGGTTAAAACAGGTGTAACGCCTGAAGTGAATGCTCTTGCAACGATTATGATTGTACTCTCTTTAGGATTAGTTATCTTGAGCCAAGTAGTTGCTAGAAAAGGTAAAGAATAGTTGTGGAAAAATAATACTTCACAAATTTCTTCATACAAAATAGAATACGCCTTGCCCTCCCGCAGGGCGTTTTTTGTGCTTCTTTTAAAGAAGTTATTTTTTTACCTCTAACCGGAGAATGATAGAAATGAAAAAATTTGCAGGTCTTGTAACTGCAGGAATCATGACCGTTGGCTTAGCTGCTAATGCTCATGCTGCGAACGACACTGTTTACCTTTATACTTGGACTGAGTATGTTCCAGATGGTTTGTTAGATGACTTTACAAAAGAAACTGGCATTAAAGTGATTGTTTCAAGCTTAGAATCTAATGAAACAATGTATGCAAAATTGAAAACCCAAGCTGGAACAAGTGGTTATGACGTGATTGCTCCGTCAAACTATTTTGTGTCTAAAATGGCGCGTGAAGGTATGCTGAAAGAGCTAGACCATAGCAAATTACCTGTAATCAAAGATTTAAATCCAGATTGGTTGGATAAACCTTATGATAAAGGTAACAAATATTCATTACCGCAATTATTAGGTGCCCCTGGCATTGCATATAATACCGATAGCTACAAAGGTGAGCATTTCACTTCTTGGAGTGATTTATGGAAGCCTGAATTTAAAGGTAAAGTGCAACTGTTAGACGATGCTCGTGAAGTATTTAACATTGCTTTATTAAAATTAGGTGAAGATCCAAATACTAAAGATCCAGCTATCATTAAAAATGCTTACGAAGAATTGCTAAAATTACGTCCAAACGTACTTTCATTCAACTCTGACAATCCAGCGAACGCATTTATCGCCGGTGAAGTTGAAGTTGGTCAATTATGGAATGGTTCAGTTCGTATTGCCAAAAAAGAGAAAGCTCCATTAGATATGGTTTTCCCGAAAGAAGGTCCTGTTCTTTGGGTTGATACATTAGCAATTCCAGCAAATGCGCAAAACGTGGAAGCTGCACATAAATTAATTAACTATATGTTAAGCGAAAAAGTGGCTACAAAATTAGCGGAAGAAATCGGCTACCCAACTTCAAATCTTAAATCTTTAGCGCTTTTACCAAAAGAAGTGACTGAAGATCCAGCAGTTTACCCACCAGCTGACGTGTTACAAAAAAGCCATTGGCAAGATGACGTTGGTGATGCAGTTGAATTATATGAAAACTATTACCAACAATTAAAAGCAGCAAAATAGTCTGTTTTAAAAAGTAAAATCTCTTAAAAGATCTCCTGTTATGGAGATCTTTTTTATTCTCTGATTTAATATAAGAACTGCTTATTTGAGGAGAAAATTTATGGCTCTGAGTATATCTAGAAAAATAAAAGATCAACTACATTTAGTCGAACCTATAACCTTGGCAGAAGATATTTTTCAAGTTTTGCAAAACCAGGATTTTAAAGGTTATGTCTCTCATATTGAAGTTGAAAAACTGACACAAAAATATCACATTACAGCGCAAACTCTCGCATTGAAATTATTGCCTATCGCCGCTAGTTATTCCCATGCTCCGATTTCACAGTTTTATGTGGGAGCAATCGTTATTGGTACGAGTGGAGATTTCTATTTTGGTACAAATGTAGAATTTATCGGTACAAATATTCAACAAACAATTCATGCTGAACAAAGCGCAATTTCTCATGCTTGGATGAATAATGAGCAAGGGATTAGTGATGTGATTGTGAATTACACGCCATGCGGTCATTGTCGTCAATTTATGAATGAATTAAATTGTGCATCAGAGTTGAGAGTGCATTTACCGCATAGTCAAAATAATCAACTGTCCCAATATTTGCCTGATGCTTTTGGACCAAAAGATTTAGCTGTTACGCATTTACTGCTAGATGAGCAGCACAACCAAATCACTTATTCTACAGGAGATAAACTGGCTCAAATAGCTCTTGATGCGGCAAATATGGCACATTCACCTTATTCTCAGTCTTTTATTGGTGTTGGTTTACAAACCACATCAGGTAAGATATTTAAAGGTAGTTATGCTGAAAATGCTGCATTTAACCCAAGTTTACCTGCTCTACAGGTAGCGCTAAATTGTCTGCTATTAAGTGGTGGGGAATTCTCAGATATTGAACGAGTTGTCGTATTAGAACGAGCCAAAAATTTAAGTTATCGTAAGATGACAATGGATCTATTAGACAATTTATCTATAGAAAATGTTGAATATATTTGTTTATAAATTCATCGTCAATAAACCTAATCTTTGCTAAGATTCCGCGCTGTTTTGTTTATTTTTGGAGGATTTATGCATTGTCCTTTTTGTTACACAGAAGAAACAAAAGTAATTGATAGCCGCTTAGTTTCTGATGGCTATCAAGTACGTCGCCGCCGAGAATGTGGGAAATGCCATGAACGTTTTACCACTTTTGAAACCGCAGAGTTAATCGTGCCTAAAATCATAAAAAATGACGGTACAAGAGAACCATTTAATGAAGATAAATTACGTTTAGGTATTCAACACGCTTTAGAGAAACGCCCAGTAAGTGCAGATCAAATAGAAGAAGCCATTAGCCATATTATTTTGCGTTTAAGATCCACAGGCGAAAGGGAAGTCCCAAGTAAATTAGTAGGGAAATTGGCAATGGAAGAACTAAAACGTTTGGATAAAGTTGCTTATATCCGTTTTGCTTCTGTTTATCTCAGTTTTGATAACATCACACAATTTACTACCGAAATCGAGAATCTAAGAGATTAGAATGAATACATTTACTGACCAAGATCGTGCTTTTATGCAACGTGCTTTATGGCTCGCTCAGCAAGGAGAGTTTACCACAACGCCTAATCCCTCTGTGGGCTGTGTGCTTGTGAAAAAGGGTAATATTGTGGGAGAAGGATTTCATTTTAAAGCAGGCGAACCTCATGCAGAGGTAATGGCCCTTCGTATGGCAAAGGATCAAGCAGCAGGCGCTACCGCTTATGTAACCTTAGAACCTTGTTCACATTTTGGTCGCACACCACCTTGCGCAAAAGGATTAATTGAAGCTGGAGTAAGTAAAGTGATTTGTGCAATGCGCGATCCTAATCCTCAAGTTGCGGGTAAAGGCTTAGCTTTATTGGAAGAACAGGGTATTAAGACACAAGTAGGTTTATGTGAAGAACAAGCAGAGTGGTTAAATCGTGGTTTTTTAAGGCGAATGCGTACTGGCTTACCTTTTGTGCGTTTAAAAATGGCAATGAGCCTTGATGGTAGAACAGCAATGGCAAATGGTGAAAGTAAGTGGATTACAAGTGATTTATCTAGAATTGATGTACAGCAAGAACGAGCGAAAGCCTCGGCTATTTTATCTACTAGTGCTACAGTTTTAGCCGATGATCCCATGTTAAATGTGCGTTGGGAACAATTTCCTAGTTCTGTTCAACAGCGCTATCCACAAAATCATATCCGTCAACCTGTTCGCATTATTTTAGATAGACAGCATTTGTTATCGCCGCAGCATAAATTATTTCAACAGCCTTCGCCTATTTGGCTAGTTAGCCATAAGCCTCGAGATTTATCGGCGTTTTCTGATTGTTGCGAAGAAATCCTGATTGATGAAAAATTGGATTTTTTACCTCAGTTGATGCAAGAGTTAGGGAAAAGACAGATCAATTCTATTTGGGTTGAAGCAGGGGCGACTTTAGCAGGGGCGCTCATTGAGGCAAAATTAGTTGACGAATTATTGATTTATAGTGCGCCGAAATTACTCGGCGATCAAGCAAGAGGCCTTTGTAAATTCACTCATCTACAACATTTAGCTGACGCACCTAAGTGGGAATTATATTCTGTAGAAGCTATTGGCGATGATGTTAAATCGGTGTATTTACCTTTGCTCCACAGAGAATAGAGGAATCATTATGTTAAAAAAATTTTTGTTATCGGCGCTATTTGGTTTAGTTTGTGCGATTTTTATTTTGCTCTGGCAGAATGGCCATTACCTTCTCAATCTGCATAGAGAGCCTGTTTCCTTTAAAGAAGCTATTCGCATTGCTTCTCCTGCGGTAGTGAATGTATATAATCTCGCGTTCTCCCGTAACCAAGTTGAACAAGTGGGGGCAGATAATTTAGGTGCTGGCGTGGTAATGTCAAAGGATGGCTATATCTTAACCAATAAACATGTTATTGAAAAAGCAGAGCAAGTTGTGGTTGCTTTACAAAACGGACAATTTTTTGATGCAACACTCATTGGTTCTGATAGCTTAACGGATTTAGCGGTATTAAAAATTCGCGCGGATAACTTGGCGACCATTCCACAGAATCCAACGCGTAAAAGTTATGTGGGCGATGTGGTGCTTGCCATTGGTAATCCCTACAATTTAGGCCAAAGTGTTTCTCAGGGGATCATTAGCGCCGTTGGACGTAATACAGTTGGTGATTTTGTCGGACGACAAAATTTTATTCAAACTGATGCATCAATTAATCGAGGTAATTCAGGTGGCGCGTTAATTAATTCTGTAGGAGAACTTATTGGTATTAATACTTTAAGCATAGGTAAAAGTGCTAATGAAATTGCTGAAGGGTTGAATTTTGCTATTCCTATTGAGTTGGCAAATGACATTATGCAAAAAATTATCCGCGACGGACGTGTTATTCGTGGTTATTTCGGTGTACAAAGTGATTTCTTTAATAATGTACAACGCTTAGAGACTGGCAAAGGTATTTTAATTGTAGAAGTGAGCCCAGATAGCCCTGCGGAAAAAGCTGGATTGAAAGCGGGGGATATTATTCTCAAACTGGATAACACAGAAGCTTCTTCACCTACTCAAGTGATGCAGCAAATCAGTAATATTCGTCCAAATACTCAAATTAATGTGGAAATTTCTCGATTGGGTGAAAAACTTATGATTCCTGTAATTATTGGGGAATATCCAACTAGCTATTAAACCTGCTAATAAGAGATAAAAACATAAAAAAAGAGTGGCCTTATAATGTGGGCTACTGACAATATTTGCATAAGTTAAAAAGAAAAATTTGGTTGGGAAAAATGCGGTGGGGCTTTGAAAATCAAGGCTCTGCCGTTTTTTTGGATGTAATGGACAAAATAGTTGCTGAACAACCCATTACACGTTCAAGTGGACAAAATAGTTGCTAATAATATTTTTCAAGGTTGTTAGCAACTTTTCTTATTCAAAAAATCCTTTATAAACACAACCTTACGCTTCTT
>MUYB01000069.1 GCA_002015125.1 [Haemophilus] felis
CTCAACTTGTCCGTCAAATACTTCATCAGCCTCAAGTGCTAAATGATAGCTAATGACTTCACGGATTTTACGATAAAACAAGATCGCTGAATTGGGCTGAATACCAAGTAAATCCGCTGCTGAACGAGCTGTTACTTCTAGTACAAAAAACTCAAGGAGTCTTTTCTGTATAGATTTCTTTAATTTACAATGAGTTATCTTCATTTTTGTAGATTAACATACTAGCTAATCTACGTCAGCCCCTTATATTTTATCTTGTTTTCGGCATAATAATAGCCTTGTTAGACAATGGTTTAGAGATTTAACTATGTAGAAATTTCTTGTTTACTATGTAGAAATTTCTTGTTTGTATGTAAAAATTATTTTCCATTTACATACATAAAGATTTGTTTTACTATGTGGTCGTATATTTATTTTTACATAGCAAAGTTTTTTTATGGCAACGGATTTGACAGTGGTAAAAGCTAACAGTCTAATTGAAGCCAGTTACCGCCTAACTTTAGATGAAATGCGGTTATTGGCTCTAACAGTCGGAACAATGAACCCTAAAGATGATAAACAGGTATTTGAATTCACTGTTGATGATTTTGTTGCACAGTTTCCTGATTTAAAACGCGATAGTGTTTATGAGCAAATCAAAACTGCGATTAAACGTATCAGTGATCGTTGGGTGAGAACGGAAGATGGCAAAATAGTCACTGAATTTCGCTGGGTGTCGTCACGCACTTATTTCAAAAAAGAAGGACGTTTCAAAATTGCCTTAACTAACGAAGTTATGCCGTATCTGACCCAGTTGAAAGGTCAATTTACGCAATATCAACTTAATCATATTTCAGGATTTACCAGCGTCCATACTATGCGTTTGTATGAGTTATTAACTCAATATAAAAAAAGGGGGGAGCGTTATATTTCCACTGAAAATCTAAAGAGATGGCTACAACTCGAAGAAAAATACAGTTTATGGGCTGAATTACAGCGTTGGGTTATAAAACCTGCACTAGCTGAAATCAACGAAAAATCAGATCTCTTTGTGGGATATGAGTCTATCAAGAGTGGACGGAAAATTGTTGGTGTTGAATTTAGTATTACGCGCGAAAAGCCAGTAAGAAAACGCCCTAATTTTCCACACAAGAATAAATACGGCTCTTACGTTAAATTTGATGCTCAGAACCCAAAATTTAGCTCTCACGAATATGCCAACTATGCAAAAGATTGCTTAAAAATACTCGATGACTTTTATGTAGTTATTACTGATGTAACTCCCGAAGATCTGGCTAATTACGCTAAATTCCTAGCTGTAAATTCAAGTCATAGATCCAAGCTGGGTAAACGCTCAGATTTTACAAGTGAATTAAAAAATCGGGGTTATAAACTAGCCCATTATGAATTAGTCAAAATTTAACGTACCATAGCGACTAACATCAAGATAAAAGGTCGATTTTATGCAATTAACACAAGTTCCAACAGGTGCGATCAAAACATTTGGCGAGTTTGGTATTCCCTACCAAGTAGGAGAGCCAAACAAACAACTGCCTGACGGTGATATTTTGGTAAATATCACGCTTGTTCAAAGCGGCGAGGAGGAAAAATACCGCTTATCAAAATTACTCAATGATCCAAATGCGGAGTAGGTTAGATGTACGCAATTTCATTTGATTTAGTGGTCGCGGATACGGAAGAAAACTACCCAAAAGGCGTTACTCAGACTTACGCTGATATTGGGGCAACATTGAAAAGATTTGGATTTGAGCGTATTCAAGGTAGCCTATACACCAACGCTGATGAGAATATGGCAAATCTATTCCAAGCAATGAATGCTTTAAAGGCGATGGAATGGTTTCCGCATTCAGTGCGAGATATTCGAGCGTTCCGCATTGAACAATGCTCTGACTTTACGCAGGTTATTAAAGGATAATTTTTTGGCGACTTAAAAACCAATGCCAAAGGTTAGGCATCATCTCTCATGAATTAAATTTATCGTTTTAATTTGAATTTTGTTAGTTTATGTGTTACACACTGTCGTTTATCCATATATGAAATATGGTAAAAACTAGATAACTGTTCACAAACAAACATATTGAGGATTGTATCATGAGACAACTAACTAATTATGAAGTAAAACATGTATCTGGTTCATTTGGACTACCTGGTGCAGGTATAGGAGCCTTAAGTGGAGGATTGGGATATCTTGGAAACTCTGTTGTTTCAGGTAATTTTTCTTGGTCTGGATTTGGTACTAGCATTGCTGTAGGAGCCGCCTCAGGAGCTGTAGGTGGTCCACTAGGTTCTGCTGCTGCAAGATATCTAGCACCTAGAATTGGTTTTTTAGGTGGAGCCGCTGTTGGAGTAGCTGATAAAAAATAGCTTATATCCATGAAAGATTTAATTTTATTTTTTCTAGTGAATGCCTTGTTTATATCACAAGGCATTTTCCCTTTTTTTATGTCACTTGCGTTTTTAATGATGATTGTTTTCAAAAAAATCTCAGAATTCAATGATGTTAAAAAAAGTATGTTTAACCCATTAATTAAATTAAACTTAATTATAACAATATTATTTGGTATATATTACGCCTCTTTACTATAGGAATTTATGTTTAGAAAGGAAGCCTTAGAACACCAAAAATGGAAAAGTACAGCAGTGCTACTCTCTTCCATTCCGAGTTGGCTGGTTTTTCTGTTGTCGTTTGTGATCACAGTTTCTTTTATCTTGTACGTGACTTTCGGTAGTTACACTCGCCGAGAGACGATTATGGGTGAAGTGGTGATGCAACCGCACCCAATTACCCTTTCTGCGTCCAGATCTGGCTATATTTCCGAACGTTATGTTGAGATCAATCAACCGATTAAAAAAGGTGATCCTCTATTTAAAATTACCCTCGACCGTATTACCGACAGCGGTAATGTGGGGCTGAATTCCATCAATGCTATCAAAACCCAAATTCAGAAGTTAGATCGTGTGATTGCCTTGGTTAAAGCTAACCAAACCGAAACATTAGCAAATTTAGAGAAGCAGATTGCCAAAAATCGTAAAATCTACATCGATACTCAAAAATATTTTACCGAAGTCGCCAAAAGTACCGAAGACTATTATCAGACCTTGAAGAAATACGAAAACCTGATGAAAAAAGGCTACTCTGCGAATGATGAAGTCGCATTGCAGCGTTCACGCTATTTTGATCAGAAATCATTGCGTAACAGCTTACAGGAAAAGTTAATTCAGCAGGAGTCTGCGATTATTAGCCTTGAAAATGAGGTTGAAAATCGAAAGACTGATTTCCAAAATCAGATTATCCGCTATGAGTTGCAGCAAAATGACCTTGAAATCCGCCTGATGGAATTTGAGTCCGTGTCAGAATTGATTGTAAACGCACCGCTTGATGGCTTGGTTGAGTCGGTCAGTGTCACGGTTGGACAGGTTATTCGTGAGGGGGATACGCTGGCACAGATGATTCCTGCCAATAAAGGGGAATATCAGTTGGTGATGTGGGTGCCAAATAGTGCCATTTCGTTTATAAAGCTAGAAGATAAGCTCAATATTCGCTATGAGGCTTTCCCTTTTGAGAAATTTGGTCAATTTGATGGCACAATCAAGCATATCTCCACAGTACCAGCGTCCCTACAAGAACTGGCGTTCTATAAAAATATCCCTGCGGCTGATCCAAATAATCCGCTATACAAAATTGTGGTAGCGATCGCTGACCAAAAGGTCGAATATAACAACACATCGCTTGCCTTTCTCAGTGGAATGAAAGCAGAGGCGACACTGTTTTTAGAGAACCGTAAACTGTATGAATGGATGCTTTTCCCTCTCTATAATGTGATAAAAAATATAGAAACACCTTAAGGGAAGTGAAAACACATGGGCTTTTAGATTAGTTGTATCTTTGATAAACAATAGATAAATTTCTGTACCTGTTAGAAAGAAATGTGAAGTAAATCACATATTTGTGTAATTTATGTGGTATAATGATGGAAATCTTTTGAAGATTAATATATTCAATGGATATACTGAATTTATTTAACCAAATAAAAAGGGGATTCTATGAAAGAATTAAGCAAATGTCATTTAAACCATATTCATGGTGGGTGGGCCAACTTTATTGGTGGAGCTTTTGCAGGATGGGCTATAGGGGAAACTGTATTTAACCCTGTTCGAGATAAAGTGAAAGAATCACTTGAAAAACAAAATGAAAGATTAGTAAACGACTTTAAAAATGATAAAGATAAGTTTGCTAGAGAACATTTTAGTTTCCATGGAGATATATAATATCCTTTCAATGAAGACTTTCTTGTTGACTACAATAATATTTGGTCTGGTATTTTCCACACTCTCTGGGTTTATATATCCATTATTCGGAGTTGACTATAATAAAATATATTTAGATATTATTGTTATTATTTCGTGTGGAGTAATATACCATTTATTTAAAAAAGCAAAAAAATAAAACCATAATTTATGTTTTTTAACACCTAATTAAAGAAAGGCACAATTCTAGTATTGTGCCTTTCTTATTAAAAAATTTCTATTTTGCCATGTTTAGAAAAAGAAACTTAGAACATCAAAAATGGAAAAGCATCGAAGTGTTACTTTTATTCTAATAAATGCAAAATCTTTTACGAAAAACAAGTAACAAATCAACAAAAGTTAGATTATCACTACTACCTTAGGCTTTTTATGTTAAACAAGCTCAACTTCTCTATTTTCAAAAAAATCCCTGTG
>MUYB01000070.1 GCA_002015125.1 [Haemophilus] felis
TTGATCTGCACCCCAGAAGTTGGACTAAACATTCAACTGATTAAGGTGCAGATTTTTTATGACCAAATACAACCAATTATTTAAACAACAAGTGATAGATTTTTATCTCTCACATCACCAAAACCTTTCGCTTACCCTCCGTCAGTTTGGGTTAAAAAGCAGAACTGTTCGCCACGGGATTGCTCAGTTTAATTATTCAGGCTCAAACGGTTTAGCCGTACTTCACACCAAACGTCGCTATTCCCCTGAATTTAAACTGAGCGTGGTTCAAGCAGTGCGGTCTGGTGAGTTTACGTTATTGGAAGCTAGTCTCCATTTTGAGATTTCAAATGAAAGTGTGATTTTTCAATGGTTGAAAGCCTTTGAGAAACAGGGTATAACGGGGCTCTTACCCAAACCTAAAGGTCGCCCGAGTATGAAACCCAAATACGCTAAAATGCCACCCAAACCCACTAATCGATTAGAAGAGCTTGAACTGGAAAACTTACGTCTTAGAGCGGAGGTAGCCTTCCTAAAAAAGTTGGACGAAATCATCAAACGGGACGAAGCCAAACAGCGGAAACTGTCGAGGGATTACGCCAAAGCTTCCCGTTAGACATATTGTTGCCCATTGCCAATTTGGCTCGCAGTACCTTCTTTTATCACCACAAGCCAAAGCCAGATAAGGACGAGGAGCTTAAAGCCCGAATTCTTGAGATTAAGCAAAAAGAGCCACATTATGGCTATCGACGAGTGACAGCCAAACTGGGGGATGTCAATCACAAACGGGTACAACGG
>MUYB01000071.1 GCA_002015125.1 [Haemophilus] felis
GTTATGATGCCCTTGATGTGAGCGAATTTCACCACGAACGAATTAACCATTCGGAACTGTTTGCAGTGAAACAAAATCACATCAACGGCATTGAGAATTTTTGGAGTCAAGCTAAGCGGATACTCCGAAAATATAATGGAATTGACCGAAAAAGTTTTCCTTTATTCTTGAAGGAATGTGAATTTCGGTTTAATTTTGGGACACCCAAAGAGCAACTTAAAACGTTAAGAAAATGGTGTGAAATTTAGGGCTAATCTACTTCAGCCCCTAATTGTTTTTTTAGTCATGCTCAAATCCTACTTGATTAAAGAATAAAGGTTTATAATCTTTCTATTGATTAATTTTGATATTTTACCACAATAGCCTAATTTGTATTCTTCTATCCGATGAAGTTCGAATTTGCTCCACGCTCTACCCATGTTAGACCAATTCTTCGATCCATTCCAAACTTCAACTTTAAGTATGTTATTTTTAACGGAGAAGTTTTCTCTAGAATATATTTCCATCTCGGGGAATTTATAATATGCTATATTACTATCATTTAAATAATCCCAAAAATTTTTTTTAAAAAATATTTTGTTTTTTTTTATTTTATTGGGACTTGTTAGAATTTCTTTGCTTAATAAAGCAACAGCTTCTGATAACGTATCCATTGTGTACATTATTTCTGCTGATAAAAAATGATTTTGTATGAAATTATCAATGTTATCTTTAGTTATAGTCTTATCTATTAACGTTAGCTCACATCCAGAAATGTTTTTTTCTTCATCAAAAGGATAGCATGGGCTAAGAATAATATTTTGTCTTCTAATGTATATATCACCATACTTCTCTTTTAAGAAAAAATCATTGACTGCTTCTCTTAGATATTCATCTTTATTTAAAGATTCACAATATTCTTTTCTTTCAAGATATTTTTCAAAAAAAAACATCTTTTGAATAAGCAAGAGAAGTATTAATATTAAGGTTTTATAAATAAAATTTCTTGATAAGAATTTATTCATTTTAATTTCTATTAGTTTGTCGATAATTAATTGCGAATGTGAAAAAAATTTAGCAGAAAAATAATACTGGCTTTTCCGTGTAGCTGGCGGTTTTTACTCCATCGCCGTTGAGATCTAAAATAAGCGGATCGTTTGCGATTTTATATGGGCGACCTTGAGCATTAACTAACTTAGTGCTGTGATAATAAAGGGACTCTCTATTCTTATTAAATTCATAAGGTTTTGTATCAATTGCTTCGTTTCGGATAAGGTTATGATTAGCTATCCTTTTATCATCTGTAACTATAGCAGTTGAGGTAAGATCTTTATGCTCTGTGCTTTCATTTAGAAAGAACCCCTTCATACCAATTGCTGAAAGGTTTGTAATATAAAAATGATCACGATCGCTATTTTGTTCTTTTTCTTTGGCAATTTCTGATGAAGAGGTTGGGAAAAAACTATTTTTTGGAGTAATGCTTTTGTTGTAAAGTTCAGGCCAAATAATGTTTTTTCTAAAATATCCTTTTTCACTTGTTATAAATGACTCCTTGACCGAAGAAATTAATTTATATTTATTAATTCTATCATTTTCATTTATAAAATTATCTAATACATCATGTACTTTATTTACTGATTTAGATGATGACTTCCCAAACTGAAAGCTTTATAATACTCTCTGGTTGCATTATATAAATCCACACTTTCTTCCAGAGTAATTTTATATTTCTCTTTTATTTTAATCGCATATTCCATCGGATCTATAAAATTCTTAACAGAATAGCAACGTTCTTGTTTTTAAAACTTATTTTTCTTTTCATTTTTTTATTCCAATCTATATTAAATCAATTAACAGTTTTCCACAATTATCTATGGGTATAAAATATGGAAAAGAATCTGAATCATATTTCAAATTATTATTTTCATCCACATCAAACTGTTGTATCCTTAGATAATAATTTGCATTGCTAGTAATAGGCCATCTATTGCCCTTTTCAGCTCGAGTATAAACGCCAAGAAAAATGCGAAGTTCTCCATCTCCATCATAGTATCTTGAATATAAAGAATTAATTTTTGCATTATAGATGTCTTTTCTATTTTTAAGTAAATTGATAAAATCACTATCATCAATATTGAAATTTTTAATTTTTTCTTCAATCAATGCTAGTTCATTTGTGCTATTTATATAATAAATTCCACATTTTTTTTCTTTCTATAACAGTTGTTATAATAGTCTTCTGATTCGTCAATTGATTTTCTTACATAAAAGTAAACAGTTCTCTTATATAGCTCATCCTTAGTTAAAAAAGAATTGGTATATAAACAAATCCCTTTTTTGTTATTTTCTCTTAAGTTTTCATGCCCTTTATAACCTAGAAATACAACTAAGGTTAATATAATAAGAATATATATTCTTTGCATTGTCGCCTCATTGGAATAATAGTCTACTCATCATATTCTATAAACAAGCAACAATCAAATTTGTTACCTCATTTCTCATTTGCATTTTTTGTGAGTAGATATCTAAAGGTGGAAAGTTGTTGATGTAGTATAAAAACTATTTACAATTATAGAAAATAAATAATTATTAATTATATTAAAATTCTTTAAATCTAACAAAGAACCTTAATGTAAAAAAGAAGAAAATCAAGAAACTGTGAAATAGATCACATTAAATTAGAAGTTCTGTGGGGAAAGGTAGCAAAATTTAGTCATAATGATGGGCTAAAGCTCTCCATTTGCTCTTGAGTTAAATATCCATTTCCATTATTATCAACACTGGAGAATTTATTAAAATCTTGTAAGGTAATTGCTGTTCCGTCGGATTTTATTCCTAAAGAAACGTATTTAAACATATTAAATTTAATAGGATCAAATAAGCTACCGACGAAAGACTCGATCTCATCGATATCTACCTCAATAGACACATCTTCGTTTGATGGAATCCTATTTACTAAATCTTGAGGGTTATCAGTACCATATGTGTATAAATGCGAAACATCTATAGAGATGTTTTTATTTTTAAAGCTAATTTTTCTTTTCATTTTTTATTCTAGCCTCTATTGAATTAATAATTGGTGTAATGGACAAAAATGTGGGAAAAAAGTGCAGTTAAGCCTTATACTATAAGCCTTTAACCCACATTTTTGAAAATGAACCAAAAAATTGCCCTTACTGCCAAAATACTGTTATTCATAAACACGGATTAAAAAACAATATCCAACGCTATAAATGTCCTTCCTGTAATAAGACTTTTACCTTCCAAAAGAAATTAAATCCTAGCGATATTTGGTTTAATTATTCACAAGGAAAACAAACCTATAAAGACCTCGCTTTAAAATATAAATGTTCCGTTAAAACCATTCAAAGATATATTGATAAAGCCCCTAAATCAGCCTTAAAATCGCCTATTTCAACTTATTTGAATATTATTATGGATACCACTTTCTTTGGGCGAGAATTTGGCGTTTTGGTCATAATGGATAGCTTAAGTGAAAAGGTGGTTTATCATCAAATTGTGAACACTGAGAAGGCAGAGTATTATCAGCTCG
>MUYB01000072.1 GCA_002015125.1 [Haemophilus] felis
TTCAGGCTTCCCTTTTGTTGTCTAGCTTATCGCCTTTCAACGGTGATAATAATAACAAAAAACAAATAAAAATACAAATAAAAAAACAAATAAAACAATATTTTTTTGATTGATTGCTTGTTTTTTAGACAAATAAAAGCCCTCAAATTTTAGCCTGTTGGGGTTATTAGGGGCAAAGCCCCTGATGTAAGCGAAGCGAAAACCTGCCGATCTTGTTGCGGTAGTTGCTCACGTTTTGGGCGTGCTGTGTTTTAATCGAAGAAATGGCACATAATCCCCCCCTGCTGAAACCATAACAAACGATAATTACCTGATGAACGATGAGAAAAAGAAAGGAAAGGGAAGTACAACCAAGAGGAAAGGATCAAGGGATTATTCCCTTGTGGGGTTTGGGGCAACGCCCCATAAATTGGCTTAGGGATAGTTACCGAATGGCGAAAACTTAAAATGTGGCCGAAAAAAATGCCCTGCATTTTGGCTACATTTTAAGGTTGAGTTTTTAGAGCTGAATCAAGGCATAATGCCGCAGAATGAAGCCTAAAAATATAGCCCGTCCCTATGCAACGCATAGGGGAAGC
>MUYB01000073.1 GCA_002015125.1 [Haemophilus] felis
CAATCAATCAATCAATCAATAAGATAACCCTTGCTTTAGTTATTTCAATAGGTGTTTCTTTATTTTCTAGTGCGGTTTGGGCGGAGGCTTTTTATATATCTGATCAACGTAGTGAAAATCATTTCAATTCCTTAAAAGAAGCATTACAAGCCGCTAAAAGCAATGGTGATGATGTGATAGATACCATTTTTTTACATAAAAATGTAAGGCACAGCTATAGCGACAATAATGGAAATAGCCACGATTTTAATTTTGATACTAATGTTATTATTGATGGCAGTCGTCAAAATGGCGAGACTAGACATACAATTGATTTTGAAGGGATTAACAATCTATCCTTAACAAAAAACTTAACCTTAAAAAATGTTCATTTAGTCATTCAGCCAGTTGATCCAAGCCTTGCTGCTGCTGTTGCTGGGGCTGGTACAGGAAGGCCAAATGAATTAGATCCTAAAATATATTTAAATGGTCATAAACTAACCTTAGATAATGTAGATACTCGAAGCGATAAATTAGATGCGTTCACTCGGCCTAATATATATTTGGGCGCCTACAATGATGCTGAACAGGGTGAGGGAGGTGAGTTGCTTGTACAAAACACAAAAAATAATTCTACAATAGCAACAACAGAGTTAAAAAATGTTGTTTTGAATGCTAGTAATAGTAACAAAGTGACGTTAAATACCAATACTAACGTAAAGAAAAATATTGAAATAAATGCTCCAAATGCAGATCTAACTGTAGATTCCTATCGTCAAAATCTGCGCATTACAAAACAGCTTGATAACGATCCAACTGTCAATCTCACTCTAAAAAATTTTGATGGCAAAGATATTCCTGAGGCTCTGAATAAATTAAATAATCTAAATTTAACCAATTCAACACCTGCAATTAAGCACAATCTGGATGTAACAGGCACTCTTACAATTAATGATGATAAAACAAAAATAACTGTTGGTGATCAATTTGACGAAGATAATGCATCTCTTACTATACTTAGTGTTAATAACATTTCTAGTCAAGGCGGTGGTATTGGACTTGAAGGTGCTGGTGGACTTTCCATTACTGGAGAATTAACTGGTTCAGGCTTAGATATTGATAATAAAGGTAGAGAAGGTAATTTTTCTTTCAATAATCATAGTGACTATGAAAATAGAAATGAAAGCGGAAAAATAACCTACAGTCCTCGTTCTGAAAATACTGAAGATCATTCAGCAGGAACTAGATCAGGTATGGAAAACAGTGGCGTAGGCAATGTAAGCAATCCAGGTTCAAGCGGTCCTGGGGCTAGCGGTGGCGGTAGTGCAGGCGCAGGCGATTCATCAGGCGGTGGCTCAGACGGTTCATCAGGTGAATCTAGTTCAGCTTCTGCAGACAGTGAAGGTCAAGGTACTGGTCATGTAGAGGGCGGTGAAAGTGGGCCACAGCCGCCATCAGGAGAAAATAACAACAACTCTCCTGCTCGCAGCGAAGGCACACCTGAAAACAGTAACTCTAGTACAAACAGTACTGGGACAAATGGTTCATCAGGTACAGACAGTTCTGACTCAGCCTCTACCCCAGGTTCATCTGCTAATACAGAAAATTCAGGTAGTGAACAACCTAAAGCTGATAATACAGGCGAAGCAGGTGGTGCAATTGGACCAAATGCAGACACCCCAACACCAGGGGGAACCCCTGCAGCTGGTGAAACTAGCGGCCCTAGCGCAGACAGTTCAGAAACACCTGCAGGGTCAAAAGAGACTGAAAATCAAAGTGGTTCAGATACGGGACAAGATGACCAAGCTACTCGTCAAGAAGATCTACAAACTAGCGATCAAGAAAACACTCATAGCTCAGCTGAAAATGACGGAAAAGAAAGTGCGGGTGAATCTCCAAAAGATTCAGAAACACCAAAACAGACTATTCCTGATAATAATTCTCAGGGTGGTGGCAATGCAGTAGATACACAATCTAACCCACAAGATCCGCCTAAAGATGCTGAGAAGCCTAAAGAGCCGTCTAACACAGAGGGACAGGCCACTCCTTCACCACAACCAGCTCAACCAGCTGGTGAGAAACCGAAAGAAGATACAGAACCTAAAAAACCTGAAACTGCTGAACCGGCGCAGCTCTCAGAGCAGCCTGCTGCACCACCAGCTCCAGAAGGAACACCTCCTGCACTAGCACCTGAAAAACCTGTTCCGCCAAAACCAGAACAACCAGCAACACCACCAAAACCTGCTGCGCCAGTTGCCCCAATTGCGCCAGCAAAACCAGCTGAGCCTTCTGCGGTAAATAAACAAATTTTCCAGGTTATTGATCGTTTGAAAAATTTAACTCACTTAACTAACAAACAAAAACAAGAAGTTGCAAACAAAACCGAACAAAGTTTACGTTCCTTGGCGGAAGGTTATAGCAATTATGACTTTGCATTTAGCATTGATGCCACTCGTGTGGCAGAAGCACGTTTAAGTGCATTAGCTAACGTCAATGGTATCGAATCTGCGGATACTAACAGTGAATTTTTCATAGAGGCCGCACGTCGCGCCAAACC
>MUYB01000074.1 GCA_002015125.1 [Haemophilus] felis
ACTATTTTGTCCATTACACCTAAATTTTAGGCATAAAAAAAGCCGCTTGCGCGACTATCTTGTTGTTTTTTTATGGTATTTTAAATGGTGCCCGAGGGCGGACTTGAACCGCCACGACTCGAAAGTCGAGGGATTTTAAATCCCTTGTGTCTACCGATTTCACCACTCGGGCGCACCTTTTGTTTTGAATTGGAGCGGGAAACGAGGTTCGAACTCGCGACCCCAACCTTGGCAAGGTTGTGCTCTACCAACTGAGCTATTCCCGCGTGCGTTGCTATACTACTCGCAAACAACGGACTGGATTTTACTGATTTAGAGAAAGCTGTCAAATGAAAACTGCAAAAAATAAATTAACTGATTAAAAATAATTCAAGCGAGTGCTTGATTGAGATTTATAGCTCCACTTTGTCTAATAAACTTCCTTTGGCTGCTTTGAGGTATTGCATCATTGACCAAATTGTCAAAATAGCGGCGATGTACAGAAGCGCTATAGCGACGATTTCCATTAATGGGTTATATCTCCAAAGTAGGCCGCCTAAAGCGAACATTTGAGCTGTGGTTTTTACTTTTCCTAACCAAGATACCGCAACAACGCCTCTTTCTCCCACTTCTGCCATCCATTCACGCAATGCAGAAATAATAATTTCTCGAGAAATCATGATGACTGCAGGTAATGTTATCCAGAAAGCATTGTAATGTTCCACCACTAAGGCTAGCGCAACGGTTACCATCACTTTGTCCGCAACAGGATCTAAAAAAGCACCAAATCTTGTTGTTTGTTTCCAGCGTCTTGCTAAGTAGCCATCAAACCAATCTGTTACTCCAGCAATAAAGAAAATTAAAGTTGTGATAAAAGGCGCTATAGAAATAGGCAAGTAGAAAGTGATAACAAAAAATGGAATTAGGGCTACACGAAAAAAGGTAAGAAATATTGGGATATTCATTTTCATAATGGCATACAGAGATAATTGAGATAACCTATGTATTCTAGAACATAATTTTATTATTGAAAAATGAGTTTTTTTATAAAGACCTAGTAAAATAAAAATAATAAAGGTTGATTTGTGGGTTAATCAGCTTTTATATTTAAAAATTAAGTGCTATACCGCCGCGGTGATAACAATTTCCACTTTCCACTCAGGTACCGCTAAACGTGCTTCTACCGTTGCTCTAGTTGGTGGATTTTCTGTATCAACCCATTCGTCCCAAGCTCTATTCATTTCAGCATAATCATTCATATTTGCTAGGTAAATCTGCGCATTGATAATGCGGCTTTTGTTGGAACCTGCTTCTTGCAATAATTTATCCACTAAGCTTAATACTTCTTTTGTTTGTTCATAAGCGTTTGCTTGTGTATTTTCAGGTTTTCAGGCACTTGTCCTGCTAGGTAGATTACGCCATTATAAATCGCCATTTCGGCTAAACGAGAGTTAGTATGAAAACGTTGCACTCTAACCATAAAATCCTCAATTAAGTTGTTAGTCATGATAATAATTAATTTGGTTGATTTGTATCAAATTTGCTACACTTAATCAAATTAATTCTTACTTACATACAGGTGGTATTACCGGTGAAATTGCTGATTTCTAATCAACATGGCGCAATTGTAATGGCATTATTGCCGTTTTTGTATGGCATGTTTAAGTCAGAACCGATATGGTTACATTTTTTTCTTTTATGTGCTTGGTTTAGCCTATATTTGATGACCTATCCCTTTTTAAATTTATTTAAGGGACGAAATATGCCAATGAATATAAAATGGAGCATTATTTATTGCTGTGCAAGCCTTATTTTTGCGATTCCTGCGTTATGTTATAACTGGCAGATTATTTATTTTATTCTTGCAATGTTACCGTTGGTTTTGGTGAATATCTTTTATTTTAAAAAGAAAAATGAACGGGCCTTATTAAATGATTTTGCTGGAATTATAATATTTGCTATTGCAGGTATGGCCTCTTATTATTTTTCTTCAGGTATTTTTGATGAAACTATTTGGTTAGTCGCACTGTATCCTTCGTTATTTTTTATTGGCACGACCTTGTATGTGAAATCAGTTTTAAGAGAACGAAAGAATCCAGTTTATCTTTGGGCATCTTATTTTTATCATATAATATGTGTGCTCATTTTTATTTTCTATCAGGAATATTGGTTAGCTTTATGTTATGTTCCGGCGTTGATTCGGGCATTGTGGTTACCCCGCGTGAAATTATCCGTTAAGCAAGTTGGATTATTTGAGCTGGTAATCTCGCTACTCTTTTTTGTGATGTTGTTGTTTACCATTTAATTAGGAATAATCATTTATGAATTTAAGAATAACCGCCTGCTTATTTATTCTTTTATCTTTGTCAAAATTAGTGAATGCAAGCGATATAAATAATTCAAAGCAAGATTTAACTGAGCAACTAAATGTAACTCAATCGGTGCTACAAGACCCATCGGCGTTAACCGATGAGCAGCGACGTAAAATGATTTTGTTAGAAGCGGAAAAAGAAAATTGGTCGAAAGTATTTGAATTAATATTGCCTTTGGCCCAAAAGAAGAATCGAGAATCACAGGTTAATTTAGCATTGCTTTATTTAAAGGGGAACGGCGTTAAAAAGGATTTGGCGAAGGCTTATTGGTGGTTGAGTGAAGCGGCTGAAAGTGGAAGTGTGAAAGCCTTGAACAATTTAGCCTTGTTTTATTTAGAGGGCCATTATGTTCAGAAGAATGTTGCGCACAGTGCAAAATTATTTAAAATGTCAGCTCAATCTGGTTCTGTAGAAGCGATGTTTATTTTAGGACAAATATATGAACAAGAATTAAAACAGCCTCAAAAGTCTTTTAAATGGTTTAAAAAGGCCGCAGAAGCAGGAAATTCTAGTGCGAAATATAGACTGGCGTTAATGTATGAATTTGGAGAAGGAACGAAGAAAAATATACCGCAAGCTATTTATTGGTATCAAGAATTGATAGCAGAGAAAGGGCCTTGGGCAGAAGAATCTCAAACTCGCTTAAACAAATTGTCTAAATAATTTAAAGGGACGTATTAACTGTAGAAGATCAAACCAAATCTGACAGTCCCCGTTTAAAATTACCGTGCCTGTCAGATTAATTTGAGCTTAAATTCTTTTCTGCCCAAATACGCTTTCCATCAAGTAACGTTGCTATTGGTGTTCTCCCA
>MUYB01000075.1 GCA_002015125.1 [Haemophilus] felis
TGGGAACAGCGGAAGTTGGGTAATGTGGTGCAGAGAATAACTAGAAAAAATAAAAATCTAGAGTCAACATTACCGCTTACAATTTCTGCACAATATGGTTTAGTTGATCAGAATGCGTTTTTTAATAAAGTAGTAGCAAGCAAAGACGTATCAGGTTATTACCTAATAAAAAATGGGGAATTTGCATACAATAAATCGTATTCAAATGGATTCCCGTGGGGAGCAATAAAACGGTTGGAGCTATATCCACAGGGCGTTTTATCTACACTTTATATTTTGTTTAAACCAATCAAAATTAATAGTGATTTTTTAACCAAATATTACGAAACGACATACTGGTATAAAGAGGTTTCTAAGTATGCTGCGGAGGGGGCAAGGAATCATGGTTTGTTAAATATTTCTACGGAAGATTTTTTTAAAACAACATTAATTTTTCCTATCTCAGAACAAGAACAACAAAAAATAGGCACGTTTTTCACCGCACTTGATCGCCTTATCACTACTCATCAG
>MUYB01000076.1 GCA_002015125.1 [Haemophilus] felis
TTTTGTCCATTACACCCAAAAAGGTTTAGCCCCTGAACTTATTGGCATTGAAATATCCGCATCAGCTATCGCCGCTGCACAAGATTCCGCCCAAAAGTTGGGCTTAAAACAGGTGAAATTCCAAGCTTTAGATGTAGCAAACTTTTCCTTTGATGCATCACTCATACCTGATTTAGTCATCATGAATCCACCAAGACGTGGTGTAGGAAAAGAAGTTCTACAATTTCTCAGTCAACTCAATCCAAAATTCATTTTATATTCTAGTTGCAATCCTAAAACTATGGCACAAGATCTTGCTCAATTAAAAGGATATAAACTACAAAAAGTGAAGCTATTTGATATGTTTCCACACACATCACATCAGGAAGCGCTAGCGCTTTTATCACGAATCTAAACCTTTTGGAGTTTAATTGTATTCTACAACTCACAAAGCATTTCACTGTTTAATTTAACTCTTTAGTTTCTTGTTTCTATACGCACAGATCATAGTTTTATAATTAGCTAGCTGTGTTTTAGAAAAACAAAAAACCTCAAGC
>MUYB01000077.1 GCA_002015125.1 [Haemophilus] felis
TTGAAATTCAATTCAGCGAGCAAGTTTTTACGCAAGCGAATTTGCGTCCCCAAACCCAATGCAAAGTAAGTTTTTTTCTGAGCGTTTGATTTAAACGGAATACTGTTTGGCGTGCCGACAAAACGAATATCCACATCTCTTGTGCGCGCCATTAAATCCGTTTGAATACTTGGTTTGAGATAAATATAGGCATTCTCAAAGTATTTTTTCACTTCAACACCCACTTCTAATGCCAAACGTTGCGCATTGATAGCGCCAACAGATACTGGCAAGTTGCCTTTTTCAGTGAACGGTTTTTGTTCGCCCACATTGAACATCAAGCCAACGAATGGTTTCACTTGCAAGTACATAGGGTCGAAAGCAAGGCGATAACCGTATTCTGCTTTCACCGCAGCAAATTTACTTCTCACGTCTGCTGAATTATTCACTACGCCAGTAATACTACGATTGAGGCTGCCTTTGGTTTTACCGTATTGCAACAACCAAGTGAAATCATGGTTTTGTGGACTGTATTTACCATAGCTGCTGAAGGCGTAACCATTTAATTCACTGCTAAAGCCATCTCTATCACTGCTTTGATCGAGATAACTTGCGAACACACCTAAAATCACATTGCCAAATTGCTCGTCAACACCAAGATTGAGGGTTTTAGTACGACGAGTGATATCGCCTTTTTTCTCGCCTACAGAAGTGCTCACCCAAACAGAGTTGTGCATTGGTTTGGCGCGACGTGCGGC
>MUYB01000078.1 GCA_002015125.1 [Haemophilus] felis
TGGGAACAGCGGAAGTTGGGGGAGTTAGCAACTTTTTCTAAAGGGATAGGTTTTTCAAAATCTGATTTAAAGAGTTCGGGAGAGCCTATAATTTTATATGGTCAGCTTTATACTCAATATCAAACCGTTATTAATGATGTAGATACTTTTGTTACTAGCAATAAGAATTCAATTTTTAGTGAAGGAGATGAAGTCATTGTTCCTGCTTCAGGAGAAACAGCAGAAGATATTGCCAGAGCCTCCGCAGTTGGAAAGGCTGGCATAATTCTAGGTGGAGACTTAAATATTATAAAACCATATTCTGATATTAATTCGATATTTTTAGCTTTGAATATTTCAAATGGAAAAACTCAGAAAGAGTTATCTAAAAAAGCACAAGGTAAATCTGTTGTTCATCTTAGAAATGATGATTTAAAAACAATAGCTTTAATTTATCCAATAATCCAAGAACAACAAAAAATCGGATCCTTTTTCACCGCACTTGATCGCCTTATCACCACTCATCAGCGTAAGTAAAA